>JAAYEC010000066.1 GCA_012728915.1 Deltaproteobacteria bacterium | reverse complement strand
TTGATGGAACCGGCGATCGCCGAATCGCCATAGAGGACGCTGTTGGCGCCCCGGACGACCTCGATGCGCTCGATCTCGGAGAGCGGGATCTCGAGCCAGTTGATCCCGGCGATGTCGGGCCGGTTCAGGCGCCGGCCGTCGAGCAGAACCACGTGGCGCAGGTAACCCGCCTCGGTGCCGAAGGCCCGCATGTCCACGACGGACTGCGAGGCGTTGCCGCTGTAGCTCGTGACATGGACGCCCGCCAGGCCCGTCAGCACCTCGGGGACGCTCGCGGCGCCCGAATTCTGGATATCCTCGGAGGTGATCACCGTCACGTTGGCCGGCACCTTGCGGACTTCCTGCGCGTCGCGGGTGGCCGTGACGACCACCTCGCCCATCCGGTACTCGGGCCGGGCAGTCTGCGGTGCCGCCTGGGCAAAGACAAGCCCGGGCAGGGCCGATACGGCCGTCGCGAGCAGGCACAGATTGACGAAACCCTTACGCATGCAAATCATGTCAACTCCTCCTTCCCCCTCGGGAATTGGTTTGTGTCGCGCCGTCGATCGAGTCTACTGGCTTGCGGCCCCCTACTCTCCGCGCCTTCCGGGCCCCCTGTGCCGGAAACCCGTGGCATGCTGCGGATTTCGTTCCGCCTACAGTTGCGGGGCAGCGCCGGACTTCGACCGGCTTCCTCGCTCCGACGGCGATTGACGCCTTGCTTTTATCCGACTTCCCTCTTTTCCCTCACTTCTTCACGTCAGCGTGATCCTCGGCGATCCCGTCCCGGGATGCCGGTCCACCAGGATCCTCGTCTCGTAGGCCTCCCGGATGTGCTCTTCCGTGATCACCGCCTCGACGGGCCCCGCCGCCTCGATGCGCCCGTTCTTGAGCAGGATGATCCGGTCGCAGTAGTGGGCGGCCAGGTTGATGTCGTGGGTCACGGCGATGACGGTGAGCTCCCGCTTGCGGTTGAGCAACCGGATGCGGTCGAAGAAATCGACTTGGTGCCTGATGTCCAGGAAGGCCGTGGGCTCGTCGAGCAGCATGAGCCGGGGCTCCTGCGCCAGGGCCCTCGCGATGAGCACCCGCTGGCGCTCGCCGCCCGAAAGAGACTCCATGTCGCGGGACGCCAGCGCAAGCGTGTCCGTCATCTCCATGGCCTCGCGGGCGATGCGCAGGTCCTGCTCGCCCTCGAAGCGCCAGCGGCCCAGGTGCGGCGAGCGGCCCATGAGCACGACCTCCTCGACGGAGAACGGGAAGGCCAGGGCCGAGTACTGGGGCACGACGGCCACGGATCGGGCCAGCGCCTCGCGCCGGAGGTTTCCGATATCGGTGCCCTCGAGACGGACCTCGCCCTCCTGTGGCCTGAGGATCCCGTCGATGACGCGCAGCAGCGTCGTCTTGCCCGAGCCGTTGGGGCCGATGACCCCCAGGAAATCCCCCTTCTCGACCTCGAAGGCGACGCCCCGCAGGACCCACTGCTCGCCGTATTTGAAACTGACCCTGTCCACGCTCAGAAGCGGCATCGGCCGGCCTCCGTTTTCTTCAGCAGGTAGATGAAAAAGGGTGCCCCGAAGAGGGCCGTGATCACCCCCACGGGAAGCTCGCTCGGGGCGATCGCCGTCCGGGCCAGCGTGTCGGCCGCCACGAGAAAGGTCGCCCCGAAGAGAAAGCTCGCCGGCAGCAGGAGCCGGTAGTCAGAGCCGAAGATCATCCGGATGAGGTGCGGCACGAGGAGCCCCACGAAGCCGATGAGGCCCGAGAGCGACACGGCGGCCGCCGTGATGAAGGAGGCGGCAAAGAAGAGGATGCGCCTCGTCTTCTCGACGTCCACCCCGAGCTGCAGGGCCTGCTCCTCGCCGATGACGAGCAGGTTCAGGGACCGGGCGTGCAGGTAGATGACGGCGGAGCCCGCCAGCAGGGCCGCGGCCCCCAGGAGGGTCTGCCCGCTTTCGGCGAGCCCCAGGTCCCCCATGAGCCAGAACATGATCCCGTGCAGGCGCGTGCCCGAGGCCGTGGAGATGAGGAACATGATGGCCGCCGTGCAGAAGGCGTTCACGATGACCCCCGAAAGCAGCAGCGTCCCCGACGGGGTCTCGCCCCTGCGGCCGGCCACGCCGAAGACGAGGACGATGGACGCAAAGGAGCCCAGGGCGGCCAGCGCCGGAATGCCGAAGGGCAGAACGTCCAGCCCGGCGATGATCCCGACGACGGCGCCCACGGCGGCGCCGCCGGAGACCCCGAGGATGTACGGGTCGGCCAGGGGATTTCGCAGCAACCCCTGGAACACGGCGCCCGCCGTGGACAGGGTGGCGCCCACGACGGCGGCCAGCAGGATGCGGGGGATGCGTACGGAGAAGACGATCGTGTGCTCGGGTGAGGTGTCGGAGGCGATGCCCTGCCCCAGGAGCGCAATCAGGTTGATCCGGTGGGGTCCCGTGACGGCGGCGATGGCCGCCACGGCCACAAACAGGGCGGCCAGCAGGGCGCAGACGCGGCTCACCCGCAGCGGGGTTACCGCCTTGCCCGCCTCGATTTTCGATGCGACGGAAAGGGCAACGGCCGGAACGGCTAAAAGGGATGTGAAAAGGAAGAACCGGGTCACCGCAACCTCCCTCGAGGCTAACGGGATGGGCCAGTCTTCCGGCTCAGGGCGCCCTACTCTCCCGCCTTCCCATCATGGTGACCATGACAGTGGCTCATCGGGATTTCGTTCCCATCACGGCTGCGGGGCAGCGGGGGATTTTCACCCCTCTTCCATCTGCCCACCCCTTCGATGCCTACCCCCTAACAAAGCGCCGGGGCTTTGTCAAGACCCTAGAAAGGACGGAAGTTGGGAAGAGCGGAAGTTAAGAAGAGCAGAAAATGAAAGGGATTTAGAACAGGAAAGACTAAAGCCCCGCAACGCACTGCGCCATTTCCTCGACCCCGCCGACGGCCCGGGGGCTCAGGCGGTAGAGCCGCTCGGTGACGACGCAGACCCTCCCCTCCCGGACGGCGGGCAGCATGTGAAGCCTCTCCTTGAGCCGCTCGACGCCCCCTCCCGACATGAAGCCCTGCCCAGCGAGAAGGTAGTCCGGCGAGCGGCGGATGATCTCTTCGAGGGAGAACTTGGGGTATTTGTCCTTGCCGTCGGCGGCGACGTTGCGGATGCCGAGGATGCCGAAGGCCTCGTGGATGAGCGTGCCGGGACCCGCCACGACAATGGGCTCTGGCTGGATGATGAAGAGGGCCGACTTCGGAGAGTTGACACGCATCTGCCTCGCCCTGTTCTCCAGCGCCGACATTTCCTTCTCGATGCGGCCGGCAAGGGCCGCGGCCTCCTTCCCGGCGCCGAGTGCCGCTCCCAGGTCCCGGATCCCCCGGGGCAGTTCCCCAAGTCGCCGGGGCGTGAATACATAGCAGGGAATGCCGAGATCCCTCAGGCGGTTGTAGATGACCTTGGGGTTGCCGTCGTCGGTCAGGATCACGAGGTCGGGCCTCGCACCGACGACGGCCTCGAGCGAGGGGTTCGTGAAGCCGCCCACGCGGGGCTTCTCTTTGACGGCCGGCGGGTAGTCGCAGTAGTCGGTCACCGCGACGATCCGGCCCCCCAGGCCAAGGTCGTAGAGGATCTCCGTGATGTTCGGGGCAAGGGAGACGATCCGCGAAGGCGGCGCCGCGATGGAGGTCGCTGCAAGGCAGAGGGCAATCACGTTGGCCGCAACGATTTTTTTCATGGCAGGGGGATCCTATGCGAGGATGCCCCCGCCGTCAAGTCCCGCTTCGCGCCCTATTTCCCCTCTTTCCTCCTTGCCGTATCGTCAAAGAGATCCGGGTATTCCTTCCGCGCGCACTCGGGGCAGATCCCGTGGCTGAAATGGGCCTCGGAATGGTCCCGGATGAAGGTCTCGATCTGGTTCCAGTATCCCTTGTCGTCGCGGATCTTCTTGCAGGACGCGCAGATGGGAAGGAGGCCGCTGAGCATCCTGACGCGGGCGAGCGCGCTGCGGAGCTCGCCGATCAGTTTTTCGCGCTCGCCCTCCGCCAGCTTTCGCTGGGTGATGTCTCGGTTGCTGCAGCGGGTGCCCAGGAACCGCGAGTCCCCGTCATAGACCGGCTGAAAGGCCATGGCCACCCAACGCTCGACCCCGTCGCGGCGGACGATCCGGAATTCGATCTCGGCGAGTCCGGCCTCGAACTTCTTGCGATTCATATGCTCGGAGACTCGGGCCAGGTCCTCGTGATGGATCATCCGGTAAAACAGGGTCGGGTCCGCTTCGAACTCCTCCGCGAGATAGCCGCAGACCCGTTCGCTGGAAGGCGACGAGTAGATGAACTGGGCGTCCGGACCGAGCCAAAATTCCCAGTCGTAGGTGTTGTCGGCGATGATCCGGTACTTCTGTGCGGCCTTGCAGGCCATGGCCGCTTCCTGACGCAGGTGCCCGATCGTCGCTTCCGCCTCGTCGAGGGCCTTGCGAAGCGCCTTCCCCTCCTGGACGAGCTCCTTTTTGGTCATCTCCTTCATGGCAGCCCCTGTCCACCGGCTTCGCCGGACCCTTGGCGGAGGGAACGAAGACGCCCTCGTTTACAGGTCGTATCGGCCCGAGGCTTCCGGCTGGTAGAGGATCCCCTCTACTTTCAGCCGTTTCATCCCCGAGGGGACCTTCCACTCGATGACATCCCCGACCCGGTAGCCGATCAGCGCCGTCCCGATCGCCGAGAGGACGGAGATCCGGTTTTCCTCGATGCGCGTCTCGCCGGGGAACACCAGCGTATAGGTCGTTTCTTCGCCCGACTCGAGATCGCGGACGCTGACGGCCGAATTCATCGTGATCACGTCTTCCGGGATTTTCTCCGGGGCCACCACCTTGGCCCGTTCGAGTTCCTTCTCCAGCTGGTCGAGGTACGCCTTCTTCTGCGAGCCCGTTGCCCGGACCCCGTCGATGAGGCTGCTCAATCTCTCCAGGTCGAACGTCGTTATCCAGATCTGCCTTACGCTCATGGTATGTGCTCCGTTCGAGGACAAAAAAGCCACCACCCCGTCCTGAGATGGCGGCCCGACCAACCCGGCTCTTCCGGGACGAATTCCGGACCCCTCCGCCACGAGTGCATTTGGGCCATATATAGCGTTTTTATGCTGCTCCGTCAAGCAACCGTCGTTGGACGGTCCATAGCCCGTTGCCTCATAAATAAATGTTACCGAAGATGGGGCTCAGGTCGCTGACGACAGAGAGTCCGTTTATAGCAGAGATCGAAGATTTTTTTAAGTTTGTGTTCCATGGCCTTGCGCAGCACGAAGG
>JAAYEC010000065.1 GCA_012728915.1 Deltaproteobacteria bacterium | reverse complement strand
GGGCGTCGCTGACTGCGTGGTCCCGGCCGGCCCCCATTGAAATCGAATCCCCTGACGCACCGAACGCCTTTCCAGACCGATTCAAACGTCCGAAAAACTCTCTGAGGTGCTTATCGCTGGATTCGGGAACTTTGTGCCATCGCTGATGGCGAATAAAGTTATCCAAGGAAAACATTTCTGATGATGAGGTTCGTTTATTCGTGGTGGCTTCAGGGAAAATTAAGCCTTAAGGGTCATCATCGGGGTCAGGCCTGATTATCGGGCATTCTCGCGGGTGCGCTCATGCGGGAGCCGGTGGCTGCCTCGGCCGCACGGCGAAGGCAGGCGGGCGGGAGGAGTTCGCTATTGACTTGCGCCCCACCCCTGCGCTAATGCCTCTCCATGGCACGAAAACCCGCCAACAAGGCCGCGAGCAAACCACACCGCCCTGCCCCGCAGGCCGCTCTCGAATTCACGGAGCCCTTCGAGCGGGCGCTGCGGCTCATGGAGGAGACGCGACGGCACGTCTTCGTCACGGGCCGCGCCGGCACGGGGAAGTCCACCCTGCTGCAGCACTTCAAGGAGACCACCGCCAAGCGAGCGGCCGTCCTGGCCCCGACGGGGGTTGCGGCCCTGAACGTGGGAGGCCAGACGATCCACTCCTTCTTCCGGTTCAAGCCCGACGTGACGCCCGAATCGGCGCGGAAAAAACTGCGGGGCGAAGGCGCGGGGATCTACAAAAAGCTCGACGCCATCGTGATCGACGAGGTCTCCATGGCTCGGGCCGACCTGATGGACTGCGTGGACGCCTTCCTGCGGGCTAACGGGCCCGAGAAGGACGCCCCCTTCGGCGGCCTGCAGATGATCTTCATCGGCGATCTCTACCAGCTGCCGCCCGTGGTCGGAGCGGCCGAGAAGATGCTCTTCAAGACCCTCTACCTCAGCCCCTACTTCTTCAGCGCCCGCGTCTTCCAGGGCCTGGAGATGGAATTCGTCGAACTGGAGAAGATCTACCGGCAGCGCGACGACCGCTTCATCGACGTG
Source organism: Deltaproteobacteria bacterium (assembly GCA_012728915.1). Classification (GTDB taxonomy): domain Bacteria; phylum Desulfobacterota; class Syntrophia; order Syntrophales; family UBA2192; genus UBA2192. Next base: position 9,833 of record JAAYEC010000065.1, on the reverse strand, counting down.
CTCAACGCCATCCGCAACCGCACCGTCACGGAGGAGGACCTGGCACTGCTCAACACGCGCGTCGACCCCGGGTTCGAGCCCCCCGCCGACGAGTACTACATCCACCTCACCAGCACCAACACCCTGGCCGACGCCTACAACGAGGAACAGCTCGGGAAGCTCAAGGGAAGGACCTGGACCTCGACGGGCATCGTCGAGGGGGAATTCGGAAAGGAGTACCTGCCGACGGCGGTGGAGCTGAAGCTCAAGAAGGGGGCCCAGGTGATGCTGCTCAACAACGATGCCTGGAGCCGGTGGGTGAACGGGACCATCGGCAGGATCACGGGCTTCGTCAAGGACGCCGGGGACGGCGCGCTGATCCGGGTCCGGCTCGACGACGGCCGAACGGTCGAAGTCGCGCCCTTCACCTGGGAGATCTTCCGGTTCTCCCTGAAGGACGGCGGGCTGGAATCGGAAGAGGTGGGCAGGTTCACTCAGTTCCCGCTGAGACTGGCCTTCGCCGTGACCATCCACAAGAGCCAGGGGAAGACCTTCCAGCGGGCGATCATCGACGTGGGGCGGGGAACCTTCGCCCCGGGGCAGATGTACGTGGCCCTCTCGCGCTGCACGAGCCTCGAGGGCATCGTCCTTCGCAAGCCCCTTCGCAAGCAGGACATCCTGCTGGACTGGGCGGTGATCCGATACCTCACCCGCAGCCAGTACGACCAGGCCGCCAGGACCCTTTCCCTGGAGGAAAAGCGTCGGGTCCTCGAAGATGCCATTCGGGAGAAGCGCACCCTGGAGATGGTCTACCTGAAGGGAACCGACGTCAAGAGCCGGAGGACAATCAAGCCGCTGCGCATGGGCGAGATGGAGTATGCAGGCCGGCCCTTCCTGGGTCTCGAGGCGTGGTGCCGGACGCGCCGGGACAGGCGGGTCTTCAACGTGGAGAAGATCCTGAGCCTGGACCCGGCCGAGGAGTGAGAGAAGCCTTGTTGCCGGCCCGCGGACAGGGTAACGGCTCCTGATTTCGAATGACCCTGCAGACGAGAATCATCGATTTCCTCGGCCTCAAACGCAGCATCGTGGCGCTGCTGGCCATGGTCATCCTCGTCGGGCTGGGGGAGAGGCTGGCAGAACGCTTCCTACCCATCTACCTGCTGGCCCTGGGCGGCGGGGTCTTCTCCATCGGCCTGCTCAACGGCATGCAGAACCTGCTGTCGGCGCTGTACTCCTTTCCCGGGGGCTACCTCAGCGATCGCCTCGGCTACAAGCGGGCGCTGATCGTCTTCAACCTCATCGCCCTGTTCGGCTACGGGATCGTCATCCTCTTTCCGTACTGGCAGGCCGTTATCGTCGGCGCCGTTTTCTTTCTCTCCTGGTCGGCCATTTCGCTGCCCGCCACGATGAGCCTGGTTTCCGGTGTGCTGCCCGAGAACAGGCGGACCATGGGGGTGACCATGCACTCCCTGGTCCGGCGGTTTCCCATGGCCCTGGGCCCGATCATCGGCGGCGTCCTCATCGAGACGTACGGGGAGACGGACGGGGTGCGAATCGCCTTTGCCGGTGCCCTGCTGCTCGGCCTGATCTCGCTGGTTCTCCAGCAGGTGATGATCGAGGAAGACGTCCGCCGGAACAACGCGGAAAAAAGACCCTCGCGGCTCTGGCGCTCCATGGCCCCTTCCCTCAGGCAGCTTCTGGTCTCGGACATCCTGATCCGTTTTGCCGAGCAGATCCCCTATGCCTTCGTGGTCGTCTGGTGCATCCGGAACAACGACATCACGCCGGTTCAATTCGGGATCCTGACCACCATCGAGATGGCCACGGCGGTCCTGGTCTACATCCCCGTGGCCTACATGGCCGACCGGACGACCAAGAAGCCCTTCGTGGTCATCACCTTTTTCAACTTCACGCTCTTTCCCCTCGTGCTGCTGTTCGCACACACCTTCTGGGCCATGGTTGCCGCCTTCGTCATCCGGGGAATGAAGGAATTCGGTGAGCCGACCCGCAAGGCCCTCATCATGGACCTCGCCCCGGAAGACAAGAAGGCGGGCATGTTCGGGCTCTACTACCTCATCCGGGACGTCATCGTCTCGGCGGCCGCCTTCGCAGGGGCCTTCCTCTGGGAGATCTCCCCCGAAACGAACCTGCTGACGGCCACGGCCTGCGGCCTCGCCGGGACGATCTATTTCTGGGTCTTCGGAAAGGACCTGAAAGGCCGAGCCTGACGCATTCACAGGCCCTCGGTCGGTGGTCCCGCCCCGGGATTCGCCGTTATGGGGACAGGCGGAGCCGCCGCGCAGGATCGGGGGCCGCAGGGTCTTCCTTCCCTCCCGAGCTCTTTTTCTTTGACAGCCCGCTCCGGATAGCATAACAACAACACAGGGCCGACATTTCATCATCTGCCGGGCCTGCGAGCTGAGAATGGAAAGATCCGGAACACCCACCGACTGAACCGACACATCAAACCAGGGAGGTCGAGGACATGGCAGTGAAGAAATCGTCGGCGAAGAAAGCGGCCCCGAAGAAACCGGCAGCGAAGAAGGCAGCCCCGAAAAAAGCGGTAAAAAAGGCAGCGCCCAAAAAGACCGCCGCGAAAAAGGCCGTGAAAAAATCGGCCCCGGAAAAAACTGCTGCGAAGAAAGCGGCTCCGAAAAAAGCGACAAAAAAGCCGGCGAAGGCAACCCGGTACTGCCTCGGGAAATGCTCCTGCGGAAGCCCCTGCTGTCTGGACAGGGGCCACTCAGGCGCCCACAAGTGTGCGTTTCACGCATAGGGAAGCCGGTTTTGCAGGATTCGATGATGCGGCAGGGCCGGTTGCGGGACTCATTGCTGCCGCAGGTGCGCCGGAGGTTCCGGCCGACGACTTCTTCGATTCCGCCGGCGCATCTTCGGGCATGAAAAGGATGTTCTCATGAAAAAGCTATTGTGGGTCGCCGTGATGCTGGCCCTGGTTGCGGGCCCCGCGCTTGCGCAGGAGGCCGCCGGGGGCAACCCGACCGTTGTGATCAAGACGGTCAAGGGCGAGATCGAGGCCGTGCTCTACCGGGACAAGGCGCCCCTCACGGTCGACAATTTCCTGAAATATGCCGAAGACGGTTTTTACAGCGGAACGATCTTTCACCGGGTGATCCCCGGCTTCATGATCCAGGGAGGCGGCTTCAACCGGTACTACAGCCAAAAGGCCACGCGGCCGCCCATCCGGAACGAGGCCGCAAACGGTCTGAAGAACGAGCGGGGCACCCTGGCCATGGCCCGCACTTCCGCCGTGGATTCCGCCACGGCGCAGTTCTTCATCAACCTGGCGGACAACACCCCGCTCAACCACGGCGTCCGCGACTACGGTTACGCCGTCTTCGGAAAGGTGACCCGGGGGATGGACGTGGTGGACGCCATCTCGAACGTGCCGACAGGGCCTCAGGGACCTTTTCCCTCGGATTGTCCCCGCAGCCCCGTGATCATCGAGTCCGTCAGCGTGAAGTAGAAAAAGCGGGGAGCGGCCGTGAGCATCTCGGACTGGCTCGACATGCAGGAAGCGGCAGGGGCGGATGTCTCGCACATCGCCCTGCCAGAAGAGCTGGCCTTCGACGCAGTCCCCGACGAGGTCGTATACTTCAAGACCTACAACCCCTGCAGCATCCTCTGCGCCAGGGAGCACCCCTTCGCCACCGTCGAGCGGCCCGGGCGCTGGTACTGGTGCCGGGGACAGGACAGAAAGGCCGGGATTCACAAGACGGGCATGGAGTGGACCTTCTTCACGAGGGACAGGGAGCTGGCCGTCAATACGGCGACGGCACGCATCGAGTGAGCCGCGGCCCACACCTCGCCGGTCTCCTCGAATGGGGATGAGCGGCCCGGGGTCCTGGCGGGCCTCGAAAAAATGAAAAAAGCCCTTGACTTTACAGGCGCAGATGTATAGCATCTGCCGCACATAAAGCACCCAGATAGGGTGTGAGAAAAGTTGGATACAGACATTTTGAAGTGCAAAGGTTGCCGCCATGCTCTTTAGAGTCTTGGCGGTTTTCTTTCTGTCATGATGGCCATCCGACTTTGAACACTGAAGAAAGGAGGATGCCAGCAATGTCAGAAGGCAAAGTGAAGTGGTTCAACGAGCAGAAAGGCTTCGGCTTCATCGAAAAGGATGAGGGCGGTGACGTATTCGTTCATTTCAGCGCCATCCAGGCAGGCGGGTTCAAGACGCTCCACGAGGGCCAGCGCGTGAGCTTCGACGTGACGCAGGGTCAGAAGGGCCCCGCCGCGGCGAACGTGAAGCCCCTGTAAAGGACCGACCGAAAGAGGCGCCCCGGTTCCCGCCATGGGACCGCGGCGCCTTCTTGTCTTTGCGCCGGGCGCCACAGATGCTCAAAAAACACCGTTACGCACTTCTCCCCGGGCCTCTGCATTCTGCACCGTATCACGTCATCCGCCTCTACACACGGACCTACCGCATGACCGTCGAAAACGAGACGGAATGGATCGAGTACCACGCGTCCGGCGGGACGGTCCTGCTGTGCTCGTGGCACCAGCAGTTCTTCTCCGCCATCCGGCATTTCCAGTCCTACTCGTCCTATTGTCCATCCCTCATGATCAGCCGCAGCAAGGACGGAGACATCATCGCCCGTGTAGCTGAGAAATCCGGCTGGCATGCCGTGCGCGGTTCCTCTTCTCGCGGCGGGAGCAGCGCATTGAAAGAGATGATCGAGCGGCTGAAACGGTCGCGGCTCGCAGGCCATATCGTCGACGGTCCCAAGGGCCCCGCGGGCATCGTCAAGGCCGGCGCCATCAGCCTGGCCCGCTCCACGGGCGCCGTCATCGTCCCCGTGTTCACCTCGGCCGACCGCGCCTGGCACTTCAACAGCTGGGACCGGTTCATGATCCCCAAGCCCTTCGCCAGGGTCACCCTGCACTTCGGGACGATGTTCGATCCGAACGGCGGTCGCGACGAGGACTTTGAAGACCGCCGGGCGGCGCTCGAGTCCGTCATGCTCCCCGGCCTGATCTCCTGAGCCGCCCAGCCCTTCCCTGGCAATCATCCCCGTGTCGGGACGGCAGATGACCCGCGCGGCGTCCGTCAGGCCCAATCATTTCAGGAAGACCCTCCCGAATGAGCAGCCGATACAAACCGGCGATCCGGGATGCGTGAGAGAGGGGCGAAAAGGATACCCGGGAACGCTCTCCTGTGTCGGCTTCCCCGGGGGAAAAGCGGGAAACGGACCTCTGCGACTCCCATGCGCCCTGCTGTGCTGGCAGTTTCACGGTAGCGGGAGCTTGCAAAATTGCCCGCTCATGAGCTAGGATCAAATGGTACATTTCACAAGCGGAGCCTCGCGCCAGGATCCTTCCCTCGCCTCGGTTCCGCGTCCCACCCCGACACCGGTCGCCGGAAAGGAGAGAGCGATCATGCCTGAAAGGACTCCCGAGAACCTCTACGGATTCCCTCTGTCCGGGGACGTCACGCAGGCGTTCCGATGGTGGACGTCGCTGTGGTCCCAGTGGATGGGCCAGTTCGGCTTCATCAACATCAACCTGGCCAAATCCTCCGATCCCGCCCTGGAGCGCCGGATCGTCGAGAACGTCGCCGGGTACGGCAGGCAGCTCGGGCGGATGATCGAGGCACTCGAGGCGCTGCTGGCCCACACGGACCGGACATCGTGGACAGCCGCCCAGAAGAAGGCCTACGAGGATTTCCGGGAACTGGCGGATGCAATCGCCGCAGAGAAGGGCGCATGGATCGCGCCGACGAGGGAAAACGCGGAGCGCTTTCTGGAAGGGCTCCGCCGCCTCAAAGAGACGGACGTCGCGCGGTACCGCGAGATTGTCGATCAAGTGAAGACGGATCTGTTCCCCTGACCCTTGCAGGGGCGCCGGTTGCCGGGGCAGGAGTTTCCATCACGGTGAGATGCGGACCCATGCCAGACCCGGATGAATGACATGAAGATCTCCTGGCGCCGGCAGGGTATGCCCCTTCTCCTGGCCCTCGCCCTCGGGTTCGGGCTCGCCTGCCCCTGTTCTGCGGACACCACAACATACCCGTCCTCCGGGTCCCTGCAGAGAGAGATCGAAACGGAGATGAGCCGTGCCGTCGCCCGCGTGGCTCCCCTGCTGGAACGTTACGGCTATGCGGCGCTGTTTGCGGCCATCCTGGTCGAGGGGATGGGCATCCCGGCGCCGGGCCAGACCCTGATGATCGGGGCCTCCCTTGCGGCAGCGCGGGGCGACCTCTCCATCGGATGGGTCCTGGCGTGGGCATTCGTCGCGGCGGTGGCCGGCAACTGCGCGGGCTACCTGATCGGCCTGAAGGGAGGGCGGCCCTTGCTGGTTCGCCTCGGGGTCAGCGAGAAGCGCCTGGAAAAGATGCAGAGACGCTTCTCCCGTACGGGCGCGGGCATCATCCTGGTTGCCCGGTTCGTCGACGGCCTGAGGCAGATCAATGGAATCGCGGCGGGCCTGCTCAGGATGCCGCCGGGAGCATTCATGGCTGTCAATGTGCCGGGAGCGATCCTCTGGGTGGGGTTCTGGTGTCTCGGGACCTTCTTCCTGGAAAAGGAGATCGCAGCGGTGCACGTCAGTCTGCGGCAGGCGGAACCGTGGGCCTGGGGCATAACCCTGGCGGCGCTGGGGCTGCTCCTGGCCCGCATGTTCCGGTGGAAGCGAAACCATGGTCATCGGTGAGCAGCCGTACATCGCCGACGGCGAGTGCCGCGAAGACACGTTCATCCGGCGCAGGCGCTCCCCATCCATCCGATGACCCGGCAACGTCGACAGGACCATGTTTACCGGCCCAAGACCAACGAACTCTCCAAGGGGGACATCGAGGCCCAGGCGACACTCGTGCTGGACAACATCAAGGCCGTTGTCGAGGCGGCGGGGTTCAGCCTGAAGAACGTCCTGAAGGCCGAGGTGTTCATGAAGGACCTGAAGGACTTCGGCAAGTACAACGCGATCTACGTGAAATACTTCCCCCAGGACCCGCCGGCCCGCGTCACCGTGCAGGCCGCCGCCCTGCCCCGCGACGTGCTCATCGAGATCTCCGTGACCTGCGGGAAGTAGAAACGGCGGAGGGTCGGGCGGTTACCGCCTGACCCCTCGTTTTTCTCAGAGGAGGAAAAAAGGGAGACGGGGGCGTGGCGGGCGCCCCGAACAGGTGTGGCCCTGCCGTTATCCGGCAGGGCCACCCGGGTCGAACCCCGGCGGCATACCACCAGGGACGTTTCTAGCATGTCCCGTTACCCGAATCCGCGCAGAAACAATATCAGACATTGTCTGTTTTTTGCATAGGACATTGTCTGATGCCGGCTCCCGGTGAACAGCCTGTCCCGGTGCTCGGGCCGACCCCATGACCGGGGTCGCGCGAGTGACGGAGATGAGCGACGAACAGATCCTCATGCAGTACCTAGTCGTCAACAGGAGCAGCAGCCAGGCCGCCGCGCTGGGCGAGGCGGCCGTTGCGGCCCTGAAGGCCTCCGGCGACGCGATCATCCTCTTCCCGCAGGAGGCTGTGTCACCATGTCATTGCGAAGGAGCGAAGCGACTGAAGCAATCTCGGATAGTATCGAAAAGATTGAGATTGCCGCGCTTCCTTCGGTTGCTCGCAATGACGAGAGCCGATGATGACACAGCCTCCAGGAGCTGCGGGAAAGAATTTTCAATCTGCAGCAGAACAGGGATTAGAGGGCCTTCCGCGCATTTTTGCAACCGCCTGTCATTCGTTTCCTTCCACCCTGCGTGCATCCCCCATCCATTCGAAAGGCAGCCGTGTCGCCTCCACGAGTTACCCGATTTTTGCATACGATCGGGGCGGCGTGGTGGAACCGTCGGTCAGGGCGGGCACAGAGACGGCGGAGCCCATCACGATCACCGTCGACCGGAAATAGGAGGATTCATGGACCTGAGACAGACGATTACGGAAATGGCGAAGGCCGTCCCGGGGCAGTTCGAGCCGCAGAAGGACGGATCGTCGAGAATGGAGGCCGTCATCGCCGAGCGCAAGGCATTCCTGTCGAAGAAAAAGCTCACCTACATCTGCCGCTTCAAGGTCGACGAGCCTGCAAAAGAAGTGCGCTTCTTCGAGATGCTGAAGGAATCGGGGTTCGGCGTCTCGAGCGGCGGCGGCCAGACGAGCCCGGGCTTCGGCTTCAAGAAGGAGACCTACAACACCTTCGGCAAGGAGCGGAGCGGCACCATCGAGGAGCAGTCAACGCTCTTCGGCAAGGACTACTCCTACTCCTTCGATTTCGGGGCGTTTCGCGGGGCCGTCCGGAAAGCAGCCGAAAGCGCGGGCTACCGCTTCGAGGTCAAGCTGATGGAAAGATCAGTGTAGACCCCCGAGGCTCCGGTGACCAGCCGCACCGGGGTTCGTCGGACCGTCGCACCTCACTCACCGGCCGTTTCGACGTGCCCGTTCTCTTTCATGACACCGGCCATCAAGAGCCCGTAGTTCGCCCTGAGCTGATCCAGGCAGCAGGCGAAGGATTCCTTTAGGAACGATTCCGTCGCCTCAAGGCAGTTCCTTGCGGCCTGGCGGGCTTCCTCCCGGTCAGCCGTGATCTTCTGCTCCAGGACCAGACGCTTCATCCAGCCGATGCAGGCAGAGGAGACCCTCGAACCGTTTTCCCCTGTCGTCTTTCCATAGACGGCCAGTTGCTCGGCGAAACCGCTGGCCGAAAGGCGGCCCGTCATGCCATCGGCCAGATTCCGGATCTCAAGGATCGCGTCCTCCCAAGTTGCCCTCTCGAGACCGTTCCCCACGGGGAAGTTGAGCAGCTCGTAAAGGTTTCCGCAGAGCCGGCGGATAGGATCTGCCACGGGCTTCATTTCCAGGCCTTCACGGAAGACGCCCAGGAGAGATTCCGCTGTCTCCTGGAATTGCCTGCGCCCCCGGATCATGAGATCGACAGACTCCTCCGACCATTGCGTGAAAACTTCAAACGGGTTGCGTTGCAACCATGCATTCATGCTCATCGCGCGACCTCCTCGTGCTCGTTCCTGTCGTCAGGACAGCAACGCCAGTAATTGTGCTGCAACGGGAATAGCGCGATGCATGTTGCATTGCAATATCAAATAATTTACAGGTTATTATCAGGTATAAACTGATTATATACCGTTAATCAAAGCAGACGGCAATCTATTTATCCGTATCGAGCTTGCGTTGCAGCATGAAGCGTTGACAGGAACCGATGCGGCCGCTTCCGCGTCGTCACGACGCGGGCGGAACAGACGCCCTAGAGGTTGCGGAGCTTCTCCACGGAGGACTGGACGACGAAGACGCGGATATTGTTGCTCTTGCCATCGACGGGGTTGATAAAGAACCCGGGACGGTTCGGTTCATAGCCGAGGGTCGCCCCGACGAGTTTCTCCCCATCCTTGAAGAGGATTTCCATCTTCCGGCCCTGGGCCTTGTCACCCTCGGAAAACCGGCGGCGCTCGTCGTACGCGGGGTTTCCATCGAAATCTTTCACGAAGAAAACGGCCTTGAGATCCTTGACCAGGATCTGCTGCGTGTCCTGCCCCGAAGTTTTCTGCTGCGGGTGCAGATGAAAGCGGTCCTTGTTCGGGAAGAAGTCCTGCGTGTACCCCTTGATGACCTTCCCGTCGGCATAACGAACGACGACTTTTACCGGCTCCATGCGTCTCCCCCGGGCCTTTTCCGATTCTGCAGGCCTTATGAGCAATTTCCGAGCCAGCACCCGCCGCTTTTCCCTGTTTCCTTGAGCCGAGATCCTTGTCGCCCCGTTGCCTCATAAATAAATGTTACCGAAGATGGGGCTCAGGTCGCTGACGACAGAGAGTCCGTTTATAGCAGAGATCGAAGATTTTTTTAAGTTTGTGTTCCATGGCCTTGCGCAGCACGAAGG
>JAAYEC010000004.1 GCA_012728915.1 Deltaproteobacteria bacterium | reverse complement strand
TTGCTGATCGGATTGGAACCCCATCATGACTGGCTCTCCATGAATCGTGGCATTGCCAATCCTATAAAATCATCAGCACACTCATGCAACGGTTATTTGGGCAACAGCCCGACAAGACCTGACCCCACATTTTTTATCGGACCTTCAGCCCCTCGTCGAGGTACCTGATGATGGGGAACAGGAAGAACTCGATCACCCGCCGCTTGCCCACGTTGATCTCCGTGGTGACGGCCATGCCGGGCCGCAGGGGGAAGGCGGCGCCGTCCTTCGTCTTGAGCTCCGCGGCCGACAGGTTCACGAACACGGGATAGCCGTCGCGGGTCTTCTCCTTGTTCTCCACGGTGAAGGGGCTCACCGTCCCGACGGCGCCCTCCACGGTGCCGTACTTCTGGAAGTCGTAGGTGTCCACCTTGACGACGCAGCGCTGGCCCGGCCGGACGTAGCCGATGTCGCGGTTGACAACCAGGACGTCGGCCACGATGGGGGCGTTCTCGGGCACGAGGCTCACCAGCGGCTGGGCGGGCGTGACGACGCCGCCCACCGTTTTGACGTGGAGCTGGTGGACGGTGCCGCTCACGGGCGCCGTGATCATGCGCTTCTGCCTGCGGAAGTGGATGCCGCTGACCTCCGACTCGAGGGTGTTGCGGCCCTGGAGGTTCCCGGAAAGCTCTGCGAGGAGCTTCTCGCGGAAGGCGTTCCGGCAGGTCTCGATCTCCTCGCGCATGCGCCGGACCTTCCAGGCCCCCTCCTCGACCTGCGCCCCCTTGAGTTCCAGCTCCTTCTCGGCCTGCAGCCTCTCCTTGACCTTCTCGCGCCAGCGGTTCTCGGCCAGGGCCCCGATGGCCACGAGGGACTGCTGGCGTTTCTCCTCCTCCGAGACGAGCCGGTGCAGGCCCTCGAGCCCCTTGCGCTCCTCCCTGAGCCCCTGCAGGGTCGCCTCGGCCTCGCGCAGGGCCTTCTCCTTCCCGCTCAAGGTGGAGTGGTACAGGGCCCGCTGCGCCTCGTAGAGGCCGCGCTGGGCCCGCGCGAGCTCCGGCTCGGTGTCGCCGTCGGGGCGGAAGGGCCTCCCGGCAAGCACCGCGTCGATCCGGCCGGCGGCGGCCTTCGAGAACCGCAGGTTCTTCTCCTTGCCCTCCAGGTCGGCCGTGTCGAGGGCGGGGTCCACCTCCACGAGGGTCGCCCCCTGTGCCACGTAGTCGCCCTCCTTGACGCGGATGCCGCTGACGACCCCCGTCTCCAGGGGCTGGAGCGTCTTCACGTCGCCCAGGGGGACGATCTTGCCGCGGGCCGAGACGACGACGTCGACTTCGACCAGGAAGAGGCCGAGGCCCGCCACGACCAGAATGGCCATCAGCGCCCAGAGAAACATCCGTCCCGCCGGGTTCGGCGGCCGCTCCTGGATCTCAGCCAGGATGGGCTTGAAGTCGTGCGGATCCGTCGCCTTCGATCTCCTGCTGCCTGCAAAGATGGGCATAGAGCCCTCCCTTCTTCATGAGCGATGCGTGATCGCCCGCCTCGACGATGCGGCCGCGGTCGAAGACGAGGATCCGGTCGCAGCCTTTCATCATGTTGAGCCGGTGGGCGATGAGGATGACGGTGCGGCCCTTGCGGATGTGGCCGAGGTGGCTCTTGATGGTCCGCTCCGACTCATAGTCCAGGGCGCTGGTGGCCTCGTCGAAAATGACGATCCGCGGGTTGGCGATCAACGCCCGGGCGATGGCGATCCGCTGGCGCTGGCCGCCCGACAGGGACACGCCCCGCTCCTCCACGCAGGTGTCGTACCCCAGGGGCATCTCGCCGATGAACTCGTGGGCCCCGGCCATGCGCGCGGCGGCGATGACCCGCTCCATGTCGGCGTCCGGCATGGCCATGGCGATGTTCTCGCGGACCGTGCCGCTGAAGAGGAAGGCGTCCTGGGGCACCATGCCGATGCGGGTGCGCAGAAACAGCGGGTCCATGTGCCGCAGGTCGATGCCGTCGACGGCGATGACGCCTTCCTGCGGGTGGTAGAGGCGCTGGATGAGCTTGGCCACGGTGCTCTTGCCCGAGCCGCTGCGGCCCACGATGCCGATCATCTCGCCGGGCTTAATCGCGAGGCTCACCCCGTCGAGGACCAGCGGCCCGTCGTGGGCGTAGCGGAACTTCACGTCCTTCAGGACGATCGAGCCCCGGAGGTCCCTGAGCGACACGGAGCCGCCCGCCACTTCCGAGGGCGTGTTGACGATGTCGCCGATCCGTTCGAGCGAGAGCTTCGCCTGCTGGAAGTCCTGCCACATGTGCACGAGCCGCAGGACGGGGCCGCTGAGCTGCGAGGCGAACATCTGGAAGGCGATGAGCTGACCCACGCTCAGCGCGTTGTCGAAGACGAGGGCCACGCCGAAGTAGATCACGGCGAGCGTCATGAGCTTCTGCAGGGCCTGCGAGGCGGTGACGGCCGCGTTGCCCACGTTGGCCAGGTTGAAGGCCGACTGGATGTAGTCCCCGAGGTGGTTCTCCCAGTTGCGGACCATCCTGCCCTCGAGGGCCATGGACTTCACCGTCTGGATGCCCGTGATGGACTCGACCAGGAAGGACTGCGCCATGGCGCCCTTGTGGAACTTCTCGTCGAGCCTCGCCTTGATGTGCGGCGTGGCGACGAAGGACACCAGGGCGATGACCGCCACGAAGCCCAGGACCAGCAGCGTGAGCGCCGCGCTGTAGAGGACCATGATGCCGATGAAGACGACGGAGAAGACCGTGTCGAGGAGCACCGTGAGCGAGACGTTGGCCATGAACTGCCGGAGGGTTTCCAGCTCGCGCACCCGGGCGATGATGGTGCCCACGCGCCGCGTCTCGAAGTAGCGGTAGGGCAGCGACAGCAGGTGCCGGTACACCCGGGCGCCCAGCCCCGCGTCGACCTTGTTGGCCGTGTGGTACAGGAGGTAGTTGCGCAGGAAGTTCATGAAGGACTCGAAGACGACCACCGCGAGAAAGGCCGCCGCCACGACCTGCAGCGTCGAAACGGCGTGATGGGGCAGCACCTTGTCGATGATGACCTGGATGAACAGCGGCGTCACGAGCCCGAAGGACTGGATGAAGAAGGAGGCGCCCACGACCTCGCAGAAGATCGAGCGAAAGCGGAAGAACTCCATGAAGAGCCATTTGAAGCTGCCGGCGAACTCCGTCTGCCGGAACCGGGGCCGCAGCGCCACGACCTCGCCGGACCACAGCCCCCCGAGGCCCGCCTCGTCGACCTCGCGGATGGCCTTCTGCCCGGTGTCGAAGATGAGGCACTTGCCCTCCTTCATCCCGATGAGGACGTGGTAGCCCCCCTCTGGCGTAAGCAGGATCTGCGGCAGCGGGTAGCCCTTCAGCTCCTCGAGGCCCGCGATCTGTCTGTGCCTCGCCTTGAATCCGTGGTCGCGCAGGATGCGGATCATCTCCGCGGGCGAGAGCTCCCGCTCGACGAAGTACTTCTTCCGGACGGACTGCAGGTCCATCGGGACGGAGTGGATCCGTGCGGCGATTTCAATGGCGATCAGTCCCGTTTCCATCCAGTTCCTCCATGGCGCCGGCAAAGTCCGTCTCGAGGCGGTACTTCCTTACCGCGACGGCCCGCTGGTTCACGTACACTTCCATGTCCCGCTCGATGGCGAGGGCCTCCTTGCCGCTCTCCAGCAGCTCCGCCCGGCTGCGCCCGCCGAGGGCCGCCGCCCCCGAGGCGATGGCGAGGAGCTTCTCGTAGCGCACGAGCAGCTGCCGGTACTGAGCGATCGTCCGGTCCAGTTCCCGCAGCTTCACGAAGAGCCCCGCCGAGTCCCTCCCCTTCTCCTGCCGCAGCGCCCTGAGCGCCTCTTCCTGGCGCCGGATCTCCCGGGTTGCCCGCTCGCGCTCCCACTTGCGCAGTCCGCCGTCGAAAAGGGGGATCGAGATGTAGAGACCCGCATTCCAGGAGTTCCTCTCCATCTCCTTCAGGGAGTCGTACGCCTCGGGGTTGCGGCCGTAGAAATCATAGCGGCCGTAGATGCCCACGTCGGGCAAACCGTTGTTCCGGGCCGCGCGGCCCTTTTCCTGCTGCGCCTCCATCTCCTTGCATTTCGCCCGGTACTCGGGCGTCTGCTCGACGCGCTCCGGACCGGGGTGCCCGGAGACCTCCGCGGCCGCGCCCAGGCCCTCGACCACAACGTCCTCCTCGTACTCGACGCCCGTGTGGAGCGTCAGACGCGTCAGGTTCTCCTTGAACTGGCGGGCAGCCTCGGCGCGCTCCTTTTCCAGGTCGACGACCTGGACCTCGGCCCGGAGAAGGTCCTCGCGGGAGATCTCGCCCTCCCGATGCGCTGCGGCGCGCAGCGAGACGGCCTCCTTCATCCTGTCGATCATCTGTCCGAGGTAGCGCAGGCGGATGGCCCCTTCGGCAAGAGAGCCGTAGAGGTCGGTGACCTCGAGGACGACCTTTTTCTTCTCGGCCTCGCTGTCGTGGATAGACGCTTCCGTAAGCCTCTCGTAGTAGCGGCTCTCGTAGCGCTTCTTGAACCAGTTCGAGATCGTGTACTCGCCCATCACGAAGACCGACGAGCGCCACTCGTCCTGCAGGCCGCCCACGACCTGGCCGTTGATCGTCCCGACGCCCGTCGGGCCGACGAGGTTGCCGAACCGCTCGAGGCGCCCGTTGACTGAGATGGCGGGATAGAGGCTCGAGAGGGATTGCCGCCAGGAGGCCTCGTTGATGCGGATCTCCTCGTTCTTCACCTTCAGACGGGCGGAATGGCGGAGGGCCCCACCCACGGCATCCTCGTAGGAAAGGCTGCCGCCTGCCGCGGGCGCCCGGCCGGGCGCCAATGCGAAAAGCGCGGCCAGAGCGCACAGGATTCCCCTCCCTGTCCAGGAACGCCGGAGCATGACCCTCGTCTATCTCTCTCGAATCCCTGCTTCCCTTTCTGCGGGCCCCATTTCCCGCAGCCGCCGGGAAGATGCGGCGATCCCGGCACAGGGACCGATTATTCACGGAACGGAAGGGCAAGACAATCGGGCGGGAGTATCATTTTGGGGGCACACTTTCGGGTGAGAAACGGGTCGGCATGGATACGACCGAAGTATGATCGGGCCGGGGCGGGCCTCATACTTTCTTCTGACGGCCACAGGGAAGCCGTCCGAAAATAGGGCTTAAGTCGGCAGGTCTTTTCTGGTAAGATTCCGCCGCTGACGGCGAGACCGCCGGGAAAGGGCAACCCCCGCATGAAAACAGCGTTTTGGGTCGCGGCGCTCCTCCTTCTCGCGCTCTCTGTGGCGTCGGGCTCCGGGCCCGTGCAGCCCGCCCCGAAGGAAGAGGCGATCCGGGAGCCGGCGCCTCCCGCTGCGCCCGTCGTCCGCAGGAAAATCCGTTACCCCGAGGAGCGGGCGACCGCAGCGGCCCCCGCCCGGGCCCCGGAACCCAGGGCCACGCCGAGCCCCGAGCAGCTCCGTAAACAGCGGATCGTCGCCGCCTACGGGAACAAGACCCCGAGGGAATGGGGCGAGAGGGTCGAGGGGGTCAGGACGAGACTCGACACGACGGAGCCCGTCATCGCACTGACCTTCGACGCCTGCGGCGGCCCCAGGGGCAGCCGGACCGACAGGGCCCTCATCGAGTACCTGCGGAAGGAAAAGATCCCCGCCACCCTGTTCGTCAGCGGAAGCTGGATCGACGCCAATCCGGCCCTCTTCAGGCAGCTCGCCGCCGAGCCCCTCTTCGAGATCGCCAACCACGGCCTTTCACACAGGCCCTGCTCCGTCAACGGCAGGTCGGCCTACGGGATCCGCGGGACGGGCAGCGTGGGGGAGCTTATCGACGAGATCGAGAAGAACGGCCGCAAGATCGAGGCCGCGACGGGCAGCAAGCCGAAATTCTACCGCCCCGGGACGGCATATTGCGACGATGTGGCCGTGAAGGTGGCGGGCGAGCTGGGTTGCGAAGTGGTCAACTACAGCGTGCTGGGCGATGCGGGGGCGACGTGGCCGCGGGAAAAGGTCCGCCTGGCCCTGCTCGAGGCCGGGCACGGGGACATCGTCATCCTGCACATGAACCAGCCCCGCAGCCGGACGGCGGCGGGCTTGATGGAAGCCCTTCCCCTCCTGAGGGAGAAGGGGTTTCGGTTCGTGAAGCTCTCGGAATATC
Organism: Deltaproteobacteria bacterium; assembly: GCA_012728915.1. GTDB lineage: Bacteria > Desulfobacterota > Syntrophia > Syntrophales > UBA2192 > UBA2192. The sequence continues at coordinate 104,892 of JAAYEC010000004.1, read as the reverse complement.
CGCTACGCTGAAGAAGAGGTTGAGAAGACAAGAAGGTGGGAAGGTTGGACCGGCAGGCGCCGCCTGTGACGCAGGACGGCGAACGGAGCTGAAGGACCTCATGAGAAGCTACCTGAATATCCTCATCGCCCTCATCCTCGTCGCCCTCTCCGCGGGCCGTTGCCCCGCCGAGGACTGGGAGACGGCCCCGGCGCCCCTGCCGGGCGTGCAGGCAAACCAGGAAAAGGCCGATTTCTGGATCGCAAGGCACCCCGCCCCCGACCGCCCGATCCTCACCCCCGAGGGGATCGAGGCGATGAACCGCGCCGCCCTGGGCTCCGGGGAGACGGAGCTGGCCGACGTGCTCGCCGTCCCGGAGCCGCTCGAGGGCGCCGCCGTCCGCAAGGCGATCGCCGACGTCCTGGCCGAATCGCGGCCGTCGAAGGCCTACGACCACACCAACCGTCCCATCACGGCTGCTTTCTACGACCGTATCGAGGCCTCTATCGGGGCCGTGCCCGACGTCATCCGGCCCGCCTGGGGGCTCGTCACCACGCGGGCAAGCCTGCGGAGGCTTCCCACCAACGAGGCCTTCTACGACCGGCCCTTCGGCAACGAGTTCGACCGGCTCCAGTATTCCGTGCTGGAGTGCGGAAACCCCGTCGCCGTGCTGCACCGGACGGCCGACGGCGTCTGGTCCTTCGTCCAGACGGGCTACACGACAGGCTGGGTCGCCTCGGCGGCGGTCGCCGTGGGCGAGAGGACGGCAATCGAGTCCTTCGTACGGTCCAAGCCGCTTGTCGCCACGGGCGGCATGGTCCCGGTCTACGCCGACCGGGGGTTCTCGACGCACGCCGTCTCGATCCCCATGGGCACACGGCTTCCCTTCGTGGAGAAGGCGGGGCGCTACATCTCCGTCACCCTGCCCTGGCGGGCGCCCGACGGCGGGGTCCGGTTCGTGACAGGGTACATTCGTCCCGATGCCGACGTGAGCGTCGGGCACCTGTCCTACACGGCCCGCAATCTCTACCGGCAGCTCTTCAAGCTCGAGGGACACCCCTACGGATGGGGTGACCTGTTCGACGGGCGAGACTGCTCGCGCCTCGTCATGGACGTCTTCTCGGCCTTCGGGTTCGTCATGCCCCGCAACAGCCGCCGCCAGGCCGCATTCAACCCGGCGGGCCGAAAGGACACAGGGGCCCTCACCGAGGCGGACAAGGTCAAAATCCTGAAGGAGTTCGGCAACCGGCCGGCCCTGCTCTACATGCCGGGGCACATCATGATCCACCTCGGGATCGTCGACGGCAGGGTTTACGCCATCCACAGCGCCTGGGGGCTGAAAGAGTCGAATCACGCGGGCGAGCGGACCCTCATGGCAGGCCGCGTCGTCGTGTCGGACACCACCCGGGGAGGGGGCGGCCGCGGCCCCCTGCTGAAGCGTGTTACAGTCATAACCCCGCTGGGCTGAAGGAGAAAAAAAAGGTGGCACTTCCTCTCGCCTTATATTAGATATAACACAATCATCCGCCGCATTGCCCACACCCCAGGAGAGCAGGAGAGACCATGGAAGGCAAGTTCAGCATCGTCATCGACGGCAAGGAGTGCCAGGCGACGGCCGGGCAGACCATTCTCGATGTCGCGAAAAAGAACGGAATCTACATCCCCACGCTCTGCTACTTTCCCACCACAACCCTCGTGGGCGCCTGCCGCGTCTGCGTCGTCGAGCAGGAGGGCGCGAGGAACCTCGTGGCTTCCTGCGCCATGCCGGCCAGCCCCGGCATGAAGATCCGGACCGACACCCCGCGGGTGGTCGAGGCGAGAAAGATGATCGTGGAGATGATCTGGGCCTCGGGTGATCACAACTGTCTGCAGTGCGAATCCAACGGGGCCTGCGAGCTGCAGGACCTCATCTACCGGCTCGGGATCGAAAAGCCCCGCTTCGAGATCGACCCCCCCGGCTACGCCACCGACAACTCCAACACGATGATCTTTCGCGACCTCAACAAGTGCGTGCTCTGCGGGCGCTGCATCCGCGGCTGCAACGAGGTGCAGGTCAACGAGGTGCTCGACTTCGCCCAGCGCGGCAACCGCATGAAGGTGGGGCCCGCCTTCGACACGGATTACATCGACTCGGCCTGCGTCTTCTGCGGCGAGTGCCTGCAGGACTGCCCCACAGGGGCGATCATCAACAAGCAGGGCCGCTTCCAGGGACGCCCCTGGGAGGTCCGGAAGGTCCGCACGACCTGCACCTACTGCGGCGTGGGCTGCCAGCTCGACCTCAACGTCTTCAACGGCAAGGTCGTCAAGACCACCTCGGACCGCAGCTACGGCACCCCCAACTGGGGCAGCCTCTGCGTGAAGGGCCGCTTCGCCAACGAGTTCATCCACTCGCCCGACCGGCTGACCAGCCCGCTGATCCGCAAGAACGGCAAGCTCGAGGAGGCGTCCTGGGACGAGGCCCTCGACTTCATCGCCGGCAAGCTCAAGGACATCAAGGCCAAGCACGGCCCCGACTCGATCGGGGGTCTCTCCTCGGCGCGAGCCACCAACGAGGACAACTACATCTTCCAGAAGTTCATGCGGGCAGCCGTCGGCACCAACAATGTCGACCATTGCGCCCGTCTCTGACACAGCTCCACGGTGGCCGGTCTGGCCGCCGCCTTCGGAAGCGGTGCCATGACGAACTCCATCGAGGAGATCGAGTTTGCCGACGTGATCCTCGCCACGGGGACCAACACGACGGAGAACCACCCCATCGTGGGCATGTACGTGAAGCGGGCCGTCCGCAAGCGCGGCGCCAAACTCATCGTCATCGAACCCCGCGAGATCCCGCTGGCGAAGTACTCAACCCTCTTCCTGCGGCAGAAACCGGGCACGGACGTGGCCTGGATCAACGGCATGATGAACGTCATCATCGCCGATGACCTCTACGCGAAGGAGTACGTGGAGGAGCGAACGGAGGGCTTCGAAGAAGTCCGGAAGGTCGTGGCGAAGTACACCCCCGAGTACGTCGAGTCCATCACGGGCATTCCGGCCGGGCAGCTCAGGGCGGCCGCCCGGCTCTACGCCACGGCCCCGAAGGCGACCATCCTCTATGCGATGGGAATCACCCAGCACCGGACGGGCACGGACAACGTGAAATCGCTCGCCAACCTGGCCATGCTCTGCGGCAAGGTGGGGATCGAGTCGGGCGGGATCAACCCCCTGCGCGGCCAGAACAACGTGCAGGGCGCCTGCGATATGGGCTGCCTGCCCAACGTCTACCCGGCCTACCAGAACGTGGGCGCCGACGACGCCCGGGCCAAGTTCGAAAAGGCCTGGGGGGTGACGCTGCCCGCCAAGCCCGGCCTCACGGTCGTCGAGATGTCCCGCGCCGCCGACGAGGGCAGGCTCAGGGCCCTGTACTGCATGGGCGAGAACGTGCTGCTGTCGGACCCGGACCTGCACCACCTCGAGAAGGCCCTCCGGAAGCTGGAGCTCTTCGTCGTCCAGGACATCTTCCTCACGGAGACCGCCGAGTTGGCCCACGTGGTCCTTCCCGCGACATGCTTCGCCGAGAAGGGCGGCACCTTTTCCAACACGGAGCGGCGCGTGCAGCGCGTCCGCAAGGCAGTCGAGCCGCCGGGGCAGGCCCGTTCGGACTGGGAGATCATCGCCGCCCTCTCCAACCGCATGGGCTACCCCATGACCTACGCCAAGCCGAGGGAGATCTGGAACGAGATCCGCCAGGTCGCACCCAGCTACGCCGGGATCACCTACGAGCGCATCGGCCGCCAGGGCATCCAGTGGCCCTGCCCCAACACGGACCACCCGGGCACCAAGTTCCTCCACAAGGACCGGTTTACACGGGGCCTGGGGCTCTTCAGCCCCATCGAGTTCATTCCGCCCGCCGAGGTGCCCGACAAGGACTACCCGCTGTACCTCACGACGGGCCGCGTGCTCTATCAGTACCACACGGGCACGATGACCCGCCGGGCGAGGGGCTGCAACGAGCGCCACCCCGAAAGCCTCGTCGAGATCCATCCGAACGACGCGGCGAAGTACGGCATCACGGACGGCCGGACCGTCCGCGTCGCCTCGCGACGCGGCGCCGTCGAGGCGAAGGCCTCCGTGACGGAGCGCTCTCCCGAGGGGACCGTCTTCATGAGTTTCCACTTCCACGAGGCGCGCGTGAACCTGATCACCAACCCGGCCCTCGACCCGGTCTGCAAGATCCCCGAGTACAAGGTCTGCGCCTGCAAGATCGAGGCGGCCTAGGGGCGACGGCCCCGCGACGCGGGTTCGGGGCAAAAGCGAGAGGTGCCGCCGCCCCGGTCCCGATGCGGCCCCTCGCCCCCCCCCCGCGGCGGGACCGGCGTGACGGGCCGAGCGGGCCGCCCTCATACTCCATTCGTAGAGAAAATTCATACTTTTGTCGAATTGCGTTTCCGAACCGAAAGGTGCACGCTGGGGCACGAGAGGGAGAGGGGAATTGAACAGGGACAGGGAAATGACATGCCCGCTCAAGAGTTACCCCCCGCCCGGGCCCGGAAGGAACCGGTGCACACGGAAAAGGCCATTGTACGCGCACTGGCACGGTATTTCGAGACGGCCCCGCCCGGGGTGAAATCCCCGGCGGCAGCTGCGGAATCATCCCTCATCAACGCCGTGCGCCGTTACTTCGCCAGGAAATAGCAGATGAAGATCCCTCCGGTCCTGTCGGCATACGGGTTCTTGATCTTCGCGCTTCTCTTTCTGTGCTTTCTGCACTGCACGCGATGAGCGACACCGCGGGGCCGACGGCCTTTCTTCCCCTGCGCCCGGCACCGGAGACGCGGAGCGCAAACCCGCCCTCGCTCACTCCGCCACGACGGGCTGCGCCCTGCCCGAGCCCGCCGTCTCGTGGCTTCTCTTCATGAGGATCACCAGCAACCCCGAGCAGGCCATCAGAACGGCGAGCACGAAGAAGGTGTCGTTGAAGGCCATCATGGTGGCCTCCGTCACGAGCTTCCTGTAGAGAAGCGCCAGCGTCCCGCCGTCGAGCTCGGACGGGGGGAACCCCTGCCCCTTCAGGATGTCTGACACCAGGGGGACGGCCTCCTGGAAATTGCGGTCCAGCACGCTCATGCCCTCGGCCAGGCGCGCCTGGTGGAACTGGGCCCGCCGCGACACCAGCGTGCTCGCGAAGGCCACGCCGAAGCTCCCGCCTAGCATCCTCAGCAGGTTGAAGACCGACGTGGCATTGCCCATCTCCTCCTTGCGGACCCAGGACATGGTCAGGGTCGTGAGCGGCACGAAGACAAGCCCCATGCCGAACCCCATGACCACCCTCGGCCAGGCCACGGTGTCGAAGTCGACCGAGAGGTTGAACAGCGACATCATCCAGACCGAATAGGCCGTGATCATCACGCCCGCGAAGAGCACTCCCTTCGGGTTCACCCGGCCGATCAGGCGCCCCGCGATGGGCATGGAGATCATCGCCATGAGGCCGCCCGGGCCGAGAACCCATCCCGCCAGGAACGCCGTGTAGCCCATGAGGGTCTGCAGGAAGACGGGCAGCATGATGAGGCTGCCGAAGAGCGTGAAGAACGTGGCAAAGCCGATGACGTTGCCGGAGGCGAAGGTAAAATTCTTGAAAATGTGAAAATCGACGATCGGGTGCTCGGCGTAGTACTCGTTGACGACGAAAAAGACGAGGCCCGCAGAGGAGACCACCGTGAGCCAGAGGATGAAACGGGATGCAAACCAGTCCTCGCGCTGGCCCTGGTCCAGAACGATCTGGAGGCATCCGATCCCCACGGCCAGGAAGGCCAGGCCCAGGTAATCGATCCTCATCTTCCTCGCCTCGGCGTACTGCGGATCGACGATGAAGGCCATCGACATGAGGATCGCCACGATCCCGATGGGGATGTTGATAAAGAACACCCAGTGCCAGGACCAGTTGTCGGTGATCCAGCCGCCCAGCAGGGGGCCGACGATGGGCCCGATCATGATGCCGATCCCGAAGATCGCCATGGCCGTGCCGTGCTGGTGCCGCGGGAAGGTCTCCAGGAGAATCGCCTGCGAGATGGGCTGCAGCGACCCGCCCGAGAGCCCCTGGATGACGCGGAAGAAGATGAGGGCGCGCAGACTCCAGGAGGCCCCGCAGAGGAAGGAACTGACCGTGAACAGGACGATGGAGAACAGCAGGAAGCGCTTGCGCCCGAAGAGCCGGCCGAGCCATCCCGTCATGGGGATGACGACGGCGTTGGCCGCCAGGTAGGAAGTGATCACCCAGGTCGACTCGTCGATGCCCGCCGAGAGGCTCCCCCGGATGTGATCCAGGGAGACGTTGACCACGGAGGTGTCGATGATCACCACCAGCGTGGGCAGCATCACCGTGACGGCCACGAGCCACTTGTTCATGAACCCCCCGGGTCGCTCAGCGTTCGATGAGAATCGTGGGGACGACGGACATCCCCACCCGCAGCAGGTGGTCCGGGTCGCTCGCCTCGTCGATGGAGATCCGGACGGGAATCCGCTGGACGATCTTGACGTAGTTGCCCGTGGCGTTCTCGGGCGGGAACAGGGAAAACGCCGATCCCGTGCCCGCCATGATGCTGTTGACGCGTCCGCGGAAGACCTTGCCGGGGTAGGTGTCCACCCTGAACTGCACCTTCTGCCCCGGCCGGACGTCCCTGAGCTCCGTCTCCTTGTAGTTTGCGGTCACCCAGATCTTTTCCTGGGCCAGCGCAACGACGGCCAGCAGGGGCTGGCCCGCCTGCACCTGGTTGCCGACCTCGGCGCTTCGCTTCGTCACGTACCCCTCGGCCGGCGCGACGATCTTCGTGTAGCCGAGGTTCTGTTTCGCTTTCTCCGCGAGGGCCTCCTTCTGCTGGATCAGGGCCAGCTGGGGCCCCACGGCCGCCTCCAGCTGAACGATGAGGGACTTCTGCGCCTCCACGGAGCCCTCGAGGCGTACGACATTTTCCCGCGCCGACTTCACCTGGGCGACGGCGACCTCGTTGTTCGTTCTCCGCTGGTCGTAGTACTCCTGGGTGACGATCTGCTCCCTGATGAGGGGTTCGGCCCGCTTGAGGTCCTGGTCGGCCTTCCAGGCGAGCGCCTCCTGCGCCTTGAGGGCGGAGCGAGCGGCGTCCAGGGAGGCCCGGATCTCCAGCAGCTGCTTGCCCGCCGTCGTAACGCGGCTGCGGACCTCGGTAAGGCGCGCCTTCTCCATCTCGAGGCTGGCCTGCGCCTCCTGGAGGGCAAGCCGGTAGTCCACGGGGTCGATCTCGAGGATTGGGTCGTCCTTCTTCACGAGCTCGTTGTCCTTGACGTGCAGGACCAGCACCGTTCCCGGCACCTTGGAGGCCACGATGTGGATGTGCCCGTCCACGAAGGCATCGTCGGTGGTCACATGGGTGCGGCGGTACTCGAGGAAGAAGAACAGCGCCACAACGCTCACGACCAGAAGAACCGTGAGGACCCCGAAGGCCACGTTCCGCCGTTGCCGATTACTCAATGCCATCCGTCCGTCACTCTCCCGTTGAACTCGAGGGCGCCAGGCGCCGAAGCACCATCGCAAAATTCCCCTTGAGATGCCTAAATCACAAACTCGCAAGATGCAAGAAAAATCCGCCTCTTTGCCCCTCCGAGGCGGTGTCATCGTCGGTTCTCGTCATGACGAGTCCTGGACCCCGTTTGGGAAAGGGGCTCGCAATGACATTATGACGCAATCTCTCGCGCAAAGGAGACGCAAGGGGGGGGTGAATGCCCCCCGGAAGGCGTCAGGTCCGGGGATCGCGGTATCGGGTCGGAAAACCCATAAAAAAAGGAAGGCAGGTGCGAAACCCGCCTTCCTTTTTTCCGCCTTGCCTGTCCCCCGCTTCCCTTTCTCAGGCTTTCGCCTTGTGGGCCGGACGGGTGTAGACGAGCGCGATGACGAAGCCCGCGATCAGCAGCCCTGCCGCCACGTACAGGGCGATGCCGGGGATTTTCGCGAAGACGAAGGGCCCCACGACACCGGCGCAGGCCCAGGCCGTGAGCATCATGCCGTAGACCTTCCCGATGTAGCCCGGGCCGAAGGAGTCGGCCGTGAAGGGGGGCATGGTCGCGAATCCGCCGCCGTAGCAGGCCAGCAGGTAGCACGCGATGACCGTGAAGAGCATCACGTTGCTGATCTGCGGCAGGAAGATGTAGAGGGCCGCCTGACTGGCGAACATGACCATGAAGACCATCTTCCGGCCGATCTTGTCGGACAGCGAGGCCCAGAAGAGACGCCCGAGACCGTTGAAGATCGAGGCGATCGCGAGGATCGTGCCGCCGGCCACGGCGAGCTCAGCCGGGCTGATTCCGGGGGTCGCCTTCCGGACAACGTCCTGGGCCAGGGGCGAGAGCTGGGAGATGAGGCCCAGGCCCGCCGAGACGTTCAGGAACAGCATGCCCCAGAGCATCCACCACTGGGGTCGCCTCACGGCCTCCTCGAAAGTGAAGGAGTCGGCTGCGGAGACGGTCGTGGTCGGGGGCGTCCAGCCGGCGGGCAACCAGCCCTTGGGCGGGTTCTTGTAGAACTGGGCGCATCCCGTGACGACGACCAGGAAGATCAGGCCCCAGATGTAGAACGTCTGGGCGACACCCATGTCGTTGACCATCCCGGGGGCGATCTTGCCCATGAAGAAGGCGCCGGCCCCGAAGCCCATGACGGCCAGACCCGTGATGAGGCCGCGCTTGTCGGGGAACCAGCGGATCAGCGTCGCGATGGGCGTGACGTAGCCGAAGCCGTTGCCCAGGCCGCCGATGATGCCGAACCCCAGGTACAGCAGGAACAGGTTCCCGACCTGGTCGGCGAAACCGGCGAGCAGCACGCCGGAGCCGAAGAGAATGCCGCCGATCGACGCCACGAAGCGGGGGCCCTTCTTGTCGACGAGGGTCCCGCCGAAGGCGGCGGATACGCCGATGACGGCCATGAGGATCATCATGGTGGAGGACACCTCGAAGTCGCTCCAGCCGTGGGCCTTCATCAGCGGGAGTTTGAAGACGGACCAGGCATAGACCGTCCCCAGGCAGAGCTGCATGATGATGGCAGCTCCTGCAATCAACCAACGTTTGCTCTCGAGATTCTCATTGCTCATACGGATAAAACCTCCCCTTTCATCTGTTCTCCCGGCATAAAAAAAGGGCTAAACGCCCCCTGTGGGTTCCTTCAGCCCTGAATCCGTCTCTGCCCGGTGGTTATTGCTCTTCATATTTCGTGGTGACCCTGTATCCCGCGCCGCGGAGCACCCTGCAGAGCTCGCGGATGTCGTCCGTGTTCACCCGCAGGACCGAGAAGCGCGTCGCCGGTTCGGTCTCGTGAACGGTGGAGACCATGGACATGATCGAGAGCCCCAGTTCCTTGACGATGGCGGCGATATTGCAAATTTCTCCCATGTCGCTCGGGATGGAGAGTTCGATGCGCGAGCTGCGCGTGCCCACGCCCATCACCTCGAGCAGGACGTTGAGCATGTCGCAGGTGGTGATGATGCCCGCCAGTTCGCCGTCCTTCACGACGGGCAGGCAGCCGATCCGCCTCTCGTTGAGGATCTTCGCCGCCTCCTCGACCGGCGTCTCGGGGCCCACCGTGACGGGGTTTGCCGTCATGATGTCCCCGGCCTTCATCTCCGACAGCAGGTAATTCAGCTCGTGAACGGACAGGGTGCTGGCCGGCGAGGCCGAGTACTCGCGGATGTCACCGTCCGTGATGACGCCGATGACCCTGCGGCCCTCGACGACGGGGACCTGGTTGATGTCCTTCTCCCGGAGAAGATTGCGCACGTGCAGGACGCTGGCGTCCTTCGTCACCGAGACGACGTTTCGCGTCATCCGCCGCCCGACAAACATGGCCGCCTCCTGGTTTGCATTGAGGGCCGCCGCCTTCCGCGCGGACATTCCCGTTTTCTTCGTCAGGCGGCCGGCACGCCATTACCCTGTTTTCATTATATATTTTTGAAGAACGGGCCTCTGGCACCGGTCTCTATACCAGAGGGTGCCAAGAAAATCAATCCAATTCCCGGGCGGAAAGAAGGGCCCTGTCAGGGGACCCGGTCGAACAGCAGGACCGTCTTGTCGTACTGTGCCGTGGCGAGGTGTCTGCCGTCGGGGCTGAAGGACACCCCGTTGACGAACCCATAAAAGCTCCGGATGCTTCGCAGGATTTCCCCGCCGGCGGCATCCCAGATGAGGATGCTGTTGCCCCCGCTGGCCAGGCGGCTTCCGTCGCGGGTCCATCCGATGCAGAAGATCATGCTGTCCTGTCCGGCGAGGGTTCGGATCCGCCTGCCCGTTGCGGCGTCCCACAGGATGATCTTCTGGTCGAGTCCCGCCGAGGCGATCGTCCTGCCGTCCGGCGCGTAGGAGACGGCCTTGAGGAAGCTGGTGTGACCCTGGAGGGTCATCAGGGGCTCGCCCTTCTGCACGTCCCATACGATCACCGCGTTGTCGTCGCCCCCCGAGGCGAGCCGCTTGCCGTCGGGGCTGAAGGACACGGCGTCCACGACGTCGCCGTGTCCCTCTAGGACTTTTTCGATGCGGCGCTGCGCCATGTCCCACAGGATGATGCGGCGGTCGTTGCTGGCCGAGGCAAGCCGTTTGCCGTCGGGGCTGAAGGCCAGGGACACGACCCAGCCGTCATGCCCGGCGAGGGTCCCGATGAGGGTTCCCGAGGCCGTGTCCCAGAGGTGGATGAGCCGGTCCTGCGCGCCCGAGGCGAGAATCCTGCCGTCGGGGCTGAAGGCAACGCGCATGACCGTCTCCGAGTGCGCGCGAAGGGTATGCACGGGCACGCCGGTCTCCGCATTCCAGACGATGATGTCCTTGTCGGCGCCGCCCGAGGCGAGGGTCTTTCCGTCGGGGGCGAAATCCACGGTCCAGACGATCGACGTGTGGCCCTGGAAAACCCGGTCGGGACGGCTGCTGAGGGACGAAGCAAAGAAGTAGCGGGAGAAAAGCTTCTTCACGAACCCCGCGACCCCCGGCTCGTCGTGGGCCCGGACGTACTGCTGCTCGTCGGCGGTGAGGCCGGGGCCGCAGGCGACAATCGCAAACAGGACGAGAAGACAGATGACCCCTGCGGACCGGACAGGACGATTCGACATGACAGACCCCTGGGTATAAAGAAGACGTCGAGAAGGTGAGAAGGTCAGAGGGAACCCTCCATCCTCCTGCTCCCCGGTTTCTTGCCTTGGGCCTTCTGCCCTGTGCCTATTGCCCGGTTTTGTTAAATATCTTCTTCCGGGGGAATAATCAACTTCCGATTTACGTACAGCGGGTCGTTGGGCCTGATCTTGTTGGCCTTGAGCAGGGCCGCGATCGTCGTGTTGTGCTTCACGGCGATCTTCTCGAGGGTGTCGCCCCTGCGGACCGTGTAGGTCGCGTTCTTCTTCCTGGGCTTCGAGACCGCCTTCTTCTCGGCAGGGGCCTCCCGCTCCTTTTCCTTTTCGACGGAGGGAACTTTCAGCCTGCGGTCCACGTAGAGGGGATCCCTCAGCCTCATGTTGTTGAGCTTGAGGAGCTCGCCCACTGTCGTGTCGTGGCGGGCGGCGATCTTCTCGAGGGTGTCGCCCCTGCGAACCTTGTACGCCGCTGTTTTCGGCGCCTGCCCGGAGCCCCCCGATTTCTTCGCGGCCGCCCCCTTCGGGCCCGGAGCAGGCTCCGCCGCCATCTCGTCGTCGAGTTTTTCGACGGGCACCTTGAGCCTGCGCCCGGGTGCCGGGCTCTCGCCGGCCTTCAGGTGGTTGAGGGTCCGCAGGGTGCGGACCGTGGTGTGGTGCTTCAGGGCGATCCTCTCCAGCGTGTCGCCCCTCTGCACGCGGTAGGGGAAGGTCTCGGGGGACCCCTTCTCCTCCTCTTTCGCCGGGGGCGCCGGGATCCTGAGCTTCCGGTCGACCCAGAGGGGATCCCTGAGCTTCAGGTGGTTGATTCTGGCAAGCTCGCCGGCCGTCGTGCCGTGCGCCGCCGCGATCTTCTCCAGCGTATCGCCCTTCTTCACGCGATAGGTGACCGGGTCGTTCTTCTTCGACCGGGCCCCTTCGGCGGCCGGGGCCCTGGCGGCCTTCTTCGCCGGGGCCGCCTCGTCTCCCTCCCTGCCCTTCTCAAGGGCGCGGCCCTCCCGCTGGCGCGGCTTGCCGGCCTTTTCCTCCCCCCCGGCGGCCGGAGCCGCCTTCTCCTCCGCACGGGCATGCTGCACCGGCACGGCCGGCGGGCCGTTGGGGATGAACCGCACGATCGCCTGCGCGATGGCCCCGGCCATCTCGTCCTGAAAGGCGGGCGTCCGCAGCAGCTTCTCCTCCACGGGGTTCGAGATGAAGGCCGTCTCGATGAGCACCGAGGGGATCTCCGGCATTTTCAAGACCCTGAAGGGGGCCCCCTGGACCGTGTTGAACTTCAGGGTGTTGATGTCGGACATGCTCCTGAGCGAGAGCTGCGCCAGCTCGCGGGAGCGGTTGATCGTGTTGGTCATCACCATGTCGAGGGTGATGATGTCGGTCTCGTCGATCGCGTCGTCGTTGGCCCAGCCGCCGATCACGTCGGCGAGGTTCTCCTTGCGGGCCAGCAGCCTCGCCGCCTCGTTCGTCGCGCCTCCCGTGGAGAGGATGTAGGCCGAGCCCCCGCGGATGGTGCGGTTGCGGACGGCGTCGGCGTGGATGCTGACGAAGACGTCGGCCCCGTAGTCCCGGGCGATCTTGAGGCGTTTTTTGAAGGGGACATAGTAGTCGCCCGTCCGCGTGAGGAAGGCCTGGTAGCCCTCGCGCCTGTTGAGGTTGTCGCGCAGCTTCTTCGCAATCTTGAGGACGACGTCCTTCTCGCGCGTCCCCATCTTGCCCACGGCCCCGGGGTCTTCGCCGCCGTGCCCCGCGTCGACGACGACGATCTTCGCCTTCTGGAGCTTCTTGACCTCCTGGCGGTTGAGGCTCTCCTTCTCCTCGACCTCGGGGAACTGCAGGTCGATGACGATGCGGTTGGGCTTGTCGAGGAACTTCTTGAGCTTGAAGACCTTCGCCTCCACGTCCTGCGTGAGGGTGATCTCGATGCGGACGCTCTCGTCGGGCAGCGTCATGACGTCGATCTTCTCGATGCCGGGCTTGTTCAGGAAGCTCTGCAGGGGGACGTCCTCGGCGACGTCGGCCTTCTTCACCGTCAGGGTCAGCCGGCGGCCTTCCTTGGCCACGGCGTAGGTCGCCTCGTCGCTCGTGTCGATGACGACGCGCGTGTAGTCCGGCGCGGCCCAGTGGCGGATGTTGGACACGTAGACGAGCCCCCAGGCGGGGGCTGCCAGAAGCCCCGCCAGGAGCAGCGTTGCGGGAAGAATGGCTGTGAAGAGTCTTGTCATTTCGAACCCGGCATGCCTCAACCGTGCCGAATCTATCAGATTTCCGGCCGTTCCACAACACCGGCGTTCGAGAAAAGGGGTTGACAGAACCGGCCCGAAGTGCCATTTACACAGGCAATTTCACGCAGGGAAGGCCATGCTGATCCGGGACCTGTTCAATCAGAAAAAGCGCACGCTCTCCTTCGAGGTCTTCCCGCCCGTGCGCGAGGGAAACCTGGAGAGCCTCTTCGCGACGATCGCCGAGCTCGAGGAGCTCAAGCCCGACTTCATCTCCGTCACCTACGGGGCCGGCGGCGGGACGCGGGACAAGACGATCGAGATCGCCTCGCGCGTCAAAAACGAGATCCGCAGCGAGGCCCTCGCCCACCTGACCTGCGTGGCGTCCTCGCGGGACGACATCGCCCGCATCCTCGAGGACATGAAGGCACAGAACATCGAGAACATCCTCGCCCTGCGCGGCGACCCGCCCCGGGGGGAGGAGCGTTTCGTCCGGCCCGAGGGGGGGTTCGGGTTCGCCAACGAACTCGTCGAGTTCATCAAGGCGCACGGCGCCTTCTCCATCGGCGTGGCGGGCTACCCCGAGGGGCATCCCGAGGCGCCGAGCGTCGAGGACGACCTGAAGAACCTCAAGCGCAAGGTGGACGCCGGGGCCGACTTCATCGTCACACAGCTCTTCTTCCACAACGACGACTTCTACCGGTTCCGGGACCGGGTGATGGCGATGAAGATCCGGGTGCCCGTCATCCCCGGGATCTTCCCCATCCTCAACTACAGGCAGATCCTGCGCATCACGGAGCTCTGCGGGTCGAAGATCCCCCCGGCCCTCGGAGAGAGGCTCTGCCGGCTGCAGGACAAGCCCGGCGAGGTGGAAAAGTACGGTATCGAGTACGCGCAGGACCAGGCCTGGGACCTCGTCCGCAACGAGGTCTGCGGCCTTCACATCTGCACGATGAACCGGAGTCGCGCGGCGCGGACGATCGTCCGCGAGTTGGCCCTCTGAGGGGTCGGGAGACCCCGAAAGGCGTGCCGGGCTTTCGTTTGCCTCTTCCTTGAGCGCCCGGCGTACCGCCGGGCAGACCGTCCCGATCCCTTCATAGGGACCCATTCGTAAGGATCGGGCGGGAAACTGCGGTCAAGGCGGAGGTTGAAAAATTTTCGCTCCCGGGTCTTCACATATTTTGCCGGACATGCTACAAAGCATCATCCGGGTGCGGCCTGGGAACGAGTTCACCGGTCCGACCCGGTTTCCATTTGCCGGCACACGACAGGACGCGGGCGGTTAGCTCAGCAGGATAGAGCGTTGGTCTCCGGAACCAAAGGTCCTGGGTTCGAGCCCCAGATCGCCCGCCAATAAAATCAAGGGGTTAGGCATTTTTGCCTAGCCCTCTTTTTTGGGCCGTGCTACCCTGTATGCTACCCGGCCGGCCCTTGGGCCGCAGGCGTCAAACAAAAAAAGGCGGCCCGAAAGCCGCCCTCTAGTGGTCACTACTGCGCCCCGGCCTCAAGGTTAAAGTTGATTGCCGCAGAGGTCACAAAAGAAAAGATCGTCACTTTTCTCAACATGGTCGTCTGTGAATAGGTCGGCCTCCCTGACGTCCTTCCAATCGTCGTCTTCCATGCAGTCAGCGCAAACAATCTTTCCCTCTGCGTCCTGCCTTCCCCGGATTTCCTCTTTCTTGATCATTCCCATGAGCTTTTTCCTCCTTTCAACTTGGGTGTCACCCCCTCGCCTAACTCCTTGAGCATGGCGAGCGCCTTCGCCTCTTCGAGAGCGGCCGCCCCCGGCGAAACGTCTCCGAGGCCGCCCGGGCCTCTTCGGCCGCGCGTATGAGCTCCCGCGCGTTTTCTATGGCTTCGAGGTAATTCGCAAGGCTCCGCGAAGCCCGCCCGCCCTTTACCGGCGCTTGCATGATTTCACCTCGCTGAAAACATGATCCCCGCCGACAGCCCCGCGCCAGACGGCCACCTCGTCAACGCCCTCCAGGGTTAGCAGCCACTGGGCCCACTGCGTCGCGGCCTGCTTCGTGTTGAATTTGCGGGATTCATGCCACTGTCCCTCCTTGCGAAGCTCTGTAAAGTAATACATGCCATTCGCCGGTTTCGCCTCTTCTTGCATGGTTCAC
The DNA here is from genome assembly GCA_012728915.1 of Deltaproteobacteria bacterium. GTDB lineage: Bacteria > Desulfobacterota > Syntrophia > Syntrophales > UBA2192 > UBA2192. Next base: position 89,463 of record JAAYEC010000004.1, on the reverse strand, counting down.
CTCCCTTCTAGGCACCCTCGACGACGATCCCCAGCCGCGCCAGTGCGGCCCTCTCGCCCTCGCTTGCCCTTACAACCCTGTAACGGCACAGGACCCAGGAAAGCGAGTCTAAAACGGTGCCGTCACGCAGGACGACAACGGGCATGCCGTAGCTGCTTGCCGCGTGCCCCGTCGTTATGACAGCTTCAATCCGCGCGGGCTTCTCGTTGCCTGGACACCCTCGGTATTCTAGCAGCATCACCCCACCCCCTCTCTCAACCGTTGCTCCGCGTCGGCCGCCCGCTGCCTGTCAAGGCAACGGCGCATGGCCGCCCTTCGCCGCGCCGCCTTCGTGGCAAGGTGAACCTCGCGCGCTCTCTTCATTCGCCTGACTGCCCTTCGTTCACGGTCTGTCACTGCCTGCCTCCTTTCTGCCCGGCCGCCGGAGACAGGTGAAAAGCCCCCCGGTCTGCCTACCTGTACCCCTCGCGGGTCCTTCCTAGCTTCGGAAAATGAGGGTAATTCGGACCTCGATATTCGGCTCCGGGTAAATTATTTTCAGGTAGCGTTTTTTTGTTGTCAGTATTTTAACAGGTATATGACAGGTATTTGTCAGGGCAGGCGAAAAAAAAGGCCCGCACCCCTACCCCTCGGCGTGAGAGATCGTTGCTCCTGGGCTGTCCTAGACCGTCGCGTACGGCATAAAACGCCCTTTAGCGCCGCTGTAATGATCTTCTCTACCTTCTCGGGATTGGACGCTAGGGTTTGTGCTTGGTGAGAAGTGCGCTTGGAAATGCCGGGGGGAAGTGAAGGCTCGGCACCGGCCATTAAACCACCGGCGGTTCTCTTGGGTAAACCGCCGGGATTAATCGGTCTCAGCAATTCCCCCAGCCTCTGCTCGGCGTAGATCACGGCTGTCCTGCTAATAGCTTCGGACTTGAGTCTGAAGCTGTTAGCGCCTGGGATTGGGAAACATAGTTTTCGGTCGGACTTGTGTCCGACCGATATATTGCACCGCCTAGAGGCATATTCGCCAGCCGTGGCATTTCGGCGGCCTGGGATTGGGAAATTGCCCCGATCGGTCTTGAGTCCGAACGGGAACCCTTTTTTAAGGTGTCCGTTCTTTCCATATTCGCCAGCCGTGGCATTTCTGCGGCCTGGGATTGGGAAATGTTATTTTGGGTCGGACTTGAGTCCGACCCTCTTTTATATTGATTATCACCGAGTTCCATATTCGCCAGCCGTGGCATTTCGGCGGCTTGGGATTGGGAAATGGAATTCGGCAACATTGCCGCTTTCCTCTCATATTGATTGCTCCCGCTTATATTCCCAACCGGCATATTCGCCAGCCGTTCAGCTATGACGGCCCGCTGGCTTTCGTTCAGGTGCCGCCGGCGGGCAGGGGGACGAAAAGAAAAGGCCGAGAGATGCGGAGGTCACCTCTCGGCCCTTGATCGCGCCGCCCCGGTGCTCATTCGTTCTGGCCGGTAGCTGCGCGCATTGGTCTTTTTACGGGGCGCAGGCGGTGGTTGACTGCGCCCCGGCCAGGTCAGGCACCCGGAGACCTTCGCGCTCTGGACGGGAAGGAGGCACCCCCTGACTGCGGGTGTTTTTTGTGAACGGCAGCACCGCCCGCTGGCAGCCGTTCGGCAAGCAGGCCACTTGGCCACCCCTGCCGAAGAGGGGAATAGATTAACGGAGCTTCAGCCTGACCGGCCTCCCCGGTTTGGCGTTGGCGACCAATTCGTCGACCAAAACCTGAGCGGCTGGGTGTAGCGGGGGAGCCTTTGGCTCAACGATGGTGCTTTCCTGCAATTCCGAAAAAGCATGCAGCGAAACCGCCTCTTTCTCTTCCACAAGGGTTTCAAAATCCAGCTTCTTGAGCTTCGCCTCAGTTTTCTCGATGAAGTCGTCGATTTCGGAAAGCGCACAGTGGCGCATTTCGCGAAGCGTCTGCGAGGCCGCGAGCAACGTTTTTTTGGCTTCCGCGATGGCCGGGAAATTCGATTTGTAACGCACGCGCCTCGGCGTATGATCGAAAGCCATATCCACGAATCGTTCGATCTCCTTGATTCGCCGCTGTCCGTGTAGCTGCGCAAGACTAGACTGCCAATATTCCCATTTTTCCTGAATGACCGGCCCCGTCAGCGCTTCGAGCTCGCCCAGGAGGGCCAAGCGCTTGCGGTCCCACGCCCCTTTTGCCCGGTCCCGATCCCACCGCGCGCGCATTAGCGCCTCCCAAGCGGCAAGAATCCGCTCGGGATTCTCCGTGTGCAGCGCAACCGAGTGCACCTGTGCTGCCGGGACAACCACTTCGTCGTCGGCCTTCTGCCAGGCCGCCTCGATCTCGGGCCACTGTTTTTCATGTTCTCGCAGCGCCTTGACAAGTTTCTCGCTCGCCTCGTTCTCGGTCTCGCGCCCAACAATCCGGTCCCATAATGTTCTAACCATGCCGCGTCCTCCTGAATTTTATTTGTGCCTGCTAAATGACGCCTGCGCGCCGTTTTTCGTTCTCTAAGCCCCGATCTTGCCCGGCCCGCTGTCCTGTGTCGCCCGCCGGGAGAAAGGCGCTGATTTTGGCCCGAGTGCCCCGTCAGAGCCCCTCGCGGGCCTTCAGTGCGGCAAGCTGCCGCGCCCGCCGCTTTGCCTTTCGCCGTGCCCGGCCTTTCGCCGTGCCCGGCCTTTCGCCCTTGCGTCCTCTGAGCTTAGCGAGTGCCCGCAGCGTCGAGTTATACCGCGCCTTGTCCGTCGCTTTTGCCAGTTCGGACAGGGCGAAGGCTTCACGCTGGTTCAGCATGTCTATGATCTGCCGCTGCACTTTGCCGTAACCCTTGCTCATAGTCACTGCCCCTCGGTTGTCTGGTTTTTCCTTCAAAGGGCGCAAAGTTTTCTATTTGTTTTTCTTTGCGTCCTTTGAGCTTCTTTGCGTCCTTTGAATAGCCTTTGCGTCCTTTGTGCGTCCTTTATAAATATATATATATATTAAGTACTTATAAAGAGAGAGAGATCAAAGGGCGCAAGAAATTTATAATAAGGAATTCTTGCACCCTTTGGCTAGGGTCCACTGCCAACCGCCGTCGGGTCCGTAGCCTACCCGTGAGGCTTCGATTTTTAGCGCCTGCTTTGCCGCCTGGATGGTCCGCTTCGAGAACCCGGCCGCCTTCGCGGCTTCGTATACCCGCTTTGCGCTTGTCGGCTTGTCTATGAAGTCCGCAAGCCAATCTTTCGCCTGGTCAAATTTGCTTCGCTTGTCCTCGTCGGCCTCGGCCATTTCAACGAGACTTGCCGCGTCACCGTCTACCCGTTCGCCCCAGGCAATCCGCACGGTTTCGATGTCCACGGGTCCGGGCAGGCGCACGGGCTGTAGCTGGTACTTGAACCCGCCGCCGTCGGGTCCGATGTTCGATTTCGCCCGGGCAAAGAGTCGGCCGCCTTCGTCGTCCTCGTCGGGCAGCTTGACGGCGACAAATACGAGTCTCGCAACGGCCGCGAAGGCAACCGATCCGATGATGCGGTCCAAGGGGTCCCGCCCGGCCGTTCCCTTTGCGAAGTGATGCACCCCCATGATTGCCGTCTTGCACGCCTCGCCGAGTTCTACCAGTGGCGCGAGGTCTTTTCTCGTTTCTGAGTTTTTGTGCGAGTCCCGCGAAGTCACGGCAACGAGCGGGTCCACTATGAAGAGATCATAGTGACGCGTGGCCATTGCCTCGCGCAAAGCGTCAAGATCGGTTGCCGGGTCGAAAGCCAGCCTTTTGCCCTCTTTGGTTTTCCCCCTCACGATGACGAATCGGTCCAGGTCTGCCCTCATGGCAAGCAGTCGCGGGACTACGGTGTCCCGGCAACTGTCCTCTCCTGTCCATAGCAGGACGTTTCCTTTTTTCGCCCGGGTCCCGTCAGGCCATGCACTGCCCGCCGAGATCGTGCTCCCCATCGAAAGGGCAAGTGTAGTCTTGCCCGTCCCCGGCGGCCCCGCGACAAGGTGCATCTTTCCTTCCGCGAGGTGGTTTTTCCAGAGCCATGTCACGGGCTCGATTTCGATCCTTGCCGCAGGCTCAAAAATGATCCCGTCAGGCGGCGGGGGTTCGGGGTGTTTGTATTCGGCCGCGTCGGCCATGAGCCCGGAAAGCCTCTCGACGGCCGTCTCGGGGTCCTCGGCGATGAAGTCCGAAACGTCGTAACCCGGCTTTGCCGCGGGCAGGTCTACCCATCGAATCGAAGTGGCATTGCCCTTCAGGCTAGCGGCCACTTGTGCCATATGCTTGCGGCCGGGCTCGTCCTGGTCGGGAATGAGCACGGCCGCCTTCCCCTTGAAGAGAGGTCCGAAGTGCTCCGGACACTGCCCCGACCCGTGCGGGCAGCACGTTGCCGCAAAGCCCAGCCGATGCAGGCCGTCGGCGTCCTTCTCGCCTTCGACAAAAATGATTTCAGGTGCCGCCTGGACGTCCTTTAGCCGGTAGGGCACAAGCCGTACCCCGTCGAGGTTCCAAACCCAACCGCCCTTGCCGTCAGGCCGACGAAGCCGAAATGATTTTGGTTCGTAACGGATTTTCTGGTAGGCAAGCCCGCCCCCCTCGTCGTGGTAGCTGTACTCCGCAACAATCCGCTTGCCCGCCTCGCCGCAACCGTTACCGATCCCGAAGTCAGCCGCAATGCCTGCAACCGTTTTCTGAAATTCAGCGGGCAGAGAAAGGCCCCGCTTCAGGGCGTAGAAACTGAAGGCGTCCCCCTCCGCCCCGCACGAGTGACAGTAGAAAAGACCCGTCTTGAAATTGATGCTTAGGGCAGGCGAATTGCCTTGATGAAATGGGCACCACAACTTTTCCTTGTCCCTGATGCCGGGCTTGAAGCCGTCGAGGTAGCGCCCATAAAAGGATCGGTAGTCGCCCCGAAAGTGTTGCTCGATCTCTGCCTTGCTCATGGCATCCCCACTGCACCCCCGTGATCTGTTTTTTGCGGCCCGGCCGAGCCCGGGGATGCGGAAGCCCGGCCGGTGCCTTTTCGGCTGCCGCTTGTTTTCAGCGCGTCATAACGGGCCGTGACTGGTTGAAACTCGCGAGGTCAAGCTTGACGTTCTTGCGGACAAGAAAAACCTTTGCCCCGCGCTTTTCGAGTTTCCAAAATTCATCGGCAAGCTCTTTTGTCAGCGACGACCAGAGCCCAGCAATTTCGGCCGGTGTCATGCGCGTGACGTCGTACTCACTTTTCATGGCTTAGTCCTCAAGGCTGTCCGATGTCATGACAGGGGCATGAAAAAGAAAATTTTCGATGTCAGACGGCCGGTAGACTACCCGGCGGCCGATCCGAAAATAACGCGGCCCAATTTTACGGTTGCGCCAGTTCGCAAGCGTGCCCTCTGATCTAGTCAATGCCGGGTAGCGCTCGATAACATCCTTCGGCGTCAGTGCGAGTGTTTCCATGCCTCAATCCCCCTGAAGTTTTGTTAGGGACATTAGGCCAATAATCACGGTGCGCGTCAATTAGAGGCGTAATTATTTAAGGAAATCGGAAATACTTACGCAAGCGAGTAAAATCGAAGGGTTACGTTTGCACGGCGGGGATTAGAGAGAAAGGCTTTTGAATATTTTTTCAAGTTCATCGTATTTTCCGCGAAGCTTGAGAACGTTATCAATGTAATTTTTTTTCAGGGTCTTGCCGTCAAGCGCTTCGGCGTTGATCCAGCTTCCCCGATAGAGGTTTCGCAACATCGCGGCAATGAAATCATAAAGCTCTCCGTTCGGAACACTGCCGAATTTTCTGATGTACTCATGCAAAGCATAGGCCTGAAATCCGATCATCTGATGCACGCTGACCGGCGTCGGCCGCATTGCGGTCCTTAGCATGTAGGCAAGCGTCAGATGGTCCTTTCTCTTCTTCAGTGCCCCGAGGTCTGCCGCGATGATCTTTCGTGTCCCAGCGGGGATGTCCTCATCTGTCGCTAGCGTCTCAAGCGCCGCGATGGCCTTTTCATAACGCTTCGCGGCTTTTGCCCGCCAGGCCTTTTCACTTAACCATTCCGGGTTGCTTGACCGCTTTACGATTGTACTAATTATGAAGTTCACGCTGTAGAATCTCTGAAGAATCAGAGCGGCTTTCTCGCCCTTCGCGCCGCTGTCCTGCAAGTGCTTCGCAAGCTGCCGGTGCTTTTTGCTCGTTAGCAGGCTGAACGGGTCTGATGGCATGTTAAGCGGGAATGGCATCGTTCTTTTTCTCCTTTGCGGCTTCGCCTTCGCCGTTGAGCGCCGCTTCAAGGCCGTTGACGGCATCCCGCTTGTGATCGGGACTAAGGTGCGCGTAGCGCTCCGACATCGAAATTGATTTGTGCCCCATGAGCTTTGCAATCGTATAGAGAGGCGTGCCCTGGATCGCAAGCCAGCTTGCGAAGGTGTGCCGCAGCGTGTGAAAGACGACCCGCCGCCGGGCATCTTTCACGCCTTTGTTGAATCCGCAGCGCTCAATGACGCCCTCGAAGGCGTTCGAGACTTCCTTAATCTTCATGCCGCGGGCCGTCGTGAAAATGTACGCATCCGGCTTGCCGGGCCTTCGCGCCTGTAGCATCTCCCGGACCTTCGCGGTCATGGGCGAATAGCGGGTTTCGTTGTTTTTCGTGTCCCGAAAGGCAATCAAGCCGTGCTGAAAGTCTACGTCATGGCCCTTGAGGTTGAAAATCTCCCCGGCCCGTGCCCCTGTATGAAGACTTAGCAGGGCGATGTCATGCAGTTTCGGGTCGGCAATCTCTTTGTTGTAACGGTAGTTCCAGCGTAGCGCCTTCAAGAGGGTTTCCGCTTCGTCAAACGAGAGAAACCGGTCACGGGCATTACGGACAACGGGCTTTTTGACTTTCCGAACGGGGTTTACCCCTTGCCACAGCCCCCAGTCGGCCGCTTTGTTGAACATGCCCCGGACAAGGGCAAGGCAGTGCACAACGGACATTGCAGAGAGCCCGGCCTTTGCCAGGTCGGCCTTCATGCGCTCAAGATCAAACGGGGTGATCTCGTCAAGGCGCTTGTCGGCGAAACGCCCCTTTAGGTGACAGTCGTAGCGGCTTTGGTCCTCGATCCCGGCACGGCGCTTGTGAGTCGCGGCCCATTGCAGGTATTTTGCGGCAACGTCCCTGAAAAACGGCGCTTTCTTCTTGTCCTTCGGCAAGTCCTCGCCGTGCTGCATGGCGATGATCCGTTCGTTGCGAATTTGCCGGGCAAGCTCCGCCGAGTAGCCTTGAGACTTCCAGCCCACCTTCTCCCAAACCTTCCGGCCGTCGCGCTTATACGAAATGTCAAACACGACGTCGGGCTTGCCGACTACCCGCTCGGCTTCGCGCTGGTAGACGCCCGGAAATTGGGTTGCATGGCGCTTCGTGCCCGCTGAATACTTTTTTTTCGGCCCTTTTTTAGCCATAGCCCGCCCTCTTTTTGGTCGGTTTCAACCCGCCTGTTTGCATGGCCCGGGACCTTTGGCTTGGTTCTCGTGCTACCCTGTATGCTACCCGGCAGGGTTAAAAACGATGATACCGGGTTATTTTAAAGCCGAAGGTCGCGGACGTAACTAGCTTAATTGTAATGGGGAATTATGTCAAGTGAAATTTAGTGAGAAGGGTAGCATAGACGGCTTAACAGTCTCCGGAACCAAAGGTCCTGGGTTCGAGCCCCAGATCGCCCGCCATGAAAACGAAGCAGAGGGCTTCAGGATGAACCTGGAGCCCTCTTTCCTTTATATACCCGGATTGACGGAAACCGGCCCGGCCGAAAGAAAACGCGTCAACGGGTATCCCCGGCAATCCCCGTGCGGACCGCCGGCAGGGGGATCGGCAAGCCGCCCGGAGCCCTGCCCGGGAGGCGGCCCGGGGCTGTCATTTCACCAGTGAGGCAAACACCTCCTCCGTGTCCCAGATCGTGTCCTCCACGGGGTATTGGCCCGCGATCGGCCTGTATTTGTCCGCCAGGCCGTTATAATCCAGGAACGCGGCCGGTGTCAGATCCCAGCCTGATGCGCCCAGGACACGGCACTTCTCGTTCGGCAGTAATCTTTCCAGGGGGAATCCGCTCCCCCGGTAGTCCAGGAGCGACTGGTAAACGGGCGCGAATTCCCGCTGGAGATAATCGAGATACTGCAGCGAGTAATCACCGGCCTTGGCCCTGTTTGCCGCATCGTGATCCGGATCGTTTTTCTTTCCGAGGAGCCTGGACAGGTACGAGTGCTGCGCATTCGTAATGCCCTTGTGAGTGGCAAGGTCCTGAATGCTGTGGAGGACATAACCGAGAAGGAACAGGCCCTTGCGCGTCTCCTGCCGGGCGATCCGGCACAGTTGCGTCGTGCGGGATTTGATCAGGGCGACATAGTTGCCGATCGCCTGCTCCCTCGACTCCGCCGTCCTTCCTTCCGGATCGTTTTCCGTCTGCGCATGGCTGGCGGCCACCGACCAGCTATAAAAATCAGGGTCCTGCGAGGCGTCCGCGGCGATGGTGATCGCATTTCCGGAAAACCCCCTGCTTTTCAGCGCTTCCGTTGTGACCTCCAGGTGTCCGGGCTCCCAGTCCCCCGTCATGCGGGAAAGCCACCCGCCGGACGGCAGGATGGTATCCCTCATGTTCAGCTTGCGCTTCCGCGGCCCCTCGTAACGGTACAGGGCATGTTTGCCGGGATGGAACGTCCGTTCCCGCGCGATCTCCCAGAGGTGGAAATTGTTGAAACAGTAGTACGGAACATAACGAAAGGACTGCCTGCCCTGTGCGAGGAGGTTCGCTTCGGGCATGCGCGAGGGCACCGTGTCGAGGGTGCTTTCGAGGATACACCACACCCCGAGTTCGTTTTTGTACAGGGGCCAGCAGTGCCCTCCAAGCGACTTGTCATTCTCATCGAATACCTCGCCAAGCACGACCCGGACGCAGAAGGGGCTGATGCCGCTGGCAATCAGGAGGCTCGCAAGCAGAAACGAGCCGTCCTCGCAGTCTCCCTGGCGGAGCGTGTATATTTCCGAGGGGAAAAGCCAGAAATCTTTCTTTCTCTGCTTCTTGCTGTCGTGGACATACCGGATGGCCCGGGCGACAAAGTTCCAAAGGATCATGGCACGCCTGTCGAAATCGCCCGGGTTTTTCGTCCTGGGCAGTCCGTCATCGCTGACCAGTTTCCGCAGGATCTCTTTCATCACCGTGTTGTCCGGGGATGAAACCCATTCCCGGATGTCCGTGGGGATCTGGCGGTTCGCGCTCCCGATCACAAACCGCTTCTTTTTGATGACGGTGTCGTGAATGATGTAATCCCCTTCCCAGTTATAGGGCATGTTCTCCTCCTCTCTTTTCCTGCATCTTCTCTTCCCATCCGACGAGGGCATTGCCGCCGGGGCCATTTCCCGGGTGTGGCCCCGCCGTCTCCGATCCATCTGCATCCCGCCATCGCCCGGGCCCTTCCCACGCCGTTCACTGTCTTCAGCCCGTGCAGGTGTACTCTCGCACGGTTGTGAAAATCCGTCAATCATTGAGGCCGACGGCAAGGGGGGCCTCAAAAACGGCATGGGCATCTTCCATCGGGCCGACATCCGCAGGTCTGTCCACGCAGGGGGTGCCGACCGTGCAGACCGGGACCGCCCATGACGCCCTCCCGCCTCCTGTTCAATCCTTGACATCCCCGTCCCCGTCCGGTACAGAATAAGCATCGTCCCGTCGTCCCTTGATCCATCAACAAGCCCAGACATCACGGGAGGAATCGAGCACGTCATAAAAACCCTGCTTTCGGCGGAAGGCAGGGTTTTTTGCAGTCAGAATCACGGCTCCATAAAACCAGGATAGAAGGAGGGACAGGACATGGCCAAGGCAACCAGGGTGAAGCAGCTCAATTTCACGATGCCCAACAACGTCGGCCTGCTGATGGAGATCACCGAGGCCCTCGCAACGGCCAAAATCAACATCGAGGCAATCGCCGCGTACGGCTGGGAGGAACTGGAAGCGTCCTTCATGATGGTGACCGACGACAACGTCAAGGCGAAGAGGGTGCTCTCCAAGATGGGGGCCAAGGTGGACATGGAGGACGCGATCGCCATGGAGCTGCCGAACAAGGTCGGCGAGCTGTTCAAGGCGACGAAGAAGATCGCCACCGCCGGCATCGACATCTACTACCTGTACGGGAGCCCCCCGAAAGGAAAGATGACGATCATTTTCAAGACGGAGAACGACCGGAAAGCCCTGAAGGCCCTCGCAGAGTGAAAGGGGCGCGCGCAGGGTTCGGGCTGCAGGCCTTGACAGAAACGTTCGGGATGGAAAGATTAAGACGGAAAGCGGCGCCCCGCATCCGGAGGGATGAAATCACGGCGCGCACCGCATCAGGACCATGAGCGCGAATGCAGACCTGCACGTCAAGAAAACGGTGAACTCCGTACTGGTGACCCTCGACCGCTGCGGCAAGCACGAACTCGCGGCAACGCTGCTCCGAAAGGGGTTCTTCGTCGCCCTGATACGATCCGCCGAGATCGAGGAGTATTGCCAGCACCTCAAGGACCGGGGGGACTGGCATGCCCTTCAGCACGGCCACTACGGCATCCTGATCGACACGCGGAGTCGTCTCCCCGAGCACTACGAGGACTTCATGGAGCATGCCCGGAGACTCTCCGCGGACTTCGACAGGATCCCGGAGTGGTTCCACTCCTGAAGCGCCCGGGGCCGCGTCGTGCCCGGCGCCGTTCACGGACAGGCCTGGACGGGGAGGGGGAAACCATGAAAAAGATTCTCGCCGGGGTTGCCTGCGCGGCGGCGATTGCGGCTGCCGCCGTGGTCCTGCTTCCCGTTGCCGCCGTCCGGGTCGCCGCGGGGCTGTCGAGGCCCCGGGGCAGGGCAAACACGGAGCGGTCCGAAGCGCGATGGTCTCGTCACCCAGAGACCTCCCCGGCGGAGCCCCGTGAAGTGCGGGGATGAATGCGGGCCAGGCAGGCCTCATGGACGGACAAAAGGGGGATCCCATGCGGGGCAGAGGATTGTTCGCCGCCGCGGTCGTTCTCGCCGTGCTCCTGATCGCGGGCGCACGGGACGCGGCACAGGGGGCGGAGTGGGTCTTTTTCGCCACGACGGCAAAAGGGGCCCATTACTACGACAGGCAGAGCGTGAAGAAGACGAATGTGACGGTGACCGTGCAGGAAAAGACCGTCTACAGCGAGGAGGGGAAACGGTCCACCGAGAAATTTCTCGCCGGGACGGGAGAGTACAGGGGGCAAAAACCGGACCACGTGATCATGGCGAGCGAATTCAACTGCACCGCGGCGAAGGCCAGAAGCCTCTCCATGACGATCTACGGGGCCGACGGCAAGCGCATGGCGGGAAGCCCCGCCGGGGGCTCACCCTGGAGGGATCTCGTCCCGGGCACCCTGCACGAGCGGCTCTCCCGGCAGGTCTGCAAGTAGGGATTGCGCGCAAGGCCCGCACCCGGAAAGCGCGGGGATCGCCGCGGGGCGGCCGGCGGGGGGTTCAGGCCACGGGGACAAACGCGCGAGGACGGGCAGGGCCGCGGGATCGCGAGGTCCTCCGGCTACGCGGCCCGTTCCGCACGGGAGCCGCGCGGCCTCATGGAGATCGCATCGACGGGGCAGTCCTTCGAGCAGAGGCTGCAGCCGATGCAGCGCTTCGGATCCCTGAGGAAGGGATACGCGCGCGGCTCGGCCCCGGCAAGCGGTTCGCCGATATCGAGACAGTTGACGGGACAGGTGTCCACGCAGATCCGGCAGGGCGTGCAGATCCCGGGATCGAAGACGGGCTCGAGCCACTCCGCGTACTTCATCTTCGGGCAGAGGCTGCCTGACTCGTCCCTGACGGCTTCAACGGGGCAGACGCGCCCGCAGGCGCCGCAGTCTATGCACAGCGGCGGGTCGATGACATGAAGCGACTTCCGCACGCCCCGGATGGCGCCCGTGGGGCACATCCTGAGACAGGCGCCGCAGCCGTTGCAACTGTCCGTGATCAAGTGCGCCATTGTCGTCTTCCTGACGTCTGTCTGCCCTTCTAAGCCCAGGAACATCGGAAGGGCAGAACTCAGGAAGAGCGGACAAGAAAAGAAATCGCTCCGATCTTCTGCTCTTCCTATCTTCCGCTCCTCCGATCTTCCACGGGCGGCACGCCCGTCTCCGGATCCCACCCGAACTGCCGCCAGTAGTCGCTCATCATTTTCGCAATGGCAACGGCCCGGCGCGCGTTGGCCCCTTCCTTCTGCGCGGGGATGCCCGCCGCGCGGTCGCAGACCCGGTTGGCCCGGGGGTCGATGCCGTGCTTGACGTTGAAGGCCTGCTTGAGGGTCTGGATGCGCTCACCCGCCGCCAGGTAGTCCTCGGGCGTACGGTTCCACCCCGTGGCGGCGTTGAGCCACTCGAAGACGGGAATGCGCGACGCGCCCAGGAACAGGCCGAACAGGCAGAGGCCGGCACCGTTTGCCAGGGCCATGTACCGGCTGCAGGCCGCCGCCGCGACGGCCTTCTCCTCGTCGGCCCTGTACTTGCTGCCCTTGAAGTAGAAGGGCGCCGGCTTCGGCAGGCGCCTCACCCGTTTCCAGAGCCGGAACATCTCGTAGTACATCTGGGCCCCGAGCGTGTGGCGGCCCGGCGTGGGCTCGACGGAGTAGTGGACGGCAAAGCCCGGGTCGTTGCGCCCGTCGTGCATGGGCAGCTCCTGGCCGCCCGCGTGCATGGCGTACTGCCCGGAGCCCCGGCCGATGCGTTCGGCAGCCTTCCGGACCCCGTCGGCCAGGATATCCCCGATGCCCTCCCGCCGGATCATCTTCTCGAGAAGTGCCGCCATGGCCGCCGAGTTTCCCCACGTCAGCTCGAGGCCGTCCGTGTCCGCTTTCGTGAGGATCCCCCGTTCCCAGCACTCCATCGCAAAGGAGACCGTGCCCCCCGCGGAGATCGAGTCCATCCCGGCCCGGTTCAGCATCTCGTTCATGTGGAAAATGCTGTCGAGATCCGCATTCATGCACTGCCCGCCCAGCGCGAGGACCGTCTCGTACTCGGGCTTGTGCGTCTCGCCCCCCCCGGGTTTCGGAATGCAGATGCCGCCGCAGCCCAGGGGGCAGGCATAACAGTGGTACTTCGCCGTTTCGACGGCCTTGATGTTGTCGGGGTTGAAGGAAGCGGACCGGCTCATGCCCCAGTCGGCGCTCGAGCCCTTCCAGTTCATCACGGGGGCGTCTCCCATCTCGACGGACATCTGGTTCATGCTCGTCGTGCCCCACTTCCTGAGGAAGATCTTGTAGAGCATGCCGTCGAGGGCCATCTGGGTGGGAAGGATGCGCATGAGAGCGCCGAGATACGCCATGGCCCTGCCGGAGAGAAAGGGCGGCTGGAACTGGACCCACCGGTTGCAGGAGCGGCTCAGGCGCTTCATGGCCGCCGCGTCGTGGACAGGGACGCGCAGCTTGCCGTCGAGGACCACCGCCTTGAGACGCTTGGAGCCCATGACGGCGCCCAGCCCCGATCGGGCGGCCATGCGGCCCCGGTCGTTGCTGATGCCCGAGATGAGCGAGAGGCGCTCGCCGGCGGGTCCGATGACGGCCGCGCGGGCCCCGGCGCCGTGCTCGGCAAGGAGCATCCCCTCCGCCTCGACGGTGTCCTTCCCCCACAGGCGGGAGGCGTCGCGCAGCTCGGCCCGGCCGTTCTTCACGTACAGGTAGACGGGGGCCCCGCTCGCCCCGCGGAAGAAGATGCCGTCGAAGCCGTTCCGCTTGATGGCGGGCGCCAGGCTCCCGCCGCAGTTGGCGTCTCCCCAGGCCCCGGTCAGGGGGGACTTCCCGACGGCGCTCCAGCGGCCCGTGAAGTAGCTGGGGGTTGCCGTCAGGAGCCCCGCGACGAACCCCAGGATGTTGTCGGGACCGAGCGGATCGGCACCTGCCGGGATGCGCTCGTGGAGGAGCCAGGCGGCAAGCCCCGTGCCGGTGAGGTATTTCCGGCAAATCCCGTCCGGGATCGCTTCTGGCCGAATCTCGCCCGTCGAGAGATCCACGTTGAGGATCTTCCCCATGCTGGCGAAGGTCATGCCCGCACCTTCCTTCCGTTTTCGCGCCACGGGCGCTGCTGACCGGGGGGCTGAACGATCCGCCCCGGCTCTCCGCCGCCTGGATCTACATACCAGATTGCAGGGCAAAAGGCGACCGGCGTACGGGGTCAGGGCGCCTTGTGCCAGCGGATCTTCCCCGTCAGCCAGTTCGGGATCCCGATCCGGTTCTTCGCGGCGTCCCAGTAGTAGGCGCTGCCGCGGAAGGGGTCGAAGACCTGCACGACGGGAAATTCGACGATGCTCGTGTTGCGCAGCGGGAGACCGTTGAGCACGGCGGTGTTCTTCACGATCTCCCAGCAGGCGGCCGCGTTGACCATGGAGACGAAGATCTTGCCGTTGCGCGGCGGGATCTCGCCGCTCCGGACCTTCCGGAGCGCCTCCGGGGTCAGCCTCTCCGCGCGGCCGGGAAACATGTAGATCCGCATGAAGGCGGGCAGGATGGCCCTGTAATCGATGTCGCGCGCGTCGATGCCTTCCGTCCCGAACCCTCCCACGCTCTCCAGGGAAACCGTTCCCTCGTGGGTGAAGGTGCTCACGGCCCAGCAGTTCGACGTGCCCGGTCCCACGACCATCCGCTTGCGCAGGCGGTGGCACACGCGGGGGATCAGGAAGTTGGCCTCGATCTCCGTCATGCCCAGGGCGACGACGTCCACACCCGCGATGACCTCCGAAAGCCAGGCCTCGTCGTCCTTCGTGACCCGCCGGCAGTGGGCGGTCACCTCGCAGGCGGGGTTGACCGCCTGCAGGTATTCCTTCCAGGCCTCGGTCTTCGTCTTGCCGACGGAGCCCGGCAGGAAGGGAAGACGGTTGAGATTGGTGGCCTCGACGACGTCGAAGTCGATGATCACGAAGCGCTGGAAGCCCGTGCGCACCAGGCAGTCCAGCACGGCGCCGTTTCCCCCCGCGCCCGCCGCGAGCACGCGGGTGCGGCCGATGGCCCCGGTCAGCCCATCGGTGAAGTTGGCGATGCCCTTCTGCCGGTCGACGAGTTGCTCCCACATGGGGTTCTCTGTACTCTCCGGGATTCTGACTCCCTCTTCCTTTTTGCCGCTCTTCCCGGCTTCCTGTCTCCCTCTCTTCGCGCGCAACAGCCTGCCGGCATGGATCATGCGGTACCGTCCCGCAATAAACCCTGCAATCAGGTCTCCGAAGCGCCCGCCTTGCGGTATTCCTCTTCGAGGACCGCAATGACGTCACGGCCCTCCCGGGCCAGAATGCCCGTCTTCCTCGCGCCGAAGTAGTGGAGCTCGCCCGCCGTCATGGGCCTGCGGCCGCTGCGGAGCCACTCGACGACGGCCGGCTCGTCCTCGTGCTGAAAAAACCAGCTGTAGAGGTTCCGCCGGCTCGGGGTCCGGGCGTAGCGCTCCCGGTAGCGCGTCTCCATGGTCTCGAGGTTGAGGCGCACATAGATCACCGGCTGCCCCGTCTTCGGGCTCAGGCGGGACTCCGGGGAGACCTCGTCGAACAGCAGGAACCGCGAGTAGAAATCCCCGTGGCGGGCCATGACGGAGGCAACGATGTCGGTGCTCTCCGCAATGTGCAGGGCCGCCAGGCGCGCCAGCCGGTACAGGTGCATGGCCGGCTGGGGGGGGATGCCCCCGGGCTCCTCCGTCACCACGAGGGAGGAGATCTCGCTCAGGCGCCGTCCCGCCTTCCGCAGATCGGCCAGCGGCTCCGGGAAGATGCGGTCCGTCGGCAGCCCGAGCGGCGAGTCGGGCATCAGGGCCACCGAGCCCGCAGGCTGTTCCCCCTTCTCGGCGAGAAAGATCATCGTGCCGGGGTGCAGGTGATGGACGGTGCACCACAGCCCGCTCTCGCTCCCGTAGCGCAGCTCGTACCCTTCGCGCCGGTAAGCGTCGCAGACCAGGCGGAAGGCCTTCTCCCTCAGCGCCCTCGTGTCGGCGATCAGCACCCTCCATTCCTTCTCCGGCCCGAACCGGTATTCATAGCGGCTTTTCAGAATGTCGCCCCTTGCGTGACGGTGGTCTCTACGTTATGGAAAGCGGCAACCGATGTCAATAGACGGATGCCGCTCTTTTCAGGGTTTTCAGAACAGCCGTTTTCAGGTACGATGCTTCCGTTTTCCGACAAACCCCCAACGGAAAGGACACGATCATGGAACTGCAGAGCGCCATCCGGGGACGGCGAAGCATCCGGAAATTCAGGCCCGACCCGATCCCGAGGAACGTGCTCGAGGAGCTGCTCGAAACGGCGCGATGGGCCCCCTCATGGGGCAACACGCAGCCCTGGGAGATAACCCTGATCACGGGGGAGCCCCTGGAGGCCTTCCGCAAGGCCAACGTGGCCGGCATGGCCGCCAAGGAACCCCTTCGCACGGACGTCCCCATGCCGGAGGCATGGCCGGAGACGCTCAAGGCCCGGTACATGGGGGTCGGCAAGGCCGTCGTCACCTCCCTGGGCCTCGTGCGCGAGGACCGGGAGGGCCGCTTCCGCCACCAGCTGAACATGGGGGCCGTCTTCGGGGCGCCCTGCCTCGCTGTCGTCACCGTGCCCCGGGACATCCTCGTGGAGTACGCCATGCTCGACGCGGGCCTCTTCCTGCAGACCCTCGCGCTTGCCGCCCACGACCGCGGGCTGGGAACCTGCATCATGGCCAGCGCAGTCCACTATGCCGATCTGCTGCGGAGGCACGGGCAGATCCCGGAGGATCGACGGATCGTCATAGGCGTTGCACTGGGCTACCCGGAGGCCGAAGCGCCCGTCAACCGCTTCGAGCGCCAGCGGGCCGCCGTGGCGGATTGCGTGAAGTGGGTCGAATGAGGATGATTGCGTGACGGGGGAGGGGCGCATCGCCCGGACCGGATACCTGCTTGCCGCCCTGGCCGCCCTCTTCTGGGCCTCGTCGGGAACGGCGGCCAAGTACCTGTTCCTGAACGGCATCTCGGCCTACGAACTGGTGCAGATGAGAACGACGCTGGCCGCCGGGATCATCTTCGGCTGGCTGTTTTTCCGCAACCGGACACTGCTCGCCGTGGATCGCTCCGACCTGCCCTACTTCGTCAGCCTCGGCGTCGGGCTCGCGGCGGTGCAGTTCACCTACCTCTTCGCCATCAGCAGGATCCAGGTGGCCGCCGCCATCCTGATCCAGTACCAGGCGCCTCTTTTCGTCGCCCTCTACACGGTGGCCCTTCTCCGGACGAAGCTGCCGCCCGCCGTCTTTGCCGCCATGGCGGGGTCGCTCTTCGGCTGCTGGCTCGTCGTGGGGGGCTACAACCTGGATTTGCTGCACATGAATCGGGCGGGTCTGCTCTCGGCGCTGGCCTCTGCCGTCACCTTCGCGTGGTACACGGTGCGCTGCGAGTACGGCATGAAGCGATACCCCCCCTGGACGGTGGTCTTCTACGGCCTGCTGTTCGCCGCAGTGACCTGGAACCTCCTGCACCCGCCCCTGACCGGCTTCCTTGCGCCGTCAGGACCCGCGCAGTGGGGCTCCGTGCTCGTCGTGGGGTTCCTGGGCACGGTCCTGGCCTTTATCTGCTACAACGAGGGCATCAAGCGGATCGGCGCCACGAGGGCGAGCATCACGGCGACGCTGGAGCCCATCACCGCGGGCCTCATCGCCTGGCTTTTCCTCGGGGAGACGATGGAGGTGTGGCAGGTCCTGGGCGCCGCCCTCGTCGTAGCCTCCATCATCGGCCTCCAGATGAGCCGCAAGCCCTCGGAACAAGGCTGACCGATCCGTCGCCCCGAACGCCCTTTTTCTTTTGTCGGGGCCCTGCCGGCTCCGGGATGATTCCGCCGAGGCCATTCCCGGGCGGGAGGGGAGTGCCCTGAGTGAGGACAACAGAAGTTGAGAGGGTGGGAAGGCAAGAAGGTAAATGCGTATGCCAATCCCCCCTTGCCCCCTTTTGCAAAAAGGGGGAAATCATCATGAAATGGACTTCCGGAGGGCGTCGAGGAACCGCTCCACGTTCTCCTTCCTGGCCGTGTGGCCCATCAGGCCGATGCGCCAGATCTTGCCGGCCAGGGGCCCCAGCCCGCCTCCGATCTCGATCTTGAACTCGCTTCGCAGGCGCCGCCGGACGGCGAGTTCGTCGATGCCCTCGGGGCACCAGACCGTGTTGAGCATGGGCAACCGCCAGGGCTCCTCGACGACCATCTTGAGGCCCATCTCTTCGAGCCCTTTTACGAGCAGCAGGTGGTTGTCCAGATGCCGTTTGAAGACCTTCTGCGTCCCTTCCTCCAGGATGAGCAGCAGCGCCTGGTAGAGGGCGTAGGTCATGTTGACCGGCGCCGTGTGGTGGTAGACCCGGTTCTGGCCCCAGTAGTTGGCGATGAGCGAGATGTCGAGATACCAGTTGGGAACCTTTGACTTGCGCGCGCCCAGCTTCGCCATGGCCTTCTCGGAAAAGGACAGCGGGGCGAGCCCGGGGGGGCAGGACAGGCACTTCTGGGTGCCGCTGTACAGGGCGTCGATCCCCCAGTCGTCCATGCGGACCTCGATGCCGCCGAGGCTCGTGACCGTGTCAACGAGGTAAATCGTGTCGGAGCCCCTCAGGAGGGCGCCGATCTCGTCAACGGGGTTGCGCACGCCCGTGGACGTCTCGGCGTGGACCACCGCGACGATGCGGTAAGGCGTTTCCCCGAGCTTCTTCGCCACGTCGGCGACGGCGACGGGAGCCCCCCAGGTGAACTCCAGGGCGTCGACGTTGGCCCCGAGGCGGCTTGCCACCTCGCGCATCCTCACCCCGAAGACGCCGTTCACCAGGATGAGCGCCCTGTCACCCGGTTCGACGAGATTGACGAAGCAGGCCTCCATGCCGGCGGAGCCCGTGCCGGAGATCGGGACGGTGAGATTGTTCTTCGTGTTCAGGAGCGTCCGCAGGCGCTCCTTGAGTTCGTCCATGATCTTCAGGAAATAAGGATCGAGGTGGCCCAGGGTCTTTTTCCCGATGGCCTCGTAGACCTGCGGGGGCACGGAGGAAGGCCCCGGCCCCATCAGAAGCACTTCCTCGATCCCGTCGAGAAGATTGTTCATGATCGTACCCTCCTTCCCTGTTGTGGAATCTCCCTGCACGGCTAGTCCCTGGGCACCAGGACGATCTCGATCCGGCGGTTTTTCGCCCGCCCCTCGGGGGTGTCGTTCTCCGAGACGGGACGGTACTCGCCGTAGGCGGCGGCCGACAGCAGGGAGGGGTCGACGCCGAGGCGCTGCAGATAGCGGGCCACGTTGATGGCGCGGGATGCCGAAAGCTCCCAGTTCGAGGCAAAGGCGCGAGCCAGCGCGCCGCCGATCTTGACGTTGTCCGTGTGCCCCTCGACCCGGATCGCCTTGTCCTCCACCTGGCCGACGACCTCGGCCACCTTCTGCAGCACCTGCCGCCCCTCGGGCTTGATGTCGGCCTTGCCGGAGTCGAAGAGGATGGCGTCGACCATGTTCACGGTGAGCCTGCCCTTGAGCTCCGTGATCGTCACCTGCCCCTCGGCGATCTCGGACCTCATCTTCTCGATCATCTGCGCGTAGGTCTTGCTCGTCTCCTCCCTGACCGTCTCGACTTGGACCACCCTCTTCTTCTGCTCCTCGAGCTGCAGGGCGAGCTCATCCCGCTGTTTCTCGAGCGCAGCGATCCGGGCCGCCTGTTCGCCGCCCTTCTGCTCGCAGGCCGCCAGGGACTTCTCCAGGCTTTCGGCCTCGTCGACCTTTTTCAGATACGTGCTTTCCGCCACCATGCACCCGGATAGCGGAAGGATGAGCGCCGCGCAGAGGAGCAAGAGCCAGCCTGTTCTGATCATGAGCCATTTTCTCCTTTCAGAGAGTGTGCCGGCCGGGAACGGGTCCGCCCGTTCCGTGGCAGGGGCCGATCCGCCCCTGCTCCCCTTTGTGAGGGATAGGCCGGGCTCCTGTCAAGCCTCATTTCGTTTCCGGCGGGCCCTCCCTCGCCCCCGCGCGCCGGGGCTCACAAAGGGCTTGATTTATGTCTTTTCCTGGTATAAGAGAACAGGTTCAAAATTTCATACCAGGCACTCCTTGCCCGGACTGCGTGTACGGGCTACAGAGCCGAAAGGAGGTCAAGATTTGAAGCGTTACGAAACCCTGTTCATCGTCCAGTCCGAGTTGTCCAGCGACGATATCACCGCCACCATCGACCGCTACAGCAAGATCATCACCGACATGAAGGGGACGGTCTTGAAGGTCGAGCGCTGGGGAAAGCGCAAGCTCGCCTACCTCATCCGCAAGCAGAGCCGGGGGTTCTACATCCTCATCGACTTTGCCGGAAGGCGCGAGATCGTCGCCGAGATCGAGCGGATCCTCAAATTCGACGACAAGGTCCTCAAGTACATGTCCGTGAAGCTCGCCGACAGCATCACGGCCGAGGAGATCGAAAAGGAACTGGCCGGACAGAAGGCCGAGGCGGAGGCTCCGGCGGAGCCCCTGGCGACCATCAAGCCGGCAAGCCCGGCGGCGGCGCCGCCGGCGCCGGAAGCCGCGACGGAGGGATAACGACATGCGAACACCTTCAGAGAGCACGACGGGAAGCAGGCCCCCCAGGACGGGCGGCCCTGGCGGCAGGGATTCGAGAGGACCGGGCGGCGGGCACGGAAGGCCCCGCGACCGCAGGGTCTACCACCGCAGGAAGGTCTGCCGGTTCTGCACGGACTCGAGCATCAAGATGTCCTACAAGGACGTGGATACACTGCGCTACTTCGTGACGGAGCGCGGGAAGATCATCCCCCGGCGCATCACCGGAAACTGCGCCCTTCACCAGAGGGCGCTGACGGTCGAGATCAAGCGCGCGCGCAACATCGCGCTGCTCCCCTTCATGGTAACGGAGAACTGAGCGGTATTGACTTCCATGGCAGCCGGTGGGGCCTGGCGCCCTGAAGTCACCGGCAGCGCGAGGACGGCGACCCCTTGGAGGCAGTCAGGAACTTCAACGTCAGGGAATTCATCCTGGGCACGGCGATCACGACCTCCCTGTTCCTGGTCGTGGTCCTGAGCCCCGTTATCGGCTTTGTCTTCTGCCTGCTCGCGCCCCTGCCCATCGCCCTCTTCACCTGGAGGATGGGACGGGTTCCCGGCATCACCATGTTACTCCTGTCGATCGGCCTGCTCGCGGCCGTTTTCAAGATCGGCGGGTTTGTGGAGAGCCTCCCCTTCTTCCTGGTGCTGGGCTCGGCGGGAATCCTCATCCCGGAAGTGCTGAGGCGCGTACAGGGGATCGAGGCGGCGGTGGGCCTGTCGGTGGTCGCGTACCTCGCCCTGATCGGCGCGGCCCTGCTCGGATACAGCCTGGCCGTCGACCGGAGCGTCGCGGACATCGTCCGAAGCTACGTGGACGAAAGCGTCCGGTACAGCCTCGCGCTGTACGAGGAGATCGGGCTTCCCCGGGAGCAGATCGAGCAGCTCAAGGAGAGCGCGCCGGAGGTGGCCGCCTGGGTCGTCCATCACGGGCCTGCCCTGCTCGTCACGGGCGTGACGTTTTTCGTCTGGCTCAACGTGCTGGGCCTGAGGCTCCTGTCCCAGGGCCGGGACCCCGCGTTCCCCGATTTCGGCGATCTGGCCTGCTGGAAGATGCCCGATTGGGTCGTCTGGTTCGTGATCGCCGCGGGCGCGGCCATGATCGTCCCGGAAGAGGCGGCGCAGGTCGCCGGCCTCAACGTGCTGATCGTGGCCCTGTTCCTGTACCTGCTCCAGGGGCTGTCGATCGTCCAGTTTTTTTTCAGGCAGAAGAACATCCCGAGGTATCTCCGGGCCCTGTTTTATGCGCTGATCGTCCTGTACCAGTACCTGCTGGTGTTCGTCTCGGCCGTCGGCCTTTTCGACATCTGGGTCGACTTCAGGAAGATGAACCGCCCCGCCAGCGACACGACGGCCTAACCGGCGGCCGGGTTCGCCCGGCGCCCTTCGCGTAACCCCGTACGCCCGAATGCGCGGGGCCTTGACGCACAGGAAACGAGGGAGCGGGAAGAGCAGAAGAGCGGAGTTGACGTCTTTCTTTCCTCGATGCCCGTTCTTCCTCACGCCCGCTCTTCCGCTCTTCGCCGTCATCGGGCGAAGGATATCGGCCCGCCCGACAGCGGCAACAAGCTCACCACGACAGGAGGCGAACATGAAGGTCATTCTGAAGGAAGACGTCGAAACCCTCGGCAAGCGCGGGGATACGATAAAGGTCACCGACGGCTACGCCCGGAACTACCTCATTCCGAAGGGGCTTGCCCTGGAGGCCACGAGCATCTCCGCGAGGGCCATCGAGCATGAGAAAAAGCTGATCGCCAAGCGGGCCGAGAAGGAAAAGAAGAACGCCGAGGCGATGCTCGCCGCCTTCTCCGGCGTCGCGGTGACGATCGCCCGCAAGACGGCGGACCAGGAGAAGCTCTTCGGCTCCGTGACGACCAAGGACATCGAGAAGGCCCTGGAGGAGAAGGGTCTCACGGTGCAGCGCAAGCAGATCGCCCTCGAGGAGCCGATCAAGCAGCTCGGGGAGTACCCCGTGAAGGTCCGGCTCTACCCCGGGATCGCCGCCGACATCACGGTGAAGGTCGTGGAAGAGGGGTAGCCGCCTGGCTCAGGGCGTAAGGCACAGGGCGGGAAACTCATTCGTTCCCCGATGTCGTTCCTGGTTCTTGCGATGCGGCCCTTTTCACGGTATGAAGAGAAGCGTATCTCTGGTTCCTTAAGCCCTTGACCTCTTAGCCTTTTGCCGTGATTCCATGAAAGCCGTCGATCCCTCCATCCTCAAAGTGCCGCCCCAGAACCTGGAGGCCGAGCAGTCCGTCCTCGGGGGGATCCTGCTCGAGAACGGCGCGCTCAACCCGGTGCTGGAGATCATGGCGGGCTCCGACTTCTACAGTGACGCCCACCGCAAGATCTTCGGGGGTATCCTGGAACTCTCCGACCGCAACCAGCCCGTCGACCTCATCACGCTGAGCAACCACCTGAGGGACAAAAAGCAGCTCGACGCCGTGGGCGGCGTCGTGTACCTCTCGCAGCTGGTCGACAATGTCCCCTCGGCGGCCAATATCGGCCACTACGCCCGGATCGTCAAGGAGAAGTCCGTCCTGCGAAACCTCATCGGGACGGCCACGGAGATCCTGAACCGCACCTACGGCGCGGGGGCCGACGTGGACAGTGTGCTCGACGAGGCCGAGCACGCCATCTTCGAGATCTCCCAGAACAAGATCAAGCCCTCCTTCTACCCCCTGAAGGACATCATCAAGGACAGCTTCCGGACGATCGAGCGGCTCTACGAGAGGAAGGAACTTATCACGGGCGTGGCCACGGGCTTCACGAAGCTCGACGAGATGACCTCCGGCCTGCAGCGCTCGGACCTCGTCATCATCGCGGGACGGCCCAGCATGGGCAAGACGGCCTTCGCCCTCAACATCGCCCAGTACTGCTCCGTCGAGGATGGCGTGCCCGTGGCCGTCTTCTCGCTGGAAATGGCCAAGGAGCAACTCGCCATGCGCATGCTCTCCTCGGAGGCCCGCGTGGACTCCCAGAAGATCCGCAAGGGGTTCCTGGGCGAGGCGGACTGGCCGAAGCTCACGACCGCCGCCGGGCGCCTTTCCGAGGCGCGCCTGTTCATCGACGACACGCCCTCCATCTCGGTGCTCGAGATGAAGGCCAAGTCCCGCCGCCTGAAGGCCGAGCACGGCCTGGGGCTGATCGTCCTGGACTACCTGCAGCTCATGAAGGGCAGCGACTACGCCGACACGCGCGAGCAGGAGATCTCCGAGATCAGCCGCTCGCTCAAGGGGCTCGCCAAGGAGCTCAACGTGCCCGTCGTGGCCCTTTCCCAGCTCAACCGAAAGGTGGAGGACCGCACGAGCCGCAGGCCCCAGATGGCCGACCTCCGCGAGTCGGGCGCCATCGAGCAGGACGCCGACGTGATCCTCTTCCTGTACCGCGACGAGGTCTACAACAAGTCCGAGGACAACCCCGAGAAGGGCTTCGCCGAGATCATCATCGGCAAGCAGCGAAACGGCCCCGTGGGAACGGTGAAGCTCGTCTTCCAGGAGAAGTTCACCCGTTTCGAGAACCCGGCCTTCGACACGGTCAGCGAATTTTAGGCGGCAGATCCCGCTCCTTCCCCCTGTTTCAACGGGAAGGAAGGCAGATTCGGACAAAAAAACCCCCGGCCGAATGGCCGGGGGCATGTGGCCTTCCCCGTGTTTCCCGCCTTTCCCCTTCCCGGGGCCCGTTCCCGGCCCCCGCGTCTCAGGCCCCCGCCGCCTCCGGTTCCCAGCTGCCGATGGCCTGGCGCATCTTGCGCAGGGCTTCCTTCTCTACCTGCCGGGCCCTCTCGCGGGTGATCCTGAACCTGTCGCCGATCTCCTGGAGCGTCTGGGGATTCTCGGACATCACGCGGTTGCGGATGATGTAGGCCTCGCGGTCACTGAGCTTCGCGAGGGCCCCCGCGATGTTGCGTTTGACCAGGGCCGTCTCCTCGTGGCGGATGAAGGCGGCTTCCTGGTTTTCGCTCTTGTCGGCCAGGCAGTTGATGTGCGACAGCTCGCCGTCCTCGTCGATGAAGGCGTCGAGCGAGAGGTCACGGCCGTTGAGCCGCACGTCCATCTCCTCGATCTCCGTCTTCTTCACGTTGAGGCTCTCGGCGATCTCCCCGAACTCGGGGTTCTTCGACGCCATGGTCTGCAGCTTTTTCTTGGCCTGGTTGAGCTTGAAGAAGAGCTTGCGCTGGTTCTGGGTCGTGCCGATCTTCACGAGGCTCCAGGTCCTGATGATGAAGTTCTGCATGTAGGCCCGGATCCACCACACGGCGTAGGAGATGAGCCGGTAGCCCTTGTAGGGGTCGAACTTCTTCACCGCATGCATGAGCCCCACGTTGCCCTCCTGGACCAGATCGAGGAGCTTCACGCCGTAGTTGCGGTACTCATGGGCGATCTTGACCACGAAACGGAGGTTGGAGACGACGAGCTTCTCGGCCGCTTCCATGTCGTTGTACTTCTTGTAGCGGACGGCGAGCTTGAACTCCTCCTCCGGGGTCAGAATGGCAAACCGGTTGATCTCAGAGATATATAAATCGAGCGTATTGGTTGCAGTCGGGAGATTCATGGTCATGGCTTTTCCTCCGTTCTCAGTCCAACCATCGAGTTCTATAGAATATAGAAATCGACAACTTTTTGTCAAGGCCTTCCTTGCAATAATTATACGCGAAAAAGGGATCCCTGAAAAGAGATAACCTGTTGATTGCATGCCCTTTCTTGACATCCCCCCGGGGGGGGATTAAGTTAGCCCCGAACGGGCGGGGGCAGGCGATGCCGGGGCCCGTTGCAATTACCGCCATTGACAGCCAAACTCCCTATATTTTAATCGTTTTTTAAGAGGAAGGCAATGAGATTCGACAAGTTCACCCAGAAGGTACAGGAGGCCCTGCAGGAGGCCCAGTCCCTGGCCGGCCAGTTCAGCCACCAGGCCGTGGATGTGGAGCACCTGCTTGCCGCCCTGATGAGACAGCCCGAGGGCATCGTCCCGGCGGCCCTGAAGAAGCTGGGCGCCGACACCCGTTCCGTCCAGCGCGAGGTCGAAAGGGCCCTGAACGGCCTGCCGAAGGTATCCGGCGCGGGCACCCAGGCCTACATGACCCCGAGGCTCAACAGGGTCCTCGAGAACTCATTCGAGGAGGCAAAGCGTCTCAAGGACGAGTTCGTCAGCGCCGAGCACATCCTGATCGCGATGACGGAAGACAAGGAAGGCCCCGCCGGAAAGGCCCTCCGGGGAGCCGGCGTGACGAAGGATGCCATCTACCGCGCCCTCGTGGACATCCGGGGAAGCCAGAGGGTCACGGACCAGAACCCCGAGGAGAAGTACCAGGCCCTCGAAAGATATGCAAGGGATTTCAACGAGTTGGCGAAGAAGGGATCCTTCGACCCCGTCATCGGCCGCGACGAGGAGATCCGGCGCATCATGCAGGTCCTCTCGAGGCGCACGAAGAACAACCCCTGCCTGATCGGCGAGCCGGGTGTCGGCAAGACGGCCATCGTCGAGGGGCTCGCGCAGCGGATCGTCAACGGCGACGTGCCGGAGACGCTCAAGGACAAGCGCGTCGTCGCCCTGGACATGGGGGCGCTCGTGGCGGGCTCGAAGTTCCGCGGCGAGTTCGAAGACCGCCTGAAGGCCGTCCTGAAGGAGGTGGCCGCCGCCGAGGGCCAGATCATCCTCTTCATCGACGAGATCCACACCGTCGTGGGAGCGGGGGCCGCCGAGGGCGCCATCGACGCATCGAACATGCTCAAGCCGGCCCTGGCCCGGGGCGAGCTGCGCTGCATCGGCGCGACGACCCTGAACGAGTACCGCAAGAACATCGAGAAGGACCCGGCCCTGGAGCGCCGATTCCAGCCCGTGCTGATCAAGGAGCCCACGGTGGAGGACACCATCGCCATCCTGCGCGGGCTCAAGGAACGCTACGAGGTGCACCACGGCGTGCGGATCAAGGACTCGGCTATCGTGGCCGCGGCAACCCTGTCGAACCGCTACATCAGCGACCGGTTTCTGCCCGACAAGGCGGTCGATCTCATCGACGAGGCAGCCTCGCGCCTGCGGATCGAGCTGGACAGCCTGCCCGCCGAGATCGACGCGCTGGAGCGCCGGATCCTGCAGCTCGAGATCGAGCGGCAATCGCTGAAAAACGAGACAGACTCCGGGGCCCTGGAGCACCTGAAGAAGCTCGAAGGAGAGATCGACACCCTCACGGCCGAGCGCGACGAGAAGAAGAAGCACTGGTCGAACGAGCGCGAGGTGATCAAGCGCATCCAGTCCGTCAAGGCGAAGGTTGAAGAACTGAAGAACGAGGAGCTCAACGCCCAGCGTTCGGGCGATCTCGCGAAGGCCGCCGAGATCCGTTACGGTCGCCTCGTGGAGCTCAACAAGGAACTGGAGAAGGAACAGGCGTCGCTTGCCGGCATCCAGAACGGCGACAAGATGCTCAAGGAAGAAGTCGAGGCCGAGGACGTGGCCGACGTGGTGGCCAGCTGGACGGGCATCCCCGTCTCGCGCATGATGGAGACCGAGGTGGCCAAGCTCATCCGCATGGAGGAGCGCCTGCAGCAGCGAGTCATCGGGCAGGAGGAGCCCATCCACGCCGTCTCCAACGCCCTGCGGCGAGCCCGCTCGGGCCTGCAGGACCCGAACCGTCCCATCGGCTCCTTCATCTTCATGGGGCCCACGGGCGTGGGCAAGACGGAACTGGCCCGGGCGCTGGCGGAGTTCATGTTCGACGACGAGCAGAGCATGATCCGCATCGACATGTCCGAGTACATGGAGAAGCACTCCGTGGCCCGCCTCATCGGGGCTCCCCCGGGGTACGTGGGCTACGAGGAGGGCGGCTTCCTGACCGAGTCCGTGCGGCGACGGCCCTACGCGGTGATCCTCTTCGACGAGATCGAGAAGGCGCACCCGGATGTCTTCAACATCCTGCTGCAGATCCTCGACGACGGGCGGCTCACCGACGGACACGGACGGACGGTGGACTTCAAGAACACCGTTGTCATCATGACCTCGAACATCGGCAGCCAGTTCGCCGTGGACGCCGCGATGAGCGAGACCGAGCGCAGACTGAGGATCAACGAGGCGCTGCGGTCGACCTTCAGGCCGGAGTTCCTGAACCGCATCGACGACATCATCATCTTCCGGTCGCTCACGATCACCGACATCAACCGGATCATCGACATCCAGATCGGACGGCTCCAGAAGATGCTGGCCGACCGGAAGGTGACGATCGAGCTGACGGACAGGGCGAAACAGCACATCGCCCGGGCGGGCTACAGCGCCATCTACGGCGCCAGGCCGCTCAAGAGGGCCCTGCAGAAGATCGTCCAGGACGGCCTGGCCATGAAGATTCTCGAGGGCTCCATCGTCGCGGGCGACCACGTGATCGTCGACGTGAGGGGCGACGGCGAGGTGCTGTTCGAGAAAAAGGCGACATGACGGCGGACGGGGCGGGGCCTTGTGCGACGCCCCGCTTTGCTGTATACTCCGCGGCGTTCCACGAAGGGAGCAAGAAACGACGGCGGGGAGGATGGGGGCGAAGCGGAAGCATGCGCCGGCTGGATGCCCGTCCGACCTTCTCACGTTCTTCCCCGCTCGACATCTGAAATTCGATATGGAGGAATCGGCACCATGAACTCTCTCAAGACGGCTGTCCTGCTCGGCGCGCTGACGGGACTCCTGGTCCTGATCGGCGGCTACGTCGGCGGGCAGAACGGCATGCTGATCGCCTTTCTCTTCGCCATGGGCATGAACTTCTTCAGCTACTGGTTCTCCGACAGGATCGTCCTGCGCATGTACCGGGCCCAGGAAGTGACGCCGCAGCAGGCGCCCGAGCTGCACCGGCTGGTGCAGGACCTGGCCATGAAGGCGGGCCTGCCCATGCCGCGGGTCTACATCATCCCCGGCGACACGCCCAACGCCTTTGCGACGGGACGCAACGAGAAGCATGCCGTCGTGGCCGTCACCGAGGGGATCCTGCGGATCCTGAGCCGCGAGGAGCTCGAGGGCGTCATCGGCCACGAGCTGTCCCACATCAAGAACCGCGACATCCTCATCGGATCGATCGCGGCCACGATCGCCGGCGCCATCACGATGCTCGCCAACATGGCCCAGTGGGCGGCGATCTTCGGCGGGGCCCGCGGCGACGACGACGAGGGCGGCGGCATGATCGGCATGCTCGCCATGGCGATCCTCGCCCCCGTCGCGGCGATGCTCATCCAGATGGCCATCTCCCGCTCGCGGGAGTACCTGGCCGACGACGGCGGCGCCAGAGTATCCGGCAAGCCCTGGGCGCTGGCAAGCGCCCTGGAGAAGCTGCAGGCGGCAAGCCGGGCCATCCCCATGAACGCAAACCCCTCGACGGCCCACATCTTCACGGTGAGCCCCCTGTCGGGACGGTCCTTCGCGAGCCTCTTCAGCACGCACCCGCCCATCGAGGAGCGGATCGCTCGGCTGCGCAGCATGCAGCCGCGGATGTAGGCAGACGGGAACATTACACCCGTCTGCGGTTCCTACACGTGAGAAGGGAAGAGGGGTGGAAGGCGAGAAGGCTGCAGAATTGGTGAGCGGGCATCGGCCAGGGGCTCATCCAACGTACTTGCCTTCCTGCCTTCTTTTCAGTACGGCATGTGCCCCGGTCAACGGCCTCAAGAGGGAGGGAACCATGGACGACGAGAAGCAGGAGAAAGGGTTCGTGATCAAGGACCGCCGCCGCTTCGATGACGCGGGCCAGGTCCGGCCGGATGCGCAGACGGAGGAGGCCGCCGGGGCCGGGCAGCCGAAGGCCGAAGCGAAGGAGGCGGAACGGCGGCAGGAGAAGCCCGCCGCGCAGGCGCAGGACGAGACCCCTTTCCCCGATCTCAATTTTTCGACCTTCGTCTTCTCGCTCGGCACGTCAGCCATGTATCACTTCGGCGACTTTCCCGATCCCGCCACGAAGAGGGCCGAGCGCAACCTCGAGGCGGCCAAGCAGACGATCGACATCCTCGGGATCCTGAAGGACAAGACGCGGGGCAATCTCAGCGACGAGGAGGAGCGGCTCCTGGAATCGCTCCTCTACGAATTGAGGATGCGCTACGTCCGGGAGAAGGGCACTTGATCGCCGCCCGGTCCCCGGCCAAGGTCAACCTGATCCTCAAGGTGCTCCGGCGCAGGGACGACGGCTACCACGATATCGCATCCCTGATGCAGACGGTGAGCCTCGCCGACGACATGGAGTTCGCCCTCCGGGAGGACGGCCTTTCGCTTGCCTGCCCGGGGTCGGAGCTCCCCACGGGAGAGGGAAACCTCGTCGTCCGGGCGGCCCGGGCCCTGTTCGACGAAGCCGGCTTCACGGGCGGCGCCGAGATCTCCCTGCGCAAGCGCATCCCCACGGCGGCGGGCCTCGGTGGCGGAAGCTCCAATGCCGCCACGACCCTCGTGGTCCTCAACGAGATGTGCCGGTTCGGGTTCGACCGGGACCGACTCATGCGGATCGGCGCCCGAATCGGCGCCGATGTCCCTTTTTTCATTCACGGCAGCCCGGCCTGGGCGTTCGGGATCGGCGAGGTCCTGCAGCCGGCCGCCCCCCTCCCCACGATGTGGCTCGTCCTCGTGAACCCGGGGTTCGAGGTGCCCACGAAATGGGTCTACGAGAACCTGAATTTGCCGTTGACAAAAACAGCCATAAAGTATAGTATTCCCGTCTTTTCCGGGGTACGTGAACTCGCCGCGGCCCTGTCCAACGACCTGGAAGCGGTGACGGTTGCGCGCCATCCCCGGCTCGACGAGCTCAAGGGATTCCTCCGGAGACAGGGCGCCCTCGGGTCGCTCATGTCGGGGAGCGGACCCACGGTCTTCGGACTCTTTGAAACCGAACCCGACGCGGTCCGGGCGGAACACGCGCTGAGGGCATCGTACCCGTACGCCGTCTTCCGGGCCCACACAATCTGATTTCGCGACCCCTCCATGCCTTTCGCCGCGCCGGCGGGGCATCCGGTCGAGGATGGGGCGTCGGCAAGCGGTAAGCCACGGGACTTTGGCTCCCGCATTCGGAGGTTCGAATCCTTCCGCCCCAGCCAATTTACAACCAACGGCGGGCTCCAGCCACAGGTAACGGACATGCTCGAAAGAATGAGGATCTTTTCCGGCAACGCGAACAAGAAGCTCGCACAGGACATCTGCGCCAAGCTCGGCATCGCGCTGGGCAAGGCGAACGTGGCCACCTTCAGCGACGGCGAGACGCGGGTGGAGATCAACGAGAACGTGCGCGGGATGGATGTCTTCATCATCCAGTCCTCGTGCCCGCCGGTGAACGACCACATCATGGAGCTGCTGATTCTCATCGACGCCATGAAGCGCGCCTCGGCCGACCGCGTCACCGCCGTGATCCCCTACTACGGATACGCCCGCCAGGACCGCAAGGTCGCCCCCCGGGCCCCCATCTCGGCCAAGCTTGTGGCCGACCTCATCACGGCGGCCGGGGCCAACCGGGTGATGTCCATGGACCTCCACGCCGGCCAGATCCAGGGGTTCTTCAACATCCCCGTGGACAACCTGTTCGCCACGCCGATCCTGCTCAAATACCTCCTCAAGAACTTCGCGGAAAACCTGGTCATCGTCTCCCCGGACACGGGGGGCGCCGAGCGGGCCCGCGCATTCGCCCGGAGGCTCAACTCGGCGCTGGCCATCATCGACAAGCGGCGCGAGGGACCCAACGAGTCCCAGGTGATGAATATCATCGGCAACGTGGAGGGCAAGCGCGTCGTCATCCTCGACGACATGATCGACACGGCCGGCACCATGGTGCAGGCCGCGGCCGCCCTGGAGGCGGCGGGGGCCGTGGACGTGGCGGCCTGCTGCACCCACGCCGTCCTCTCGGGGCCGGCCATCGACCGCATCGACGAGTCCAATCTCAAAGAGGTCATCGTGACGGACACGATCCCCCTGCACGAACGGGCCCGTCAGTGCAGGAAACGGATCACCGTGCTCCCCGTGGCGGGCCTTCTCAGCGAGGCGGTCCGGCGCATCTACTACAACGACTCGGTGAGTTCGCTGTTCATCTAAAGACCGGCTCAAGGCCAGGGGCAAAGAGCAAAAGGGGTCGCAGGAACGGAAAAGCCCTTGGCCTTTAGTCATATTCTTGTTGGAGGTTTTCATGGAAGCATCGGAGTTGAAGGCGACTATTCGCACGGAATCGGGTAAGGGGCCTGCCAGGCGACTGCGGGCCGAGGGGCTCGTTCCTGCCGTCCTATACGGATCAGGGGCCGAGTCCACCATGTTGACGGTAAATGCGGCGGAGCTGATCCAGATCATCCGGGCTGACAAGGGAGAGGCGGGCTTCGTCAAGCTCGTCATCGACGAGGGCGGGAAGAAGTCCGAAAGGGTCTCCGTCATCAAGGAGCTCCAAACCAACACGGTCACGAAGAAGATCGTCCACGCCGATTTCTATGAGATCCGGATGGACCGCAAGCTCACACGGAACGTGCCGATCCACATCGTGGGCTCCTCCATCGGCGTCGACAAGGGCGGCGAGCTCAACCAGTTCAAGCGGGACGTCAGGCTCTCCTGCATGCCCGGCCTGATGCCGCGCTACGTGGACGTGGACGTGACGGAGTTGATGATCGGCGGCACCCTCCGCGTGAGCGATCTCAAGCTGGCCGAGGGGATCGAGATCCTCGATGCCGGCAACGCCAGTATCGTCACCGTGGCCGCCAAGCGCGGGACCGTGACCGAGGAGTCGGCGCCCGCCGAGGGAGCCGGGGAAGCGGCCAAGGAACCCGAGCTGGTCGGCAAGAAGGGCGCGAAGGAAGAGGCGTAATCCCCTTCCCTTTCCCGTTGTTTGTCGACAAACCCCGTTTCGAGCCGCGAAGCGGGGTTTTTCATACTTGCAGGCGCGGGGGTTCGGGCTTAAGGCATGGGGCTGAATGCACGCCTTCCCGGCCATAAGCCGTCAGCCCCGGCCATCGCGGAGAGATTATGAAAATCATCGCCGGGCTGGGAAACCCCGGAGACCAGTACCGCATGACGCGCCACAACATGGGGTTTCTCGTGCTGGACGCGCTGGCGGACGACGCGGAAATCACCAGCCTGAAGAAGAAATTCGAGGCCCTGATCGGCGACGGCCGGCTCGGCGGGCACCGCGTCCTCCTCGTCAAGCCCCAGACCTTCATGAACCTCAGCGGCCGGTCGCTGCGGCAGGTGGCCGATTTCTACCAGGTCCCCCCCGAGGAACTGATCGTGGTGCACGACGACCTCGACCTGCCCTTCGGGACCGTGCGCATCAAGGTCGGCGGGGGCGACGGTGGCCACAAGGGCGTCCGCTCGGCCATGGATCACCTCGGCGGCGGGGCCTTCACCCGCGTGAGGCTCGGCATCGGCAAACCCCCTTTCAAGGACGACACGGAGCGCTACGTCCTGCAGAGCTTCCCGAAGGCGGACCTGGAGGCCCTCGCGGAGGTCGTCCGGAATGCCTGCGAGGCCGTGCGGGAGATCCTCGATGCAGGCGCCCCATCGGCCATGAACCGCTTTAACGCCCGAGGGCGAAAACCCGCACCGGATGAAGATATCCCAGCGGAATCATGATAAAATTTCAGATTCCGCCCTCCGTGTTCGACTTCCTTCCCGCTTGGCCGGCCCCCCAGCCCCCCGCATTCCCCGGACGGACGTCCCGGGCAATAAAGTCTTTGACAAAAGAGCCAATATTTGCTATGTCACGGCGGCTTTAATGGTTGGTTCATTCCGGTTCTTTTTAAACCAATTTAATTGGGAGGAGATGGAGAGATGATTAGCGAGAGAGTCAAACGTGTCTTCAGCGCTGTATTTCTGGCGCTCATCGTTCTGCTCCTTGCGGCGCCCGTGTTCGCAAGCGAGGCAGATCTGGTCATTCCCCCGCTTACGGCCGCCCAGAACAACCTGCTCATGGTCGGTTTCGTGATCTGCTTCCTGGGGATGGCGTACGGCTACTTCATGTACGCCAAGGTCAAGGGGCTTCCGGCCCACAAGTCCATGCTGGACGTTGCGCAGGTCATTTTTGAAACTTGCCGCACCTACCTCATCCAGCAGGGCAAGTTCCTGTTCATCCTGTTCGTCTTCATCGGTGCCTGTATCTTCTACTACTTCGGCTTCCTGCAGCATATGGGGATGAACGACGTCCTACTGATCCTGGCCTGGACCGTCGTCGGCATTCTCGGATCCTACGGCGTGGCCTGGTTCGGCATCCGCATGAACACGCTGGCCAACGCGCGCATGGCCTTTGCCTCCCTCGAGGGCAAGCCCATGAAGCTGCTCGACATTCCGCTGACCGCCGGCATGAGCATCGGCGTTCTGCTGGTCTGCGTCGAGCTCATCATGATGCTCATCATCCTGGTCTTCATGCCCCGCGAAGTGGCGGGCGCGGCCTTCATCGGCTTTGCCATCGGCGAGTCGCTGGGCGCCTCGGCCCTGCGTATCTGCGGCGGCATCTTCACGAAGATCGCCGACATCGGCTCGGACCTCATGAAGATCGTCTTCACCATCAAGGAAGACGATCCCCGCAACCCCGGCGTCATCGCCGACTGCACCGGCGACAACGCGGGCGACAGCGTGGGCCCCACGGCGGACGGCTTCGAGACCTACGGCGTGACGGGTGTCGCGCTCATCAGCTTCATCGTGCTGGCCTGCCTGCCCCAGTACCAGGCGGAGCTGCTCGTGTGGATCTTCATCATGCGCATCCTCATGATCGTCACCTCCATCGGCTCATACTTCATCAACAAGATGCTCACCGACTCCCTCTGGGGCGGCAAGGAAAAGGTCAACTTCGAGGCGGCCCTGACATCGCTTGTCTGGATCACCTCGGTTATCTCCATCATCGTCACCTTCATCATCAGCAAGTGGCAGCTGGGACACTACCCCAATGAGCTGTGGTGGAAGCTCTCCGTGATCATCAGCTGCGGCACCCTGTCGGCGGCCCTGATCCCCGAACTGGTCAAGGTCTTCACGAGCTCCAACTCCCGGCACGTGGCCGAGGTCGTCACGGCGTCCCGCGAAGGCGGCCCCTCGCTGAACATCCTCTCCGGGTTCGTGGCGGGCAACTTCGCCGCCTTCTGGATCGGCATTTCGATCTTCGCGCTCATGTTCATCGCCTACTACACCAGCACCCTCGGGCTGTCGGCCTTCATGGAATACACGGCCGTCTTCGCCTTCGGCCTGGTGGCCTTCGGCATGCTCGGCATGGGGCCCGTGACCATCGCCGTCGACAGCTATGGCCCCGTGACGGACAACGCGCAGTCGATCTACGAGCTCTCCCTGATCGAAGCTATCCCCAACGTGGAGAAGGAAATCGAGAAGGACTACGGCTTCAAGCCCCGCATGGACGTGGCCAAGCACTACCTGGAGGAGAACGACAGCTGCGGCAACACCTTCAAGGCAACCGCCAAGCCCGTGCTCATCGGCACGGCTGTCGTCGGCGCCACCACGATGATCTTCTCCCTGATCCTGCTTCTCCGGAAGGCGCTGGGGATTCAGCCCGAACAGATTCTCAACCTGCTCAACCCCTGGACCCTGCTGGGCCTGCTCTGCGGCGGCGCCGTCATCTACTGGTTTACGGGAGCCTCCACGCAGGCCGTGGTGACCGGAGCCTACCGGGCCGTCCAGTACATCAAGGAGCACATCAAGCTCGACGACGCGGCGAGCCTCTCGGCCTCGACGGAGAACTCGAAGGAGGTCGTGAAGATCTGCACGGTGTACGCCCAGAAGGGCATGTTCAACATCTTCATCGCCATCTTCTTCTTCGCCCTGGCCTTCGCGTTCCTGTCCGCCCCCGTGAAGGGGCCCGAGTCGACCTCTTTCTTCATCAGCTACCTGATCTCCATCGCCGTCTTCGGTCTCTACCAGGCACTCTTCATGGCCAACGCGGGCGGCTGCTGGGACAACGCGAAGAAGGTCATCGAAGTCGACCTCAAGGAAAAGGGGACGCCCCTGCACGCGGCTGCCGTCATCGGCGACACCGTCGGCGACCCCTTCAAGGACACCTCCTCGGTGGCCCTGAACCCGATCATCAAGTTCACCACCCTGTTCGGCATCCTGGCGATGGAAATCGCCATCGCCCCGGACATGAGGGGCACGGCCATCACGATCGGGCTCGTGTTCCTGGCCATTGCGGTGTTCTTCGTCTACAGGTCCTTCTACTCCATGAGAATCCCCCTGGAAAAGTAAGGGAACGATTCGCCTGACCGGGGGCCGGCAGAAATGCCGGCCCCTTTTTCGTCGTTCGCCGGGAACAATTCCCTTGACACTCCGGGGCAAACTCAATACGTTCAGGGTGCCCCGGCCGTCCGGCAACGGCGATCACAGCAACCCTTCAGGGCGTCTTGCATGGGCTTCAACTGCGGCATCATCGGCCTCCCCAACGTCGGAAAATCGACCCTCTTCAACGCGCTGACCTGCGCCGGGGCCGAGGTGGCCAACTACCCGTTCTGCACGATCGATCCCAACGCGGGAATCGTCCGCGTCCCCGACGAGCGGCTCGAGCGGATCGCCTCCGTCGTCAAGCCCCCGAAGGTGACCCCTACGACGATCGAGTTCATCGACATCGCGGGACTCGTGAGGGGGGCCAGCAAGGGGGAGGGACTCGGCAATCAGTTCCTCGGGCACATCCGCCAGGTGGACGCCATCGTCCACATCGTGCGCTGCTTCGACAACCCGGACATTGCCCACATCTACGGCCCCGTCGACCCGGTCCGCGACATCGAGATCGTCAACATGGAGCTGATCCTGGCCGACCTGGACACTCTGGCCAGGAGGATCGCCAGGACGGACAAGGTTGCCAGGGCAGGCGACAAGGCGGCCCGCAAGGCCCTGGAGGTCTACCGCCGCTACGAGGACGCCCTCAAGCGGGGCATTCCCGCGCGGAACCTCGACGTGCAGGAAGACGAACAGGAGATCCTGGCGGAGGCGCACCTGCTGACCTCCAAGAAGGTGCTCTACGTCGCCAACGTGAGCGAGAAGGTCCTCAAGGAGGACGGCGCGTACATTGCGAAGGTCCGCGAGACGGCAGCGAAGGACGGCTCGCGCGTGGCGGTCATCTGCGGCGATCTCGAGATGGAGATCGCCAAGCTCGACCCGGAGGAGCGGCAGGACTTCCTGGAGGACCTCGGCCTGAAGGAATCGGGCCTCCAGCAGATCATCCGCGAAGGCTACGCCCTGCTTGATCTCATCACGTTCTACACCACCGTGGGCCCCGAGCTGCGGGCCTGGACCATACGCAGGGGAACGAGGGCGCCGCAGGCGGCGGGCAGGATTCACACGGACATGGAGAAGGGCTTCATCCGCGCCGAGATCCTGCACTATGACGATTTCCTCGAGGCCGGGACCGTTGCGGCGGCCAGGGAAAAGGGGCTCTTGCATTTCCAGGGAAAGGATTACGCAATGATGGACGGGGACATTGCCTATTTCCGGTTCAGCGTGTGATTTCCCGCACTTAATCGTCAATAATTTCTGTTGACAAGCCCACCCCGATCAAGTATAAACCGACCCTTGAGAACAACTGCCCGCAAGGGTAAAAAGTCAAAAGGAGGTGAAACAACTGATGAAGAAGGCATTCGCACTGGTCCTCGCCCTTTTGCTCGCCGTTTCTTTCTCGTTTGTAGGCTGCGCTAAGCAAGAGGAGAAGAAGCCCGCGCCCGCTCCGGCACCCGCTCCGGCACCCGCTCCGGCACCCGAGAAGGCTCCCGAAAAGGCAGCAGCTCCGGCCCCGGCACCCGCGGCTCCGGCTCCGGCCCCGGCAGCACCGGCCAAGAAGTAGTTACACCGAGTAAATCAGGCTGTCAGAAAAACCGGGCATTCGACTGGAATGCCCGGTTTTTTGTGCAGCGGCTGCCTTGATTCCGAAGATGCTTGAGGCGCCCCTAAACGGGTGTTGACGGGGGGCATCCGAAGGCAGGAAGGTGAGAGGGTGAGAAGGCAAGAACGTTGGATCCGTCAGCGGACAATTTCATGCTCCCCGCTTCTCGAACCGTCACACCTTCGGACCCTCTAACCCCCTGTCCTTTACCGGCTGCCTTCCTGCGTGCCGCCGGTTACTGGCCTGAAGAGGCACTTGCCGTTTGTGAATGAGGAGCATGATGAGCCGAATCCTGCGCATCGTTTTCACCGCCGTCCTGCTGGCCTCGACGGCGGGCTGCCTTTGGAAGCAGGCGCCCCCGCCGACCCGGACCGACAAGCCGCCGGCCCGGGTCGCCATCGTCCTCGGCGCAGGCGCATCGCGGGGGTTCGCGCACATTGGCGTACTCAAGATCCTGGAGAGCAACCGGGTGCCGATCCACATGATTGTCGGCACCAGCGCCGGCAGCCTGGTCGGCAGCCTGTACGCCTACGGGTTCAACGCCTTCCAGCTCCAGAGCCTCTCCTTTCCCGTCGAGAAGGGGGACATCGTCGATCTGACCGTGCCGGACAACGGGTTCATCAAGGGCGAGAAGCTCGAGGCCTTCGTCAACCGCATGCTGAAGGACACGCCCATCGAAAAGCTCCGGACACCGTTCTACGCCGTGGCGACGGACATCCAGACGGGCGAGGAAATCGTGTTTGCCTCGGGTAACACGGGAACGGCCGTCAGGGCAAGTTGCTCCGTTCCCGGGATCTTCCAGCCCGTCCGGATCGGCTCCCGGATCTACGTGGACGGGGGCATTGTGAGTCCCGTGCCCGTCGATTATGCGAGAAAAAAGGGCGCCGACCTCGTCATTGCCGTCGACATCTCGATGGGCGTCGAGAGCCCTCCCCCGAAGACGCTCCTGGAGACCATCATGCAGTCCGTCGTCATCATGTACTCCAGGATCGCCCAGAACCAGCTCGGCCGGGCCGATATCGTGATTCGTCCCGAGGTAAGCCACATCGGGCCGCTGGACTTCACCAAGCGCCACGAGGCGGTCCTCGAAGGCGAAAAAGCGGCCCTGGAGGCGATGCCGCAGGTCAAGGCGTCGTTGGACAGGCTGAGGGCGGAAGGACGGCTGTGAAGGCTGGCGACGGGGGTGCATCCCCCCGGCCAGAGAATGTAAGAAGGCGAGAGGGTAAGAACGTTGGATGAGTCGGTGGCAAGCATCATGCCCCCTGCTTCCCCAACCTTCTCACCGTCAAACCTTCTTCCCCTCTGCCTGAGACGGCGCCTTGCATCTGGTCCTTCTGACCGGCCGGCAGGCCATGGACCTTTCTTTGATTCTTCGCTGACAGCTTCTAAGATGGGAAGAAAGATTCCAGAGGCCCCGCCGCGGAATCCCATCTCGGATGGTTCTCTGCAAAGCCGATTGTCAGCGCCGGACGTTGAACAAAAAAAATTGGTGGATGACGGACGGCTCATCCACCAATTCTATGGTAAAAGAGAGGCTGTTCCCCAACCCCCTCCCTTTTCTGTCAGGGGGTCGGCGGATGGAAAGGAGGGAACCAAAAACCATCCGCCGATTCGCAAACCTAAAGCACGATCATTATTGAGGGGTGTCTGTTTTGTGAGACCTTCAGAGAGGATCTACCTTTCCTATTCGATAAATTCCTTATCTCTCTTTATGTTAAAGGTCAGTCATCCGAAGGTCTCGCACTGGTAACTGAGCAATAACAGTGCCAAAACAAATATATCAATGATTACGGCATATTATAAAGAAGGGGAGGCCATCGAGGACCCCTGTGCCGTGCGAAATCAGCACAGCAAGGAGGGCGGCAGCGCAGCAAGTCCCGGTTTTCGCGGTTTCCCGGAATGTTCTACATTCGCACACATTGTTCAATTCCTGCACGGTTTGCCTAAGTGCCCGATTCGGCACTCTTTCCCACCTTCTTGAGTTCCCGGATGAGCGCGTATCGGGAAATGTTCAGCAGCCGTGCCGCCTTTGTCCTGTTTCCCCCGCTCAGTTTCAGGGCCCGCGTGAGGATGCGCTCCTTGATCTTTCCCGTGAGCTTTTCAACGGCCAGCCTGTAGTCAATCCGGTCCGTCTCCGAGGTGAGCGGGAGCAGCTCGTCGACCTGAACGACGGGCTCCTGCGCCGCCGACGCCTTGATCTCGGCGGGGATGTTCTCCGGCGTGATGAACCGGCCCACGTCGCGAAGGATCATGACCCGCTCGATGATGTTCTTGAGTTCGCGGACATTTCCGGGCCAGGAGTAACGGCGCAGGATCTCCTCCGCCTCCTTCGTGAACCCCTTGACCTTCTTGTTGAACTTCCGATTGAACTCGTCCACATAGTTGCGGGCCAGCAGCAGGAGGTCGTCGCCCCGCTCGCGCAGCGGCGGCAGAATGATCGGCACGACACTGATGCGGTAGTAGAGATCCTCCCGGAAGGATCCTTCCGAGACCATCCTCGACAGGTCCCGGTTCGTGGCGAAAATGAACCGCACGTCGACGGGGATGGACTCGTTGCCGCCGAGGCGGCGGATGTGGCCGTCTTCGAGCATCCGCAGGAACTTTGCCTGCAGCGGCAGGCTCATGTCGCCGATCTCGTCGAGAAACAGCGTGCCCCCGCTGGCGTATTCCAGCAGACCGATCTTGCGTTTCCTCGCGTCGGTGAAGGCGCCCGCCTCGTAGCCGAACAGCTCGCTTTCCAGGAGTGTCCCCGGGATGGCCGCGCAATTGACGTCGACGAACCGCTTCTCGTGCCGCTGGCTCTGCCGGTGTATGGCGCGCGAGACGAGTTCCTTCCCCGTGCCGCTCTCCCCTTGGATCAGGATGTTGGTGTCGTGCTTGGCCACCTCCTCGATCACGTGGAAGATGCCGACCATCTTCTTCGACTTGCCGAGGATGTTGTGGAAGCCCAGGAGGAAGTCCTCGCGTTCCTTGAGCTTCTCCACTTCCGTCTTGAGCGACTTGGCCTCGATGGACAGCATGGAGTGCATGATGGCGCTGTCGTAGGACGTGGCGGCGTTGTTGACGAGGATGTCCAGGACATTGATCTGATCCCGGGAGTACGCACCCGCCTTCTTCCCCAGCAGAAGCACCCCCTTGAAGCGGTCTTTCACCTTGAGAGGGATCGCCACCTCGCTGGGGTAGCCGTCGTAGAGCGGCACGGTGTCGTCCCCTTCCCCGTCCTCCCGCTGCCGGACGGTAATGGCATCGCCGTCGAGAGCCTTGCGGATGATGGTCTTGCCGATCCGGTCCCCGTATTCGTTCCCGTCGTCGATGAACCCGCGCTCCCCGTCGTTGATGAAGACGCGGTTCTTCTCGATATCGAGGAAGTAGATCAGGGCCTTCTCGGCCTTGCCTATTCTCAGGGCGCTGCGGATCAGGATCTCGTGGATGCGCTCGATCGAGTAGGTGGAGTTCAGGCCCGAAACGGCCTCCTGGAGACTGAGAAGCTGATCGATCTTCTCCCGGTTGATCTCGAAGAGACGGGTGATGTGGATGACGATGCTCACCTGGTTGGCAAAGGTGAGGAGGATGTCAATCTCGTCTGAGGAAAAGCGGGACTTCTCCTTCGTCCAGACCGCGATGATCCCGATGACGTCGTCCTCGATCTTCAGGGGCGCGTAGAACGTGGAGCCGCGCTTGTAGAAAGCGGAAATCTTGCGGTCCGTTTCCGTCGTGCGGGGATCCGTCTCGGAGTCCTCCAGAGCGATGTAGTGCCCCGTTTTCGCGACGCGGGTCTCGAAACTGTCGTGTTTCTTCAGGCTCAAGTGCACCGAGAAGGCCCGCCGGGCTTCCTCCTCGCTGTAATTTTTCACGACCCGCGTGCAGAGGTTCTCCCGCCTTTCGTCGAGCAGCAGGATGATCCCCCGGTCGAACCCCATGGAGTCGACGACCTCGTCGAGGATTTTCCCCAGGATGTCCTCCACGCTGGAGGGAGCCGTCAGGAAGGCGCTGATCCGGTGAATCCCCTTGATCAGCTTGTCCTTGTCGGTGCTGAACGCGGAGGATGTCCTGACGGGTGTTGGGATCGTTTCGCCCTGCTCTATGATCCGCGACATGGTTGCACTCTTTCCAGGGTCCAGG
Source organism: Deltaproteobacteria bacterium (assembly GCA_012728915.1). GTDB lineage: Bacteria > Desulfobacterota > Syntrophia > Syntrophales > UBA2192 > UBA2192. The sequence continues at coordinate 48,074 of JAAYEC010000004.1, read as the reverse complement.
GTTCAAGGTCCAGGGGACAGGCGGGATACGGCGAAAAGTTCCCCTCAAGCATTTCGACGGCTCTTGACTGTTCAGACCCGTCAAGATGCGCACGCCATCCTGTCTATAGCAGGGTGACGTACCTTTTTCAACTGATTCCGTGCGGAATTTGCACATAAAAAGCGGGTTCGGAGGGACAGGGTGCGGGAATACACAGAGAAAGAGCGTCGTGAGCGTGCGGGTACCGGACAAAAAAGCCCCAGTGCCGTAACGGCCGGGGCTTTGCTGATGCTGTTTCTTCTTCCCTGGACCCTGAACCCTGTCCCCTGGACCCTGCTTATGCCTTGTCGTAGCGGAGGAACTGCATGCTGAACACCGCCCTGCCCTGGGTCGCCGACCGGAGATCCGTCGAATACCCGAAGAGCGCCCGGAGGGGGACATCGGCGCGTATCTCCGTCACGGGGCCCTTGGGGTTGACGGATTCGACCTCGCCCCTGCGTGCATTGAGGTCCCCGATGACCTCGCCCATGAAGTCCTTCGGCGTCAGGACGTCGACCCTCATGATCGGCTCCAGGAGAACGGGGTCGGCCTTGGAACAGCCTTCCCGGAAGGCGGCCTGCGTGGCGATCCTGTAGCCGATCGCGGAGGACTCCCCCTCCTTGACGGAGCCGCCCGTGATCCGGACCCGGATATCGAGCACGGGGTATCCCGCCACGACGCCGCTCAGCACGGCCTCTCCGATGGATTCCTCGATGACGGGGTGAAATTCCGCAGGGACGGTCTCGGGAGCCAGTTCGTTGCGGATCTCGACCCCGGCGCCCCTCGCCAGCGGTTCGAGGGCGAGCCTGACGTGCCCGAAATGCCTCTTTTCACCCAGTTCCCGCTCGAAGCGGCCCTCGGCCTCCACGGCCTTCTGGATGGTCTCGCGGTAGACCACCCTCGGCTTTCCCGTGTTGACGTGGATGTTGTATTCCCGCTGGAGCCGGTCGACGACGACCTCGAGGTGGAGCTCGCCCATCCCCGAGATGACCGTCTGCGCCGTCTCCTCGTCGTACTTGACCTTCAGCGTGGGGTCCTCCTCGCTGATCTTCGCGAGCACGTCGGGGAGCTTTTCCTGGTCGGCGGGAGTCTTGGCCTCGATGGCCTGGCTGATCACGGGGTTGTAGAACTCGATGGACTCGAGGATCAGGGGCTTCGACTCGCTGCAGAGGGTGTCGCCGGTCTGGGCCTCCTTGAGGCCCGCCACGGCGATGATGTCGCCCGCCCCGGCCGCGTCCATGCGTTCTCGCTTGTTGGCGTGCATCTTGAGCAGGCGGGCCACCTTCTCCCTGCGGCCCTTCGTCGCGTTGAAGACCTCGTCGCCCGCCTTCAGCAGCCCCGAGTAGATGCGCACGTAGGTGATCTTCCGGCCCTCCATCATGGCAACCTTGAAGGCAAGCGCCGTGAAAGGCGCGCGGTCGCTCGCTGGGCGCTCCTCCTGGGCCTTCGTGACGGGGTTCACGCCCCTGACGGGCGGGATGTCTTCCGGCGACGGCAGGTAATCGACGACGGCATCCAGGATGAGCTGGACCCCCTTGTTGCGAAGCGCCGCCCCGCACAGGACGGGCACGATTTTGAGGGAGACGGTGGCTTTTCGGATCGCCCGGATCAGCTCGGCCTCCGTGACGGGCTCCTCGGCCAGATACTTCTCGGCAATCCCGTCATCGGCCTCGGCGACCGTTTCCAGCAGGCGCTCGCGGCGGGCCTCGGCCTCCGCGCGAATGTCCTCCGGGATCTCGGAGACGTCGAGGGCCGCCCCCAGGGTGTTCTCCCGCCACGTGACGAGCCGCATGCGGACCAGGTCGACGATCCCCCGGAAATGATCGGATTCTCCGAGGGGGGCCTGGACGGGCAATGGCACGGATGCGAAGCGCTCCCGCATCATCTGCACGGCGTTGGAGAAGTCCGCGCCGACCCGGTCCATCTTGTTGATGAAGGCAATCTTGGGGACGCCGTACTTGTCGGCCTGGTGCCAGACGGTCTCAGACTGCGGCTCCACGCCCTCCACGGCGGAGAAGACCACGACGGCGCCGTCGAGAACCCGGAGGCTGCGCTCGACCTCGATCGTGAAGTCCACGTGCCCCGGGGTGTCGATGATATGGATCTCGTGGTTGCGCCAGTCGCAGGTGGTCACGGCGGAAGAGATGGTGATCCCCCGCTCCTGCTCCTGGGGCATCCAGTCCATGACGGCCTCGCCGTCGTGGACCTCGCCCATCTTGTAGGACTTGCCCGTGTAGTAGAGAATCCGCTCCGTGACCGTCGTCTTCCCCGCGTCGATGTGGGCGACGACCCCGATGTTCCGGATTCTCGACAGCTTCACTCTTGCCATGGCTACCGCGTCGCCTGCGGGCGCAGGCAGTCCTTTCCCGCAAGTCCCTGCCGGGAGCGCCGGCGGGCCGCCTACCCCCCGGCCTGTGCCTGCTTCGCGATTTCCCTGTCCGGGGCGATGGGCTCCCGCAGATCGATGTGTCCCTTGATCGTCGTGACGTCCTTGCCGCCGACCTGGATGCGGATCCGCTTGACCTCCGGCAGGTTCCCGGCAAGGGAGTTGGCCAGAGAGTAGACCGTGGCGGCCTCGCTCGCGGTGCCGCCCGGGTGCTGCTCGATGAAAGGATTGTCGAAGTTCAGGACGGCTGTCCCGTCGGCGATTCGAATCCCCAGAAGCCTGGTCCCCGCGGGGAGGGTCCGGACGCTCCCCAGCTTCGGCCCCTCGACGAGGGCCCGCACGATCTCCTCGGCCTGCGCGAGGTCTGTCTTCCCCTTCGGGACCAGGCGCTTTTCCGGGACGAGGAACCGCTCGTTGGCATCGGAGAAGAAGAGCGTCACCTCCTTCCTCTCACGCCTGGCTGCGGCCTCCTGGGCATCGGGCGGAAAGAGGGTGTCCGAGAGGGCCCAGATGAGAAAGGCCAGGAACCCGCCGCCGATGAGCACGGCGGCAAGAACGAAGAACAGCCTGAAGGTCTTTTTCTTCTTCCGCGTCTTGAATTCTTCGGTGCGTCTCTGTCGCTTGCTTGCCATGGTCACTCGATTCCGCCGGCCCGGCCGTAACGGATTACAGCCGGCTCAGATTCTCCCTAGATTTGGCCGCCCACTCCGAATCGGGCGCGAGCTGGATGACTTTCCTGAACGACTCGGCAGCCTCCTTGCGCTTGCGGAGCTGCATCTGCGTCATGCCGAGCCAGTAATGCGCCTCGGCAAGATTGGGGGCCCGCTCCACGGATTTCTGAAGGTGTCTCTCGGCTTCCAGGTAAATCCCCTGGCGGTAGTCGATGACCCCGAGGTTCAGCTCCAGAACGGGCATGAGGTGGGTCCTCGGCTCCTTTCGGATCGCCTCGCTGAAGCTGGCATAGGCCCCCTTCAGGTCGCCTTTGGCCACGCAGGCCCGCCCCATGTTGTAGAGGGGCAGCGCGGGCGTTTCGTACAGGGGGTTGGCCAGGGCCCGTTTAAACAACACGATAGCCTCTTCGTATTTTCCCTGCTTCTCAAGATAGATCGTCCCGAGATAATTCAGCGCCTCGGAATAATCGGGTTTGAGCGCGATGGCCTTCTGGAATTCCTTGACGGCTTCATCGATAAACTCCATTCTATCGTAAGCAAGCCCGAGATCGTAGTGCACCTTGGGATCATCGGGGGTTAGTTTTTCAGCTTCCTGGAGCGCCTTTAGGGCCTGCGGGTATTGGCCGGCCTGGATATTGGCCTCCCCGATGCGGATGTGCCCCTTCGCCTTCTCCTTGAGTTCCGCGTCGGAGACGCAGCCCGACAGCACAACGACGAGCGCCGCCAATCCCGCGATCCACGAACGGGTCCACTTCATTGCCTGTCCCCCTGTCCTATTTCCGGTTGCCGTTGACCCACCAGTCGCTCTTGTCCCGGAACCACCATTGCGTCCAGTCCGTCCGGAGAATGGTGTCGGCGAGCTTCCTGCCCTCGTCGGTGCAGAGCCGGCGGACGGCGTAGTCGAGCCACTCCCGGCTGTACTTGTTGCCGAGGTCCCCGTATTCCTTGAGCAGAAGGATAAGTCCGAGCTGGTCCGCGTCGTGAGCCAGCAGGGACTCCCTCGTCTTCTTCCCGTTGAACTCCGCAAGGACGGACTTGATCTCGTCCCCGAAGGGCAGGTTTTCCGTAAGCTCCCGAACGGCTTTCTCCTCGTCGACGGTGACGTACTTCTTGTACATGTAGTTCATGTCGCCCGTGCGCGCCTCGGGCAGATCGTGGACGAGGCACATCCGGAGCACTTTCAATTCGTCGACGGACGGATCGAGCTTGCAGAGCGAGTATCCGATGAAGAGGGTCCTCAGGATGTGCTCCGCGACCGACTCCTTGCCGGAGCCGAGAAATTGAAACCCCGTGCGCGGGGTCTTGTTCAGCATGCCCACTTCGAAGAGAAAATTCGCGATCTCCTTCATTTCATCCCTTTTTCAGCGTTTTGACCCGGTTCGCCATGGTCTCGGAGAGCTTCCGGATCTCGAGCTGCAGGGAGGCAATCCCCTCGGGCCTCATGGCGTAGATCCGGTCCAGGCGCTCCTTCCAGTGCTCGACGACGTCGATCTCGTGCTCCCGGAGCTTCTGTTCGAACTTGCGCTGCAATTCCTTCAGAAACTCGGCGTCTCTGGACATGGCCCCTCTCCGCTGTTTCCACGCCCCTTCGTGCGGTAATGCCCGGGCGCGAAGATTGTGTATTATAACAGCAACCCCCCATCTTGCAAGCGCGAATCTGGGCCCCGCGGGGCCCTCGACGAGCGCCTCCGGACCGGGCGCAACGGCCGCCGGAGACCGATCCGGCGCATCCGGCCGAAGGATAATTTCATTGACAAACGGGGGGGGGTTGTGCGAGTTTCGCCACTTAGCAAAGGTCCCCGGGACGCGCCCCGGAGGCATTGCACGAGACAGGAGACCATCCCCCGCCGTGAGTCCGGATCTGTTGGGACATATCAGCTTCAGCTGGGAATTCTTCGCCTCACTCCTGAGCATCATCCTCATCGACCTCATCCTTGCCGGAGACAATGCCGTCGTGATCGCCATGGCGGTCCGCTCGCTGCCGCGCAGGCAGCGGCAGAAGGGGATCCTGCTCGGCTCCGGTGCGGCCGTGCTGCTGAGGGTCGTCCTGACCTTTTTCGCGGCCCAGCTCCTGCAGACGCCCTACGTGAAATTCGTCGGGGGTCTCTTTATCCTCTGGATCGCCGTGAAGCTTTTCGTCGAAGGGACCCCGGGGGAGGAGGTTCACCGCGAGGCCCACTCGATCTGGCAGGCCCTCTGGGTCATCGTCGTCGCCGACATCACCATGTCCGTCGACAATGTGCTGGCCGTGGCCGGCGCGTCGAAGGGAAACCTCTTTCTCCTCATCTTCGGCCTCGGCCTGAGCATCCCCTTCGTCGTTTTCACCAGCAGCCTGCTGTCCATCCTGATGGACAAGTACCCGATCATCATCTATATTGGGGCTGCGGTCCTCGGCAAGGTCGGGGCCGAGATGATCGTCACGGACCCCGTCGTCGTGGCGCACTTCGCATCCCCGCCGTGGTTCCAGTACACGATGGAGGCCCTCTTCGCCGTCGGTGTCATCGCCGTCGGCAAGCTCTGGGTCCGCCACAAGGTCTCGTCCAGGAAGTGACCCCTCCCGGCGCCGCGGCGGGGCTCTTTCATCCGGCCGCGGGAAACCCGCCATAGGAACACGACGCCATGGCCATCCTCACCATATCCAGGGAATACCGGAGCGGCGGACAGGAGATCGGCACCGCCGTGGCGCAGCGGATGCGATACGACTACGTGGGGAAGGACCGGATCCTCGCCGATCTGCGGGCGCAGGGGGAGCGCTGGATCGCGCTGCTCAACGAGATCGACGAGGGCCGGCCGACCCTGTGGGACCGCTTCGACTGGGAATATCGGGGTCTCATGGCCCTCGTGGACTCCTACATCGACGAACGCGCCATGGACGACCGCGTCGTCCTCGTGGGCCGGGGCGCCAATTTCCTCCTCGAGGGAATGCCCCACGTGCTCCGGGTGCGCCTCACGGCGCCCATCGACCAGCGGGTCGACCGGGTGATGCGCAAGGACGGGGTGGACCGAAAGACGGCGGCCCGGCTCATCGAAAAAATGGACAACGACCGGGCAGCCTTCATCCGGGCCAACTTCCACCGCGACTGGTACGACGTGGCTGCCTACGACATGGTCTTCAACACGGCGGTGCAGACCTTCGAGGAGATCACGGACGTCCTGTGCCGGTCCCTTCAGGAAAAGGCGGGGGCGCTCACCCTCGGGGCGTGGGAGGAGCTGCGGGGCAGGATGCTCGCGGCCCGGATCAAGGCCCACATCGCAACCAACCCCCGGATCCGGATCCCGACCCTGAAGGTGTTCTTCGATGGCAGGGCCATCCATCTCCAGGGCTCCGTCCGCCGGATGGCCGACCTGGAAGCGGTGGGCGAAATCGTGACGGTCTCGGCCCAGGGAACCCCCGTGCGGAACGAACTTCGATACCGGGTTTAACCCGACGCGAATCCCCTCCCCGCGAAGCCCCGGCCCCGTAAAAAAACGCTGGAAAAAAACAATTAAATTGGATATAGGCCTGTGTGTCGACGCGGAACGGCGTGTTCACCCGCCCGGCCGCGCCGGCCGTTCTGCCGCACCTGCCCAGTCTGTAAACGGAGGGACTTGCACCCTGGCCGGCAGCGCCTCCTGATGCATAGATCCCATTATCGTCCATCTTTCATACACCGGTTTTCCATGGCCCCGCCCGGCTGCGGCCGCACGGCGGGGCAGCAGAGGCATTCCGAAAGGAGGTTTTATCATGCTCAGACGGCTTGCATCGATGTTCACCTATTTCATGCGGCACTACCTTCCCGACGCCTATCTTTTCGCCATCCTGCTGACGTTCCTCTCGGCGGTCCTGGCCCTTATCTTCACGCCGACGGACATCATGAAGATGATCGTGGCCTGGGGAAACGGCATCTACGGGATCGTGGCCTTCGCCATGCAGATGATCCTGGTCCTCGTGACGGGGCACTGCCTGGCCCTCTCGCCCGCGGTCAAGAGGGTGCTGGTCTGGATCGCCGGCCGGGGCGACACGCCCATCAAGGCCGGGATGATCGTCTCCTTCGTGGCGGCCGTGGCCTCCTGGCTCAGCTGGGGCTTCGGCCTCATCGTCGGGGGTCTCCTGGCCCTCGAGATCGCCAAGCGCACGAAAAAGGTGGACTACCCCTACCTCATCGCGGCGGGCTACAGCGGGTTCGTCGTCTGGCACCAGGGGCTCTCCGGGTCGATCCCCCTGGTCATCGCCACCTCGAAGCACGCGCAGAACTTCATCGAGAAGGTCACCGGGGCGCCGGTTCCCGTGGCCGACACCATCTTCGCATCCTACAACGTGATCGCGGCGCTGCTGATCATCTTCACCCTCCCCGTGTTGTACGCCCTGATCCACCCCAAGGAGGAGGAGGTGCAGGAGATCAGCGGGGACAAACTCAAGGAGATCGCCGACGAAACCGTCTTCGTGGAAAGGCCGGCCGAGCCCACCCTGGCTGAGCGGATCGACCACAGCTACGCGATCAACATCGTCTTCGGGCTCATGGGGGTCGCCTACCTGGTCAACCACTTCATCAAGAAGGGCCTGGACCTCAACCTCAACATCGTCATCTTCCTGTTCTTCATCCTCGGCGTGCTGTTCCACGGCAAGCCCGTGAACTACATCAAGGCCGTCAACACCGCCATCAAGGGGGCGGGCGGCATCGCCCTGCAGTTCCCGCTCTACGGGGGCATCCAGGGGATCATGATCGGCACGGGACTCGGGAAGGTCATCGCCACCTGGTTCGTGGCCATCTCGACGCCGGTGACGTTCTACATGCTCCAGTTCTGGGCGGCGGGCATCATCAACATGTTCGTCCCCTCCGGAGGCGGCCAGTGGCTCGTGCAGGGCCCCATCACGATCGAGGCGGCCAATACCATGGGCATCGACATGACGAGGTCGGCCATGATGGTGGCCTGGGGCGATCAGTGGACGAACATGATCCAGCCCTTCTGGGCCCTCCCGCTTCTGGGCCTCGCCGGGCTGTCGGCCAGGGCCGTCATGGGCTACACCACGATGACCCTGCTGTGGAGCGGCGCGATCCTGTCGGCCATCGCCCTGCTCATGGGCATGAGAATCATGTAAGCGCTCCCGCGCTCCGCGCGTAAACAGGCAAAAAGCCGGCTCCTTGCGGGGCCGGCTTTTTCATTTCCCAGGGAAGCGGATCAGAGGGCCTGCATGGGCCGGCGGGGGATTGCGCGGTTCGACCGCCCAGCTGAAGAAAGTACGACCGGCACGAGCACGGGGACCGCCAAGCCGGACAGGCAGCGCCGCATGTTTTCATCCAGGGATTGCTTCGGCAGAGGGGGTTTTTGAAAGGGCATCGGTGGATGGAAAGGAGGGACCAAAACCATCCACCGGATGTCCTCTTTCAAAGCAAGCGCTAGGAAATTTGGGGGTCTGTCAGGGTCTTGGGCATTTCCTCAAGCGCCGTGCCCGTATAATTAGCAATAACAATGCCACGGCAGGCGGGCTCGACGGAAAAGAACGGAAGGCCAGACCTCAAATCCGGCAATAAATACAAGCTATTGAAATGGGAGCGGTCCCCCCGGAGCGGTCCTCACCGGACATCACAACGGGACGGCGGGTGCCGAATCGTGCCATTATCGCACAATAAACGTTCAATTTCTGACGAAGCGCCGTGGCAAAGCGTTTGGCTTGTGTGCGATATTTGAACTCAACGTTCTGCATTCGCACATCCTGGGCTCCCCGGTGATGACCGGGCCGGGGCCGGCCTCACCCCCGTTTGCCTGCGGCCCGACGGGCCTTTCGTCCGGGACGGCGGCGTCCGCCGCGTGCAAGCCGCTTTTTCCCTGCCCATAGGCGTTTTTAACCTTGACAGAACGTCTTCAATTCGGTATATGTCTCGCGTTTTAAGGGATGCACAAATGCCGGTTGCAGGGCGTTTGCAGTCCCCGCCCCACCGTTCTTTCGCCACGCCTGAGACGACAGAGAGAGGATCACCCAGGGCGATTTACATCATGCGGCTCATGCCATGCGCCGGCACAGGAGACATCCGTAATTCGCGTTTTGGGGCCAAATTTTAAGAAAGGGAGGTAGTTGGTTATGGCGTTGAATTTCAATTTCACCGAAGAACAAAAGATGCTCGAGGACAGCGTGTACAAGTGGGCTGTCGCCTGGCTCGAGCCCCAGATGGAGCACGCGTACGAGGCGGATGTGATGCCCGAGGGTCTCTTCGTCGAGACCGGCAAGCTCGGCATCAACGGCATCGTGTTCGAGGAGAAGTACGGCGGGTCGGCCATGGGCTACGTGGAAACCCTGCTGGCCTACGAGACGATCGCCCGCGTCAGCAACGCCCTCTCGATGACCGTCGGCGCCAGCCAGACGCTGTGCTTCGACAACTTCCGCCGCAACGCGACGGAGAAGCAGAAGATGGACATCCTGCCCAAGTCCTGCACGGGCGAGTACATCGGCTGCCTCGGCATCACCGAGCCCAACGCCGGCTCCGACGCCATGAGCATGAAGACCCGCGCCATCAAGAAGGGCGACAAGTGGGTCATCAACGGCAGCAAGATCTTCATCACCAACGGACCGGTGGCCGACTTCATGGTGTTCTACGCGAAGACCGACCCCGACAAGGGCCCCCACGGCATCTCCACCTTCATATGCTTCCCCAAGCAGCAGAAGGGCTGGTCCGTCGAGAAGATCAAGAAGTGGGGCATGAGGACCTCCCCCACGGGCCTGGTCACCTTCGAGGACATGGAGCTTCCGGAAGAGTACCTCATCGGCGGACTGAACAAGGGCGTGGCCGTTCTGACCTCCGGCCTCTGCACCGAGCGCATCACCCTGTCGGGCTGCACCCTCGGGTCCATGAGGAGCTGCCTCGAGCTCTCCCTGAAATACGCCCAGGAGCGCGTCCAGTTCGGCAAGCCCATCGCCTCCTTCCAGACGATCCAGGAGAAGCTGGCGAACATGTACTGCGGCTACAAGGCATCCCGCTGGATGGCCTACAGCGCGGCCGCCTACTGCGATTCGCTGCCCAACAAGGCGGGCGGCAAGGGCACGGACCTCGACCGCATGGCCGCGGCCTCCCTGCTGTACTGCGGCGAAGTGGGCACGAAGATCGGTCTCGATGCGATCCAGATCCACGGCGGCTACGGCTACTGCACCGAGTACGGCGTGACCCGTCACTTCCTGGATCAGAAGCTGTGGGAGATCGGCGCCGGCACCTCCGAAATCCGCCGCATGATCATCGCCCGCGAGCTCATGAGGGACAACTTCAAGAGCGGTATGTAATCCTCAAGGTTTCCGAACCCCGCAGAGCCGTGGCCCGAAAGAGCCACGGCTCTTTTCTTGGGGCGCTCCTGCGTTTGACATTCCCCTGGGCGGCGGGTAAGATACCGCCCTGCGCCGTCGCCGCCGGAGGTCCCGCGCCATGCACCCGGGGCCGTTGCGGCCGAGCGCCGCCCGATGCGTCCCGGCGGGATCCATCCTCCCGCCGACCCCGCCCCGTTCACGCTGCCGGGAAACCGCGGCCCGGCCGGCAGGATCGCGTATGAGGGCGACAATCTCCCGCGGATCATCCGGCGAAGGCGGAGAGGCACACCGCACACGAAAGGGTCGATTGCCTTGTCTGAAGCGGCTACGACAACACCGGTGAGGGCCATCTCCCTTTTTTCGGGGGGGCTCGACAGCATCGTCTCGGTCAAGCTGATCGAGGAACAGGGGATCGACGTGACGGGACTGACCTTCCGGACCCCGTTTTTCGACGCCGGGAAGGCGCACGCGGCCGCCGGGATGATCGGCCTGCCCCTCCTGGTCCTCGACATCACCACCGAGCACCTCGCCGTGGTCAGGGCCCCGCGCTACGGGTACGGCAAAAACATGAACCCCTGTATCGACTGCCACACCCTCATGCTCCGGATCGCCGGGAAGAAAATGGAGGAGATGGGATACGATTTCGTCTTTACCGGCGAGGTCCTGGGCCAGCGGCCCATGTCGCAGAGCCGGCAGATGCTTCACGTCGTGGCGAAGAACTCGGGCTACGCGGACCGGGTCCTTCGTCCCCTCTCCGCGCGCCTGCTTCCCGAGACACAGCCGGAACGGGAGGGGAAGGTTGACCGGGAGCGGCTCCTGGACATCTCGGGCCGCGGCCGAAAGCGGCAGATGGAGCTCGCGGGGCGCTACGGCATCACCGAGTACTCGAACCCCGCCGGGGGGTGCCTCCTGACGGATCCCATGTTCTCGAGGCGCCTCAGGGACCTCTTCGCCCGCCACCCCGATTTCACCACCCGCGATCTGGAACTTTTGAGGTCGGGGCGCCACATCCGGATCGGCGAGAGGCACAAGGTCATCGTCGGCAGAAACAGGCAGGACAACCAGTCCCTCGAGTCCCTCATCGAGGAGCAGGACGCCGTATTCCAGATGAGGGATTTCCCGGGGCCGCTCTGCATGCTTCCCGGCGGCGGGCCGGATGAGATCTGCCGTTCGGCCGCCGCCATCTGCGCGGCCTACGGAGACGCTCCGAAAGGCGCGGGCGAGGTGACCGTGAAGTGCCGGCGCGGCAGGGCGACCACGTTTCTCCGGGTCTGCCCGGCGGACAGGGGGCAGTTACAGGGCAAGATGATCTGAAGGCGGGCACAAGGCGAACGGCTTAAGCCCGAGGGCAGGGAATCGAACGCCTCGCCGTTGCCGTTTTTCGCCGTTTTCCCTTAGCCGTGTTCAGGCAGGTGCGCGGGGCGCAGCAGGTCTTCGACGGTCTTCACGGGGTTGAAGGTCTCGACGGGCACCTCGACAAACACCGTGTGCCACAAGGCCATCGATCCGTTCCAGAGGCCGGGCAGTTCGAGGGCCTTGATGTCCTTCCCCTCGTGCGACTTGGTCGAGATGAAGACCTGATCGGCGGCGACGAACCTCTCGAGATCGTACGGACGGCCCCGGAAATCGCGCACCCCGCATGCGAGATCGACGGGGTTGAAGTGGGTCGACGAGGCCCACAGGAGCCCCTGCCCCTCCTTCTCCCGGTCCACTTGGGCTTCCTCCACGATCTGCAGAGAGCACCCGCCGTCCCTGCCCCTCACCCAGAAAGGCCCTCCGCCCGGTTCCCCCTCGTTCTTCACCATCCCGCAGACGCGAACGGGCCTGTCCAGTGCGTCGATCAGGATCCTCCTGCGCTCGTCGATGGACCGGCCCTCGAAGCCCGACGGCAGGGCGACCGCCAAGCGCTCCGCCGCAAAACGGGCGGCCTCTGTCACCGCATCCCCGCCGGCCGAGGGGTCCGACAGCACCCGGAGACGGCTGAAGAGCTCCTGCTGCAGGTCAACCAGGTATCCTCCGAGGACCTTCTTGTAGAGAACCGTTGCGCCCTTGAGGCGGTCCGGCACGATGTTGTCGATATTCTTGACGAACACGATGTCGCCCCGGATCTCGTTGAGGTTGTACAGCAGCGCGCCGTGCCCCCCGGGCCGGAAAAGCAGTTTCCCGTCACGCGCCCGGAACGGCCGGTTGTCGAGATCGACGGCAATCGTGTCCGTCGCCTCGCTCTGGACCGACAGCCCGATCTCGAAGCGCACGCCGAGTTCCTTTTCATACCGGGGAACCACACGTTGCAGGAGCTCGCTCACCGGCAGCCGATGCTCCCCGGAAACGGTGAAGTGCACGCGGCACAGCCCGCTGCCGTCCCTGACGTACAGGGCCGCCTCCACGAGGTGCTCCTCCAGGGCCGTCCGGGCGGCATCGCCGTACCGGTGGAATTTCAGCAGCGCCTTGGGTTTGCATGCGTAGTTGAGCCCTCTCTCGTTCAGGATGAAGTCGAGAACCTCGCGCTCCCCGCCCGCGGTCCCGGTTTGCGCCACGCCGCGGCCGGCTTTCGACAGGGCCTCGCACAGGTCCCCGTAAAAGGCATGGCGCGGCAGGTTCTTCGCGAAGGCGTCGGATTCCTGCCGGCTCGCGAACCCGCCTCGGTGGAAGGCGGCATGCCAGTCCCTGAACATGCGCGAGGCGGCGCCCGAGGCGGGAACGAACGCCAGACAGCGACCGGCCTCCGCCGCCCCGTCGAGAAGGGCTGCCAGGCGAGCCTTCTCGTCCCCGGCGAGCCGGACGATCCCGTCACCGACCGTGGCCGGCCGGTCGAGGGTCACGTGCGCCGCGCCCTGCAGGAACCGGTCGATCTGCCGCGCCACGCTCTCTTCCGTCGTACCCCTGGAGCGGATGAATTCGATGTCCGATGGACTGAACATGATGCCGTGACCTCTGTCAGCGCTGATCCCGTTTTCGTTTGACAATCTCGATCACCGTCACTTCCGGCGGCGCAAGGAACCGGATGGGGGGACCCCAGGTGCCCGAGCCGCGGCTGACGTAGATGTGGGAATGGCCGAGATCGTGGAGCCCGCTCCGGATGGAAAAATACAGGTCGACGACATAGTTGAAGGGGAAGATCTGCCCCCGGTGCGTGTGGCCGGAGAGCTGCAGGTCGAAGAGGCCGAGGGACTCCTCCTCGACGACGGGCCGGTGCTTCAGAAAAAGGACGAAGCGGTCCCGCGGCAGATCCGCCAGCAGCTCGCGCTCCCCGTCGCTTCGGCCTCGCAAGTCGAAGCCGCGTCCCGCCGGGTCGTCCACCCCGGCGACGGTGAGGAGCCCCCCCACATCGCGCGCCTCCCCTCTCAGCACGTCGAACCCGGCCTCTTTCATGAAGGCCAGGGCGTCGTCGAGCCCCGCGTAGAACTCATGATTCCCCGTGACGGCAAACATGCCCAGGGCCGGCCGGATTTCCCGGAACTGCCCGACGAGCCCCGGCATTCGGGACAGCCTGCCGTCCACCAGGTCGCCCGTGGAGACGAGCAGGTCGGGGTTTTCCCTCTTCACCGCATCGAGCATGCGCGCGAGCCTCTCCTCGCGGACGATGGGGCCGAGATGCACGTCGGAGAGCTGACAGATCCGAACGCTTTCCACGTGATCCGGCAGACGGTCCGTCTCGATCACGACCCGTTCCGTCCGGATGTCCAAGGCCTCGTGAAAGCCCCAGGCCGTCGCCGCCGTCGAGAGGACCAGCGGCACGAGGAAGGCGGCCTTCACCCCCGGGGTGAAAGCGGAGAGGTCCGCGCGGGCGGCCGCCCCCGCCAGGATGACGATGCCCCGGTACAGATCGACCGCAAGCAGCATCACGACGAGCAGAAACACGAGCGCCATCCAGACATAACCGCCCCAGGTGGCGAGCCGCGCGGCCTCCTCCGCCCCCTGCCTTGCCAGGAGTCCGGCGGCAAGAGGGGACAGAGCCATGACGAGCAGGGCGAACGCGACGGGTACGCCTGTGCCGGGCCCTAGGGAAAAGGCGGCCCGCGCCTTCAGGAAGACGTAGCCGTGCATCAGCCCGTATACCAGGAGAAACTTCAGCAGAAACAGGGTCATCGGATTTCGCAGCGTTACGGGAATGTCTGCGCGCGGCGAACCGTCTCCCGCCGGGCACAGCACGTACAGGATAATCATGCAGACCCTCTTTTGCAAATGAAAACCCCGGGGCGAGTCATGCGAAGAACCGCCGTTCTGCATGGTGGCACGGCGGGTGATCCCGATCGAACCCCAGGCCGGGATCGACCGCCGGCAGGACGAGCCGCGCCGGTCGCTTTTCCGCCGGGTCGAGCAGGGGTTCCAGCCCGCGGCAGAACGCAAGGCTCTCTTCCGCGGCCCGGTGGACGAGATCGTCAAGCCTGTGCGTCTCCTCTCTGCCCGAGCAGGGGTGCCGGTAGACGATATCCCCTGCAATCCGCCCCTCGTAGCGCGTCAACTGGGGAGAATACACGAGGGCAAGAATCTCCCTCAGAAACGACGGGACGACGGGAAAAAGTCGGAAGGCAAGGCGGCCGAGGACCGGATTGCGGTAAAGCCCCTGCATGAAGGCAAAGAGGCGGAAGGCCGACACCATCCCCGCGGCGAAACCGGCCGCCCTTTCCGGCCCGAGCCACGCCGATCCGGCAACTCTGAAGAGTTCGTCGAGCGGAAACTCTGCCGCATCCAGGCGGGATGCAAGCGAATGCTTCCTCACCTGCGCATAGCCGCCGGCCAGCCGGATATCGATGAGCGCCTCGAGCCGGCGGTGGTCCTGCCGGGCGACGGTTCGGGTCCGGAAGGACGGATGATCGTAGGGGCCCGTGAGGTAGAAGATCATGGGGTGCAGGAGCGCATCGGCGAACAGGTGGGTCACGAGACCGACGAGAACGGCCAGCAGCGGATTCTGCTCCTCCGGGGGCCTCTCCCGGGTGGAGCGGAGAAGGGCGCCGATCAGTTCATAGGCATCGTCGACGGTGCCGTGGAGCCTGCGGGGCAGATCCCCGAAACGCGCCCCGCGGTCTGCCTTGAGATAGTAATAGGGGGCGTCGTGAACGACGGCGCCGATGTGCAGAAGGTTCTGGTTGCGGCCCAGGGGCTCCTCGAGAAAGGTTCCCCGGAGGCTTCTCGACACAGCCTCGGCAATGAGCCAGTGGGTGACTTCCTTGGGCATGGGGCGCGAACCCTATCGGCATTCCGCCGGGTGGGGATACAGGATGACCTTGAGGGCCTCCCCGGCTTCGGCGACGAGCCGAAAGCCGAGAGCCGCCTCCTCGAGGCCCAGGCGGTGAGTGATCATCCGCTCGACGGGAACACGGCCCGAGCGGATCATCTCGATCGCCACAGCGGCGTCCGGCGGGGCATTGCCGTAGGAAGGGAGAATGCGGATCTCGTTGCGCCAGAAATCGTTCACCGGGACGGGAAGGTCGATCCCGGGGTCGGTCGGCGCAAAACAGAGGATCGTTCCGCCGCGCTCCACACAGTTGAGCGCCTGCCGGTAGGCGGAGATGGCTCCCGTGCACACGATGACCAGGTCGGCGGGCCTGCCGTTGATCGCCCTGAGCCGCGACGGGACGTCCTCCGCGGCGGCGAGGGCCGCATCGGCGCCAAGCTCGACGGCGGCTTTCAGTCGGTGCCTGCTGACGTCGGTCGTGACAATCCGGCCTGCACCCAGCGCCCTGGCCAGCATGAGGTGCAGCAGCCCGGAGAGGCCGCTGCCGAGAATGAGCACGCTGTGGCCGGGCAGCAAGCCGGCAAGCCTCTGGCCCCGAATGACACAGGCCAGCGGCTCGATGAACACCCCCTGATCGAAGGAGACGCCGCCGGGCAGGACGAAAACGCCCCGATCCACGTTGAGGCGCGGCACCCGGAGGTATTCGCTGAACCCGCCGGGGTCGTAGTTGGTCGTGTGGAGCGTCTCGCAAGCCGTGTGGCTTCCCCGGAGACAGTAATGACAGGTGTTGCAGGGGATATGGTGGGATACGAAGACACGGTCACCGGCCTTGTACCGCCGCACTCCCTCGCCCGCTTCGACGATCACCCCGGCGATCTCGTGGCCCAGGACAACAGGCGCCTTCCTGATCCTGTACCACTCCATGACGTCGCTGCCGCAGATGCCGCTGGCGATCACCCGGACGAGCAGCTCCCCGGGGCCGATCTTCGGCACGGGCCGGTCCTCGATCCGAACGTCGCGATTGCTGTAGTAGACGGCTACCTTCATCGTCGGGAGGGCCCTGTGTTCCCTTCTCCATCCTGCTTTTCCTCGAGGGACTCGGGTATCGGGAAGGGGGATGAACTCCGTTTCCTCCTTCTCTCGTCCCTCCGGGTTCCATGCCCTTGAGCTGCAGACACTATCCCCCGGCCCTTCTCTTCCGGCCTTTCGCCGCGTCCGCCTTCGCCGCCTGGAAGAGATCGTGGGCCTGCTTGACCGATGCCTTTTCGTGGATGATCGCTGCAAGGGCCCGGATCATGGGAACGGGGTGGGGACACTGCCAGATGTTGCGGCCCAGGTTGACGCCGACGGCCCCCCTCTTCATCCCGTCGTGCACGAAGGCCATCACCTCCATCTCCGTGTCGCACTTCGGTCCCCCGGCCATCACGACGGGCACGGGACAGCATTCCGTCACCTTGTCGAAATTCCTGCACCAGTAGGTCTTGACGACGCGGGCCCCCAGTTCGGCGGCAATGCGGGTGCTCAGCGCCAGATACCGGGCCTCGCGCTGCTCCAGCTCCTTGCCGACGGCCGTGACGGCCATGACGGGGATTCCGAAATCCTCGCAGTCATTGACGAGGTCGGCCAGGTTCATCAGGGATTCCTTCTCGTAGTCGCTCCCCACGAAGATCGACACCCCGACGGCGGTCGCGTTGAGCCTCAGGATCTCCTCGATGGACGTGGTGAGCCCCTCGTTGGCCAGGTCCTTCCCGATGACGCTCGTGCCGCCCGACACCCGGAGGATGACGGGTTTGCTGCCCTCGGGATCGACGCAGTGCCTCAAGACGCCCCGCGTGACGAAAAGCGCCTCGCACCACGGAAGGAGCGGCGCGATGGTTTCGCCCGGCCTCTCCAGGCACGACGTGGGCCCCTGAAAATAGCCGTGGTCGATCGGAAGAAACAGGCACCGCCCGTTCCGGAACAGTTGTGCCATCCGATTTTTCATTCCCCAGTCCATTGCATCGCCCTCCTCATCCGTACTCATTCCGGGTTGCCGGCATCGTCCATCCCGGCCAGAGCCTCCGCCAGGCCCGCGAACACGGCCCTCCCCCCGTCCCACCTGAAGGGGACGAGCCGGACGCCAGGCCCCGCAACCGCTTTCCCGAAGGGGTCCCCGGACGCGACGAGCAGCCGCCGGGGCTCCCTCGGCAGGTTCCAGCCCCTCAGCATGAGCCTTCCCACGGCCCGCTCCACCGGCTGCGGGCCCGCGCCCGAGGCCACCTCGATCACGGCGGCAACGCGGCCCGACCGGTCGCGGACGAAAAGCTCTCCCTCGGGGTCGCTTCCGACCCGGGCACCCATCTCCCGCAAGCGGCCTGCCAGATCCGACACGCAGAGATCGCGATCGCATTCCGCGGCATGATCGCGTTTTTCCGGGACGGCGCGGCTCCCGACGCACTCTTCCCGGAAACCGTCCTCCTCGAAGGAGATCCTCCCCTGCCGATCATCCTCGGCCTCGCGCGCCTTGATGGCCTGCACCTTGCGGACGAACAACGCGAGCTGCCGGGCGAACAGCGGGGACTGCAGGCCGCCGATCACCACGACGGCGCTCCGCGCCTCGCCGTCCCGGGCCTCGCTCCAGACCCCCCGGTAGCGGGTCTCGAACAGGTACTTCCCCACACCCCGCCTGCCCCCGATCCTGCCTCGGTGAACGAGAAACACCCGCCCCTGTTCGTCACGGGCGAAGGCCCCTCCGATTTTCCGGTCCAGACCGCTCATGGGGATGTTGATCTCGATGGTGCTGGAAACGGCGTCTCCGGCCGAAGGCATGCCGGTGCCGAAGGCGTTCAGGTAGCGCTCGCCGCCAATAACGCCGGTGTGATACCACAGGTCGAGTCCCCCGGCCCGGAAGACCCGGGCGCGGAAACTCTCCCCCGGGTGGCCGATCCGGACCGCGATCCGATCGGTCACATGGGGCCGCAGCGCCCGCATGAATTGACGCTGGCACCGCCGGATCGTCGATTCATCGTCCAGGACCGTGAGCACCCGGCAGCCCCCTGATCACGCCCGAGGCCGACCGCGACTGTTCAACCTCCAGGCCCATGTCGGTCGCGATTCGGCCATAGGTCTCGTTCCACTTCCGGAATTGCCCCTCCAGGTCGGTGAAGGCCTTCATCATCGGGACGGTTTCCGTCTTCCCCCCCCGAATGTCCCGGTTGATTGCCGTCATGCGTTCCGACAGCAGCAGCTGGATCGACATGATTTCCTGAAGCGGCTTTTCCCACCAGGACCGCTGCCCGTTGTTGAGGCCATTGACGAAATGCTCATGCCTTTCCGTGAGCAGCTCGACACCCCGCCCCAAGTCCTCGAGCTGGGCGGAGACGTCCTTCCATTTCGTCCCTTCGCCGACGACCATCTTCCGGATATCCCTCGAGTGCCGGGCGAGCGTCTCCGAGAGCTGATAACAGCCGGTCAGCTGGTCCTGCTGCCTCTCATCGCCCTGGAGCCACGCGTTGCGCTGCGCCGCCGCGGCGTCCGGCTGCTGCTGCGGCTCCGGCCTGCCCTTCGAGTACCCCTGGGGTCCTATGGGTTTTGCCGCCGAGCGGTCCCGGGCGCCCCCCACCTGCGCATCGGCCGCGGCGGGCACCAGTGCCAGGGAAAGCGCCAGGCCGATCAATAGGATTTTCGTTGCCCTCTTCTTCATGATCCTACCGGTTCGAACGGCTTTCCCCGTTTCGACTCCTAGAGACCCGGCCCCTCCCCCGGTGCCGCGGCCATGCGCCCGGCCGGAGCGGGAGCCTGCACGGCCCGGAAAGCCTGGTCGAGCAGCGTCCGGGCCTCACGGAACCGGGCGCCCGAGCTGCGCGAACCCAGCACGATCACCACGATCCGCGTGCCGTCCCGTCTTGCCGTCAGGACGAGGTGATAGCCCGCTCCAGCGACATGCCCCGTTTTCAGGCCGTCCACGGACCGAATCGCCTCGAGCAGGTGGTTCGTGTTGCTGCGCGTCTTCCTGCCGTACTCGAACACGGGCATGGAGTGGATCCGCAGCGACTGGGGAAACCGGTTGATGTAAGCGCAGGAGAGCCTCATGATGTCCCGGGCCGTCGTCACCTGGCCCTCTTCGCGCAGTCCGCTGGGGTTCTCGAAATGGCTCGAGGCCATCCCCAACTCCATCGCCTTCACGTTCATCCGCCGGACGAACTCGTCCACATCCCCCGCGACATACTCGGCGGCCGCCACCGAGGCGTCGTTGGCCGACAGGACGGCCATCCCCTTCATCAGCTCGCCCAGCGCGATCTGCGACCCGGGCCGAATCCGCATGCGCGATCCGTTCACCCGGGCGACGCTCGGGCCGGCGTGAACCATGTCGGTGGTCCGGATCGTGCCATCCCCGAGAGCCTCGTAAATGAGGTAGAGCGTCAGGATCTTCGTCAAGGAAGCCGGCGCGATCGGCGCATCGGGGTTTTTCGCATAGAGGATCTCGCCCGTAGTCATGTTCATGACCATGGCCGACGTTGCGGTGACGGATGCCCTGGCCTTCGGTTTCGGTTTCGTCTTCCGGGGAGCGGCGGACAGGTCAACGGGCAGGAGAAGATGGACCGCCAGCAGGGCCGCCAGCAGCAGAAGGCTTCGCTTGAGGTGCGCCATTCGTTCGAGCGTTTCCCTCCGATCGTTTTCGGCTGGCCTTGGATGCCCCGGGACCGAAGCCGGACGCCAAGTTCACGGGAACGATAATGGAAAAGGAGACGTCCCGTCAAGCACTTTATCGTCTTGCAGACGGGCTGGCGCGGCTACCGCAGGAATCCCAGGATGACCGGTTCGCTGCGCGCGGGAGGCTCGGGAACCGACTCGGGGTACCCGAGGGTCACGGGCGCCACGATCCGGAGCTCCGGGGTGATCCCCAGTTGCGCCAGCAGGGCGGGATCGCGCACGTCGGCACCCAGGGCGACCCAGCAGGTACCGAGTCCCCTCGCCGCCGCCGCGAGCATGAAATAGGACACGGCCAGCGCGCAGTCCGCCTGCACGCTCTTCATTTCGCGGGGACCGCAGACGTAGACCACGCAGGGGGCGTCGTAGAACACGTTGAACGCGGGGTTGCGGAGGAGGTCCCCGTACCGGTCGAGCGGAGACGCCGGGTTGGCCTCGAGTTCGGCCAGGAGGTTCTTCTTGCTCTCGTCGGAGAGGCGCCGGATCGCCGGCCGGTTGGCCACGACGGAGAACCGCCAGGGCTGCCGGTTCATGGCGCTGGGCGCCAGACAGCTCTCGCGGAGAATCTCCCGGACCACCCCGGCGGGCACGTCCCTGTCGAGGTATCTGCGGATCGAGCGCCGCTTGCGGAACAGGTTCAGCACGTCATCCATGCGGCCCGTCCCCTTTCTGCCCCGGTCGGTTCAGCTGCCGGAGCGCCAGCATCAGGGCCTGTGTTCCCGACTTGCCGTGGCCGTGCGCCTTCACGGCCACGTAGAGCTGGTGCACCAGGGCAAGCCCCGGGAGGGCCAGGCCCATCGCCTCGGCTTCCCGAAGGGCGATTCCCATGTCCTTGATGAAATGCTCGACGTAGAACCCCGGCCGGAAGTCGCCCTGGACGATGCGCGGTCCCAGCGTGTTGATGCTCCAGGAGCCGGCGGCTCCCTTGCCGATGATGTCGATGACGGCCTGCCCGTCGAGACCGGCCCGCTCGGCGTAGAGAAGGGATTCGCAGACCCCGATGATCGTTCCCGCGATCAGGACCTGGTTGCACATCTTCGTGTGCTGGCCGGCCCCCGGCCCGCCCATCCAGGCGATGTTCTTCCCCATGTGCCGCAGCAGCGGAAGGACCTCCTCGAAGATCATCCGCTCCCCCCCGACCATGATGGCAAGCGTGGCGTTCCGGGCCCCCACGTCCCCCCCGGACACGGGGGCGTCGAGGCTGAAGACCCCCTTCTTAGCGGCCGACTTGCAGATCCGCCGGGCCAGGGCCGGCTCGCTCGTCGTCATGTCCACGAGGATCCGGCACGGAGGATCCGCCGCGAGGATCCCCTGCGGGCCGAGGCAGGTCTCTTCCACATCGGCAGGCAGTCCCACCATGGTGAAAACGATCTCGGATGCGGACGCGACGGCGGCCGGGGAGTCGCACCATCGCCCCCCCCGGTCGATCAGCGGTTTCGCCTTGTCCAAGGTCCGGTTGTAGAGGAAGAGCTCATGGCCTGCGAACTGGAGATGGCCCGCCATCGAGGCCCCCATGATCCCTGTGCCGATCCATCCGATCTTCATACGCCTTCCCTCCAGAAACGGGATCGCCTGCCCGGTGCGGGCCTCGCGATTGCCTCTTCCCAACATCTCGGAAGATTTGCCGTTTCACTTTAAGGAAAGCGGAGGGCGCCTGTCAAGTTCGTCCTTCCCATGCCCTGTGTTTTATAGTAAGGATGGGGCCGATGACGCCGTGCCGGCCGGGTACGCCAAAGGAGGGGGCCATGCTTCGTCTCGTTTTTGCCGCCGTCGTGCTGACCGTTTCCGCTCTCGGCTTCGCCGCAAGCCCCGGAGCGGCCCTGGCGGAAGACACGGTCTTTCGCTGCGGGGGCGAGACGGTCTCCATCGGAGATTCCCGGTACACGGTACAGAAGATCTGCGGAAAGCCCACGAGGAGCGAGCCCGTCTCGAAAAGCGGCCGGGACAGGAAGCCGAAGAAGCCTAAGGGCACCGCATCGAGCTCCCCGCCGGAAAAGCTCCAGAAGTGGACCTACGACCGGGGCTACGGAGATTACGTCTACGTCCTGACCTTTGCGAACGACAGGCTGAAAAGGATCGAGACCTCCGGCAGGGGACGATGAAAAATCTGGAAGCTCGGAAGTGAAGAAGTGCAGAAGAGCAGACAAGGAAACCAGGGCGTTGATCATTGATTGTCTCTTGCCGATCTTCCTCTCTTCCTGACTCCCGCTCTTCACCACCGCAAGGCGGATTGCATCCGCGTCATCCAAAGACGGCCCCGGAATCGTATCACCATGCTGGGTGCAACAGACTGGGTCATCATCGCGCTGTACTTCCTGCTGAGCGCCGCCATCGGCTTCCGTTACGCCCGCCGGGCCGGCTCGAGCGTGCAGGAGTTCTTTCTCTCCGGGCGGAACCTTCCCTGGTGGCTCGCCGGCACCTCCATGGTCGCCACCACCTTCGCGGCCGACACGCCGCTGGCGGTGACGGAGCTGGTCGCGAAAAACGGCATCGCGGGCAACTGGCTCTGGTGGAACTTCGTCTTCGGCGGCGTGCTCACCGTGTTTTTCTTTTCCCGCCTGTGGCGCCGCGCAGGCATTCTCACCGACGTGGAGTTCGTGGAGCTCCGCTACTCGGGACGGCCTGCCGCCTTCCTGCGGGGTTTTCGCGCCCTCTACCTGGGGCTCTTCATCAACACCGTCATCATCGGCTGGGTCAACCTGGCCATCGCTTCCGTCCTGGAGGGGATGTTCGGCATCCCCCGGAACGAGGTCATGGTCTACGTGGCCCTGGCCCTGGGGCTGACGGCCCTCTACTCGGCCCTGTCGGGCCTCTGGGGCGTTGCCGTAACCGATGCCTTCCAGTTCGCGCTGGCCATGGCGGGGACGATCGTCCTGGCGGCGGTGGTCCTCGATCTTCCCCAGATCGGGGGGCTTGCGGGGCTGCTGGAGAAGACGCCGTCCTGGTCGCTCGAATGGGTGCCCGCCATCACCGGCGGCGCCGCGGTCGGGCAGACGGGGCCCCTCACCCTGAGCGCCGCTGCCTTTTTCGCCTTTGTCGGAATTCAGTGGTGGGCCTGCTGGTACCCCGGGTCGGAACCGGGCGGGGGCGGCTACGTGGCCCAGCGCATGATGTCGGCAAAGGACGAGCATCACGCCCAGGCCGCAACCCTGTGGTTCACAATCGCCCACTACTGCGTCCGCCCCTGGCCCTGGATCCTCGTGGGGCTTGCGACCCTCGTGCTCTACCCCGACCTGGGGCCCGCGGACAAGAGGCTGGGCTACGTCTACGCGATGCGGGACTATCTACCCGCGGGCGTCAAGGGAATGCTCGTGGCAGCCTTCTTCGCCGCCTACATGTCCACGATCGCCACACAGCTCAACTGGGGCGTCTCCTACATCGTCAACGACTTCTACCGGCGATTCATCCGCCCCGGCGCGCAGGAGAAGCATCTCGTCGCCGTCTCGCGAGGCGCCACGCTGGCGATGATGGCCCTCTCGCTGTGCGTCACGTCCGTCATGGACACGATCTCCGGGGCCTGGGCCTTCATCATCGAGGCCGGCGCCGGGCTGGGGCTCGTGCTGATCCTGCGGTGGTACTGGTGGAGGATCAACGCCTGGAGCGAGATCGCGGCCATGGCGACGCCCCTGGCCGTTTACGGATGGCTGCGCTTTGCCACGGAGATCCGCTTTCCCGAGACCCTCTACGCCATCGTGGCCGTCACAACCACCGCCTGGCTCGCCGTGACGCTTCTGACAAAACCCGCCGACCGGGAAACGCTCGGCCGGTTTTACCGGCGTGTGCACCCCGGTGGCCCCGGCTGGTCGGCCGTGGCGGCATCCATGCCAGACGTGAAGGGGGACAGCGGCTATGGGATCCTCCTGCGCAACTGGCTCTGCGGGGTGATTCTCGTCTACTCCGTGCTCTTCGGCCTCGGAAAGGTCCTCCTGCTGCAGCCGGTCGAGGGGACGATGTTTTTTGCCGTCGCCGCGGCGGCGGCGTGGGCCATCCGGCAAGACAGGGGAAAACCGGACGAGGGCCCCCCGGCAAGGGATAGGGGAGAAGACTGCGATGGATAGAGAAGCGAAAAGGGCGCTTGCCTTCGGGACTCATCCCGACGACATCGAGATCGGCTGCGGGGGCACGGTGGCGCTCCTCGCGCAGAGAGGGTTCGATATCACCCACGTGATCCTCACCTCCGGCGAGGCGGGCAGCGACAGGATTCCCCCGGGGGAGACGGGCCCCCTTCGGGAGCGGGAGGCCCGCGAGGCCGCGAAGGTCCTCGGCGCAGCCGGCGTGGAGTTCCTGCGCTACCCTGACGGGCTCACGGGCTTCACGCGCGAGATGAAGATCGACATCATCCGCATCATGCGGAGGCTCAGGCCGCATATCCTCTTCGTCCACGAGCGCAACGAGAGCTCCCTGGGGCACCGGGTCACGAGCCAGCTTGTGCTCGAGTCCGTCCAGGCGGGCGCCGGCCCCTGGTTCCAGGAGGCAGGCGGCAGGCCCTGGTCGCCGGAGGTGATCCTCGGGTACGAGGTCTGGCACCCGCTTGGCCGCTACGAACTGGCCGTCGACATCTCGGCAACCCTGGAGACCAAGCTTCGGGCCCTTGCCTGCCACCGCTCGCAGACGGCCGCCGTCCGCTACGACGAGGCCCTGCGGGGACTTGCCCGCTGGCGGGGCGTGATGAGCCTCTCGGGCGGGGACGCGGAGGTCTTCGAGGTGATCAAGGCATCGCAGCATTCCTTCCGCTGTTTTGCACAGCAGGAATAGTCTTTCGCGCCTGACCGGGATTCCTCCTGCGAACAGGCGGTTTTGGACCGCTCTAAGGCTTGCTCCGCTGCAGACGCAAAAACTCGCCCTTCGGGCTCAGACAGTTTGCGCTGCGGCCGCTTTGCTTCGCCAAGAGCGGTCAACCAAAACGCGCCTGACTTCGCCGTTCGGAATTCCGCCCAAGCGCTTGGGAGAAACGGAAACCATGAGCCAGGCAGACGCGACCCGCCAGCCCGTCACCGCCCTCTGCGGGGTGGAGGGCCTGGCGCACCTCAAGAGCTTTTACGACGTCCCGGGCTTCCGGATTGGCGGCGCCTACGATCTCGACGACCCGGCATCGTGGGAATCGGGCGGCCGCGGCGGCGTGACCCTGGAGTCCCTCGGCGCGGGACCCCTGCGCACGGCCTGCATCGCCGTCGGCACGCCTCATCTCGACGCCGACGGGAACATCGACAACGCCGTCCTCTTCAGCCCCTTCTACTCGGGCGACGCAGGCCTCATGTACTTCTACTGGCACCGCGGCCAGGGCGGAAACGACTTCTGCGGCGGACCGGTTGTGGGACCGGGCGAGCTGATCGACACGAACCGGTACTACGTCGTGTTCGCCGACGCCCTCGGCCTCTGGGGCGCGAGCAAGCCGAGCGACGGCCCGGGTCTGCGTTTTCCGCAGTACAGCCTCCTCGACTGCGTCCAGGCCAACTACCGCCTGCTGCGGGACCACCTGGGGGTGAGCCGGGTGCTCCTCGCCGCGGGAGTCTCCATGGGCGCCATCCAGAGCTACCTCTGGGCGCTGATGCACCCGGGCTTCGTCGAGGCGATCCTGCCCATGGGCGGCGTGACGGAGACGGACGCCAGCCTCCGGTGGCTCTTCCGGCTCATGTCTGCGGCCATCGAGAGCGACCCCGCCTGGCGCGCGACGGCGGGCGATTACTATCACCTGCCCAAGGAGCAGCACCCGCGCCGGGGAGTCATGTTCGGCTGGTCCATCCTGTTTCACTCGGCCATGAGCTTCGACCACCGGATCGAGGCGGGCTGGGAGGAGGCGCAGAAAGAGGCCTTCGCCTGGGAGATGCACGGGAAGGAAGGGGCTCTCCTTGTCCCCTACGGGCGGAACTACGACGCCGTCGACCTGCTCTACCGGAACCGGGCGGGGGAGTCCCTCGACGTGACGGAACGGCTCGACCGTATCCGGGCGAAGACCCTCATCCTGCACGTGGCCAACGACAACTGGGTCCGTTTACGCATGGCCCGCAAGGCCCACGAGCGGATCGCCGGCTCGGCGCTCTGCTCCTTCGAACACCCGCTGGGGCACTACGCCCTGTTCCGGGCACCGAACGTGTTCCGCGACAGGATCCGGACGTTGCTGGAAGACGATCCGGCGACCTCGCCGGGAGTACGGAAATGAACCGCGATGCCGTCGAAATCTTCACCGGGGCGCTCCGCGCCGTAGACCCTTACGCCGCCGTCGCCCGGCACGCGGAGAGGATTCGGGCAATCTGCCGCGGCGAGGGGCTGAGCGAAATCCTCCTGGTCGGCCTCGGCAAGGCCGCCTGCCCCATGGCCCGCGCCATCCTCGACGAGATGGGGGGAATCGTCCGGGGGGGCGTCATCGTGACCAAGTACGGCCACTGCGGGGGAGAGCCCCTCGCGGGAGTGGATCTCGTCGAGGCGGGACATCCCGTACCCGACGAGAACGGGGTTGCCGCCGCCGGTAAGGCCCTCGACCTGCTCCGCAAGGCGGGGCGCGAGACCCTCGTCGTCTGCCTGATCTCGGGAGGGGGCTCGGCCCTGTTCGTCTCCCCGATGGAGGGCCTCTCGCTGGCCGACAAGCAGCAGACGACCCGCATCCTCCTGCGCGGCGGGGCGGACATCATGGAACTCAACACGGTGCGCAAGCATCTCTCCCGCGTCAAGGCCGGGCGGCTCGCCGAGGCGGCCAGGCCGGCGCGGGTGGTCTCGCTCATCCTCTCCGACGTGATCGGGGACCCCGTCGGCTTCATCGCCTCCGGCCCCACGGCACCCGACACGACGACCTGGGCCGAGGCCCTGGACATCGTGACCCGGTACGACGGGGCCGGCGAGATGCCCCGGCGTGTCATGCAGATCCTCCGGAGCGGCGCAGGAGGGAGGATCCCCGACACCCCGAAACAGGACGACCCCCTGTTTGACCGCGTGGAGAACATCCTCATCGGCAGCAACCGCATCGCCGCAGAAGCGGCGAGGGCCAAAGCCCTCGCGATGGGTTACGAGCCCGTCCTGCTTACGACGGAGCTGCAGGGGGAGGCGCGCGAGGCCGCCGGGCGTCTCTGCCGGCGGGCCCTGGAGTCGCAGTCCCGCCTGGCATCGGACAGGAGGCGCTTCTGCCTCATCGCCGGGGGGGAGACGACCGTCACCGTCCGGGGCAAGGGCCTCGGCGGCCGAAACACGGAGATGGCCCTGGCCTTCGCCCTGGCCATCGCGGGGACAAGGGGCATCACGTTTCTTTCGGCCGGGACGGACGGGACAGACGGGCCCACGGACGCGGCGGGCGCAATCGTCGACGGTCGGACAGTCCCGGACGCGCGCGCCCTCGGCCTCGATCCCCGGGCCTACCTCGACGACAACGACTCCTACCGTTTCTTCGAGCAGGCGGGCGGTCTTCTCAAGACGGGTCCCACGGGCACGAACGTGATGGACCTTCAAATCATTCTGATAGAATGACCTTTTCAGACCACCCCATTCCCTCTCCCTTGCAGCAGAAAGACCGTGTATGAAGTTCCGATTTTCTGCTCTTCCGCTCTTCCTGCTTTCCGTCGCCTCCCGCGGCAGGCGGACCGGTTTTTCCTTGACAAGGCGCGGCGGAAGCGGGTAAGCGAATTTTGCATACATTATTCACTTTACGGCCCGCCTGTTTCCGGGGGGAGAGGACATGAAAAAACTCGGCGCGCGGCACGAGAACCTCGACTTCAAGGTATACGGGAAACTCAAGTCTATGATCGTCGACCGCAGGCTCGAGCCGGGCGACAAGATCCTCCAGGAAAAGCTCGCCCGCGAGCTCGGCGTGAGCCGCACGCCGCTGATGTGCGCCCTCAAGAAGCTCGAGCAGGAAAAGCTCGTCCGGGCCGTCCCCCGAAGGGGTTTCTACGTCCGCCTCTTCACGAGGGAAGAGGTCCTCGAGGCCTTCGAGCTGCGGGAAGTCCTGGAGGGACTCGCGGCCCGGCGCGCGGCCGAGTCCATCAGCCCGGCCGAGGCGGAAACGCTCCGCGGGTTCTTCCGCGACGCCGACTTCTCGGACGGCGCAGAGGGCATCCGGCGCTATGCCGACGAAGACCGCCGCTTTCACCGGTACCTCATCGAGCTGGGGGGGTTCGGCCTTCTCCGCGACATCCTCGAAAATTACAACATCATCACCGTGAGCGGCTGCGCCGACGACATGGAAGGCCTCGTCAGGCACCCGCGCGAGACGCTGCCCGAGCACGAGGCCCTTATCGAGGCCATCGCGTCGGGCAGGCCGGAACAGGCGGAAAAGGTGGCACGGCGGCATTTCCACCGCTCCCGCCAGCAACTTCTACGGGACCTGAAGCGGGAACGGCGCGCGGGGCCGCGCAGAAGCGGCACGGCCCGGGGCGGCGCCCCCGGCCCCGCGGCGAAGCGGGCCGGCGGATCCTGACGGCATCGGGCAGGAGCCGCGCACGCCCGCTCGACGGGAGGGAAGCCGCTCCGTTCACAGCGTCAGCCGATCTTCGTTCTTCCTCAGCCAGGCCCGCCGCACAGCGTAATCGGGCAGGACGCGTCCGACCGTCTCCCAGAAGCGCCGGGAGTGGTTCATCTCGATGAGGTGGGCCAGTTCGTGGACGATGACGTACTCAATGATTCCCTCGGGCGCCATGACGAGACGCCAGGCGAAATTCAGCGTCCCGGCGGGGCTGCAGGAACCCCACCGCTGCTTCGCGTCGGTGATGCGCACGCCACGCACCACGACCCCCATCCGCCGGGCGAAGCGCTCCACCCGCTCCTCCAGGATCTCCCGCGCCCTAGCCCGGTACCAAGTACGGAACAGCGCCGGCGCCCGGGGAACCAGGTCGGCGCCGAGCAGGAACTCCCCATTGTCCCTCCGCAGATACTCCGCGCCTTCGACCAACCGCAGGCGGATCATCTCGCCAAGAAACGGGAAGGACTCGCCTTGCACGAATTGCCGCGGCGATTGCCGTTCCCTCTGCGCCTCCGCCTGAGCGAGCTTCCGGGCGATCCAGCCGCGGTGCCGATCCACGAAAGCCGCCACCTCCCGGCGCGCGAGCCGCAGGGGCACCCGGACGAGGACCTCCCCTTCCGTCGTGACCTCGACGGCGATCGTTTTTCTTCCTGATCGGATGATCTCGAAATCCATGGGCGCACAATGGCTCGGCACCCATGGTTACGACGGATTGGAAAGATTTGCAACTGCGCAGATGAACGGGAAAGGCCGCGTGCGGCGGCTACATCTTCTCCCGCGGTCCGTTGTGCGGGGTCTCCTGCGAAAGGGCCTTCTCGAAGTTGCCGCGGAAGTCCCCGGCCGTTCCCCTGGGAACCTTCAGGCTGTACCGACCCGGCGGAAGAGACGAGTTGCGGATCTCGGGGTTGAGTTCGCGGATGGTCTTATAGGTTGTTCCGCAGGCTCGGGCGATCGTGTTGACGTGAACCTCGCGCGGGCAGTGCAGCTCGATGCGGTCCGTCTCGACGACGGGGTACACCCGGATAGCGGAGGTGCGGTATCCGTAACGCTCGGGGTTCGCGAGGATCACCTTGGCCGAGAGCACGCGGAAGATGTATCGCTCCGTCTCCTGCGGGAGGTCCAGATCGTAATAACCGGACGCCTGCTGCATCTCGAGACTCTTCGCGACCCGGTCCTCGCCGCAGTTGTAGGCCGCCATGGCAAGACCCCAGTTGCCGAATTGCCTGTACAGGTCCTCCAGGTAGTTGAGCGCCGATTCGGTGGCCTTCTCGAAATTGAGCCTCTCGTCGATCGCGCCGTCCACGCGCAGTCCGTAGCGCTTCGCGGTCTTCTCCATGAACTGCCAGGGCCCCGTGGCCTTGGCCGAGGAGACGGCGTAGGTTCTCAGCGAGCTCTCCACGACGGCCACGTACTTGAGGTCATCGGGCATCTTTCGCTCACGGAGCCGTCTCTCGATGTGGGGAAAATAGCGGTTGGCACGCTTGATCCAGAGGATGACCTGTTCCTGGTTGTACACGGAAAGGACGAAGGCCTGGTCCATCATCTCCCAGACATCCTGTCTCTCGAGGGGGACCTTCTCCCCGCAGAGCAGCAGGGCGGAGGGGAACTCGTGGACGGGGACAGGCATCGTCGCCCGGGCGGAGTGGGCGGGCAGGCCCAGGCCGACAAGAAGGAGGCCTGCCGACAGGAGGATTCTCCAGAGGCGGCGGGAAAGCCGGGTTTTCGTTTTCCTGTGAAACATCAGTTTCTCACGGTCCCCTGGATCGCGCTGGCCGCGGAAGGGGGACCCGCAAAGGCCTCGGGACGGTACCCGCCCCGTTTCAGCGCAGCGGTCAGCAGCCCGCCAGGGCAAGACAGACGGCAAGCATCATGATCCAGAGCAGCGTGTTGCGTATCATCGGGTTCGGTCTCCTCTCGGACATCGTGAACGGGCGCCTCCCCATGATAGGAAAGCAAAAAATGTTCCTGCGGCGTCGGCCGCCGCGGACCGGTACAGCGGCCTGCCCTCATTCCTCCTTCTTCTTCTCCGCCCGGGGCCTCTCCATCGGGGCCTTGGGAAACATGTCCAAGACGCCCAGAAAGGGATTGAGGGGCGGGGCGATCTGCGGGGCCTGCTGGGAGAGTTGCGCCCCGAGGTCCAGCCACTTGGCGAACTGGGCATCGACGGAGGTCTTGTAGGCCAGGTAGTTCCGGACGACCTGCTGGAGGTACTTCTCGAAGAACTCGGAAAGAACGGTCTCACCGAACCGGATCATGAGATGCAGAAGCGGGACAGGAAGGAGGAACTGCTTGCTCTTGGCCTCCTCCAGGACGATCTGCGTGAGGGTGAAAGCGGTCACGTCCTCCTTCGTCTGGGCGTCGATCACCTCGATCTGCCGGCCTTTCTTGATCGTCTCCGCAAGCGCCGCAAGGGTCACGTAGGCGTTCTTTTCAGTATCGTAGAGGCGCCGGTTGTTGTACTTCTTGATCACCACTCGGTCTGCCATCTTCCCTGCCCTCCCGTCCGGACTTCACCGTGCATGCCGTTCCACGAAATGGAACGTTGCAACAAATAAACCTCAATTCCAGTATCCACGTATTTTTGTACCACAGAACATAATGAATATCAAGGGCTTAAAATATACAAACGGACAACAAGAGATGCCGCGGGGATATTGCATTGCAACATGACCCTTGACAAACCCTTTGCAGTGTCATACATAAAGCGCCAGAAAACGGTGAAACTCATGGACGTGGAGGTCATCAACATGGAAAACAACCCCGTAGCGAAGCACGCCCTTCAGTTCTGCCACACCGCCCTCAGCGGGGCCCTCGACGCGGCTCTTGCCGTCCAGTCCCAATCACGAAGAACCGTCGAGATCCTGATCGAGCAGTCTCCCGTCATTCCCCACGAGGGAAAGCGGGCGATCAGCGACTGGTTCGATGCCTGCAGCCAGCACACCGTCGCCATGAAAAGCGTCATCGACGAAGGGTTCAGGCCCTTCCATCTCTACTACGAGGAATAGGTGCCTGCGCGCTTTGCGCGGGAAGAAATCGCAACGATGGGGGCGCCGAGAAGCGGCGGCAGGGTCGCTTCCGCTTGCCCGGCCGATCCATCCGAACACCAAGGAAGGAACATGCCCAATACGATCCACACCCTTGCCCCGACCCTGGCCACGTCCTTGAAATCCGTCCGATCGTCGCTCGACCTGTCCGCCGAGATAGTCAGCCTCGGCAACCGCTGGTCCCTCCTCTGGCTCGACTCGCTCACCGCGGCGAGCGGCATAGGCCTCGAGATGTGGCGCTTTCTGATCACCGGCACACCCGTGGAGCGTCCCGTCAGCCTGCTGGCGGACAGCCTCGACGGGATGGAGAGGGAGATGGCCCGGGCCATGGCGGATGTGCTCTCCCTGCCCGCCCGGCGCTACGAGCGCAAACGGCACGGCGAGGCCGAATTCCTGAAGCTCTTCTGCGAGGCGCCACCCTGCCAGTGCTTCGATGAAACGGGCAAGGTACTGCTCGACCTGCCGGGCATGAGGCTCATCGACATCTCGAAAGAAGAGACACACGGGATCGGCAATTACACGGTCGTCTTCGCCCCCCGGGCGGGGCACCACTCCAACATCGCGGAGCGCGTCGCCCTCTTCATGAGAGACAGCGGGCTGACGCGCATGGCGATCGTGGAGCAGAAATGCGCCCAGGAGATCCCCCTCTACGTGGAGGGACGGAGGCATCACGAGGATTTCGAAGGCCAGGTGACGCAGTACCGGACCATCCTCGAGACCCTCAAAGAGAAGACGGGACACCCCGCGCATCTCGTTGCCGTCTGCCAGCCGGGTCCGCTCCTGATGGCAACCCTCATTCTCAACCCCCATCTCGGCAAGACCTTCGGATCGGCGGGCGCCCCGATGAACACCGATGCCGAGCGGGGCTTCCTCTCCGACTTCGCGCGGACCATGGGCGAGTCCTACATCGACCTGCTGACCTCCGCCCTCGGGGCACGGGTCCCGCAGGGACTCCCCGGCGAAGGCCGGGACATCTACGACGGCCGGCTGCAGGTCCTCGGGTTCTACATCCTGGGCATGCCCCAGCACTTCGAAAACCTGAAAAAACTCCTCGCCGACCTTCGCGACGGCAACGAGGAAGCGGCGGGCCGGCAGATGGCCTTCTACCAGTGGTACAACTACAGCCACGATTTCCCGGCAAGCTTCCTCCGGGACACCTACAAGAAGGTCTTCGTCCGCAATGCGCTGATCCGGGGCACCCTGGAGATCGGGCAACGGCGGGTCAGCGTGAAGGATTACCCCGCGTCGGTTCCCGTCTGGGCGCTGGGAGGCACGCAGGACAACATCGCCCCCTGCGGGCAGGCCATCGGACACGTGGGTCTCATCGAGGGCGTCGCCCTGGAAGACAGACTCGTCCTCTGCTGTGACGCGGGCCACATGGGGCTGTTCCGGTCCCGCACGGTGCTGGACCGGTACTACAGCCGGATCATCCGTTTCCTGCTGGAGCGCAGCGACCGCTGACGACGTTTTTTTATCGTTGCCAGGATGCCGCGGTTTCCTGTAGAATCGTGCCACGCTGCGGGAACGCACGGCATTTCGCTGCAACGTTGTCCGGGCTTTCTCGATCCGCGCACCGATGATCCCCTCCTCTCCCCCGGAACCCCTGCAGCGCAGACAACCGGACTCCACGCCCCGCGAACGCGCCGGCGGGCAGAACGGGATGACACAATGCGTCATAAAATAGATGATAAATGATGCATCCGGGAGGATATATTATAGTAATTGCATGAAATGATTATACTTAATGTTAATTCGGGGGCCGGCAAATCTTTTTGTTGCGATGCAACATTTTCTCTTGACAAGCCGCCGCGGGTGGGTTATATTCCCCTCACAAACACAAACCACCCAAGGAGGATGTTTCCATGGACCCGAA
The DNA here is from genome assembly GCA_012728915.1 of Deltaproteobacteria bacterium. Taxonomy (GTDB): domain Bacteria; phylum Desulfobacterota; class Syntrophia; order Syntrophales; family UBA2192; genus UBA2192. The sequence goes on along the minus strand of JAAYEC010000004.1, from coordinate 14,495 downwards.
AAAAGTAGTCAAGCAGACCTTCGATTTCTACAAGTCGACCTTCGAGAACACCTACAACGCGATGACGATGCTCCAGGAGCAGAGCCAGAAGATGGTCGAGATGTACCTGGACCAGACGCAGGGATTCCCCGAGGAAGGCAAGAAGGCCGTTCAGGAGTGGATCAAGGCCTACAAGAAGGGCGGAGAGGATTTCAAGGCCGCCGTCGACGAGAGCTTCAAGAAAGTCGAGGACTTCTTCGCCGAGGCGGCGAAGTCCGCGCAGTAAAACCACCCGTCTCGCAAAGGAGGAATGTCAAGATGCAGCCGAAAGATATGCTCAAGCAGATGATCGACTTCAACAAGTCGGCTTACGAGAACGCATTCAAGAACATGAACATGCTCCAGGAGCAGATGGAAAAGGTCATCAACCTTTACATTGATCAGGCCTCCGGAATGTCCGAGGAAGGCAAGAAGGCCGCCAAGGAGTGGGCCTCGATGTACCGGAAAGGCTTCGAGGACTACAGGAAGCTCGTGGACGAGAATTTCAAGAAGCTGGAAGCCTTCTTCCAGGAGAAGTAACGGCGAGCGGTCCGCGAGTTTCGAACGATCTGCCGAAAAGGAAGCCCGATGATGTATCCATTTGCGCGCGTGCCGTCGAGGGACCTCATGGGGACCCTGTTCAACATGCCGCTGAGGCCCGCCGAGGTCGGTCTGAAGATGGCCCTGTCCTCGGTGGAGCTCCTCAAGGCATCCCAGACCTACGCCAACGGGGTCACGAGTTACTACTTCGACTTCATGGCCCCGTACTGGGTGGCCCTCAACTCCTTCCAGCGGACCGAGAAGAGGAAGATCGTGGAGCACCGGCCCCAGGAGACGGCCCGGGATTATCTCGAACTGCTTCACTTCAACATGGAGATTGCCAGGAAGGGCCTTCTCAGCACGATGCGGTCGATGAACCAGTTCCACGCCCGCGAGATGCAGAGGCGGCACTCGGCCTGGCTCAACACGCTGTTTGACCGCGAGGGAGAGGACATTGCCGAGCACGCGGAGCGCCTCTCCCACCTGGTCAGGCTTCTCACCAGCGAATACCCGAAGGCCATCCGCGACATCGAACCCCATTTCGGGTTCCACTTCGACGACGGCGGCTACATCAAGGCGGCCGAGACGGACCGCTTCATCCTGTACCAGGTGTTGCCCTGGAAGGGCTGCACGGAGGTGCGGCCGGGCGGAAAGCCCGTGCTCATCATCCCGCCCTACGTCCTGGGGGCCTCGATCCTCGCCTTCCTGCCGGGCGAGAACAAGAGTTACACGCACTGCTTCGCCAACCAGGGCATCCCGACGTACATCCGCATCATGAAGGACATCAACGCCACGCCGGCCGTCCAGACCATGACCGGGGAGGACGACTGCCGCGACATGAAGCGTTTCTGCGAGGTCATCCGCGAGCGTCACGGCAAACCAGTGACCCTCAACGGGTTCTGCCAGGGCGGGTTCGTCGCGGCCCTCAACCTGATGTCCGGCGAACTCGACGGGCTCGTGGACGCCTTCGCCACCTGTGTGGCCCCGATGGACGGCACGCGAAGCAAGGCCCTCGTGGAATACCTCGAGCACATCCCGCCCCGGTTTCGCGATCTCGGCTACGCGGGCAAGACGCTGCCCAACGGCAACCGCATCGTGGACGGCAAGGTCATGAGCTGGGTCTACAAGCTCAAGAGCATGGAGCGCGAGGCCCCCATCTTCACCTACTACCGCGACCTCGCCATGTTCAACCGCGACGATCTCCATCACATCCGGATCACCCCGACGGCCGCGGCCCTCAACTACTGGCTCATCTACGAGCGCAACGACCTGCCTATCGGCATCACCCAACTGAGCTTCGACTCCTTCACGAAACCCGTGGCCGGCGACGGGACGCTGCCGGTCAAGCTCTTCGGCAGGCCCCTGAACTTCAAGCGGCTCCGGGAAAAAGGCATTCCCTGGCTTCTCTGCTATGCCGCGGAGGACGACCTGGTCGACAAGGAAGCGGCCCTCGCGCCGGCGGACTTCATCGACGTGGAAGTCACCGTTTTTCCCAAGGGGCACGGGGCCATCGCCACGTCCTGGTCCCTGCCGACCTCCGAGTGCGCCCTTCACCGGAGCTTCCGGGAAGGCTACCGGGGGCCGGTCCGCTTCCAGCTCGACCTGGACGGCCTTCCGGAAGGCTTTACCTGAGACGGAAAGGACAGGCCCCGGGCGTGACCCGGACAGGCACCCTTTTCCCGACTCCACACCACCGAAGAGGGGGAACGTCTTCCATGGACAGGAAATTCCTCGAGTTCTGGGGCAACTTTCTGCTCAGCGCGGCGAAAGGGCAGGAACAGGTCGAAACCCTGGGCCGACTCGCGAGCGAAGGCACCAGGACCTTCGAGCGGCAACTCGCCCTTTTTCAGAAATTCTACGGGCTCGACAAGAAGCCGGACCCTTCCTCCCCGTATGCCGAGATGTGGACGAAGGCCGCCGCGGACTTCATGAAATCCTACCAGGAATTCATCGGCCTCATGGGCATGGTCCCTCGCGAGGACTACGAGGCCCTGGCCCGGGAGAACGAAGCCCTGAAAAAGACGGTCGAAGATCTCGAGGAGTCCCTGCGGCGAGGGGGAAAAAGGCCCGGCGGCAAGGACATGGATCCCGCGGAGGTCGTCAGGGGTTTCGAGGGGCTCATGAAGAAGCAGGCCGAACAGTTTCGGGCGCTCATGTCCGCCTACGGCAAGCTCTACGAAACGGGAAAGCCGGGAAAGAGACCGGCGGAACGCCACGCGCCTGAGACGTCGAAGAAAAGAGAGGGGAAACCATGAGTGAAAAGGAAAAGCCAACGGAGAACGCACGGAGCGTCATGTTTGCAGACTGGGTCCAGAACCAGACCCTCGCCTGGCAAGAGGCTGTGAAGCGGACCGCCCAGGTGTGGCAGGCCCCTCTCGGCGCAGGACCCGGGAGTGGCGGGGAGCCCGGGAAGCAGCCGAACCCCGAGGAGATCGGCAAGGGGCTCTTCGAATTCTTCCAGGCCCTCTCCTCGATTGCCGGGGCGCCGAAACCCGGGGACATCCAGAGCGCGAAATCGGTCCCGGACATGATGCTGAAGATCCTCCAGCCCTTCTGGGGATACATGATCAAGCTCGAAAGGCAGTGGGCGGAAATGACGGGCGCCACCGCCACCGGCCAGCCCGAGAACATGGCCGAGATCCTGAAGCAGATGACGAAGACCTTCTACGAGTCCCAGGCGGAGGATTTCCGGAAAATCCTCAACATCCCCCAGCTGGGACTCAACCGCTACTACCAGGAGCGGTACAACAGGGCCATCGAAAAGGCCTCGGACTACCAGTCGGCCCTTACCGAGTTTTTCCAGCTGCTCATGATCCCCCTGGAGAAGGCCTACTACGGTGTCCAGGAGGAAATCGCGAAAATGGAAAAGGAGGGCAAGGCGGCCGTCAAGGACTCCAAGGCCCTCTACCAGCTCTGGATCCAGAAGCTCGAAGACCACTACATGCAGCTGCTGCGCTCGGACGACTACATGAACACCCTGACGGAGACGCTCAACAGGCTGCACGACTATCGGGCGGCCCGGGCGGAGTACTTCATGGATCTCCTCCAGAACCTGCCCATCCCCACCAACCGGGACATGGACGAACTGTACCGGGATCTTCACCTTCTGAAAAAGAGGGTCAAGGAACTCGAGAGAAAGGCGAGGCAAAATGGAAAGTGAGAAGAAAACCCGTCTCTCCGAAATGATGGCGCCCTATGCCATGGCGGCCGATCTGATCATGGCCCGGGTGGCCGGCGACACGGCCAAGTTCCACGACCAGCTCCGCAAGGCCAGGGAGGTACTGCTGGGGCCGCTGGAGACGGAGATCGCCGTCACTCCCTATGACGTCGTCTGGCAGGACGACCGCGTCAAGCTCAAGCACTACCACGCCAGGACGGCGCCCCTGCTCAAGACGCCGGTCTTCATCGTCTACGCCCAGGTCAACCGGGAGACGATGCTCGACCTGCAGCCGGGCCGCAGCGTCGTGGAGACCTTCCTCAACGCGGGCCTCGACATCTACATGCTCGACTGGGGCTACCCGACCCGCAAGGATCGGTACCTCAACCTCGACGACCACGTCAACGGCTACATCGCCGACGCCGTGGATTTCATCCTGGAGCGGCACGGCCTGGACCAGCTCAACATCATGGCCATCTGCCAGGGCGGCACGATGAGCGTCATGTACGCTGCGCTGCACCCGGAAAAGGTGAAGAACCTGGTCCTCACGGTGACGCCCACGAACTTCGACCACGACGCGGGGCTGCTCAACGTCTGGGCGCGCTCGCTCGACCCCGACAAGCTGGTGGCCTCCTACGGAAACATCCCCGGCGACATCATGAACCTGGGGTTTCTGCTGCTCAACCCGGCGCGTCTCATGATCGACAAGTACGTGGGGTTTCTGGAAAATATCCACAACCGCGACTTCGTGGAAAACTTCGTACGGATGGAGCGGTGGATCTTCGACAGCCCGGACCTGCCCGGCGAGGCCTTCCGGGACTTCATCCAGTGGATGTTCCGGGAGAACCGCCTGATCAAGAACGAGCTGGTTCTCGGGGGAAAGAAGGTGGACCTGAAGAACATCACCATGCCCGTGCTCAACATCTACGGAAAGTACGACCACCTCGTCCCGCCTGCCGCCTGCGACCAGCTCACGAGCAAGATCGGCAGCACGGACAAGGAGGATCTCTGCCTCGACACGGGCCACATCGGCATCTACGTGAGCTCCAAGACGCAGCGGGAGTTCGGGCCGAAGATCATCCGCTGGCTCACGGAGCGCGACGACTCTCCGGAGGCGGTCAACACCGAACCGAAAAAGGTCTCGAAAAAGAAAAAGGCCGGGGCAACGGCCGAAGAGGATTAACGCCCGAAAGGAAGAAACACCATGGACTACATCAAGGCAATCAGTAAAGTCAGCCGGGCCCTGGGGACGACGATCGAGCGGGACAGGCTCCTCGAGATGATCGTGAAGTCGGCCGTCGACACGATGAAGGCCAAGGCGGCCTGCCTGTTTCTGGAAAACGACGAGGCGGACGGCCAGTACATCGCCGCGGCGCAGACGGGCCTCTCCAGGAGCTACATCCACGCCGTGCCGAGCGGCATGGCGCCGACGATGAAACTGCTCAAGAAGGAAGGGTTCCTCCACTACCGGGACGCGCAGAAGGACGAGCGTGTCCAGAACAGGGAGTCCAAGATCAAAGAGGGCATCGGCTCCATCCTCGTCGTCCCCGTTCAGTCGGAGGATGACGTGATCGGGTGCCTGGCGCTCTACACGGCGGACATCCGGGATTTCTCGGAGCAGGAGATCACGTTCCTGACGGTGCTCGCCGAGCAGGGCGGCATGGCGATCCAGAAGGCCTGCCTCATCGAAAAACTGCGGAACGCCACGCGCATCTTTCTGGGCATGGCCTCCAGCATCGCGGCAAGCACGGACATCAAGGCGATCCTCCAGACCCTCACGGAGGACGTGGCCCGGGCCCTCTACGTCAAGGCGGCCACGATCCGCCTGCTCGACGAGAACCGCGTTACGCTGCGCCTGGCGGCGAGCTACGGCCTCTCGGAGAAATACCTCCAGAAGGGTCCCATTTCGGCGGAGAAGAGCATCGCCCAGGCCCTCCAGGGCAAGCCCGTGGTGGTCAAGGACGCCGCCACCGACGCCGGAGTCCAGTACCGCAACGAGAAGAAGGAGGAGGGCATCGTCACGATCCTGAGCGTGCCCATCAAGTCCCGCGACGAGGTGATCGGCGTGCTTCGTCTCTACAGCGCCGCTCCCCGGGAGTTCACCGAGGATGAAATCCGGTTCGTCACCGCGATCGCCTACATGGGCGGCGTGGCCATCCAGAACATGAGCCTCCTGTCGATGCTGAAGGACGACGTGAAGGATCTGCGCGAGAACGTCTGGATTTTCAAGAGCTGGTTTTAGAACGCAGTTTCGCTGCGTGCTCAGGGCTAAAGGCCAAGGGCTTCAGGCCTGAACAAGGAGGAGGAACATGATCGGGAAAACGATTGACGAGATGAACGTCGGCGATGCGGCGGAGATGGCCAAGACCGTCACCGAAACGGACGTCTACCTCTTTGCCGGGGTCACGGGGGACTTCAACCCGGCCCACGTCAACGAGGCCTACGCAAAGAACACCTTCTTCAAGGGCCGGATCGCCCACGGGATGCTGTCGGCGGGATTCATCTCGGCGGTCCTCGCGATGAGGCTGCCGGGCCCGGGGACCATCTACCTGAGCCAGGTCCTGGAGTTCAAGGCCCCCGTGCGGATCGGCGACACGGTGACGGCCCGCGTGGAGGTCAGGGAGAAACTGGCCGAGAAAAACCGCGTGAAGCTCCGGACGACCTGCGTGAACCAGGACGGCAGCCTCCTCGTGGACGGGGAAGCCGTGATCATGCCCCCCAAGGCGGCGAAGAAATAGCGGACGCCGCACCCATCCCCGCGCCTCTCTCCCGGCCCCCCGGAAACCCTCCGGGGGGTCTTTTGCCTTTGCGGCGACACCTTGCCAGAACGGGCGGAGCGTGTTACATAAAAAGCATATCCCTGACATCTCCCTCGGGCAGTTCTCTGCCTGACCCTCGAGCTGCGGAAGAACGCAACGCGACAGGGCCACAGGCCCGGCAGCGGCGGAGGCCGGTCCGACCCGTCGGACCCGTTCAGCGGTCAACCCCGGACCCAACCCCGTTTCGGACTACCGGCACGGAACGCCATGAATGCGGCAATTCTTCACCGGCTGTGGAAAGAACCCGTCCGGCTCTCCGGGGTTTCCGAAACCCTGCTGATCCCGCTCTGGGCCCGCGCCGTCGAGACCCGCCGCACCGACGCGATCATCCGCGACCCGATCGCCCTGGAGATCTTCGAGAACCTCGACTACGACTTCTCCAGGTTCGACGGGGCGTGGATGACGCAGACGGGAATCGCCGTCCGCACGAAGATTCTCGATGCGGGGACGGAAATCTTCATCCGCAGACATCCCCGCGCCGTCGTGATCAACCTGGGCGCCGGTCTGAGCACCCGGTTCTCACGTCTCGACAACGGGAGCATCCACTGGGTCGAAGTCGACCTGCCGGACGTCATCGCCCTGCGGAGACTTTTTTTCCGGGAGACCAGGCGATATCGCTGCGTCGCCGGTTCGGTGACGGAGCCCGGCACGCTCGATGCCCTGGAGGCGGGACGCCTGCCGGTCCTGATCATCGCCGAGGGACTCTTCATGTATTTTGCCGAGGAGGAGGTCCGTGCCATATTCGAGCGCCTCTGCAAACGTTTCCCGGGGGCGGAGATGCTTCTGGAGATGCTGGCACCCTGCGCCCTGGGACTGGGAAAATATGACCCCTGCCTCTCGCGGATCGCCGGAGGCCGTCTCGAGTTCCGATGGGCCCTGAGCGACTGCCGGGCCCTGGAGTCCTGGGGCTGCGGCCTGAAGGTGCTGCGCGAGAGCAACGTCCTGGAGCACCACCGCGAGCGCTGGGGATGGCTGAATTTCTTCCCCGCCCAGGCGATGGCCGTGCTCGGCAACCGGATCGTCCACCTGAACATTGCCCGGCAGTGAATCGTGGAATGCGCATCGCCCGACCGCGGCCGCCCGGTCCCGGAGACGCTGCCATCAGGCCGGGGTGGTCGTGCTTTTGCATGTCGGGGGATCGGACGGCCGCGGCGAGGAAACGGTCCTGGATCGCGTAATCCGCGGACCGGCAAGGAGAGGCCCTATGAAGAAAGCTAGGCAGGAGCGGATTTCCCCCGGGGAACTTCTTTCCCTGGTCGGCACGACGCCGGCGGACAACGTGGAAGGATACAGATCGGCCATGCCCTGGAAGAGCAAGCTGGCGGGGGGACTGGTCCGGTCCCTTTTCCTGTACCGGGAGCTATTGAAGACCACGGCCGCCCAGCCCTTCCTCTTCGGGCCCTTCGCCGCGCTCGCGGGATGGCAGGCTGACGTCCTCGAAGCCGTCGCGACGGGACCCATCAAGACCCAGGCCCGCATCGCCACGAGGGCCGGCCGCAACCCCGACGTCTTCGCCGAGATGAACAGCTGGATCTATCAGACCTACGCGAGGCTTCTCTACAACCTCTGCGGCCGTTTCATGCGCAACGGCAAATTCGATCCCCGCGTCGCGCTGGCGGTCTCCACCTCCGAGGAAGGCAAGCAGCTCCTTCGGAACTGCATGAAGGAGTTTCGCTGGCTCGAGCTCTCCTACAACTCGCGGGGGCTCACCCGCCTCAAGGCCATGAAGGATCTCCTGAAATCGATTGTGGTGCTCATCACGGAGCAGCCCATCGACGACATGCCCTTCATGAAGAAGAACCCCGACGGCACCGACGGCATGTCTTTCGGGACCTGGCTGGAGGAGGGCCGCGCGCGCATCGAGGCCCTGTGGAAGCACAACGCCTTCGATATCCGCGATTTCGCCAACCGCTACATGGGGGGAAAAATCGGCTACCTGCCCTACGAGGTCATCAAGGGCTCGCGTCTTCACTCGGTCACCCTTCGCCACTACCCCCTGCCGAAGGGAACGGAACCGAACGGCAAGGTGGTCTACATGGCCACCCCGATGATCAACAAGCCCGAGATCTTCGACCTGGCCCGGGGGAAATCCGTTGTCGAGGGAATCCTGAAGGAAGGATACCACGTATACCTCGTGGACCACGGCGACCCCGGCCCGGGAGAAACGGAGCTGGGTCTCGATTTCTACGGAAAGACCGTGCCCGACGCCTACATCGACATCATCCAGAAGCGCCACCCGGGGGCCGCGGTCTACATCATGGCCTACTGCATGGCGGGCACGCTCATGCTGCCCTACCTGGCCCGCCGGGCCGAGGAGTGCATGGCGCGCGGCGAGCCGATGGACGTCTGGAAGATCGCCGTCATGGCCACGCCCGTGAAATTCGACGACGGGGAGAGCGGGCACGGCCCGATGCGCAAGATCATCCGCGAGGAGTACGACCCCCTGCTCATGAAGGAGCTCTACGGGGAGGTCAACGTCCCCGCCTTTGTCATCGAGGCCGGCATGAACGGGATCCAGCCCGGCGTCCAGTACACCGTGTCGATGGGCTTCTACGGACGCGCCTACTGGCCCGGCGCCATCGAGGAAGCGGCCCCGTTCCTCTACTGGCTCACGCACGGGACCAAGTTCCCCGCCCGGGCGCACCGGGAGTGGATCAGCCAGTTCTTCCTCGGCAACGCCCTCATCGAGGGGACCTACACGCTTCCCTCCTCCGTCCCGGCCCTCGACGGCAAGCCCGTGCGGATGGGCGCCCTGGACGAGGCGGGCGTCCTCGTCTTCTGCTACCGCGGCACCCGCGACCCCATCGCGCCGACGGGCTCCTGCGTGGCCTGCGAGCTGTGGGGCGAGATCGGGAAGAACATCGGCGTGTCCCGCGGCGGCCTGAACCGCCTCATCGAGAAGAACGTGGGGCACATCTTCGTGGTGAGCAGGGCCCTGCTGGCGGAATACCTCGCGCTCGTCAACGACTTCTTCAAGTCGAGCTGAGGCGCCTCGTGCCGGATCCGGCCTTCGGAAAACCGAACCCCTGTTGAACCCTCCCCGGGGAAGAGGGGATGGCGGAGAGTTCCCCTCCCCTGCTTCCCTCCTGCGGGCTGCCGCCTCTGTGGACTGCCCCTCCCCGCCCGGCGGTCAAGGCCGCAGGGTGCCGCGTTTCCGGCAGGGCCAGAATCCCTCAATCATTGGATGAACGGACCGTCCCGTCCTGCCGCGGCCGCGCGTCTGCCCTGCCGCCGGCGCAGCAGGCACGAAAACGTGCCGCCCGGGGAGATTTTCTATAGCCACCGACCGGCAGGGCTGATAAAATCGTGGCGCACGATCAGGACCGGGCCCGATGACGAACATGCATGCAACCGCAAGATCCGGCAGGCTCCTGGCGGCCATCCTCGCGGTGGCCGCGCTGGTCCTGCCGTTCCCGGCTGCCGCAGACGGAGATGCCCGGGCCTTCGAGGAGCGGGGACGGAAGACCTTTGTCGTGGCCTCCCAGCGAAACGCCCCGCCCTTCTCTTTCGCGGACAGGAACGGCGAGCCGCAGGGGATCCTTGTCGAGTTCTGGAAGCTCTGGGCGGAACGGAACGGCTATGGGATCACCTTCCGGCTCGGCGATCTCGACGAGACGATCACCGCCGTCCGAAAAGGACGTGCGGACTTTCACTCCGGCCTGTTCCATTCCGATCCCCGCAGCGCCTATCTCGACTTCTCGACGGGGTTTCTTGACGACACCCTGTCGCTCTTCGTCCTCGACCGGCTGGACATCCATTCCGTCCACGACCTGGCGGCCACGGGCCTCGTCGTCGGTGTGAGCCGGGACCACTTCGCTGCAGAGTACATGCAGGACAATCATCCCCTCCTGCGCCTGAAGCTCTACCCCAATAGCGAAGACGTGGTCACGAGCGCCCTGCAGAGCGAAATCGTCGCCTTTGCCGTCGACTACCCGATCGCCTTCTACTTCCTCTCCAAGCACGATGCCCGGGGCCGGTTCCGCGTCGTGACCGATCTTGCCACTCACCCGCTGCGGGCGGCGTTCCGGAAGGGAAACGCGGACGCCCTGAACGCCGTCGACGCGGGGCTGGCGAAAATCGGAAAGGACGATATCGCCAAGCTCGCGGACAAATGGGGACTTCGCGAGAAGAAGCGGCTCCCGTCCTGGCTGCTCAAGGCGCTCGTCGGTGGGGGAGGGGCAGTTCTCTTCCTCGTTCTGGTCACCAACTGGTACCTGCTGCGGCGGGAGGTCAGGCGGCAGACACGTGAGCTGAACGACAAAAACCGGATTCTCAACCTCATCAACCGGGACATCCTCGAGGCCACCCAGACGGCCCAGAGCCAGATGGAGACCCTGGAGAAACTGGCCCGCGACAAGGACGATCTGCTGCGCATCGTGACCCAGGATCTCAGGGGGCCGATCCAGGGAATTCACGAGCTGGCCCAGGAGGACCGCGGCGCGCGATCCCCCGAGATCCGGGAAAAGACGTCACGTCTGCTGTGCCTCATCGACAGGCTCCTGGAGGCCTCGCGGCTGGAAGCGGAAACCTATCGCCAGGACATGGAGAAGGCGGATCTCGCCGACTACCTCGACCGCAGGAGAGAGGAGTTCCGCGAGCTGGCTGCCATGAAGGGCATCGCCTTCGACATGACCCTGCCGAAACGGCACGTCCCGGTCCTGCTGCATCCCGTGCACTTCGCGGAGATCTGCCGCCAGATCCTCCTGAACGCGGTCAAGTTTTCGCAGCCGGGAACCGACGTGTCCCTGAGCCTGACGCTGGAAGAGCTCGACGAAGGTAGGAGGGCACTCGTCGAATTCCGCGACCACGGCATCGGGATTCCGGGGGCTCTCTTGCCCCACATCTTCGAACGGGCAAGCCTCTCGGCCCGGGAAGGCACGCTGGGCGAGCCGTCCCTCGGGATCGGGCTCTCCGTCGTCAGGAGGCTTCTCGAACTGCACGGCGGGGCGATCCGGGTCGAATCGGAGGAGGGCAGCGGGTCAACGTTCACTGTGGAGCTGCCGGTGACCGAGGAGGACGCCATCAACTATGGCGACGTTTCGTACCGGTTCCAGACGGGCGACATTGTGCTCTTCAAGGGGCTCTACCTGGACCGCGACCAGCGGCCCCATCCCTCCGAGAACTGGACCCACGCCGGCATGATCGTCAAAATCCCCGGAAGTGAGGAACCGCTCCTGTGGGAATCGACGCCGCTCGAATCGATCACCGATCGAATCCTGGGCTTCCGGAAAGGGGGCCCCCAGCTCGTCTCCCTGCGGGAGCGGCTTGTGACCTACGAGACCGACGTCTACGCCTGGCGGCCCCTGAGAGTGGCGCGAAGCCCCGAAATGATCCGTCTGATGTTCGAATACATCTACAAGGTCCACCGCCTCCCCTTCCCCGCGCAGATCGAGGTGATCCGGCGCGTGATCCAGACCCGGTTCTTCCTGCGCTGGTGGCCCCGCAAACCTGTCTACCGGAGCATCTTCTGCACCGAGCTGATCGCTGAAACATACTCGAGAATGGGCCTGCTCCCCGAAACACCCCCCGCCTCGGCCTACCTGCCGCTGGATTTCTCCGAGCGCAGGAAAATCAACTTCCTGAAGGGAGCCTCCCTGGGCAGGGAGGTCCCGCTGCGCGTCGACGGCCGCAAGGAGAGGTTCATCCTTCCCCCGGCGCTGTCGGGGAAAACATAAAGGGGCCCGCCCCCCGTGCTGGCGGAGCGGACCCCTGGCCGGGTTTGAGCGCAACAATCAGTCTTCCTTCGGCGTCATGAAGTCGGGGCGAAGGAACTCGGGGTCGGGGTAGGTGTAGAAGCCCTTTCCGCTCTTGACGCCCAGTTCGCCACGCTTCACCATCTGCAGGAGCGCGTCGGGCGGCTTGTCATGCGGCAGCTTCGACTCGTTGTAGTACACCATCTCGATGTCGTAGATCGTGTCGAGGCCAACCTTGTCCATGAGCGCGAAGGGGCCTTCCTTCATGCCCGTGAAGACCCGCCAGGCCCTGTCGCTGTCGCGGAAGTCGACAAATCCGTTACCCCACATGTAGAGCGTCTCGCGTTTAATGGCTCGCCAGACGCGGTTGAAACAGAAGCCGAGGATCTCCTTCTTGACCTTCAGCGGGATGCAGTTTACCGAGATGATCCACTGCACGCCCGTCTTGAAGACTTCGGGAAGGGTCTTCGAGCCGCCCATGATGTCCACCATGTTGACGCCCTGCAGGGGGAAGTAGAAGTGGATGTTCAGGCAGCGCTCCGGACGGCCGCTGGATGCCTCCATCTTGGAGACGGGGATGGAGGAGCTGTTGGTGGCGATGATGCAGTCCTTGGGGGACTTCTCGCCCAGTTCCTTGAAAATCTTGTTCTTCAGTTCGATGTTCTCGAAGACGGCCTCAATGATGAGCTGCGCGTCCCTGACGGCCTCGTCGATGGAGCCGACCTGCTGCACGCCCTTCTTGGCCGCTTCCCACTTCTCCCAGGCGATCAGCGGCGTGACGCCCTTGGCCTTCAGGTCGTTCCAGATCTTGGTGTAGGTGTTCTCGAAGGCCCCCGCCACGGGGTCGTAGATCTTCGTGGTGTAGCCGGCATTGGCGGCCAGCATGGCGATCTGCGCGCCCAGGACACCGGCTCCGATGACGGCAACTCTATCCAGTGGTCTTGCTGCCATGGGAATTCCTCCTTACCGTTGATTCACCGATGTAAACGACTCATCCTCCACGCCGGGGAGAGCGGCCCCTCGGCGTATTTCCGCCGCCCTGAAAAGGCGGGACCCGGGGGCGCCAGCCCCCCGGTCCCGCCGAAACGGGGTCAGAGTTTAAAGACCGGCTCCATCTGCTTGGGCAGATTCTTCCCCGCCGCACCGTCCGTGAAGAAGGAAACCACCGTCGCGATGATGACGGCCCCTCCAACGGTAAAGAGGTAATAGGGGAAGGGGAACCGCCAGATCTTGAAGTTCTCCAGGATCGGGCAGGCAATATTGGCGACCACGGCGAAGATCAGTGCCAGGATGATCGCTTCGCGGGAGCAACGCCTCCAGAGGAGCCCCATGGTGAACGTGGGGATCGTGACGGAGGCGAAGAAGCCCCACCCGAGTGTCCCCAGAATGGCCACGGCCCGACCGCCCCAGTACCCGAAGCCGATGCAGAGAATCATGACGACGATCTGCAGGTATCGGCCGATGACGATCTGCCGGCCGACGGGGATCTCATGGCCCAAGGCACCTGCAAGGTCGCGGGTGAGGGCACCCGATGCCAGGGAGATGAAGAAGCTCGCCGTCGAGACGATGGCCGCCAGGAGAGCCGCCATGACGAGGGCCTGCAGGACACCGCCCGTCTTGCTCACGAAGAGGAAGGCCGCCTTGTCCAGGTCCTTGATCGGCGCCGAGGCGCCCGTGGCGACCAGCCACATGGCCCCGTAGCCCACGAGGATCCACACGAGCGATGTGAGCCCGTAGGAACAGCCACCGAGGATACCGGCGACCTTCAAATCCCTGTGACTCTTGACGGAGTACATCTTCGCGAGCATCGTGGGTTGACCCATGACACCGATGAAGAAGATCATGGCGAAGGCAATGACGAGCTGGAAGGGCATCGCCCCGGCGCCGTCCACGAACGTGGGCCCGAATTGCGGAGAGTTCATGATGACGGAGAGATCGCCTCCCGTCATGGAGAAATAGGCGATGATGACGCCGAAGACGCCGATGAGCATGACGAGGCCCTGGAAGGCATCCGTCAGGATCGATCCCGACATGCCGGAGACCAGCATGTAGGCGAGCGTCGAGCCGAACATGATGGCGACGCCCCACTCCTCGGAGACGCCCAGCATCTGGTTCATGAGCTTGGCTCCGCCCTTGACCTGCGACGAGAGGTAGGCAACGGCCGCCGCACAGAGGCCGATGGCAAGGATCCCGCGCACGGCCTGGCTCTGGAAGCGCACACGGGCGATGTCGGGGAGGGTCGCCACGTCGGTCACATCCGCCATGGCG
>JAAYEC010000064.1 GCA_012728915.1 Deltaproteobacteria bacterium | reverse complement strand
TTCTCTCGATCTGCTCCGTGATGTACGCCTCGATCACGTCCCCCGTGCGGATGTCGTTGTACCCCTCGATGCCGAGGCCGCACTCCATCCCGGCGGTAACCTCCTTCGCGTCGTCCTTGAAGCGCTTGAGCGAGGCGATCTTGCCGTCGTAGACGACGACCCCGTCGCGCACAAGCCTGACGCCGGCGCTCCGCGGGATCTTGCCGTCCGTCACGTAGCATCCGGCCACCGTGCCGACCTTGACGATGCGGAAGGTCTCGCGCACCTCGGCGCGCCCCTGGACAACCTCCCTGAACTCCGGCTCGAGCAGGCCCTCCATGGCGGCCCGCACGTCGTTGATGGCGTTGTAGATGATGTCGTAGAGCTTGATCTCGACACCCTCCTTGCCGGCGATCTCGACGACGCGCGCATCGGGCCTCACCCGGAAGCCCAGGATGATGGCGTCGGAGGCCGAGGCCAGCATGACGTCCGTCTCGGTGATGGCGCCCGTGGAGCTGTGGATGAGCTTCAGCTTGATCTCGTCGGTGGAGAGCTTGTGGAGCGCCTCCGTCAGGGCCTCGAGAGAGCCCTGCACGTCGGCCTTGAGGATGACGTTGAGCTCCTTGGCGCCTTCCTTGATCCGCTGGTAGAGCTGCTCCAGGGTGATCTTGGAGGATGCCGCCAGCTCCTTCTCGCGCTCCTTGCGGATCCAGTACTCGCTGATGTTCCTGGCCTTCTTCTCGTCTTCGACGCCGATGAACTCGGAGCCCGCCTGCGGCACGCTGGAGAAGCCGATGACCTCCACGGGCATGGAGGGCCCCGCCGCCTTGACGCGCCGGCCCTGGTCGTCGATCATGGCGCGCACGCGCCCGTATTCGGTCCTGGCGGAGAAGGCGTCGCCCTCGCGCAGCGTCCCTTCCTGGATGAGCACCGTCGCCACGGGGCCGCGGCCCTTGTCGAGCTTGGCCTCGATGACGATGCCGCGGGCCGGGCGGTCCGGGTCGGCCTTCAGCTCGAGAACGTCGGCCTGCAGGAGAATGAGCTCCAGCAGGTTTTCGATGCCGATCTTCTTCTTCGCCGAGATGTGGGCAAAGAGCGCGTCGCCCCCCCACTCCTCGGACATGAGGTTGTGCTGGGCCAGTTCCTGCTTGATCCGGTCGGGAGTGGCGTTGGGCCTGTCGATCTTGTTCACGGCCACGATGATGGGCACGCCGGCCGATCGGGAGTG
This sequence comes from Deltaproteobacteria bacterium, assembly GCA_012728915.1. Lineage (GTDB taxonomy): Bacteria > Desulfobacterota > Syntrophia > Syntrophales > UBA2192 > UBA2192. The sequence continues at coordinate 10,706 of JAAYEC010000064.1, read as the reverse complement.
GTTGATGGCCTCCACGGTCTGCTCCATGACGCCGTCGTCGGCCGCCACGACGAGGACGACGATGTCCGTCACCTTGGCGCCGCGCGCGCGCATGGCCGTAAAGGCCTCGTGCCCCGGCGTGTCGAGAAAAACGATGTCGCGGTCCTTGACGTGGACGTGGTAGGCGCCGATGGCCTGCGTGATGCCGCCCGCCTCGCCCTCGATGACGTTGGTCTGCCGGATGGCGTCAAGCAGCGACGTCTTGCCGTGGTCGACGTGGCCCATGACGGTGACGACGGGCGCCCTGGGTCTGAGGTTCCGAGGCTCCGTCTCGACGCGCTGCAGCAGCTCGTCGTACTCGGCGGTCACGGCCTCGACCTGGTAGCCGAACTCGGCGGCAATGAGGGTCGCCGCGTCGACGTCGATGGACTGGTTGATGGTGACCATCATGCCCAGGCCGAGCAGTTTGTTGATGACGTCGCTGGCACGCACGCTCATCTGCTTGGCGAGTTCGCCCACGCGGATGGCTTCGGAGATGCGGATCCGCCGCTTGATCGCCTTGGGCGTCGTGATCTCCGTTTTCCTCATCTTGACGGCCGCCTTGCGTTCGCCTTTCCAGCGGGGCGATTCCTCCTCTTCGATCTCGCGAAGACGGACCCTCTTGTCCTTCTTGTCGATGCCCTGCTTGATCATGGATTTCTTCTTGGCGGCCACGGAATCCATGACCACTTCGACGGCCTTCTTGCCCTTCTTGTCGGCCTCCGCTGCGGCTCCGCGAGCCTCCGCGCCCGCCGACCGGGCGGGCCCGGCGGGCTTGCGAATCTGCGTCTGCGGGGTGATCGCGGCCGGGGGCCTGGAGGCAGGCTTCGCCCCGGCAGGCTCGGGTCTGCGGATGATCTGCGCCTGCCGGGAGAGGTCGGGCTCCTTCCTCGGCGGCAGCTCCGGCTTCGCGGGCGCCTTTTCGCTCACGAGGGGTGCCGCGGCGCTCTGCGGCTCCTCGATCCCGGTCTCGGCCGTCTTTTCCGGGAGGGAAGCCTTCCCGGGCATCTCGGGGATCCCGTCCTTCTCTTCCTTCTCCGGCTTGGCGGCCCCTTCTTCCTTCCCGGCCGGCTCGGCCGGTTCGACCGGCGCCTCGGGGGCGGGGGCGGCGGCTTCTTCGGCCTCGGGGGCCTCCCCGACGGGCAGGCGGACGGCCCGGCGGCGGATGACGGTCGATTTGACGCGTTTCTCGACGACCTCCATCTCGCCCTTGGCCGCAAACTCGCGGCGGACCCGCTCGACCTCGCTGTCCTCGAGCGTGCTGGAGTGGGACTTGACGGCGATCCCAAGGGTCTTCAACCTGGCGATGAACTCCTTGTTCTCGATCCCGAACTCCTTGGCCAGCTCGTACACTCTCACTTTGGACATTCTCGAAACCCCCGAAATGTATGGTTCAGCCCTGGCGCAAGCCTCTCTCCGCCGATCAGGCGTTGCCGACCGTTTCCGTTTCCGTTTCCGACACCTGCGCGGCCCTCTCGACGATCCCCTGCGCCTTCTCGGCATCCATGCCCGGAAGGGCCTTCAGGGCCTCGGGATCGGCCGACGACAGGGCCGCTACATTCTTGTAGCCCTCCTTGAAGAGCATCTCCGCCGTCTCCTCGTCGAGGTCGGGGATCTTCATGAGGATCTTCGGCCCTTCCTCGGCCTGCTTCTGCAGCATGGACTCGTTCTTCACGTCGATCTTCCAGCCCGTGAGCCGCACGGCGAGCCGCACGTTCTGACCGCTCTTGCCGATGGCCAGGGAGAGCTGGTCGTCGGGCACGATGACCTCCATGGACCGCTCGTCCTCGTACATGAACACCTTGCTGACCTTGGCCGGCGACAGGGCCGAGCAGATGTACTTCACGGAGTCCTCCGAGAAGGGAACGATGTCGATCTTCTCGCCCTTGAGCTCCTGGACGACGCTCTGCACCCGGGAGCCCCTCATCCCGACGCAGGCCCCCACGGGATCGATGTCCTTGTCGAGGGTTCGGACGGAAATCTTGGAGCGGTTTCCCGGTTCCCGGGCCACGTTGACGATCTCGATGAAGCCCTCGGAGATCTCCGGCACCTCGAGCTCGAAGAGGGCCCGCAGGAACCCGGGGTGGGTGCGGGACAGCACGATCTGGGGCCCCTTGGAGATCTTCTTGACGTCCACGATGAAGGCCCGGATCCGGTCGCCGCGCTTGTAGGTCTCGCGGTGGATCTGCTCGGAGGGGGGAATGACGGCCTCGGCGCGGCCGAGGTTCACGATGATGCTTCCCCCCTCGAAGCGCTGAACGAAGCCGCTGACGATCTGGCTCTTCCTGTCCTTGTATTCGTCGTAGATCTTGTCGCGCTCGGCGTCCTTGACCTTCTGGATGATGATCTGCTTGGCCGTCTGGACGGCGATCCGGCCGAAGCTGGCCGCGTCGATCTTCATGCCCAGACTGTCGCCCGGCTCGGCCTCCTCGTCGAGGGTCTGCTTCGCCTCGTCGAGGGCGATCTGCGTCTCGGGGTCAAGCACCTTTTCCACGACGGTCTTGAACTGGAAGACCTCCAGTTCGCCCGCCTCTTCGTTGTACCTGGACTCGAGTTCCACCTTCGGCCCCAGCTTCTTTCTCGCCGCGGTGAGGATGGCCGACTCAAGGGCTTCGATGATGACTTCCTTCTCGATTCCCTTGTCCTTGCCCATCTGTTCGATGAGGCGTTTCAACTCCGGAAACATGGACAACCTCCTGCTTGTAAAGCGGCACAGGGCTAAGGGCTAAAGGCTAACGGCTAAAGGAGTGAATCGTTCTGCCCATATCACCTTTTGCCCTTTGCCTTTTGCCCTTTGCCAGACAGTTCATACTCCAGATTCGCTTTCTGAATATTGTCCCGGTCGATGCGGACGCCGCGTCCGTCCACGTCGACGGTAACGATCCTGCGGCCACCCTCCGTCGAATAATCGACGTAGGTGCCCAGGAAATTTCTCGAGCCCTCGACGGGCTCCCGGGTCCGGATGCGGACTCTCGAGCCGCGGTATTTCTCGAAATCCTTGTCGCGCGTCAGCGGCCGGTCGAGTCCCGGCGTCGACACCTCCAACGTGTAGGGCCCCGGCGGCAGATCGTGGACGTTGAGCAGATCGCCGACCTGGTGGCTCACCGCCGTGCAGTCGTCCAGGGTCGCCCCGCCCTCCCGGTCGATGAAGATCCGCACGAGCCAGCGCGTCTTCATCCTCAGGCACTCGAGCTCCACGAGCTCCAGGCCCTCGGCCTCGACGGCGGGCTCGACCAACGCGATGATCCTATCCCGGTATGAATTTTCAGGCATATGGTTGATGGCAAAGGGCTAATGGCAAAGGGCAAAGGGTTTGGGGAAGAGTCCTCTTGCCTTACGCTCTTTGCCTTGCGCCCTTGGCCTGTCCTTAAAATAAATAATTCCTCCGGGCCTTTCGCCCTTTGCCTTGCGCCCTGAGCCTGCCCTTAAAATAAATAATTCCTCCGGGCCTTTCGCCCTTTGCCTTTCGCCCTTTGCCTGCCCTTAAAATAAATAATTCCTCCGGGCCTTTCGCCCTTTGCCTTGCGCCCTTTGCCTGCCCTTAAAATAAATAATTCCTCCGGGCCTTTCGCCCTTTGCCTTGCGCCCTGAGCCTGCCCTTAAAATAAAAAAGTGGGCAAAAGGGCCCACTCGAATAGGAACCATTCGAATTTCAGGAGCTTTCTAGCACAGAAAAAGAGCCCTTGCAAGCAAAAAAACGTGTCTAGATGCGGGCTGGAGGGTACTGGATCGCGCCCGCCGGCGCAGGGTACGCCGCCCGGGTCGCCTCACGGGGCGGGGTCTCCCGTCGCCTCGTGGCCCTGCGACGTGTAGAACACGGCCTTGTCGAAGAACATCACGATCCGCCGGTCCAGTTCGAGGGCCATGTAGATGTCGAGAGTCCGTTTCCACATGCCCCGGGAGAGGGCGAATTCCCAGAGATGCTTCTTGATCAGGCTCAAGGCGCTGAGCACGTGACTCAGGGGCACCCCGTTGCGGCGGCTTTCGCGACCGAAGGCCGTGTAATAGTCGCGGATGTCGGAGTCCTTGTAGTACCCGCCCATCCATTTCCCGAACTGGGAGAGGATGCCGAGGATCTCCTCGAGCAGGCGCGACGGATTGAGCTGCCGGTAGCCTGCCGTGGACGGGTTGTCCCGCACATCCTTCAACCAGCGTCGGGCGATCGACCCGGCATTTTTTTCAATGACCTCCACGAGCTTGTCCGACAGGAGATTCTTCCGGACATTCTTCGGCGATTCCTTGCCGAGGGCGATGCGGAAGGAGTCGACGATGGACCAGTACTCGGACTTGCTCCTGATGTAGGACCGCATGGCGTCGCGGTTCGACGGAAAGGCGAGCCTGGGAAGCCTGTCGACGGGGAAATACCGGGCCTCGACCGTGTCGCTGCCGGGCTTCAGGGCGCCGCCGGTCTGCTCCGCTTCGTAGGAGACGAACAGCAGGTCCCCGTAAAAGCGGCTCTTGTAGGATTGCACGTCCGTGAGGGCGAGGATCCGGCCCTTGATGCCCGTTTCCTCCTCCAATTCGCGCAAGGCGGCCTCCTCGATGCTTTCCCCGATCTCGGCAAACCCCGTGGGCAGGCACCAGGATCCCTTGTAGGGGGACTTCCCCCGTTTCACGAGCAGGACCCGGCGATCCTCGGCGACGATCGCCGAGACGACCGGCAGGGGATTTTCGTAGAAGACCAGGCTGCACGCGGGGCAGAAATCCCGATTGATGCCGTCCTCCTCCTTCACGGAGACGGGCCCGCCGCAATAGTGACAAAACCGCCGCTTCCCTTTCTTCATGGTCTTTCCCGCCTGCTCCTCCCCTGCCTGCCGGAGGGCCGTGTACAGATGAATATCCGGTCGTCCTTGGTTATCGTGATGCCCCTTTGCCCGGAGGCCACCTGCCTGATCCGTTCCGAGACCGCAGGGATGACGGCCCCCGGGTCGAGTCCCGTGTCCGCGAAGTAGAGGGGGCTCTTGAAGCGGAAATACTCCAGGACGCGCTCGACATCCCGGCTCGGGAACACCAGCCGGTTGGGAAAATCGATCGTGTCGATTCTTGCGAACCAGGGCTTCAGCAAGGCTTCACCGTTCTCCGCCGAGAACCGGCCGGTGATGACCTCCACCGGAAGGTCCCTTTCATGGTATTGTCCCCTCGCATCGAGGATTCCCTTGATCAGCGAGATCATCTCGCCCGCATTCTGACGGTGATGGGTGATCGCGACGAAGACGCCTTCGCCTCTCAACAGGCGGGCAATGTCCGGAATCGCCCCGGGAAAGAAGTACAGGGCGTAGGAGCACAGGATCAGGTCGAAGGAGCCGTCCTCGAAGGTGCCGAGAACGGACGCCCCCTCCGAAAAGAAGCGCCCGCGAATCCCCGCCCGCCGGCAGGCCTCGAGATACAGCGGCCCGTACGTCTCGATGACATCCACCCCCGTGACAACAGCCTCGGGGGAGACCCGGCCCCCGAGTTTCTCCGTGAAGAGCCCGAAGGCGCATCCGAGATCCAGGATCTGCCGGCACTCCCTCAGGTCCAGCCCCTCCAGGGCCGTCTCGTGGACACTGCGCCGGTTCGTCGAAAATCGCCGGATCAGCTCCGCGATGCGCCGATGGGCCTGCACCTTGTCGAACACCCTGTGGATTTGCTCCTGCTCGGACATCCCGCCCCCTTCGACGAACCCGCCCGGTTCCGCGGCCCCCGTGAACCGACCCGTCCGGCGGCCCGAGGTGCAGAGCGCCGGATGGAAAACCGCTATCCTTTTCGAAGAGTAGAGAATTGTGTCCCCCTTGTCAACCGGCGTGACGGGGGAGGGCCGCCCGGGGCCCGGATACGGCGGACAAGGCGAGAAAACGAGCCGTTATCGATTCGGGGGCGGGGTGTGTGCGGCGATGGCCCGGCGGAGCCCGAGCCCGACGGCCTCGACCCGCTCCTCGTGCAGGACTCCCGTGCGCTCGTCCATGTAAACCTTGGCGATCTCCGTGGGGAGGACCAGGATGTCGCGGTCCCAGCCCGTCAGGCGGCGGCACAGCTCGCCCGCGCCGGTGAAGACCCGGTTTTCCTCCACGGTCGTGGCCAGCCCCGGAATCGATATCCGGCCAAGCTCGCGAAGCCACGCGTCGATCCGCTCGCCCCAGCGGGATCGGTCGAGCAGGGACGTCCCGAGATTGAACAGCGGCGGGTCCGCGATCCCCTTTTCGATCTGGCGGGAGAGATTGTAGGAGTGGATGTCGTAGACGGTGCAGACGCCGAAGCGCTCCAGCAGGACGCGGATGCAGCTGCCGAGGAACCGGTAGAACGCCTCGTGCTTTTCCAGGGAGCGACGCACCATGTCCCGGGTCGGGGCCTTGCGGTAGACCTGCACGCCCCAGAACTGCTCCGCCGCGAGCGGCACGGCCTGCTCCGGAGAGCGGTTCAGATCGTACTCGGCCCGCGAGTCCCGGCCCCAGACCGCGTTGGCAGCCCCCCGGATCATCCGGTCCGTGGCCGGGTCCTCCTCGAAGAGGCGGTCCTTCTCGGAAATCTGCATCAGGCAGAGAAGTTCGTCGCGGACATGGTGCCCGGCATGGATGGCCACGGCCAGCGCAGGCGTCGACAGGTCCAGGTCGAAGGCAAACCCGCCGCCCGCGCCCTCCCCCCGGAGCCGCTTCGCGCTGCGGAGCCCTTCGACGACCTCGGGGTCAAAGGGGACGCTCATGGTCTTTCCGATCTTCCTCTTACCCGAGCCCGTGCCGCTCGAGGGCGGAGCGCACGATCAGGCGGATCATGTTGCGGTATTCCTCCATGGGGCCGCCCGGGGAGGGGTGGTAGAGCGAGTAGATCTGCGGGCTCCAGCTCTTCACGGGCTTGAGCCCCGGGATGCCGTTGACCTCCATGACCCGCAGGCGCCCCTGCGCATCGACGCGCAGGTCGACGCGGACGTGGTCCCGGCACTCCAGGGCGTCGGTGGCCTTCCGGGTGATCTCTCTGGCCTCTTCCGCCCTCTCTTTCTGCGCGGGGATGCTGATCTTCGTCAGCCCCACCCCCCGGAGGTCGCTTCGCAGGATCCGGTGCCTGCCGAAATGGGACTCGTCAACCGTGACGAGGCCGGGCAGGATCTCCTGAAGCCTGCCGTTTCCCAGCATGAGGACCGTGTACTCGTCGCCGGGCAGAAACTCCTCGATGAGCGCGGCCTGCCCGAGCGTCTCGTGCACGTAGCGGACGCGGCGCGCCAGCTCCTCGCGGTTGCGGACGACACTGTCGTCGCTGATGCCGATGGAGCGGGATTCGCAGTTGGGCTTGACGAAGGCCGGGTAGGCCACCTCGGGCAGCGCATCGCCCGCGGCCACCAGGTTGAAGTCGGGGACGAGCACCCCGTTTTCGCGCATGATCCGGTGCGTCTCGTATTTCTGGATCAGTTCCTTCATGGTCCGGGCGCTGGGGCCGATGTAGGGGATGCCCCTTTCGTCGAGCATGTCGGCGACCCACTCGTCGTCTTCGCCCAGCCCGATGATATCCTCACGCTGCGAGACGCAGTACAGGGCGCTCCAGACGATGTCGTAGCGGCGGCCCGAGAGAGCCTGCAGGAACTCTTTCGTCGTCGTCACGTAGGCGATCTCGGCGGCCAGGTCGTCCGAGTTGAGCGTCTCGCAAAGGGTCTCGGTCACCTTCATGTCGCCCCAGCCCTGGGCATCCCCGCCGGGGCCTGTCACAATCAGCACCTTCCTCATCCGGTCTCTCCTTGCGTCAGAATGTGAACAGCTCCGGGTCGTGCCGGTATTGTCTCAATGCGCTGGCCGTCAGCGGCGATGCCGCCTCCAGCAGGCGCGCGATCGCCCCAATCTTTTCCTCGCTCCAGACGATACGCGAGACGACCTCCAGGTCGACCCGGACATCCCCCCCGCTCCGCCGCGGGAGGCCCGCGAGCAGCGCCTCGCTCATCGCCCGGTTGGGGTCGAGAATCGCGACGGGTCCCCCGAAGCGGGCCCTCAGGGCCGCCTCGAAGGGCCGCCGGCTGTAGCCGTAGTGCGTGCAGCACAGGGCCGCCGCAACGGGCAGGCGCCTGTCGGGAAGACGCCCGGCGGCCCGCCCGACGCAGTCCTCGATCATCGCCCGGACGGTTGCCCCCTCCGGCGCCTTCTCGATCTCGCCGGCCAGCCGGTCGCAGGGCTGGCAGACGATGCGGCCCGCGTCAATGCCTTTTTCGATGAGCCGGCTCCGGTGAGTGCCGGCCTCGATCGTGGTGGGCGTCCCGAGGAGGATGACCCGGCCATCCGCCCGTTTCGTCAGGTAAGCGTGTATCTGCTCGACGCCGTACCCGATGATGTCCGTGACCGGCACGGGGGCCTTCCGGCCGAAGGCTGTTTCGGGGTAGAGGGCCGACAGGGTGTTGCAGGCAATCAGGATCCGGTCTGGCCGGAAGCGGAGCATGGCGTCGAGCGCCCGGTCGAAGACGCGGATGCGCTCGGCCATTCCGGGCAGCAGGTTGTACCCGCGGCCCTGCTCGGGCCAGGCGTTGAAATAGGTCACCGACACGGACCGGTATGCCCGCCGCTCCTGCAGGCCGCTGACGATGTCGGCGCAGATGGAGAGGCCGCCCAGCCCCGAGTCGGTGATGACCAGCGAGAGGGAGCCCTTCGGATCCGCCGCGTTCATCTAGGCTCTCCCGGTGCGGGCCGCTTTCGCGTGAGCCACTCGACGGCCAGGTCGTAGGCCCACTGAGGGGAGTCGTCGATGGTGCCATCCATGATCCGCGTCATCGCATCGACCCAGTGCTCCCGGTGCTGCATAGTGGCGACACGGTTGCGCAGCATGGCGGCGCCCTTGGCCGGCTCCTCATCCATCTTCGCCAGGATCGTCGCCATTTCGTCGCGGAATCCCCTGATGCCGTAGTAGCGCAGGAACCCCTGCCAGGCCTCCGCGATGCCGGTCGGTTCCGCAAGCGGCAGGGTGACCCTCTCGAGAGCCTCGAAAAACTGCGCCCGCTCATCGCCGTGGAGCAGCCCCAGGGATCCGGGGCCGATCCCGTAGGGGATGATGTCGAGGTGAGACAGACCCTCCCGGCAGACGCCGGCCTTCACCAGGTAGCCCAGCTTGCGGTAGAGAAGGTCCGTCTCCTGCCAGAAGACGAAGTTCCCCAGGCTGTAGCAGATGGGCACGCCGTTGACGAACTGGATGCCCTGCGGGACGTGGGCATGATGGCCGATGACGAGATCGGCCCCGGCTTCGGAGACGCGTCGGAAGGCCTCGGCCAGGTAGGGCGGAGGAAAAGGGATGTACTCAACCCCGCCGTGACAGACGACAAGGACGATGTCCGCATCGGACCGGATCGCGCGGATACTCTCCGCGACGGCGCCCACGTCCCACCCGAAGACGCCGGGCCCGTCTTCGGCGGCCGTCAGGTCCTCGCCCTCGCTGAAATTGACGATGCCGATGCGGACCCCCTGGACCTCCAGGACGAGGGGTCTGCGGGCCTCTTCGGGGTTCATGCCCGCCCCGACAAAGCGGATCGAGTGTTCCCCCAGGAGCTTCAGGGTCTCGCGGAAGGCCTCTGTCCCGTAATCGAAGACGTGGTTGTTTGCCAGCGTGGCAACCTCGAAGGGGACCGCCGTCAGCCCGCGGATATGCTCGGGACGGCCCTTGAAGACGGAGCCGCTTTTCCAGACGGCTTCGGCATCCCCCGCGAGCGCGCACTCCAGGTTGACGATGCGCAGGTCGGCTGCGCGCAGAACCGGCAGCGTATCCCCGTAGACGGCTTCCGGCGTCCGCGCGACAATGTCGTCAAAGGCCCGGATGGGGGCCCAGTCGGCGGCGATGACGATCTCGGCCCGGGCCTGCGGGGCCAGCCCGCTGACCCACCGGCCCCTGCCCCAGTCAAGCCCTTCCAGTCCGGTCTTTGTCACCTCAGCGCTCCTGTCTTGTCGCCCTGCCGATCAGGCCTCTTCCCGGAGCGCCTGGATCTGGGCGTCTTTTTCACGCCACAGCCGCTGCACCCATTTGTGCATGGCCTCACGGAAGGCCGGATCGCCCTCGTAATCGCCGCGCATCAGTTCCTGCGGGACTTCGATCGTCCTCATTCGCACGACGATCCGTCTGACCTTGCCGCACATGAACTCCCAGAAGGTCGGGATCCCGTCGGGGTACACGATGGTGATATCCAGCAGCGAGTGAAACCTGTCGCCCAGCACGTTCAAGGCCAGTGCGAGTCCCCCGGCCTTGGGGCGCAGGAGATGGGTGTACTCGCTCTTCTGCCGGTCGTGCTTGGCTTTCGTGAAGCGCGTCCCTTCGAGAAAATTCATGACACTGGTGGAAAGGGTGGCGAATTTCGCGCAGGCCCGGCGCGTGGCCTCGTAATCCTTGCCCCGCTGCTCCGGGTGCTTTGCCAGGTACTCGGAACTGTGGCGGTACAGGAACGGGTAATCCAGCGCCCACCAGGCAAACCCCATGAAGGGCACCCTGATCAATTCGCGCTTGATGAAGAATTTCAGCAGGGGGATGCGGCGGTTCAGCAGGTGCTGAAGAACGAAGATGTCGACCCAGGTCTGGTGGTTGCTGACGACCAGATACCACCCGTGGTAATTCAAGCCCTCCAGCCCCTGCACGTCCCACTGCGTCCTTTGCGTAAGGCGCATCCATCCGCTGTTGCAGGCGATCCAGTTCTCCCCGATCCAGTGAAGGATCCGGTTCAGCGCACGGGTCAGGGGCGGGATGGGCAGAAGGAATTTCGG
>JAAYEC010000063.1 GCA_012728915.1 Deltaproteobacteria bacterium | reverse complement strand
TCGGTGCCCGGTGGAGCGAACGCGGAATCGAAAACATCCTGAAAGTGCTGTTCCATTACAGGCTCAATGAAAAACCGATAATGCCACTAAGGGCGTATCCGTAGGTAACGTGTTTTTGTTGCAATCACCTTCTTACCTTCAAACCCTCTTACCTTCTATCTCCGACCGTCGCTTTCTCCTGCAATCATGTTCGGACGGCCGGAAGATGTCCCTATATCAGGCCCCAATAAAAATAGCCACGAAAACGCACAAATAAGTCCATAAAACCGGGTTTATGACTACTTTATGCGCTTCAGTGGCAGACTCGCCGTTTCGATCATGTGCAGCGTCGGATCCCGGCGTAGTAACAGCACCAGGAGTGGGCGAAATTGTTGTCGAAGACGCGGATGCGGCCGTCCTTGAAAACGATCTTCACGAAGGAGTTCCCGCCGAGCACGGTGGAGTTCTGCTCCTCCACCACTCTGCCCGTGCCCCAGTGCGGGTAGCGCAGGTGTACGACCCTGTCGCCCATCTTCAGGTAAATACGCCGTGTCTCTTCCACGCAGGGCCTCTTCGGGCTGTGACCTCGCTGTCACATCTTGTACTTCCCGAAGTCCTCCTCGGGAAGATTCTCCAGAAACTCCTTGAGCTCTTCCGTTTTTTTCTTGTCCAGTTCGTCGACCTTCTTGGCGAAGTCGATGTTGCGGGATTTCTCGATCACCTTCTCGTCGATGAAGATGGGGCAGTTGACCCGCAGGGCCAGGGCGATAGCGTCGCTCGGCCGTGAGTCGACGATGAGCGTGTCGCCGTTGCGCGTCAGGTGGATGCAGGCAAAGAAGGTGTTGTTCCGCAGGTCCACGATCTCGATTTTCAGCACCTTCGCGTCCAGGATCTTCAGCAGGTCCCGGATGAGGTCGTGCGTCATCGGGCGCGAGAAGCTGATCTTCTCGAGTTCCGTGGCGATGGCGCTGGCCTCGAAGAGCCCGATCCAGATGGGCACCGCCCGTTTGCCCTCGAGATCCTTCAGGATCACGATGGGCGTGTTGGTCAGCGGGTCGATGGTCAGGCCGGACACCTTCATCTCGACGAACATCCCGGGAATCCTCCCTCCCCTTCCAGCATCTCGCCGCGCAGGGAATGCAGAAACGCCGCCACGATCCGGACCCGGACGGTCCTCCCGATGAGGTCCCTGCCTCCCGCGAAGTTCACGATCTTGTTCGATCTCGTGCGTCCCGTGACGTCGCGGTCCGTGTTCCGGCTCGTGCCGTCCACAAGGACCTCCACGGTCCTTCCGACCAGGCTGTCGTGTTTCTCCTGCGTGTGACGATCCTGGAGGGCCTGGAGCTCGATGAGCCGCCTGCGTTTTTCGCCGGGATCCACCTTGCCGCCGAGCCCCACGGCAGCCGTTCCCTGCCTTTCGGAATACCGGAACGAGAATACCGTATCAAACCTGACTTTTTCCATCAGGTCAAGCGTTTTCTGGTAGTCCTGCTCTGTCTCTCCGGGGAATCCGACGATGATGTCGGACGTAATGGCGATCTCCGGCGAGGCCTCCCTCAGCCTGCGGACGCGGTCGAGGTAATCGGCGCTCGTGTATCGCCGGTTCATCCTCGCCAGAATCTCGTCCGAGCCCGACTGCACCGGCAGGTGGATGCTCTCGCAGAGATTCTTCATCTCCCGGAAACAGGCGATGATGTCATCGGAGAGGTCCTTGGGATGCGAGGTGGTGAAGCGGATCCGCCCGATGCCCGGGACTGCGCCGATGGCGCGCAGAAGCTGCGCGAAGGAGTGCTTCCCGCCGAAGGACTTTCCGTAGGCGTTGACGTTCTGGCCCAGAAGGGTCACCTCCTTCACCCCACGGGCGGCCAGGGCGTTCACCTCGGCGAGGATGTCCTCGAACCCCCGGCTCTCCTCGCGGCCCCGCAGGTAGGGCACCACGCAGAAGGCGCAGTAGTTGTCGCAGCCCTGCATGATCGTGACGAAGGCGCTCACGGAGCCCTCCGCGGGAAGGGTCGGGATGCCGATGGAGGGCACCGTCTCGCGGAAGGCCGTCTCGACGACGGGTCGGCCCGTCTGCCGGGCGCGCGCAATGCACTCGGGCAGGCGGTCGAGGTTGTGGGTGCCGATGACGAGATCCAGGAAGGGGGCCTTCTCGAGGAGACGTTCGCCGTGCTGCTGGGCGACGCAGCCGCAGACCCCGATCTGCAGGTGCGGCTTTGACTTCTTGAGGTGCCGGTAGCGGCCGAGCTGGCTGTAGACCTTCTGCTCGGCCTTGTCGCGGATGCTGCAGGTGTTGACGATGACGAGGTCCGCGTCCTTCGCGCTCTCCGCCCTCGCGTATCCCGCGACTTTGAGGAGTTCCTCCAGCTGCTCCGAGTCGTGGACGTTCATCTGGCAGCCGAAGGTCCGAATAAACAGTTTTTTCGTCGCCAAGAGCCCTTTCCCGATTCCTGACCGTTGCCTGGTTCCCCTTTAGTACAGGCCGCCGGGGGGAGTCAATCTTATTCTGGCCGCACGGCGCGGCACGCCTGCCCGGCAAGACCCTTGCCGGCCCCCCTGTTTCCCGATCCCCGGCATCCAAGAAACTCTTTGCTTCCCCCCGACCCTTTCTGCTAAATCATCCTGTAATCACACCCCCGAGAGGTCGGTCATGCCCTCCTGCATCCCGTTGCGCGGTTTCGCGTCCTTTTTCCTGTCAACCTGGATGATCGTCGCAACCCTTCCGCCGCCGCCTGCTTTCAGCGCAGCCGGGGGGACGCGCATCGAGATGTTCGCGCCCCAGGGCGTCGTCAAGGAGATCCGCCAGGTGACGGCGCGCTTTTCGGAGCCCATGGTCTCCTTCGGCGACCCGCATCTGGGGGACCCCTTTGACATCCGGTGCGCCGAAAAGGGCAGCGGGCGCTGGATCGATTCCCGGAGCTGGTCCTACGACTTCGAGCGGAACCTTCCCGGCGGCGTCGCCTGCCGCTTCACCCTGAAGGCCGGCGTGAAGTCCCTCGCAGGGGATCCCGTCGCGGGCGATACGGCCTTCTCCTTCTCCACGGGCGGCCCCTCCATCATCCAGTCCCGCCCCTACGAGGGGGACACGGCCATCGACGAGAGGCAGATCTTTGTGCTCACCCTGGATGCGCAGCCCGTGCCGGAGACGCTCCTGAAAAACGCGTGGTTCTCGGTGGCCGGGGTGAACGAGCGGGTGGGCGTGACGCTCGTCGCGGGCAAGGAGCGCGAACAGCTCCTCAAGGCCCTGCGGATCCCGAAGGACGAGGGAACGCTGGTGGCCCTCCGGGCGCGGCAGGCCTTTCCCCCGTCGGCGCAGGTCCGGTTCGTCTGGGGAAAGGGCATCGCCGCGAAGAGCGGGGTGGTCACGGAGGAGGACCAGGTCCTCGAATTTGCGGCCCGGCCCCCCTTCCGTGCCGAGTTCTCCTGCCCCCGCGAGAAGAAGGGCGGCGGCTGCATCCCCGTGCTGCCCATGCGCATGACATTCTCGGCGCCGGCGCCGCTGAGCCGGGTGAAGGACATCGTCCTGAAGGACGCGGGCGGTAAGACCTGGAGACCGAAGACCGGGGAGGACCAGAGCCGCACGCACACCCGGTTCATCCTGTTCCCGGGGCCCTTCCCGGAGAAGACGGCATTCTCCATCGAGATGCCCGGGGGCATGAAGGACGACGCGGGACGCCCCCTGGCCAACGCCAGCCGCTTCCCGCTGGCGGTGAAAACGGAGGGCTATCCTCCGCTGGCGAAGTTCGCCGCGCGCTTCGGCATCCTCGAGGCCGCGGCCCCGCTGCTGCCCGTGACGGTGCGCAACATCGAGGCGGAGCTGAAAAACCGGCTTCTCACCGTCGAGGGAGACGCCGAGGAAGATGTCCACGTAACGCCCGACCCCGCCGCCCGCCCGGGCGGGCACGCGGAAACGGCCCCGGGCGGCGCGCCCGCCCTGACGCAGCAGGTGACGGGCAGGGTGCGGACAGTGAGCCTCACCGAGGAGCAGCGCGTCATCCACTGGCTTCGCAACGTTGCGGCAGCCACCCGCGAGAAATCCCTCTTTGCCGGTCAAGCGGCGGCAAAGGCGTTCAGCCTGCCCGCCCCGGGCGGCGGGAAGGCCTTCGAGGTCATCGGCATCCCCCTCGAAAAACCGGGCTTTCACGTCGTGGAACTCGAGAGCCGCATCCTGGGCCGGCACCTGCTGGCCCGGCCCGCGCCCCTGTACGTCCCTGCGGCGGCACTCGTGACAAACCTGGCGGCCCACTTCAAGTGGGGCCGGGAGTCCTCGCTCGTCTGGGTCACGGCCCTCGACACGGGCGCCCCCGTGCCGGGCGCGGCCCTCTCCGTGCGAGACTGCAGCGGCAAGAGGCTCTGGCAGGGAAAGACGGACGAGAAGGGCCTGGCCCTCATCCGGGGCGCCCTCCCCTCCCAGGACAAGCAGGCCCGCTGCAACTGGCCCGTCAACTACGGCGAGCACACGGGCATGCTGGCAGGCATGACGACGGGCCTGTTCGTCTTCGCGCGCACGGAGAAGGACGCCACCTTCACCCACTCGAGCTGGGAGGACGGCATCGAGCCCTGGCGCTTCCAGCTCCCCTCGGCCGACTGGCGCGGGCTCGACGACGTGATCGGCCACACGATCCTGGACCGCACCCTGTTGCGGGCCGGCGAAACGGTCCACATGAAACACATCCTGCGGGTGCCCGCGACGAGCGGCCTCACCCTGCCCGGGGAGCGGCCGCGCTTCGACGAGGCGGCGATCCGCCATGACGGCAGCGGGCAGGAATATCGCGTGCCCTTGGCCTGGGAAGACAACGGCAGCGCCGCGACGGACTGGAAGATCCCCGAGGGGGCGCGCCTGGGCTCCTACGAGGTGAGCCTCGCGCGAAAGGGCGACAGGAACGCGCCGAAGATCGCCACGGGCTCCTTCCGGGTGGAGGAATTCCGCATCCCCCTGATGAGGGCCGTCGTGCAGGGACCCGCCGCGACCCCCGTCAGGCCGAAGGAGATCGATCTCGATCTCTCCGTGTCCTACTTCTCCGGGGGCGGCGCGGGACGGCTCCCCGTGAAGCTGCGCGGCGAGATCCGGCCGCGGGCGCTGGGATTCGCCGGGTACGACGAATACACCTTTTCGGGAGAGCGCCTGAAGGAAGGCTCCCGGGCGCTGTCGCTTTACGACCAGATCGGCCTGGACGACGAGGATGCCCCGGTCCGCGACCGGCTGCACCGCCTCCCCACGCAGGAGATGAAGCTCGACGAGGCGGGCGCCGCGCGGGCGAAGTTCGCGAAGCTGCCGAAGATCGACACGCCGAGGTCCCTCCACGCCGAGCTCGAGTACCGCGACCCCAACGGCGAGGTCCAAACGGCGGTCGCGGACATTCCGCTTGCCCCTTCGAAGATCGCCGTGGGCCTGAAACCGGAGTCCTGGACGGCCTCGGTCGATTCGCTCCGCTATCGCGTGGCCGTGCTCGACCTAGCGGGCAACCCCGTGCCCGACGTGGAGGTTTCCGTCGATCTCTACCAGCGCAAGACCTACTCGCACCGCAGGCGGATCGCCGGCGGGTTCTACGCCTACGAGAACGTCTCCGAGGTCAAGCGGATCGCCGTGCCCTGCCCGGCCCCGTCGGGTGATGCCGAGCGGGCGGTCTGCGAAGCGGGCCCGCACTGCAGGGGCCGGACGGACCCCTCGGGGCTTCTCGTCTGCGAGGCGCCTTCGCCCGTGTCGGGCAACGTGATCCTGCAGGCCGAGGCGAAGGACGCCGACGGCAACCCTGCCCTGGCGACGTTCAGCCTCTGGGCGGCCGGCGGGGACGACTGGTGGTTCGAGGCGCGCGACGACGACCGCATCGACCTGATCCCCGAAAAGAAGCGCTACGAGCCCGGCGAAACGGCCCGCCTGCAGGTGCGGATGCCCTTCCGCGAGGCGACGGCCCTGGTCACGGTGGAACGCGAGGGGATCGTGGACGCCTACGTGCAGACGCTCTCGGGAACCCACCCCGTCGTGGAGATCCCCGTGAAGCGCAACTACGTGCCCAACGCCTTCGTCTCGGTCCTCGCCGTCCGGGGGCGCACGGCCGCCGCAACTCCCACGGCAACCTTCGACCCCGGCAAGCCCGCCTGGAAGCTGGGCATCGCCGAGATCCGCGCGGGCTGGAGGGATCACGAGCTCACCGTGGAGGTCAAGCCGGACAGGCCGGTCTACAGGGTGCGCCAGGAGGCGGAGGTGCTCTTCCGGGTCCGTGCGGCCTCCGGGCAGAAGCTGCCGGAGGGGACGGAGCTGGCCGTGGCCGCCGTCGACAGGGGCCTTCTCGCCCTGCGCCCCAACGCGAGCTGGAAGCTCCTGGACGCGATGATGGGGCAGCGGCCCTACGAGATCTTCACCTCGACGGCACAGATGATGGTGATCGGCAAGCGGCACTTCGGCCTCAAGGCCCTGCCGCAGGGAGGCGGGGGCGGCAAGCAGATCACCCGCGAGCTCTTCGACACGCTGCTTCTCTGGAAGGCGGCGGTGCCGCTGGACGGCCGGGGCGAGGCGCGCCTGAAGATTCCCCTGAAGGACAGCCTCACGGAGTACCGGATCGTCGCCGTCGCGACGGGCGGGCCCGACCTCTTCGGCACGGGGCAGGCCGACATCCGCACGACGCAGGACCTGCAGCTGCTGGCCGGCATCGCGCCGCTGGCCCGCGAGGGCGACTTCCTGAAGGCCGGCGTCACGGTCCGCAACACGACCGAACGGCCCATGAACGCCGAGACGCGGCTCGCCGTCACGGCCGGACAGGAGAAGACCGACTACGAGACGCTGCACGTCGGCCTCTCGCCGGGCGAGTCGAAGGAGATCGGCTGGGACATCCGGGTGCCCGCCGGCGTCGACAGGCTCCACTACGAGATCTCGGCCGTGGAACGCGACGGCAGGACCGAGGACCGCATCCGGGTTGTACAGAGGATCGTCCCCGCCGTCCCCGTCCGGACCTGGCAGGCCACCCTCGTGCAGGTCCGCGACCGGGTCGAGATTCCCGTGGAGCGCCCCGCCGGCGCCATGGCCGGCAAAGGCGGAATCGCGGTGCGGATGCAGCCGCGGATCGCCGACGGCCTTGCCGGCGTGCGGGAGTACATGTCGCAGTACCCCTACAGCTGCCTCGAGCAGAAGATCTCGAAGGCCGTGGCCCTTCGCGACAAGGGGCTCTGGCAGGAACGGATGCGCGAGCTGCCGGCCTACCTCGACGGCGAGGGGCTGCTGAAGTACTTCCCCCTGCTCCGCACGGGAAGCGACGCGCTGACGGCCTACGTGATGGCCGTTTCCCACGAGGCGGGCCTCGAGATCCCGGCGGCGCTCCGCGAGCAGATGTCCGCGGGCCTCGAGGGCTTCGTGGAGGGGCACATCCGGCGCGGCAGCGACCTGGCCACGGCGGACCTCGCCGTCCGCAAGGTCGCCGCCGTCGAGGCCCTGTCGCGCTACGGAAAGGCGAAGGCCGCCCTGCTGGCCTCCGTGGCCGTCGAGCCCCACCTCTGGCCCACCTCGGCCGTGATCGACTGGATCGGCGTGCTGAAGCGCACGGCCGACATCCCCGATCGGGCCAAGAAGCTCGACGCGGCGCAGCAGGTCCTGCGCTCGCGGCTGAACCTGCAGGGCACGGCGATGGGCTTCTCCACCGAGCGGGCCGACGGCCTGTGGTGGCTCATGGTCACGCCCGACGTCAACGCCGTGCGGACGCTGCTGGCCGCAACCGACCTGGAGGCTTGGAA
This sequence comes from Deltaproteobacteria bacterium, assembly GCA_012728915.1. GTDB lineage: Bacteria > Desulfobacterota > Syntrophia > Syntrophales > UBA2192 > UBA2192. The sequence goes on along the minus strand of JAAYEC010000063.1, from coordinate 11,390 downwards.
AGAGGACGCCCCGCGCATCGCCAGGGGGGCGCTGGGCCGGATGAAGCGGGGGCGCTGGGACACGACGACGGCGAATGCCTGGGGCACGCTCGCCTTCGAGAAGTTCTCGGCGGCCTTCGAAAAGCAGGACGTCTCCGGCCGTACAACGGCCTCGCTCGGGCCGAAGTCCTCGTCGGTGGGCTGGGGCGCCCGGGAGACGGCCGGGGGCGGGACGGTGCGCTTCGACTGGCCCGCAGGGAGGCAGACCCTCACGCTGACCCACGCGGGGGACGGCGCCCCCTGGGCCACGGTCCAGGGCCTGGCGGCCGTGCCGCTCCGCAGCCCCTTCTCGAGCGGCTACCGGATCAGGAAGACCGTGACGGCCGTGGAGAAAAAGGCCAAGGGTCTCTGGAGCCGCGGCGACGTGGTGCGGGTTGTCCTCGAGGTGGAGGCCCAGTCCGACATGAGCTGGGTCGTCCTGAGCGACCCCATCCCGGCGGGCTCCTCCGTCATCGCCGCGGGCCTCGAGCCCGGCCGGGAAAGGGACGCCGGCCGCGCACAGGAAGCCTACGTCGAGCGCGCCTTCGAGGCATGCCGTTTCTACTACCGCTACGTCCCGAAGGGGACCTGGAGAACGGGCTACACGCTGCGCCTCAACACCGAGGGCACCTTCCAGATGCCCCCCACCCGGGCCGAGGCGCTCTACGCGCCGGAGATGTTCGGGGAGATCCCGAACGCGACGCTGTCGGTGAATCCCTGACGGGGGGCAAAGTCCAGGGAACAACGATTGCCCCTCCTTTGGGAAAGGGGGCTGGGGGGATTTTGACGGAACAGACGGAATAGACCGGTGAGCCGCTTTTCACTCCATGGCTGGAAATTCGCCCTGGCCGTCGCCTTCGTCGGCTGCGCGGCCTTCTTCTGCACGCTCGCCGCGGGGCTTTTCTTCTCCGGCCCGGTGCTGCCCTCCTTTTCCGACGTGAAGGCCGCGCACCGTCTCTCCGACGCCGTACTCATCGACCGGCACGGCGGCGTGATCCACGAGTTGCGGGTGGACCCGGCGGGCAGAAGGCTCGACTGGGTCGCCCTGAGCGACATCTCGCCCGCGCTCTGCAGCGCGGTCATCGCCGCCGAGGACAAGCGGTTCCGCGCCCACGGAGGCGTCGACTGGATCGCCCTCGGCGCCTCGACGCTTCGCCACGCCGTCTCCGGCGGCTCCCGGGGCGCGAGCACGATCAGCATGCAGCTCGCCGCCCGCCTCGACGAGGCCGCGTCACCCCGCGGCGCAAAGAGGACCTGGAGCGAGAAGCTGCGCCAGCTCGCCGCGGCCCTCGCGCTGGAGCGGTCCTGGCCCAAGGACGAGATCCTGGAGGCCTACCTGAACCTCATCACGTTCCGGGGCGAACTGCAGGGGATCGCCGCCGCCTCGCGGGGCCTCTTCGACAAGGACCCCTCGGGCCTCGGCGAGGCGGAGTCGCTGCTGCTTGCCTCGCTCATCCCCTCGGCCCGGATGTCCGCAGAGACCGTGGCGCGCCGTGCCGCGCGGCTGGCGCAGCGGACGGGTTCCGCATCGACCGCGGAGGAGATCGCGGCCCTGGCCGTCGAGGCCCTCGGCCGGCCCTACCGGATCCGCCCCCAGGTGGCGCTCGCCCCGCATGTGGCGAGGATGCTGCTCGCGGCCGAGACGGGAGGGCGGGCGCAGTGCACGCTCGACGGGGACCTGCAGGCGTTCGTCCTGGAGGCGCTCAACCGCCAGCTCGCGCAGCTCGCGGAGAGAAACGTGCGCGACGGCGCCGCCCTCGTCGTCGACAACGCAACCGGGGAGATCCTGGCCTACGCGGCCAACCAGGGCGCCGCCTCGAGCGCGCCCCACGTGGACGGCATCCGGGCGCTCCGGCAGGCGGGCTCGACGCTCAAGCCCTTCCTCTACGGCCTGGCCATCGAGAGGCGGTTCCTGACGGCGGCCTCCATCCTGGAGGATGCGCCCCTGCAGGTCCCGACGGCGGGCGGCCTCTACGTGCCGGAGAACTACGACCGGGAGTTTCTCGGCCCCGTGAGCCTGCGGACGGCCCTGTCGGCCTCGCTCAACATCCCCGCCGTGCGGACGCTCATGCTCGTCACGCCCTGGGCGTTCCTGGAGCGGCTCCGGGCCCTCGGGCTGGAACGCCTCGACCGCGAGGCGGACGACTACGGCCACTCGCTCGCGCTGGGTTCGGCCGACGTGACCCTCTACGGGCTGGTGAACGCCTACCGGACACTCGCCAACGGCGGGCAATGGAGCAGGCTGAAGATCGCCGCGGGCGATGCGGCGGAGAAACCCGTGCCCGTCATGGACAGGGGGGCGGCCGTGATCGTCTCGGCCATCCTCTCGGACCGCGAGGCCCGCAGCGCGACCTTCGGTCTCGAAAACCCGCTGGCCACCCGTTTCTGGGCGGCCGTCAAGACGGGCACGAGCAAGGACATGCGCGACAACTGGTGCGTGGGCTACTCCGAGCGATACACCGTGGGGGTCTGGGTCGGGAACTTCCCGGGCGAGCCCATGTGGAACGTCTCGGGCATGGCGGGCGCCGCCCCGGTGTGGCTCGAGATCATGGACCGTCTGCACCGCCGCGCCGTTTCGAGGGCGCCCGGGATGCCGGCGGGCGTTGTCGCCAGGCCGGTGAGATTCCGGGACAACCTCGAGCCCCCGCGGGTCGAGTGGTTCATCGAGGGGACGGAGCCGCTGGAGGAAATCGCCGTGGAGCGGCGCCACGCCGTCGCCCGCATCGTCTACCCCCAGCCGGCCACGATCATCACCCTCGATCCGGACATCCCCGCGGAGCTCCAGCGGGTCTCCTTCGTCGGCCGCTTCGCCGGCGACAGCCACGAGTGGCGCCTCGATAACCGCGCCCTCGGCTCGTCGGCCACCCTCGCGTGGAGGCCCGAGCGCGGCCGGCACGTGCTGACCCTCGTCGACCGGGAGGAGCGCGTGGCCGACAGGGTCACCTTCGTCGTGAAATGATCCGCCGCGCCCTATCCACAGGCGCAACGTCCGTATCCGGCTAGTACTTTCTTCCTAGTTTCGCTAAGAGCCCGTTCCGAGAAAAAAATCACCCGGCCGCCGTATTGTGTTTCCCGCCCGCATTCCCTAGGATTTTGCGCAGACAGGGGCCGGGCCGTCGTTCATCACCCGGAGAGAGACACCCTGGAGGGGATCAAGGAAGAGAGTCTCTGAAACGCGGCCTCATCGTCATGGACGGTCCGGCCTCTGTCTTGCTGTCGGGCAGCCCGCAGGGATCGAAGGGTGCAACGATCCGTCTCGATGCCTGACGGCCCTTGGACAGGATGTTCTCGTCCCGGGTTCGCCCGGGCCATCCCCGGGGAATCTCTCTTTTCTGGAAGGAGGGGGGAGAGATTCCCCTTTTTATTAAGGGACGTTGTTTACTAATTCGAATAACTCGCATGGCCCTGATCGTCTGTCATCCATCCAACCTTGGAGTTAGTAGAATTAGTCAACAACGTCCCTCTCTCTTTGCCTCGTGGACCCTGCGGGCCTGCAGGAGAAACGTCTCGAGCCGCGCCGTGACGATCTGCGGGAAGGGGCTGCCGTCGCTCTCGATGGCTAGGAACGGCAGGTGGTCGAACCTCTCGAGGATGCGCCGGGCCCGGGCGCCGTTTCCCCGCAGCGCCTTTTTCCCTTCCCGGTTCATCTCCCTCGAGAGGATCGCCTCGGCGATCCGGTTCGGCATGCAGCCGAAGGGTCCGATGGCGATCGCGCCGCAGTAGTGCTCGGGCACCTCGGTAAGCGCCGCCCCCACGGTGAGGATCGCCTCTCCCACGAGCTGCGGGCTCACGAGGTGGCGCACCCCGCCGATCAGGGAACCCACATCCTCGAGGCGGTACGGAAGGAGCCCCGAGGGCGTCATCGCCTTCTTCACGAGTCGCTCCCGGCGCCTCATGACAGCCTGGCGGACCATGAGCCGGAGCCGCTGCCTGAAGGAGATGTCGTCGGCCGTCATCCGGTTCGCGTAGCACCAGTCGGTGTAGTAGATCCACTCCATGGCGCTCGAGACCTTCACGGCGAAGCCCTCGTCGGCCAGCCTCTCGACGAGGCGCTGGCGCGACAGGTCGTCGTGGCGCACGAAGATCTCGCCCGTCAGCAGCACGAGCGGCGTGTCCTCGGGACGGCGCCGCAGTTCGATCCGGCCGAGCGCCTCCACGGCCCCGTTGAGTGTTTCCTCAAGTTCCCGGGGATCGCAGCCCCGTTCCAGGACCCCCAGCATGCGCGACCACTCCGCCCGGAACGTCTCCAGGGCGGGAGGTCTCCGGGCCGCACAGGCCAGCAGCATGGAGTAGACGTCGTGCATCACGTCGGCCAGCACCACGGCCGTCCAGGCCTTCTTCGTGAAGGAGCTGCCGTGGAAGTCGGAGTAGCTGTTCTCGCCGGACAGCGAGAAAAGGGCTACGTCGTCGAAGCGCAGCTTCTCCACTACCCCCTCGATGAAGGGGGCATACTGCCCGAAACGGCAGGGCCCCGAGGTGGTGGGCATCACGTAGAGAAGCAGCTCGTCGCGCCGCTCGCGCCCCTCGAGGTAGTTCAGCAGCCCGCCCGTCACGAGCTGCAGGGGCAGGCACTCCTTGCAGAGGCTGTGGCCCTTTCCCGTCTCGAGGGCCCTGCGGTCGGCAGGCGGCAGGCAGGTGCTGCGGATGCCCAGCCCGCGGAAGACGGCGCTCATGGCTTCCGAGTTGAGGCGGCCCATGGAGGGAAACAGCAGGTGCACCCTCGGGTCGAAGAAGGAGTGGGCCTTGCCCTTCGAGTCGATGAAGCGCTGATTGCGGTAATCGAAGCGCGAGGGCGCGAAGGCCCGGAGCGGCTGGCGCTCCCCTGCCCTCCGGCCACCCCTCACCTCGCGCCAAGCCCTCACGATCCCGAGGAAGGCCTCGATGCGCGTCTCCAGGCCCGCGTCGGCCGTATGGCTGTCGAGCTCGAGGGTGAGCGAGGGCTTCTCCCCCATGAGGTCCCGGAAATACCCGATGAGGAACGAGTCGGGCCCGCAGGAGAAGTTCGTGACGTAGCAGCCGAAGAGCTGCTGGTGGCGCTCCACGAAGCGCGCCGCCTTGAGGATGGTCTGGCCGGCCGACCAGTACATCTGACCGTGCACCGGTTCGTCGTCGATGGGAAGCAGGTCGATGGGGATGACGCGGACGCCCCGCGTCGCCAGCTTCCGCGGGATGCCCATGTGCGCCTCGGACACGAAGGCGTTGTAGGGACGCCCGAAGAGGGCGACGGCGAAGGCGCCCGGGTCGGCCTGCAGCTCCTCGAGGGCCCTGCGCCCCGCCTCCCTCATCCGCCGCGCGGCGGCCGCCTGCTCCTCCAGGGCGGCCGCGAACGCGCGCCGCCCCTCCCCGGCCGTCCTGCCGAGGGTCCGGGCCATCGCGGCAAAGGCTTCCTGCACCGCGGCGTGGCCCTTCGAGAAATCGATGACGGGCGACAGGATTCGGCCACCCCTCTTCAGGGCCCTCCAGGCGGGGTGGTCCTTGAAGGCCGTCCCCAGCCAGTAGGGCTCTCCCTGCGAGATGGGGCAGGTGATGCTCTTGGACGGCCCCCGCCCGGTGCCGCCGCCGTTTCGCGGATCGCCCCCCTTGAAGTGGGGCAGGAAGAGCCAGTCGATCTCCCGGTCCAGCAGGTCCTGGAGATAGCCGTGGGCGATCTCGGCAGGCCAGCAGAACGCCGCCCCCCTGCGGTCGACGCCCTCCTGCCGGATCGCTTCGGGCAGGACGACCCGGAGCCCCAGATCCTCGAAGAACCGCCTGTAGAGCGGGTAGCAGGCGTTGGTGAAGAAAGACCTGTTGAGGCCGACGGTTCCCGATGCCCGGGCAGCCGGCGCATCCTGCCTTTCGAAGACGATACGCTCCCAGGCGCGCGCGAGGTCCAGGCCCGCCGTGTCCGCCTTCCGGTCGACGCGCAGGTTGACCCAGCGGTTGCAGGCCCCCCCGAAGGGATAGGTCCTTCCCTCGATGCGGATGCGGGCGATCTCGCAGCGGCGGTCGCAGCGCTCGGCGCCCCCGTTGCACCGGAAGGGCTCGCCGTGCCCGATCTCCCGGTCGCGCAGGGCCTCGAGCGAGAATCGCTGCGGGCGCATGAGCCCCAGCCCGAGGCGGCGCTTGATCTCGAGGGCCACGCCGAAGGCGCCCATGAGGCCGGGCTCGGGAGGGACGACGATCCGCCTGCCCGTGACGGCGGCCATGGCCAGCGGCACGGCGCGGTTGTAGCACACGCCGCCCTGCATGAAGACCGTCCGGCCCACGGCCCGGCTGCCCTTCACGCGCTTGTGGTAGTTCATGCAGATCGAGTAGACGAGGCCCGCCACGACGTCCTCCCGGGCGATCCCCTCATGGAAGGCGCGCTTGATGTCGCTGTTGATGAAGGCCGCGCACTGGTCGTTGAAGTCGGGGGGCCGCCTGCCCCGCAGGGCGATCTCCGCGATCTCCTCCGTGGCAATGCCGAGCGACTCCCGGGCCGCCTCCTCGAGGAAGGAGCCCGTCCCCGCGCTGCAGGCTTCGTTCATGGCGTAGTCCGAGGGCACGCCTCCCGTCAGGAAGGTGTACTTGGCGTCCTGGCCGCCGATTTCGAAGATCGTGTCGACGCCCGGGTCGAACCAGACGGCGGCGGCGGCGTGGGCGGCGATCTCGTTGACGATGCCCTCCGTCATCGCGTGCAGGCCCGCGATCTGGCGGCCCGAGCCCGTCACGCCGAGGCCCTCGATGCGGACCCCTGCGGAAAGCGGGCCCAGCTGCTCGCAGAGCGAGCGATAGCAGGCGCGCGAGGCGCCCACGGGGTCGCCGTCGGTGCGCAGGTACACGGAGGCCACAACGGCGTCGTCCCCGCTGCGCAGCAGGACGGCCTTCGTGGTCGTCGAGCCCACGTCGAGCCCCAGGATCAGCACGTCCCCCGCCCTTGCCTCCGCCCTGCGCGAGGGCCTGAATTCGACGAGATCGCTGAAGTCGCAGAGGGGACGAAGGACGGCAAACGAGCTCTCCGCGCCTCGGAAAAGGCCGCGGGGGCCCGTATAAGGGAGCGTCTCGTGCTCGAGGGCCCAGAGGGCCGCGCCGAGCGCCTCGAAGTAAGGGGCCTCGTCGGGGACCTGGAGATTCGCGATCTCCTCGCGCAGCCGGTCCATCACGACGCCGTTGCGGGCCGTGCCCCCGATGACCATGATGTCCCGCCTGGGGACCCGCCCGAGGATCTCGAGGATCTTCCCCGCCATCATCTCGCACAGGCCCGCCGCGATGCGCCCCTTCGGCACGCCCTTGTTGGCGGCGTGGGTGCAGTCGCTCTTGCAGAAGACGCTGCAGCGTCCCGAGACCCGGTAGGGGCTCTCCGAGCGGGCAAGCCCCGTGGCCTCCTCCACGCCCATGCCGAGGCGCTTGACCTGCTGGAGGAAGAACTCGCCCGTGCCCGAGGCGCACTTGTTGCCCGTCTGGACCGTCGAGATGCGGCCGTCCTTCCCGAGGGTGTAGACGAGAAAGGTCTCGCCGCCGGCGCTGACGACGGCCTCGAGATTCCCGCCCCGCCCGTTGAGATGGCCGAGGGCATGCTCCACGGCCTCGGGCTCGGGAATGGAGGAGAGGTTGAGGAACTGGCGGAACCTCCTGCCCGTGACGCCCACGCGGTCGTAGCGGGCCGCGTCGACGCCGCCGAGCAGCTCCAAGAGGGTGCGGCGGGGATTTCCGTGATGGGCCTCGATGCGCGTGTCAATCAGCGTAATCGCGCCGCTTTCGTCCCGTTCGAGGCATGCCGCACTGATCGTGGACGCCCCGACGCAGATCCCGAGCGTCTTCATAGGGTTCCTCACGAGTCACAAAAGGCAGGGATACTCCCTGCAGCCAATCCGGGGGTTAACGCGGGAAGAAGAACGCCGACAACGTCTTCGGATGAGACAAGCCCATTATGGACAAAACGACGGGTGAGTGCAAGGGGCAAGACCAAGTCGGGGTTCAGGGCGGAAAGGGGTCCGGGATGTCCGGTTCGGGCCGTGCGGCGGCCCGGCCGGATGGACGAAACGGACATGATGGACCGGGCGGACGAAAATCCTTTACCTCCTTATATAAGGCGTGTATATCAATCCGCCGGGAGAGCGTTGCCGTGGGCGCATCGGCCGGAAAAAATCAAATGGACAAGCGGCCCGGGGTCATGCGGTCGCTTTTCGACCGGATGGCGGAGAGCTACGACCGGGGCAACCGCACCCTGTCGCTCCTGATCGACCGGCTCTGGCGCCGCCGCACGGTGAGCGCCCTCGGCATTCGGGACGGGGAGCGCGTCCTGGACATCGCCACGGGAACGGCCGACATGGCCATCGAGGCCGCGCGCCAGGCCGACTGCCGGGTGGCCGGAATCGACCTGTCCGCGCAGATGCTCCGCGTGGCCGTGAACAAGGCACAGCGGAGCGCCTGCCGCGACCGCTGTGCCTTCCTGCAGGGCGACGGCACCCGCACGCCCTTCCGGGATGCCAGCTTCCATCACGCCATGATCAGCTTCGGCATCCGCAATGTCCAGGACATGGACAGCCTGCTCCGGGAGACACGGCGCGTCCTGAAGCACGGCGGCCGCTTTGCCATCCTGGAGTTCTCCCTTCCCGAAACACCGGTGATCCGCGAAGTCTACCTTTTCTATTTCAAGCGGATCCTGCCGTTCATCGGCGCCGCCGTGGCCGGGAGGAAGGAACCCTACGTCTACCTGCGCGACTCCGTGCTGGACTTCGAGCCGCCTGTGGCCCTCGAGCAGCGGATTCTCAGAAACGGATTCCGCCTCGCCGTCTCGAGGCCCTTTACCTTCGGCGTCTGCCACCTCTACGTGGCGCAGAAACCCTGATGCAGGCTGTCGGGTTCGGGGACCCGGGTATCGCAGGGGAAGAAGAGTGCATCCGCAGCATTCTTGCCCGAGCCCCTGGGATTAATCTGGTATTGCATTTCTCCGCTCGAACCGCTACCCTTCTCGCCTGCCCGAAGCCATGAACCCCAACATATGGGACCGCATGCCTTTCGAGGCCCCTACATGTTGTATGTTTTTTTGACGCTTTGAGAAAACCCGTCACCGGGGGCCGAAGGACCCTGAAAGGCCCTCCACGAGCGGGTCACAGGATACCGAGAGGTCAAAACCCTGTCAAAAAACGGGCACTTGCCTGAAAAATGCGCGATTTGCCGCCCCCGGATTTTTTTCGCCCCGCGGTGGCCGCCGCGGGACGAATGCAGCATACCATGAAAGATTTCGATGAGTTATACGTATGGCAGCCCCTGGAAAGTTTTTTTCATTTTTCTCTTGACTAGATGTAGTGTTTGCATCAAAATTGCACCACTATATCTTGTGTGACACGGACACTTTGCGTAGAGGGGACGCAAACCGACTCCTGTCCATCTCATTCTCAATCTCGCGTTCTATCAAATCTAAGCAAAGGGGGAGCCGAATGTTTACTCAGATTCGGAAACGTGACGGACGTATTGTCAAATTCGACCCGGAAAAGATCACCGGCGCCATCGCCAAAGCCGGGGCAGCCACTGGAGAGTACGAAACGGAAACCGCGCGGCGCCTGACCATCAAGGTGCTCGCGCTCGCCGGGCAGCTCCTGGGCGACCGCATACCCGGCGTCGAGGAAATCCAGGACATCGTCGAGGAGACACTGCTCCAGTCCCCGTACCGCAAGACGGCCAAGGCCTACATCATCTACCGCGACCAGCACGCGCGGCTGCGCGAGGTCGTCAACAAGATGGAAGTGGACCTGGTGGACCGGTACCTTCAGAAGATGGACTGGAAGATCAACGAAAACTCCAACATGGACTACTCCCTCCAGGGACTCAACAACTACATCTCCTCGGAGGTGAGCAAGGTCTACTGGCTCAACGAGATCTACACCCCCGAGATCAAGAAGGCCCACACCGACGGGGACTTCCACATCCACGACCTGAGCCTCCTTTCGGTCTACTGCGTCGGGTGGGACCTTTACGATCTGCTCATCGAGGGCTTCCGCGGCGTGACGGGCAAGGTGGAGAGCCGCCCGGCCAGGCACCTGCGCAGCGCCCTGGGGCAGGTGGTCAACTTTTTCTACACCCTGCAGGGCGAGGCGGCCGGCGCCCAGGCCTTCTCGAACTTCGACACGCTGCTGGCGCCTTTCATCCGCTATGACCGGCTTGCCTACCAGGACGTCAAGCAGGCCCTGCAGGAGTTCATCTTCAACATCAACGTCCCCACGCGGGTGGGCTTCCAGACGCCCTTCACCAACGTGACCCTCGACGTCAACGTGCCGAAGCACTACGCCGACCGCCATGTCATCATCGGCGGCGTGCCCCGGAAGGAGACCTATGGAGAGTTCCAGGAAGAGCTGAACCTTTTCAACAAGGCGTTCTTAGAGGTGATGGCGGAGGGGGACGCGAAGGGCAGGGTCTTCACGTTCCCCATCCCCACCTACAGCATCACACGCGACTTCGACTGGGACAATCCCCTGATGGAGGGTCTCTGGGAGATGACGGCCAAGTACGGCGTGCCCTACTTCTCCAACTTCGTCAACTCCGACATGAGCCCCGAGGACGCCCGCAGCATGTGCTGCCGGCTCCGCATCGACAACCGCGAGCTCGTCAAGCGCGGTGGCGGCCTCTTCGGCTCCAACCCCCTGACGGGTTCCATCGGCGTCGTGACGCTCAACATGCCGCGGCTGGGCTATCTTTCCAAGTCCGAGGAGGAGTTCTTCGAGCGCCTCGAGAAGCTCATGTACCACGCCAAGGAGAGCCTCGAGATCAAGCGCAAGGTCCTCGAGACCTTCACGGACCGCAACCTCTACCCCTACACGAAGTACTACCTCAGGGGCATCCGGGAGCGCATGGGCAGCTACTGGAAGAACCACTTCTCGACGATCGGGCTCGTGGGCATGAACGAGGCCTGCCTGAACCTCATGGGCCGCACGATCGCCGAGCGCGAGGGGATGGACTTCGCCAAGCGCGTGCTGGATTTCATGAACGCCAGGCTCCTCGAGTACCAAGCCGAGACGGACAACAACTTCAACCTGGAGGCCACCCCGGCCGAGGGAACATCCTTCAGCCTCGCGCGGATCGACAAGGCAAAGTACCCCGATATCATCTCGGCCAACGAGAACGGCGGGACCGCCTTCTACACCAACTCGACGCAGCTGCCGGTGAACTACACCGACGACGTCTTCGAGGCCCTGGACCTGCAGGACGAGATCCAGGTGAAGTACACGGGCGGCACCGTGTTCCACACCTTCATCGGCGAGCGCATCGCCGAGCCCGAGGCGGCCAAGGTGCTGGTGCGCAAGATCTGCGAGACCTACCACATGCCTTACTTCACGCTGACGCCCACCTTCAGCGTCTGCCCGGACCACGGCTACATCCGCGGCGAGGTCGAGGCCTGCCCCGAGTGCAGAACG
>JAAYEC010000062.1 GCA_012728915.1 Deltaproteobacteria bacterium | reverse complement strand
GCCTCGTTTCTCGCCTTGTCCAGGAGCGTTTCGAGATCGTGGGCCAGCGTGCGGATGGCGCCGAGATTCAGGAAGCTGGCCACGCCCTTCACGGAGTGGAACGGCCGGAAGATGGCGTTGATGTAATCCTTGTTCTCGGGCTCCTGCTCGAGGTTGAGGATATTCACCTCGATCTCGCCGATGTACTCGAGCCCCTCGGTGATGAAATCCCGGAGAAGCGATTCGTCCCGGTCCGGTTCCTTTCCTGCCTCCGCGGGAGGCGCCGGGGCTGCCTCTTCCGCCGGCGCCGCGGCGGCGCTGGCGGGCTCGGTCTCCGGGGGAAGGCCCAGGCAGGCGGCGAGTTCCCCCATGAATCCCTCGAGGCTCCCCTCGTAGCGCCCGGCATTGCAGTAGCCGTCGGCCACCGACTGAAGGAGCACGATGCCGCGCTCGAACAGCCCGAATCCCATCGCGGCATCGACGTCCTCGAGGACCACCTTCTCGAGCAGCCGGGTCAGGCCCCCCGCAAGTCGCCCGGCCTCCACGGCCCCGAGGGATTCCGCATGCCCCGTGACCCCTTCGAGCTGGTTCAGCAACTGTCCCGCCGTCGGGATATCGATCTCCTTCTTTTCGAGGAAGAGGAAGCTCGATGCCATCGCGTCGATTTCGCGCCTCAGTTCAGCGTGATCCATGTCACATCATCCTAACCAGTTCCCCGGCGATCTGGTCCAGCGGAAGAACCCGGTCCGCCCCGCCGAGCTTGATGGCTTCCTTCGGCATGCCGAAGACCACGCAGGAATTCTCGTCCTGGGCGATCGTCCTCGCCCCGGCCCTCTTCATCTCGAGCATCCCCGCCGCCCCGTCGGCCCCCATCCCCGTCAGGATCACCCCGATCGAGTTGGCGCCGGCAACCTGGGCCACCGACTTGAAAAGGACGTCCACGGCGGGCCGCTGGTGGTGAACCATGGGCCCGTCCTTGACCTCCACGTAGTAGCGGGCGCCGCTGCGGCGCAGGAGCATGTGGAAGTTCCCGGGGGCGATCAGCGCCGTCCCCTGGGTCACGGAGTCGTTGTTTTTCGCCTCCTTCACCGTCATCGGGCACAGGCCGTTGAGGCGCTCGGCAAAGGCCGTCGTGAAGTTCGCCGGCATGTGCTGCACCACGACGGTGCCGGACGAGTTCGCGGGCATTCGCGTGAGCACGGCCTTGAGGGCCTCCGTGCCTCCCGTGGAGGCACCGATCGCGATGACCTGGTTGGTCGTCCGGGCCAGGGCCCGGACCGGCTCCGGAGAGCCCCCGTTTCCGGGGCCCTCTCCCCCCTGTTTCACGATTCGTGCCCGCGAGGCCGCCCGGATCTTTTCGGCCAGCTGGGCGCTCATGTCGCCCACGGTGTAGGAGGCCCCGGGCTTTGCGATGACCTCGACGGCGCCGATGTCGAGGGCCTCCAACGTCAGTTTTCCACCCTTCGGCGTCAACGAACTTACGATGATGACCGGGATCGGGTAGTACTTCATGAGCTTGCGCAGGAAGGTGATCCCGTCCATGCGGGGCATCTCGATGTCGAGGGTGACCACGTCGGGCTTCAGGGCGACGATCTTGTCACGCGCCACGTAGGGGTCCGGCGCCGTCCCCACGATCTCGATGTCGGGGAACTTCGAGAGTTCCTCCGAGAAGATCCTGCGGACGATGGCCGAATCGTCCACGATGAGCACCTTGATCCTGTTCATGGCTCGATCACTCTCCGCTCCCGCCGCATTTCCTTCATTGCTGTTTTGCGTTGCTGCCAATCGCACGGCGCAGGGCAAAGGGCAAAGACAGGGGCCTTCGGCCTTTTGCCTTACGCCTCCAGTTCGAGCACCACCCCCATCTTCCCCGCTTCGCAGTCGAAGTCCAGGGTCACGACCTCCGCCGGCGGGGACGGCGGCTGCCCGGGCCTGGCGGAGAACTCGGGAAGCGACATGGTGAATTTCTTCGAGGCATCCCAGTGCACGAGAAAATTCCCGCAGACCATGTTCGCGGCCTCCCTGACGCAGTCGGTCACGTGCGGCTCCGTCACGGCCCCGTTGTCGAGCCCCAGCATGTTGCGCACCATGAGCCGGGCTACCGGACGGGTAAGGAGGACGCGCATCGTCCCCCGGCGCGGCCCGTCGAATCGGATCGCGGCCTCGCAGTCGTGGACCGGGGAAGCCCCTCCCGGCTCGAGAAAGATGAAGAACATCTTCTCGAAGACCTCAAAAATCGACGCCGCCAGGATCTCTTTCACGTTCTCCATAGTCCCCCTTTTCGTCGAACCCGAGCGCCCCGAGGAGCATCTTCCGGACTTCCTCGGGCAGAAACGGTTTCCGGATGAATCCCTTGGCCCCCAGCTCGATGGCGGTTTTCATGTGGGCCTCGCCGGCTTCCGTGCTCATCATGACCACGGGGATGTTCTGCATGAGGGCATCCTCGCTCATCCTCCGGAGCAGCTCCAGGCCGTTCATCTCCGGCATGTTGATGTCCAGGATCACGGCATCCACCCAGTTTTTCCCCATGACCTCGAGGGCCCTGAGGCCGTTTTCCGCCTCGAGAAGCCGGTTGACCCCGACGCCCGACAGGCCGACGATCTTCTTCACGACGGACCGCATCGAGCTCGAATCATCGACAATGAGCAGATTGAAGGACATGGCTCCCTCCGCTTAGCCTCTCCCGTTGCCCCCGGGCCCCGAAACGATGCTGACCAGCTCCCGCGCTTCCTGCATGCTCCGGTGGAGCCGGGCCATCATGTCCTCGAGATCCCGCTGCCTGAGCTGGAACCGCCCGGCCACGTCGCCGACGGCGCGGTAGGCCAGCGCGTCGTTGCCCACGCCGATCCCCATGACGTGGCAGACCTGGTTCGCCAGGTAGACGATCCAGGGCACGGCATCGCCGTCGGCGAGACGATCCGGCCGGTGGTGGAAGGAGATGGCCCTGAGGATCTCGTCGGGGAATTTCCAGGTCAGGGCAATCTCCCCGCCGAGCTCCGCGTGATTGACGCCGATGACCTCCTCTTCCGCCTCCAGGAAGGAGTACTTCTGCCCCTCCGTGAGCGCCCGGATCTTCTGCCACGCCTCCTCGACGAACTCGCCCATCACCATCTTCCCGATGTCGTGCAGGACCCCCGCCGTGAAGAGCCGCGGGTCGTCCGGCCCCGATATCCTCGCGGCGCAGATCTGGGACATGAGCGCCACGGCCACGGCGTGCTCCCAGAGCTCGCCTCCCTTCACGTCGTAGCCCTTCGCGGCGCGAAAGTACGGCGAGAGCCCGGCAGCCATGACGGCCCGCACGACATTCTTCCTGCCCATGAGCAGGATGGCGTCATTGACGTTGTCCACGGGTCGGCGCAGGCCGAAGTAGGCGGAGTTGCAGATCCGCAGGATGTTGGCCGTTATGGCCGGATCGAGCCGGATCACGGCCGCCAGCTCCGTGAGCGACGAGTCGGGGTCGCCGGCCAGCGCCATGACCTTCTGGACCGTCGCCGGGAAGGGCGGGAGCGCCTTGATGGACTTCAGGATCCGCCTGCTGATCTTCATAGCGCCTCCATGGGCCCGCCCGCCCGCTTGATGAAGACCCTGCCCGTTCCGACGTCGAGCCGCACCGTGCGGTTGAAATTCTTCCCGGTGTCCTCGGCGTCGATCAGGATGTTGTTGCGCCAGAAGAGCTTGCGCATGGCCATGATGTTCTTCTGCCCGATCCGGAAGAAGTTCGACTCGTCGAGGATGCTGGCCCCGCCCGCCACCTTGACGACCATCCGCCTCTTGTCCGCGCCTATCCCGTAGCAGGACTTGAAGAGCAGCGGGATGCCCGTGTCGGCGAACATGCCGGGCGTCTCCCGGGCCTTTTCGGCATCCAGGGTCGAGTCCGGGAGCATGTAGTGCAGAAGCCCCCCCACCTTCGCCGCCGGATCGTAGACGGCCACGGCGATGCAGGACCCCAGGGCGTAGGTGACCATGGAGTCCGCGGGGTTGTTGCTGACCTTGAGGTCCGATATGCCGACGACGAGTTCCCCCATGAATCCTTACTTCCTGTATACGCCGGGCTCCGTGTACTGAAACGGGTGGCGGAGCCCCGTGAGGCTCTCGGAGTGGCCAATGAAGAGATATCCGCCCCTGGTCAGCCGGCTGTGCAAGCGGTTCACCAGGCCCTCCTGGGTCTTCTTGTCGAAATAGATCATGACGTTGCGGCAGAAGATGACATCGAAGGGCTCGCCCGCCGCAATGGGCTCCATGAGGTTGAAGTGCTCGAAAACCACAACGTCCCGCACGTCTCTCTTCACGCGGTAGTGGCCGGCCCAGTTTCCCTGGCCGACCTGGAAGTACTTCCTGAGCAGATCGGGCGGAATGGATTTGACCCGCTCCGCCGGATAGATGCCCTGCGCCGCCTTCTTCAGGACCCGCGTGGAGATATCGGTGGCCAGGATGCGGATGTCGGCCGCGGCGCCCTGCGCGGACTCGAGGGCCGTGATGGCCATCGTGTAGGGTTCCTCGCCGGTGGAGCAGCCGGCGCTCCAGAGGCGCAGGCGCGTCCTGCCCCTCCCCTTCGATTCACGGATGAGGGCCGGGACGATCCGCGCCAGGGCCCGGAAATGGCCGTCCTCGCGGAAGAAACTCGTCAGGTTCGTCGAGAGGGAGTCGATCATGGCGATGAACTCGTCGGTCCCCTCGCCTGTCTTCACGTAATCGTAATACTGGGCGAAGGACTTGAAGTTCCCCTCGCGAATCCGCTTGCCGAGCCGCGCCTTGACGAGTTCCTTCTTCCCGTCGTGCAGGTGGATGCCGCAGTGGCTGTGCACCAGGCGGCTGATCTTTTCGAATTCCGTGTCACGCAGCTCCAGGATCATTCCGCGTTACAATTTCCACGGAGCGTCCAGGGGGCGCCCCGCGTCCCTTTCTCAGAAATCCTTGAAGTCCCCCTTGTCGAAGGGAATCACCTCTTCGGCCTTCGCGGTCTTTCGGCCCAAGGCCTTTTTCAGCGTTCCCGCCAGGCCGGGGGTTTCCCGTCCCGGTTGCGCGGCGGACGCGACCGTCCCCTGGCTCACGGCCCCGTTGCCGCCGGAGGCTTTTCCGGCGATGAGCAAATCGAGATCAGCCACGTACCGCTTGAGCCGACCGGCATGGACCGTGAGCTCCTCCCCGGCGGCGGCACTCTCCTCGGCGTTTGCCGCCGTCTGCTGGGTGACCTTGTCCATCTCCGCCACGGCCTTGTTGATCTGGCCGATCCCCTGGGCCTGCTCACCGGAGGCCGCGGCGATCTCGGAGACCAGCCCGGCCACCTTGGCAGCGCTCTTCGAGACCTCGGCGAAGGCCGTGTTGGTCCGCTCCACCAGCTCCGAGCCCTCCCTGACCTTCTTCACCGTTCCCTCGATCAGGGCCGAGGTGTTCTTGGCCGCCTCGGCGGCCCGCATGGCCAGGTTGCGCACCTCGTTGGCCACCACGGCAAAGCCCGCCCCCGCCTCGCCGGCACGGGCGGCCTCCACCGCCGCGTTGAGCGCCAGCAGGTTGGTCTGGAAGGCGATCTCGTCGATCGTCTTGATGATCTTCGAGGTCTCGTCGCTGGCCTTCGAGATGTCCTCCATGGACTGGGTGAGCTCCGTCATGGAGCCGTTGGCCCGCTCGACCATGCCCTTGGCCTCCTTCATGAGCCCGTCGGCCGTGGAGGCGTTGTCGGCGTTCTGACGGGTCATCGACGACATCTCCTCGAGCGACGAGGAGGTCTCCTCGATGGAGGCGGCCTGCTCGGAGGCGCCCTCGGCCAGCGACTGGCTCGCCGAGGAAACCTGGCTGGAGACGGAGACAAACCGCTCCGAGGAGTCCGTAAGGCCCTGGATGACCTGCCGCACAGGCCGCGTGATCGAGCGGGCGATGAAGACACCGGCGCCCACCATGACGAGCCCGACCATGGTAACGACGGCCAGGATGACGAGCATGGCGTTTCTCAGCGTGCCGTAGAGGGAGGCGCGGTCCTTGCCGATGAAGAACATGCCGGCCACCTTGCCCGTGTGATCCCTCACGGGCCAGTAGGCCGTGTCGTAATCCTTGCCCAGGATTTGGTTGACGTCGAGAAACTGCCGGCCTTTGGCGAGAACCGTATCGAGCACCCTCGGGTTGTCCATCTTCGTTCCCAGGGCACGCTGGCCATCCTTCATGATCGTGGTGGTCACGCGCGTATCGCCCTGGAAGATGGTGCACTCCGTGCCGAATTCCTTCTTGATGCCCTCGACGAAGGCATGGTCCGCCGAGGTGATGTCCGTTCCCGTCGTGACGGAGCCGACGATCTGGCCGTCGAGCCTGACGGGGGCCCCGGCACGCATGGAGAACTTCACCAGCGTCCCCTCCTCGATCCCGGTGGAGACCTCCCCGGCGAGGGCCTTCCGCACGTTGGACTGCGAGAGGATGCTGTCGCCGGCTTTTTCGGAGTGGCCCCGGCCCACGACCTTGCCCTCCTTGTCGACGATGGTGATGAGGCTGATCCGGCTGTCCCGGATGACCTCCCTGCCCAGGCTCTGCACAAAGGCCGTGTCCCCGCGCGAGATCGCCTCGGCCAGCTCCTTGCGCGCCGCCGTCATCTGGGCGGCCGTCGCGAGCCTCTGTTCTTCGGCGATGACGCGGGATTGTACGAGCCCCGCCGTGCGGGCAATCTCCGTACGGCTCTCCTCGTTGTAACTGCTATTCAGGAAGTACCAGGTACAGACCGTGAGCGTTGCGCCCACGACGACAACGGCGGCGGCGACGATTCCTACGATCTTCGCCGACAGGGACAGCTTTCCCATGAGCTCTTCTTCTCCTTCTTCCTGATTATGGAGCTTTTCAGGCCATGTGCCGGACGGCGACGAGGTCCGCGCTGCTGAGCACCTTGTCGATGTCGAGCAGGATCTTGATGCCGCCCGCCGCCTTGGCCATCCCGAGGATGAAGTCCGTGTCGAGACGGACCCCGAAGGCGGGTGTGTTCTCGATGTCGGCCCCGCGGATGTTGAGTACCTCCGAGACGGCATCCACGACGATCCCCATCATGATGGAACCGTTCGCCCCGGCCACCTCCACGACGATGATGCAGGTGCGCTCCGTGTAGGCCGCCGCCTCCAGGGCGAACCGGAGCCGCAGGTCCACGACGGGGATGACTTTCCCCCGAAGGTTGATGACCCCCTTGACGAAGGCCGGGGTCTGGGGAACCGGGGTGATGTTCATCATCCCGATGATCTCCTTCACCTTGAGGATCCCGATCCCGTACTCCTCGCCCGCCAGCGAGAAGGTCAGATATTTCCCTTCCTTCGCCGGGATTCCGGCCATTGGATTTTCCTGCCTTTCGACCATTTCCGTCTGCATGTCTTGCGTGCCTCCCTGTGTATCCTGGATCGTCAACCCGATCGAAACCCGTTCCGGAAAAAGCCCCTGCCCGCCCGCGCGGTGCATGCCACGCTTCCCTCCGTCCGGCGCTAGGAGCGCGCCTGGACCCCGTCGGCCCTGTCGCCGGGGATGTCGAGGGCCTTCAGGATCGTCTCGTGGAGCTTTCGCAGATCGATAGGCTTCGTCATATAGTCGAGGAACTTGCCGCGCTCGTCCTCCGTGAGGTATTCCGGGTACCCTGTCAGGATGATGATCTTGATGTCCCGGTGCATCTTCCGGATCTTCTCCGCAAGCTCGAGGCCGTTCAGGTTGGGCATGACGATGTCGAGCAGGATCAGATCCGGCTTCTCCTCGCCGATCTGCAGGACGGCCTCGAGGCCGTTGGAATAGGTCTTCAGACTGCAGTGACGGTTGAGACCGAGGCCCTCGAAGGCGCTCTGCATGAAGCTGAGGATGTTCTCGTCGTCGTCGATGGCCATGACGATTTTCTTGGACGAGGGGCCCCGCAACGGCGCCCTGCCCGCATCGGTCGCCCCGGCCTGGCCCCCCTGCAGTTTCTCCAGGGGCACGTCACCGAAGCCGAACTCCCGCTTCATCCGTTCCACCTCCGCAAGCGGGATCTTCAGATGCTTCCCCACCTTGTATCCCTTGACCATCCCCTCCTTGACCCACCGGTAGATGGTCACCCGGTTGACGTTGAAGAGATCCGCCACTTCGGACGTGGAAAAAAACATCTTCGCCATGAGCTACCTCTCGATTCGGGCTTGCCTGCTATCTTATAGCAACATATAAATCCTGTGCAACTTCTGCACCTTTTTTATCGTCACAACATGCGGAAACTTTAATGGAGAAAAAAAGACCAAAGAAATGGGAACGCCAATGCGGAGGCGAGAACAGACGGGAAAGCCGCACGGACTGTGCCAGGTAAACAGCCATCGCGGCATCACACGGATAATAGATCAGTGATTACCACTTGTTGTCGAAAACCGCCCCTCACGAGGCCGCCCGCTCGCCGCATTCGGCCTTTTCCCGGTAACCGTGGCAGTCGAGCCAGTGGACCTGTCCGGCTCCCTTCTGCCTCGCCAGGTGCATGGCCCCGTCGGCCGTCCACACAAGCTCCCAGGGGTCCCTGGACGTGGCGATGTGATCTTTCCTGAGGGTGCTCACCCCAATGGAGACCGAGAGCGTCAGCTGCGGGTCCTCGGCGCTGAGCGCGTGGGACCGGATGCGCCCCCGGATGCGCTCGGCGGCTGCCCTGGCCGCCCGCTGGCCCGATGAGCTGAGGAGCATGACGAACTCGTCGCCGCCGAAGCGGATCAGCACGTCCTCCCTGCGGCAGTGGCCCCGGAGCAGCGCGGCCGTGTCCCTCAGGACCTTGTCGCCGACGAAGTGACCGTAGCGGTCGTTGACGGCCTTGAAGTCGTCGATGTCGATGAAGAGGCAGGACAGCGAACACCCGCCACGCCGGGCCCTGGAGAACTCCTCGACGAGACGGGGCTGCAGGTACCAGCGGTTGTAGAGGCCCGTCGTGGGGTCGATGAAGCTGATCTTCTCCAGCTCCTCCACCCGGGCGCGGAACTTCAGGTTCTCGACCAGCAGTTCCTTGTTCTTCCGGGTCAGGCTCTTGTTGTTCTCCACGAGCCATTCGAAGAGAAAGTTCTTCTCGTCGAAATCCAGCGCTTTTCTGCCGCCCTCCGCCTCGTCCATGTTCGGTCTTATCCCTCCCCCGTTCAAGTTCTGTCCTGTTTCTGCCGATTCAGGATTAGCACATTCTGTGCCACGGCAAGGCTCCTGGACCGACCAGGCGAAACGATTGAACCCGGGAAGTTTGGAAACCGTGAAGCCGGGACAAGACAACTCTTCCGTCTGCGGCTTTCGATTCGAATGCCCTTCCCTGGCTTCAGAGGTTCCTCACTTCTCAACGTCCTTCTTCGCGGGTTGACATGGACGAAGCCATCGTCAGAGAGCGGGCCTCCGAGATCTCCAGGACCCTGGGGAGCTGCAGGAAGTTCATCCACCAGGGCAAGGTCTATGCCTGCCTCAGCGGCTTCAAGGACGTCCTGGAGAAGATGCTCGTCACCCGGATGCTGCCCCAGGACGAAAAGGACCTGCAGGAGGGCATCAACGAGTTCCAGCGGCAGCTCATGTCGAGCGCCGCGTTCCGCAACGCCTTCGGCCCCGTCACGTTCCAGGACAACGACAACGAGACCTCGCTGGCCTTCATCCGGCAACTGGTGAATGTCTCGGAAGAGGAGATCGCCGCGAACCTGGCCGGCGGAAACGAGAGCCCGGAAAACCGCGCCCTCATGATCATGCGCATCATCGACAAGGGGGAACACGAGAAGGCCCGCGCCCTGATCGGCAACAACGAGGACCTCCTCTGCTTCATCCTCCAGACCTACAACGCCCGCGGGATCCAGGCCCGCCGGGAGGGCAGCTACGGCAAGGCCGTTGAGGAATTGA
Organism: Deltaproteobacteria bacterium; assembly: GCA_012728915.1. GTDB lineage: Bacteria > Desulfobacterota > Syntrophia > Syntrophales > UBA2192 > UBA2192. The sequence continues at coordinate 2,058 of JAAYEC010000062.1, read as the reverse complement.
AGAAGGCCCTCTCCGTCGCCCCCGACGACGAGGGCATCCTCTACAACCTAGCCCGCGCCTACGCCGCAAAGAAAGAGAAGCAACCCGCCGTCGAGTCCATCCGCAAGGCCCTGCAGATCAACCCCGCCTTCGCCGAGGCCCGGACCCTGCTGAACCACCTGCAGGCGGGCTGAGGGAGGATGCCCCGATTCTTGCCTACTTCCCCTTTCCTACGCTTGAGCACTAAGCAGCATTTCTTCGATCCACCGGCATTTCCCCGCCGACATTTCTGAGCTCACGGCGTCGGCACATCATTCACGCGGCGCTACAAGGCGAATTCGAACGGTTTCGGAAGTCGCTGTCCCGTTTACATTCCGCCATTTTACTTACCCGGAGACCCTGTGATATCGCCTGATATTGGCATGCAACGTGCATTTTTGTTCCACGGCGACAAAAGGATCCTTTCATGCCCTCAGTACTGGCGCATCGGCAATCCGCAACAGACTCACTCTTGACGAGAATCTTTGTATGCTGTCAAACGGCCGAGGATCCCGTGATAATAGCGAAATAAAGGGGTCTCACAAAAAGACAGAAATGATCCCTGAAGGCGATCCTGGCCATATGGTACCTCGGCGAAATCGAGTAAAGGCGCGTTTGCTCCGCCTCCTCCCTTTTGGGAATTCTCTTCCGGGTTACCGGATAATCATTCACGATGAAAGGACATACATCGGATGCGAGTTTTGCTGATCAATCCTCCACTGAACACCTCCCTGCCGGCGGCGGGAGCGTACCCCATGGGGTTGGCGTACATCGCAGCCGTTCTAAGGCAGAACCATTGCGACGTCGAAATTCTGGACATTCGCCTTAACGAATACGACAGATCTTATGTTTCGAACTGGCTCCTTCGCAACAGCGGAAGATTCGACCTTTACGGCATCGGTGGCATGGTAACCGCCTATAGTTACATCCAGTGGCTTTCACGGGAAATAAGAAAAGCAAGTCCCTCGTCGATGATCGTCGCGGGCGGATCAATTTGTACCGCCGGTGAATTGCTCCTTCAGAAATCGGAGGTGGATCTTGTCTGCATCGGCAATGGAGAGAAGACCGCCCAGTCGCTCGTCGATGCGCTGCGCCGCCACGAGGACCTCGCTACCATTCCAAATGCCCTGGTGAAAAGGGGCGGGAGCATTCTGCGTACCGGACAGGAAGAACTCATGGTTCTCGATGCGGTTCCCTTTCCCGCTTGGGAACTTCTCGACATGGACAAGTACACGGCCACATCGTATCTGGTTCCCGTTAGTGTCCGGAGCATCACCATGATCACAGGGCGTGGCTGTCCATACAGCTGCTCGTTTTGCTACCGCAATTTTGGAAGACGGCTCAGACATCGCAGCGTGGAAAACGTGGTCCGGGAAATGCGTGAGGTCGTCGACCGTTACGGGATCGGCCATATAGACTTTCTCGACGAGATATTCAATGCCGATCGAGATTACGTAACCGAGTTGTGCAGAAGGATCATCGAGGAACGATTCCGGCTTTCGTGGCGTTGCACCGGTCGAGCCAATCTCGTCGACAGGGAACTGCTGCAACTCATGTACGAGGCGGGCTGTCGATGGATCGGATACGGCATTGAGTCCGGCAGCCAGAAAATGCTCGATGGCATGGGCAAGAGGCAGCGGGTCGAGGATGTGGAACGGTCGATCCGATTGGCCCGCGACGCCGGCATGATCGTGACGGGCACGTTCATTCTCGGATTACCGGGTGAAACGGAACAAACAATACAGGAAACAGAACAATTCTTTGTCCGGAACCGCATATTCAATGTTCCGTTCTTCCCTGTCCCTTATCCCGGAACGCACCTCTTCGACGAGTGCAGGGAGAAGAACCGGCTGTCGTTCGACGAAGCCTTCATCAATTCCCTCGAAAAGGATGCAACCGAATTGATCGTCAATCTGTCTGAATTGCCGGATGTCCGGCTTGTTCAAAAAAGAGAGGAACTCATCCGGAAGTATTCCTCTCTGATCCCTCCCATGCAATTGCAGGGCGGCCTGTATACCGTGAACGTCGATGCGCACGTTG
>JAAYEC010000061.1 GCA_012728915.1 Deltaproteobacteria bacterium | reverse complement strand
TGAGCGCCCTCGTGTCCGATCGGGCAGCGGCGGGGAAGCGCGGCAACCCGGCCATGCCGGGGCGCGGGGGCTCGGGGGCCATCGACCTCGAGAAGAAGGGGGACCGCTGGGAATGAGCTCGCTCACGCCCGCCATGCGGCAGTACCTGGAGATCAAGTCCCGGTACCCCGACTGCATCCTTTTTTTCCGCATGGGCGATTTCTACGAGATGTTCTTCGAGGACGCCGTGCTGGCGTCCAGGCTGCTCGAGATCACCCTCACCTCCCGTGACAAGGGGAAGGAGGACAGCGTCCCGCTCTGCGGCTTTCCCTGGCACGCCGCGTCGACCTACATCGCCAGGCTCATCTCGAAGGGCTACAAGGTGGCCGTCTGCGAGCAGATGGAGGACCCGCGCTTCGCCAGGGGCGTCGTGAAGCGCGAGGTGGTCCGCGTCGTCACTCCCGGGCTCGTTCTCGACCCCGACAACCTGGAGGCCAAGCAGAACAACTTCCTCGCCGGGATCGCCCTGCGCGGCGAGGCCTTCGGGCTCGCCTTCCTGGACGTCTCGACAGGCGAGTTCCGGGTCACGGAGATTGTGGACCGCTCCTTCTTTCTCGACGAGGTGATCCGCCACGGGTTCCGCGAGATCGTCCTGGAGGAGGGCTTCCGGGATCCCCTGCTCGAGGCGGTCCTTGCACGCGAGCTGGAGGGCTGCGTGATCAACCGCTTTCCGCGGGACTGGTTCGATCACGGGGCCGCCCTCGCGATCCTGGGAGAGCACGTCGTCGCCGACTCCCTTGCCCGGCTCGATCCGGAACGCCGTCCCGCCATGATCGCCGCCGCGGGGGCGGTGATGCGCTATGTCCGGGAGACCCAGAAGGAGCATCTCGGGCACATCAACGAGATTACCGCCTACCGCTCGGAGAGTTTTCTTGTCCTCGACGAGACGGCGAAGCGCAACCTGGAGCTCTTCGCCACGACCCAGGGCGGTGCGAAGGAGGGGACCCTCTTTCACGTTCTCGACGAAACGATGACGGCCATGGGGGGCCGGAGGCTCCGATGGTGGCTTGCCTACCCCCTGCTCGACCCGCACCGGATCCGGGAGCGCCTTGCCGCTGTCGGCGAGATCCGCGAGGGACACCTCGCTCGACAGGACCTGCGCAGGGCCCTGTCGGGGCTCTACGACATGGAGCGCCTCGGGGCGCGGATTTCCCTCGGGGCGGCAAACGGCCGGGACCTTGCGGCCCTGCGGGCCTCGCTGCGCGCGCTCCCGGGGGTTAGGGAGATCCTGGCCACGTTCCGGGCCCCGGCGCTCGTCGCGATCCGCGAGGGGATCGACGAGATGCCCGAGACCCTCGAGATGCTCGAGCGGGCCATCGTCGACGACCCGCCCCCGGCGCTTCGCGAGGGGGGAATCATCCGGGAGGGCTGGGATGCCGAGCTCGACCGGATCGTCTCCACCTCGCGCGACGGGAAGTCGTGGATCGCCGCCCTCGAGGAGAAGGAGCGGCGGCGCACGGGCATCGCCAACCTCCGCGTGGGCTTCAACAATGTCTTCGGCTACTACATCGAGGTGACCCGGTCCCAGGCGGCCTCCGTTCCCGCCGATTACATCCGGAAGCAGACCCTCGTCAACGCCGAGCGCTACATCAACGGGGAGCTCAAGGAGTACGAGCAGACGGTTCTCCACGCCGAGGAAAAGCGCCGCGAGAGGGAGTACGATCTCTTCACGGAGATCCGCGGGCGCACGGCGGCGGAAATCCGGCGTATCCAGAAAAGCGCCGCGGCGCTGGCCGATCTCGACGCCCTGGCCTCGCTGGCCGAGGTGGCCGAAAAATGCAATTACGTCTGCCCCGTCGTCGACGACGGCGACACCATCGAGATCCGTGACGGTCGCCACCCCGTGGTGGAACGCATGCCCCTGTCCGAGGGCTTCGTGCCCAACGACACGCTCATGGACCGCGGGGCCAACCGCCTGCTCGTGATCACGGGACCCAACATGGCGGGCAAGTCCACCTTCATCCGCCAGGTCGCCCACATCGTCATCCTGGCCCAGATGGGAAGCTTCGTGCCGGCCGTAGCGGCCCGGATCGGGCTCGTGGACCGGATCTTCACGCGCGTGGGCGCCGCCGACATCCTGGCCAGGGGGCAGAGCACCTTCATGGTCGAAATGACGGAGGTGGCCCACATCCTGCGCAATGCGACCCCACGCAGCCTCATCCTGCTCGATGAGGTCGGGCGGGGGACGAGCACCTTCGACGGGCTGAGCATCGCCTGGGCCGTTGCCGAGCACATTCATGACGCGCCGCACCTCGGGGCGCGCACCCTGTTTGCTACGCACTACCACCCGCTCACGGACCTGGCGCTCACGCGGGAGGGGGTGGCCAACTACTACATCGCCGTCAAGGAGTGGGGCGAGCGGATCATCTTCCTGCGCAAGATCATGAAGGGGGCGACGAACCGAAGCTACGGCATCCAGGTGGCGCGGCTGGCCGGCGTGCCCGACGAAGTCGTGGCGCGGGCCAAGGAGGTGCTCGGGAATCTCGAGAAGGGCGAGCTCGACGAGGTCGGGATGCCGAGGCTCGCGCGCCGCCGCAAAGGGGAGAAGCGGCCGCAGGCAGGTCAACTCAGCCTTTTCGCCGACGACGAGAGCCTCGTCCTCGAGGAGATCGCCTCGACGGAGGTCGACACGCTCACGCCGATCGAGGCGATGAACCGGATCGCGGAATGGAGGGAGAGGCTGACAAAAAAATAGGCGCAGGGCAAAAGGCCAAAGGGGAAGGGGAAACGAAAGAGAGAAGCCTCCCAGGAAACAGCCCGTCGGGGTCATTGCGGGCGCAGCGAGGCAATCTCAACCGGTTCACGGGATTGCCGCGTCGGGCTTACGCCTTCCTCCTAATGAACAACTTTGAGGGTCATTGCGAGCAAAGCGAAGCAATCTCAGTCATTTTAGTGGATTGCCGCGTCGGCCTGACGGCCTCCTCGCAATGACGGATCGGCTCTGTTTATTCTATCGATAACCCCGTTCCCAACCGGGGTCCGTGGCTCGCAATGACGGATCGGCACGGTTTCTTTCGTCGATAACCGCGTTTCCAAACGGGGTCCGGGGCTCACAAGAAAAAGCGACGGTGCGGTCACCGTCGCTTTTTTTACCCCGGGTCGACCCCTGGCCTTTCGCCTGTCCTATTTGATACACACCCTGCGGACCTGCTCGAAGTCCGTGATGCCCTCGATGACCTTCTTGATGCCGTCCTGCAGCAGCGTCGACATCCCGTCGTTGATCGCGGCATTGCGCAGGTCCTCGACGGTTGCCTTTTTCGCGATGAGGCGCTTGATGTTGTCGCTGGCCACGAGGAGCTCGTGGATGCCCACGCGCCCGCGGTATCCCGTCTGGTTGCATTCATTGCAGCCGCGGGGCTGGTAAAACTTGAGGTCCTTCGAGTAGGGGACGTTGAGCCTGGCGAACTGCTCCTCGCCGTAGGTGAAGGCCAGGTAGTCGTACTCTTCCCTGTCGGGCGTGTAGGCCTGCTTGCAGTGGCGGCAGAGCGTTCGCGCGAGCCGCTGGGCCAGGATCCCCAGAAGCGAGTCGGCGAAGTTCAGCGGGTCGACGCCCATGTCGAGCAGGCGGATGATCGTCTCGGGAGCGCTGTTGGTGTGCAGCGTCGTGAACACGAGGTGCCCCGTGAGCGAGGCCTCGATGCCGATCTTGGCCGTCTCGAAGTCGCGCATCTCGCCGACCATGATCACATCGGGATCGGCGCGCAGGAAGGCCCTCAACGCGCGGGCGAAATCGAGGCCGATCTTGGGGTTCACCTGGACCTGCCGGATCCCGTACTGGGTGATTTCGACGGGGTCCTCGATCGTCCAGATCTTGCGTTCCGGCGTGTTGATGCGGGCGATGCCGGCGTGCAGAGTCGTCGTCTTGCCCGATCCCGTGGGGCCCACGCACAGGATGATCCCGTAGGGCTTCTCGAGCAGCTTGACGAGGTTCTGGTAATTCCAGGGTGACAGGGCCATCTCCTCGAGGTGCATCATCTCCCCTTTCTGGAGGATTCGGAGCACCACGTCCTCGAGGTTGCCCGCCGTGGGCAGCGTGGCCACGCGGAGCTCCATCTCCTCGCCGTTGCCGCGCCGGAACTTGATCTTGCCGTCCTGGGGGAGACGCCGTTCCGTGATATCGAGGTTGGACATGATCTTGATGCGCGAGACGATGGCCGCCCGGTAGCTGTAGGGAACGGTCTGGTAGAGCGAGCAGCCGCCGTCGACACGGTATCGGATCTCCACATTCTTGCGGCCGAGGTTGGGCTCGATGTGGATGTCCGAGGCACGCTGGGCGACCCCGTCGTTGATGATGCGGTTGACCAGCTGCATGATCACGCTGTCGGACTCAGAGACGCCGTTCTCCTCGAACTCGTCCTGGTCCTCGACCAGCTGGCCCTCGCCGCCCAGCAGGTCGCTGAAGGACTTTTCCCCCTCCGGCGTCTGATAGAAGTGGTTGATGAACTTGATGATGTCCTCCTTGAGCGAGACGCAGTACTCGACGGACTTCGTCCTCAGGAGGTTCTCGATCATGTCCTTCTTCAGGATGTTGTTGGGGTCGTCGACGACGACGCGGATCTTCCCGTCGGCCCCTTTTTCCAGGGGCACCCAGAGCTCGCGGCGGAGGTACTCGCGCTTGAGGCTCTTGAGAAGGTCCTCGGGGATGGAGTGCTTTGCGTTGTAGTGGATGAACCGGCAGCGGTAAAAGTCCTCGAGGGAGCGGCCGATGTCATCGCGGGAGATCCGGAACCGCTTCATGAGGATCTCCTCGATGGGTTCGTTGCTGCGGCGCGCCTCCGTGAAGGCCGTCTCGAGGTCGGCGTCCTTCATGAGGTTGTGGTTGACGAGGTAGTCGAATCGGGTCTTGCGCCGCGACGAGACACGATGCTGGTTGTACAGGGCGATGCCGAGGACCTCGGCGATCTCCTCCAGGAGGGCCCGCTCGTCGTCGGTGAACCGGCCGCCGCCCTTGCGGTTGACGATCTGGATGACCCCCATAAGGGTGTTTTCGTGCATGACGGGCAGGGCGAGCACCTGGGCGGTTCGGTAGCCCGACTGCCTGTCCCAGGCCTCATCGAAGAAGAGGGCCTTGTCGATCTTCTTGAGCTCCTCCTTGTCGTAGACATCCGCGATGCTGACGCCCCGGCCCGTGTTGGCCACGAATCCGGCGATGCTGCGGTTGTTGATGGGCAGGCGGATCTCCTTGAGCTGGGAGCCTGCCAGGTAGAGGGAGTAGAGCTCGCTCCGCGGCTTGTCCGCCACGTAGATCGTGATCAGCAGGGCATTGAAGAGCGCGAGGATCCCTTCCTTGTGCTCGACGAGGATGTCCTTGATGTTCTGCGCGGCGTGGATCTGGTTGGTGATGTCGAGCAGTTTCTTGCGCTGGTTGAGCTTCTCGGAGAGGGCCGTTATGGAGGAGATGTCGAGCCTCTCCATCATCTTTGCCGTGTCCATCGCGGGAATCCGTTCCTTCTCGGTTTTTCTTGTTTCCATATCGTCATGGAGGCCACGCTCTTTAATACAGGAAATGTGCCAATCGATCCGCGGCCGGAGGCGCCCGCCCGGCGGCAAGGCCTTCCCATGGCTGTCGCGGCAGGGCATGGGTTTTGCACCCTGTGTCTGCGATGCCTCGACCTCGGGGCGGGAAACGGAGTCCGTGATGACGAAGCCGGCGCCGAAGATGATCCTCTTTGTCTGCTCGGGAAACCTGTGCCGGAGCTTCATGGCCGAGCAGGCGTTTCGCAAGCTCGCGAGGCAGGCGGGGCTGTCCGGCCCTGAGGCGGCATCGGCCGGGCTGCTCGATCTCGGGGGCGCGGAAGCCGATCCGCAGGCCGCCGCGGCTCTCCGGGAAAAAGGCATGGAGGCCGGCCGTCACCGGTCGCGCGCCCTGACGGCCGACATGGTCGAACGGGCCGACTGGGTCCTCGTCATGGAGGAGGCCCAGCGGGACGAGGTGCTCAGGCGGCACCCCGGATCGGCGGGCAAGGTCCGACTCCTGAAATCCTTTTCCGCACAGGGCGGCGGCGGGGCCGATCCGGACATCCGGGACCCCTACGGGAAGACGCCCTATCACTACCGGACCTGTTTTGCGGAGATCTACTTCTCGCTGGAAGGGTTGCTTCGATGTATCTAGAGTACTGGGGCCTGGACGTCTTCCCCTACGAGATCGTTCCGGATCTGAAATTTATCTACAACTCGGGCGACTACCGCGAGGGGATGACTCGGCTCGCCTACGCCGTCCAGCGCCGCAAGGGGGCCGCCCTGCTCACGGGAGACGTGGGCTGCGGCAAGACGACCCTGTCGCGCGCCTTCATCCGGAGCCTCGGGCAGAAGGAGCACCACGTGGGGCTCATTACGAACCCCATGCTCGAGCCCATCGAGTTCATCCGGGAGATCCTCTACCAGTTCGGCCTCGACCCGGCCTCGCACTCCAAGCACGAGCTGCTGAACACGCTGGGCGAGATGATGATGAAGGACTTCAAGGATGGCCGGTCGACGGTCCTCGTGATCGACGAGGCGCAGCTGCTCTCGCCGACGAACTTCGAGGAGGTGCGCCTGCTGCTGAACTACCAGTTCAACGACCGGTTCCTGCTGAACCTGCTGCTCATCGGCCAGCCGGAGCTGCGGGGCATCGTCAGGCGCATCGAACAGCTCGACTCGCGGATCGCCATCCGCTACCACCTGGGGCCGCTCGGGATCGACGAGATGATACAGTACGTCCATTTCCGGCTCGGCCGGGCCGGGGCGAAGCGCGAGATCTTCACGCGCGATGCCCTCGAGGAGATTCACCGCCAGACCCGGGGCGTGCACCGCAGGGTGAACAACCTCTGCGACATGTGCCTGCTGATCGGGTTCGGGATGCAGGCCGAACGAATCGACGCGGCGGTCGCCCGGACCGCCATCGAGGACACGGCCATGCCGGGCGATGATCCCACGGACTCAGAACCGGCGCAGGAAGCCGCGAAGCCGGGAGGCTGAGAGGCCTGGACGGGCTCGCGGCGCGCCGCATTCCGCCCGTTTCTCCAACGTTCCGAATCCCCTGGCCTTTCCGACGTCTATTCTTTCGTGAGGCGCGCCAGCTCCTCCTCCGAGACGGCCCCCGTCACCCACAGGATCGGGTTGCCCAGCAGGTTGACGGTCCTGTCTTCCGCGACCCGGTTGCCGTCTGCGTCTTCCATGATCTGCACAACCGGCCGGAGCGGCTGCCCGGCATGGGTCCGGACGACCCTGCCGAGGGTCCGGTTATTGAGCCGGACGAGACTCCCGAGGGGATAGAGGGAGATCTGCTCCAGGAACGCCCGCATCACGCGCGGGGAGAAGGATCGGTTTTTCGTGTCGATCAGCTCCCGGACCGACACGCATCGCCGATGGGGCCTGTCGTGTGTCATGGCCTCGTAGGTGCTCGCCAGGCCGACGATCTTCGCAAACTCGGAGATCTGCTCGCCCCGAATCCCACGGGGATACCCGCTTCCGTCCTCGAGCTCGTGATGCTCGAAGGCCGTCTGGGCGAGCCAGGGCATCTCGCCGCTCCAGGGGGCGAGCGTGTCGCGGCCGGCCTCGGGGTGCCTGCGGACAGCCTCCGCTTCCCCGGGGGAAAGGGGCTCGGGCTTGAGGAGGATCGAGTCGGGGACGGCGAACATGCCCACATCGTGCAGGAGGGCGGCCAGCCCCAGCGCCTCGAGATCCTCCGGGGCGTACTCCAGCCGCAGGGCGATCTTCAGGGCGTAGATCATCGTGTTGATCGAATGGGAGGCGGTGTAGTCCTCCTCGTTTCCGAACCGGGTCGTGTAGTGGTAGAGGCGGTCGAGCAGGTCGGGGCTGCCCGCAATCGCTCGGACCTGCTCCTTCAGGGGCAGGATGTCGAACCCCGTCTTTTCCCGGATGCCAGCCTTGATGGACTGCATCTGCTTCCACAGGGCGAGGTAGACGTCCCTGTCGGAATCGGGCTCCTTCACGGCGGGCGCCTGCGCGGCCCGGGAAAAAAAGGATTCGGGGATCGCCGACGCGGGCGACTGGGCCGCGTCGTCTTTTCTGCCGCTCTGCACGGCATCTGTGATCAGGTCGACGTATCGTACCATGGGACGTCCGCCTCTTTCCTGTGTAGTGGGGCCTCCGTTGCGCCATCGGCCGAGACGAGCGGCTCGGCTCCCGGACACAGGGGGTCCAGCCCAAGTAATGCAAGAACCGTACACGGAAACATTTCCCGTTATTTGGCATGATGTTGGCATGTCATGATTCCGTTCATCCTGCGCAGGAGAGTCGTAATGTCCAGTCGATTGGCGAATGCAATCCTTGCAACATTGCTCGGTGCGGTCGCAGTCTGCCTTTCCGGGTGCAGCAGCTACGTCCCGCATGTCTTCGAGGCCAGGGGTGTGCCCGTCAAGACGCTCAAGCCGACGGCCGAGGATGTGGCCGCGGCCGAGAAAGCCCGCCTTCAGCAGGAAAAGGACATCGCGGCCATGGCCTCCGTCACGGGCAACCTCGCCTTCACGGAGCGGCGGGGGACACCGGAATACCTGATCGGCCCCGGCGACGTGCTGAAGATCACCTACTGGGAGGGGGCCAAGAGCACGGAGCACCTCGCGGAGGTTCGCGCCGACGGCAAGATCTCCTACGCTTTCATGGACGACGTGCCCGTGAGCGGCCGCACGGTCGGCGAGCTTCACGAGGCACTCATGGAGGGCCTCAAGCAGTACATCCGGGCCCCGAGGCTCGAGGTCGTCGTCAAGGAATACCGGAGCAAAACGGTCCTGCTCTTTGGCCAGATCAACAAGATCTCCCCCGGGCCCTCCGGGCCGGGGAAATATCCCCTGAAGGGGAAGACGACCGTGCTGGACCTCATCGTCTCGGCGGGCGGCCCCGTCACGGGCCGAGGCGGCGCCTATACGGGAACCGGCCAGACGCAGGTCGTCGTGGGGGACGAGGGGGGCAACGCGGACCTGCGCAACGTAGAGCTGCTGCGCAGGGGCAGGCGCTACACGCTCAACCTCTACGACGTCATGTTCAAGGGCGACGTCGGCCAGAACGTGATCCTCGACGCGGGGGACATGGTGACCGTGCCCGAGCTTCCCGTCTTCGGCGAACGGGTCTACGTGCTCGGGGAAGTGAACGCGCAGGGCATCTACCGGCTGAAGGACGCCAGCGACCTCCTGGCCTCTCTGTCCCTGGCCGGCGGGCCGACACGGCTGGCCGTGAAGTCGGACATCAAGATCATCCGCGAATACCAGGAACGGAAGGGCGATCCCCAGATCCTGTCGGCCAGCTACGACGACATCACGAAGAGGGGCGACATCGCCCAGAACGTGGCGCTCAGAAACGGCGACATCGTCTGGGTGCCGCGGATCCTCATCGGCGACGTCAACGAGTGGATCACGAACACCCTGCCGCTTCTCGATTACCTGCTGAAGCCCGCATCGTACCGCGACGCGTACGGGGACAACCAGAACCTGCGATTCCTGAAATACTGATATGGCCCAATACGATCTCAACCTGCGCGAATACTGGCGGATCATCAAGAAGCGGCGCTGGATCATCCTCGTCACGCTCCTGCTGACGGGCACCTTCAGCACGCTCTTTGCCCTGCTGAACAAGCCTGTGCCGCTGTACAAGTCCACGGCAAGCGTGAGGCTCGAGCGGGTCATGCTTTCGGGCGGGGGCATCTACCAGGAATCGATGCCGTGGAACAACGCGGACATGCTGACGGCGCAGGCCGCCGTGGCACGGAGCCACGGGATCGTCGAAAAGGCTGCGAAAAAACTCGGCATGATTCCCGCCAACCTGACCTCCGAGGAGGTGCGGGCCAACAAGGAATACCTGGCCACGGTTCTGAGCCTCCGCAGCATGGTGGAGTCGGACTTCGAGCAGCAGATCGGGGTCCTCAACATCCACGTGCAATCCCAGGACTCCCGCCTGGCGATGCGGTTGGCCAATACGCTGGCCGAGGTCTACCGGGAGGAGCGCATCAACGACAGCAACCGGCGCGCCGTGAGCCAGAAGAGCTTCATCGAGACACAGCTCAACCAGGCCCGGGAAAAGCTCAAAGCCTCCGAGGAGGCAGCCAAGGCCTACCGGGAGCAGAACCAACTCGTCTCCATCGACGCCGAGAGCAATGCCATGGTCACGAAGCTGCAGTCCTTGCAGGCAGCCCACGACAAGGCCGTGGCCAACGCGCAGAAGGCGGCCGACACCCGGCGCCTGCTCGACCGCGCCGGGTCGACGCTCCTCGGCTCCAAGACAAGCTTCTATTTTGAAGACGCCCCCGCAGCGTACAAGTCCTTCAACGACAAGCTCGTCCAGCTCATGCTCGAGCGCGACACCCTCCTGAAGACCTACACGGAGCTCTACCCCCAGGTGGCCGAGATCCGCAAGCAGATCGAAGAGATCCTCGTCACCATGAAGGGGCAGATGTCCGCCTATGAAGCGGGACTGCGCGAGGACATCCGAGACCTCAAGGGGAAGATCGACGAGACGAGCACCCAGGTCAAGATGTTCCCGGAGAAGCGACTGGAGCTCTCGCGGCTCGAGCGGCAGATCCAGTTGAACCAGGAACTGTTCAACATGCTGGAGCGCAAGCACCAGGAGGCCCAGATCACGAACGCCGAGCGGGTGGAGACCGTCCAAGTCATCCGGCCCGCCCTGGAGTCGCGGGTCCCGTCGAATGCCCCCAAGATCAAGGAGAAAGCCTTCGCGGGATTCCTGATCGGCCTGATTCTCGGCATCGCCCTGGCCTTCCTCGTCGAGATGTTCGACACCTCGCTGGGGGCCATCGAAGAGATCGAGAGCCTTCTGGGCGCCCACGTCCTGGGCCTCATCCCCCACGTGAGCCAGCAGGAGATCAAGGAGACGCTCCGGGAAAAATATGCGGATGACGTGGACACGGAGGTTGCCGAACGTGGAGCACGTCTCGTCTCGCACTTCGCGCCCAAGTCGCGCCTCGCGGAGAGCTACCGCGCCATCCGGACGAATCTGGCCTTCGCCTGTCTCGACAAGGACATCAAGACGATCGTCCTGACAAGCTCCTCGCCCGAGGAGGGCAAGACGACATCCATCGTCAACCTCGCCATCACCATGGCGCAGGGGGGGAACCGTGTCCTGCTCATCGAAGGCGACCTGCGCAAGCCGATGATCTCCCGGATGTTCGGCATGGACTACGTGCCCGGACTCTCTGACGTGCTTTTGGGAAGCTACGAGTGGCGGAAGGTCGTCCGGACCATCTCGGATATCATGACGGGCGCGCTCAGTACCGAGGACATCCTGCAGACCCCCGGCATCGAGAATCTCCACATCCTCTCGTCGGGGACGATCCCGCCGAACCCGGCGGAGCTGATCTACTCGAAGGCGATCGGCGAGTTCATCGCGGAGGTGCGTGCAGCCTACGACTACGTGCTCATTGACGCGCCCCCGCTGCTGGCCGCCACCGACGCGGCGCTTCTGTCCGCCAAGGCCGACGCCGTGGTGATGGTGTATCGCGTCGGCCGGATTCCCCGCGGGGTGCTCAAGCGCGCCAAGGCACAGCTCGACAACGTCAAGGCCAACGTGATCGGCGTCATCCTCAACGGCCTGAAGGCGGAATTGAGCACCGATTATGCCGACTACAAGTACAAGTACTACTACTACTTTTCCTCCAAGAAGGCGGACGGCACGCCTGAAACGCCCTCTGACAGAATCCGGGCCATCCCGGAGCTGCTGAAGTCCCGCCTCGGGCTCGTCAGGGGCTGGCCCGAAAGGGAAGCGGCGCAAAAATCCGGGACGTCGATGGCCTTCCGGTCACTGCGGGATCGATTCCGGAGAGGAGGGAACCCCCCCCCCTCCATCGTGCCTGACCCTGCCGAGGGGAAGAAGGCATCGATTGTCCGGGCAAGCGTGTTTTTCATTGCCGTCACCTGCCTGATCGCCGGGATTCTCTACCAGATGGGGGTTCTCCATTTCGCCATGCCTCCCCTCGATGCCCGGAAGATCCAGCACCGGGGGGAGTCGATGCAACGGGAGAACCGGATTGCAGCGGCCGCAACGGGACTCGGGGTGGATGTTCCCGCAGTCGGGCAAGCTGAGGGACAACAGGAACCCTCGACGCCTTGGGCCACCGAAGGGTCACCCAAACCCGTCGTCGCCGCTGCCGCGACGCCGGAGCGCAAAGAGTAGCGGGAGATGGATGAGACCAGGGCCGACGAAAGAGCCGCTTCTTCCGGGCTGGTGCGAAAGAGGCGACGGGTCCGGGCGAAAGGAAGGGGGATCACGTGGAAGTGGTTTCTCGTCATCCTCGCTGCCGCTGCCCTCACCTCTCTGATCCTTGTTTGCTTTGCGGGGATTTTCGAGAACCTCGAGGACCGTTCCTACCGGCCGAAGGACATCGAACGCAAGTATCATGAGATGCAGCGGATGAAGGAGGCCGCCGAAAAGCAAACGTACTCATCGAGCGGTCGATAGCCGCCCCGCCGCACGCTTCCCCGCAACAGCGTATCCCCGCCTCATCCGGTGACTCCCTGTCGGAAGACGCCAATCGCGCCGTGGTTTGGTTTTTGCATCGTCTGACAGGGGTGGAACCCCGCTTCCTTCGCCCGCTCTGCAACGGTCGGCAGGGAGGGCGGGAAATCGAAGGGTCGAGACGAGACGGATGATCGAGACTCAACAGCTGGAGGGAAATACGCGGGCGGCCGTCTTTCTGCTCGTGGCAGTTGCCATTGCCTTGTGCGGGGCCATGCTGGCCAACAAGCTCTCGCTGGGGATCGCCGTTGCCTCCGTGCTTGCCGTCATCATCTTTACCTTCAGCTTTGTCAGCACCGAGATTGCCCTGTACATGCTCATCTTTTCCATGCTCCTGGGGCCCCAGCTCACCGTCGGAGGCGGGGACGAGATCACGGCGGTGCGCGGCCGCGGCATCGCCCTGAGGGCAGATGACATCCTTGTGGCCACCATCGGCTTGAGCTGGTTCATGCGGGTCGCCATCAATAAGGAACTTGGTTTCTTCCTGCGGACGCCCCTTAACATCCCCATCGCCGCCTACTTTATCATCTGCATCGTCGCCACGGTTCACGGCTACTACCTGATGCGGCGCCTCAACCCCGTGGTCGGCTTCTTCTTCATCCTGAAGTACTTCGAGTACTTCCTGATCTACTTCATGGCCGTCAACCACCTGCGGGAGAAAGACCAGATCCGGCGGTTCATCGTTGCCATGCTGATCGTCTGCTTCTGCGTCTGCGTGTATGCCATTTCCCAGATTCCCTACGTGGAGCGTGTATCCGCGCCCTTCGAAGGAGAGGAGGGGGAGCCCAACACGCTGGGCGGATATCTTGTGCTCATGCTCTCCCTGGTCGTGAGCCTCCTCGTGACGCCTAACGCAATCAGGAAAAAGCCGCTTTTGCTGATCCTTCTCGGCTTGATGATCGTGTCCCTGGCAGCCACCTTGTCGCGCGGTTCCTGGCTTGCCTTGCCCCTTGTGTTCCTGACTCTCATTGCGCTGAGCCGCCACCGGCTGCTCATCGTGATCCCGCTGGTCATCGTACTCGCCTTCTTGCCCTACCTGCTTCCCAAGGGCGTCACCGACCGGGTCAACTACACCTTCAATCAGCCTGAAAACGACGAACAGCTCAAGATCGGGCGGGTTAAGGTCGACTCGTCGACATCGGCCCGCCTGATCTCCTGGAAGGTGATCCTCACGGAGGACTTCGTTCATCACCCGATCATCGGCTGGGGCGTGACGGGCCATTCCTTCGTTGACGCCCAGATCCCGAGGGTCCTCGTCGAAACGGGGCTGCTGGGTCTGACGGCTTTCTTCGCCCTCATCGCGCTCCTCTTCCGGCATGGTCTGCGGGCGCTCCGCGCGAGCCGGGATCCCCTCTTCGAGGCGATCTCTTTGGGTTATCTTGCCGGTCTCGCAGGACTTCTCGTCCACAGCGTCGGCGCCAACACCTTCATCATCGTGCGGATCATGGAACCCTTCTGGTTCCTGACGGCCCTGGTCGTCATGATCCCGAAGTTCGAAGGCGTCGACGGAGTCCCGGAACGCGGCTGGGGCCGCTAGATCACGCGTCTCCGGCCGGTGTACGCCCGGGTGCGCCCCTGATCAGGAACGGACAGCGCATGAACCCAAACCGCAAGGAATCGATCTTCAGGCAAGTTCTTCTCAGCGGACTCTGGACGCTGGGTCTGCGTCTCTCCAGCCGGGCGCTGGGTTTCGTGCGCACGATCGTGCTCGCGCGGCTCCTGTTTCCGGCCGATTTTGGACTCATCGCCATGGCGATGGTCGTCGTGACGGGATTGGACAGCGTCAGTCAGACAGGATTTCCGCAGGCGCTGATCCAGAAAAAACGGGGGGCCGAGCAATGCCTCGACACCGCCTGGGCGGTTGCCCTGGTCCGGAGTTGCGTCCTGTGCTTCCTGCTCGTGCTGTGCGCGCCCTTCGTGTCGGATTTCTTCGCTTCGCCTCGGCTCACTGGCATCATCCGGGTCGTCTCCCTGTCGGTTCTTCTCAGTGGGTTCGCTAATATCGGCATTGTCTTTTTTCAGAAAGATCTTGAATTCCGTAAGCAGTTCAACTTCGAGTGGTGGGCCTCGGTGCTGGAATTCGCGCTGACCGTCTGGCTCGCCTGGACCCTGAGGGACGTCTGGGCGCTTGTCTGGGGAGGGCTAGCGGGAAATCTCATGCGGGTTGCCCTGTCCTACGTACTGCATCCCTACCGGCCCGCCTTCCGGTTTCATCCGGAGAGCTTTCGCGAGTTGATGAGCTTCGGCAAATGGGTCACGGGGTACACCGTTCTGCTCTTCGCCGCATACCAGATGGACAACATCCTCATCGGCAGGCTGCTCGGTGCCGAGGAACTCGGCTTTTACCAGATGGCCTACCTGACGGCGGTGATCCCCTCGTCGGAGGTGGCCATTGCCTTTTCCATGGTATTGTTTCCATCGTTTTCGATGCTCCAGGGCCAGCCTGTCCGCCTGAGGGAATCCTTCGAAAAGGTTCTCCAGGTCTCTTCGATGGTCTGCATGCCCATCGCGTTCGGAATTTGTGCCGTGGCTCCCGAGTTCGTCCGCATTGTCCTCGGAGAGCGGTGGCTGGGGATCGCCATGGTCATGCAGGCGCTGAGCATCATGGGGATCGCCAAGGCCCTGGAGGGCCCCATGAATTCCCTGATGATGGCCGTGGGACGGCCGGGGATCGTGACGGGTCTCTCAGCGATTCAACTGGCGGTCCTGGTCGCGGCGCTTTACCCGTGCATCTCGCGGTGGGGGCTGCACGGAGCCGCCGTCACGATGGCGGGAACGGGTCTCGTCGCCGTGGTCGCTGCTCTCCGAGCGTCCTGCCGGGTCACGCAGATTCAGCCCGTTCGCGTCGCGACGCTGGTCGCCGTTCCGCTTGTCGCCTCGGCTGCGATGGCCGCAGCCGTGACGGCGCTGAAACACGTGGCCACGCCCTCGAGTCTCGTCGCGTTCCTGTCGCTCGTTGCAGCGGGAGTCGTCCTGTATGGAGCCTTCCTGCTTCTCACCGACGCCGCGGTCACAGCCGGCAGCTACAGGCGGCTTCTTATCGCGCTGGCGGGAGGGCTGCTGCATTCGGAGGCCCGCGGCGCCGATCCTGCGCCCCCGATGGTCGGCGAGGCCGCAGCGGTCCTGTCTGCGGAGAAGCGTCCGCGGTGATTACGGGATGCCCGCGGGCATCACCGGTGTTGCCTGAAGACGACCCCTTCCATTTCCTCGCCGCGCTCCCGGCCGGCCAGGCAGAGCAGACGCTCCATCAGCATGAAGAAGGCTCTTCCCCGTTCTCGCCTTCCGTGGCAGACCGGAGTCGTGCCATTGCGGCGGATCCGGACGCTGTCATCGTAGATCCCACCGGCAAGGGTGGGCCGCGTGGTCATGCGGAAGGAATGAAGCCGGGACGCGTGAAGCATGGCCCGCAGGGACTGCGGGGAAAAGACAAAGGGGTGCCTGGGCGGCTCCAGACCTCGCCAGTCCTTTCCGAACCACTGGTGTCCGAGGCTTTCCGCGTTGGGCGTGTAGATGACGAGCCTCCCGCCGGGCCGCAGCACGCGGCGGCACTCCCTCAGAAGGCCGGCAGGATCGTCGGTGTGCTCCAGGACGTGATTGAGGGTAATCTGGTCGACGATGCCGTCGGCCAGTCTCGCCTCTTCGAGGCGGCCGGTGAAGACGGCGATCCCGCGCGCGCGGGCCAGCCCCGAAGCGATGGAGTCCGGTTCGATCCCGAGCACATTCCATCCGAGCGCCTTCATGCGCACTAGGAAGTCTCCCCGGCCGCACC
The DNA here is from genome assembly GCA_012728915.1 of Deltaproteobacteria bacterium. Classification (GTDB taxonomy): domain Bacteria; phylum Desulfobacterota; class Syntrophia; order Syntrophales; family UBA2192; genus UBA2192. Next base: position 42,602 of record JAAYEC010000061.1, on the reverse strand, counting down.
CCACATCGACGAGCAGATTGTCGGGGCGATCGGAGAATACGGGGAATCGTTCTGCAAGATCGTCATAGGGGGCCCGGAGGCGAAGGAATCGCACTCGGGCCAGCCAGGCGCCCAGGAGACAGAACCGGTGGTCGCAATGGCCGTTCCGGTAGCCGAAGTGGCCGCAGAGGATTGCGGTGCGCAAGGTGTCCCGGAAACTTCCGAAACGGCGCCCGGGAGAATGCGACGGCGCTTCCGAGGATGGCGCGTGGGTGTAGTAATGCTCGTAGCTGATGAGTCGTACCCTCTCATCGGGTCGGTTTTCGAGCCAGATCAGGCGGCAACGGGGGCACCGGCTGAAATGGTACTGTCCCGGGGCGCCGTAGATGGCGTCCGTCAGGCCCCGGTAAAGGGGGAGTCCTTGCTCCCTGCAGATCGGACAAACTTCGAGATGTTCCATCGCCGCTGTCTCCTCCGGCCCTTTGGGGTCGGCCGCCAGGCTGCCCCGGCTCTGTTGAAGAGAAAAGCGTACAAGAATCGTTCCGGCGCGGCAGGGACCAAGCCGCGTGCGGCGCACGCTCGCGGGGACCGCCGGGTGCAAAGGACGGACATAACCGGCCGCTCTGGTGAGGTTTTTGCATTTCCACATTCCGTGACCGGGAAATGGGACATCACGGCGGATCCGCGCGTGTCGATCATCCTGCCCTACTACGAGGGGCCGCGGTGGATCGGCCGTTCCGCGGCCAGTGCTCTGGGTCAGCAGGGGATTCCATTTGAACTCATCCTTGTCGACGACGGATCGACAGAACCTGCCGAACCGCACGTTCACGGTCTGCGCGACGATCGGCTCCGGTGCCTTCGCATCGATCACGCGGGCAAGGGCGCTGCGCTCAATGCGGGTGCCGCCCGGGCCAGAGCCGACCTGCTGTGTTTCATCGACCAGGACGACATCATGCTTCCCGGCCGGTTGGAGCGGCAGGTCCGGGCCATGTGCTCGAACCGCTTCGTCGATGCCGTCTATTCGGATTACGAGCGAGTTCATGACGACGGTCGGTTCATCGACCGGTTCGTGAGCCGCCAGGCTTCCGGCCCCGAGTGCCTCAAGGCCATGGCGACGGACCTCGCGCTCGTGACCATGCAGACGATCATGATCCGCAGGGAGGCCTTTTTCCGCATCGGCGGCTTTTCTGAAGACCCCTTGCTGACGGGCCTCGACGACGCAGAATTCTTCACGAGGCTTTTCGTGTCCGGTGCGGCCCTTCACTACGAACCGGGGGCAGTTCAGCAATGGGTCCGGCACGACCGCAACTACTCGCAGAGCGAGCAGTTCCAGGAAGCCCGGCTTGTTCTTCTCGAACATCTGCGCAGGCTGGCCGGCAGGCATCGGGAGGTCAGGGACATCCTCGGGCGCTTCACCCACGACGTGCACTACATGAGAGGCATCTACTTTCTGGAAAACGACAGGCGAAGGGAGGCGCTCCCTGAGTTCCGGCGGGCCCTCCGGAGCTACCCCTTCTTTCCCAACACGTACTACCTGTTCCTGAAGTCCTGGCTGTCGAGCCTCGAGCCCGCTTCGGGGGAACGGACCGGCGTGTCACGGGTCCGAAAAAAACCGTCGCGCCATTCATGACGATGAGGATCCTGCTGAGCGGATACCATAACCCGCACTACTGGACGGTGACGGAATACATCGAACGGGCCATTCGCGCCCTCGGGCACGAGCTTGTGGTCTTCGACGACGGCACGTGTCGCATCCCGGGCCGATTCCGAGAGTGCAACCGGTGGTTCGAACGCGCGGACCGCTCCTGGCTCAACCGTCGCCTGCAGGCCAGGGCGGGTTCGGTCCGGCCGGAAGTGCTGATCGTGCTGGGCGGCGAACTCGTCGATCCGAAAACGATTCATCGCGCCAGGACGGGGGGGGCGGTCGCCTTGCTGTGGACCATCGACGCTCCATGGAATTTCGAATCCATCCTTCGGGCGGCCCCGGCGTACGATCGCATCTTCTGCCAAGGCACGGAGGCTGTCGAGATCCTGTGCGGATCTGGCATCGCCGGGGTCCGGTGGCTCCCCATGGCCTGCGACCCAGAAAGCCACCGCCGTCGCCCCGGTGGGGCGGAGGGAGGCCGGGGGCACGACGTCGTGTTCGTGGGGTCCCACTACCCGGTGAGAGAGCAGCTCTTTGCCGGGCTTGCCGGCAGTGACTTTGCCATATGGGGGCCGGGTTGGGAACAGCTTCCGATGACCTCGCCGCTGAGGATGCATCTGAAAGGGGCTCATACGGCGCCGGCGGCATGGACGCGGATCTATCACGCTTCAAAGATCGTCCTGGCCGCGCACTACCGCGATCCCCGGGGCCGGATACCCTGCCATCAGGCGAGCCCCCGGGTTTTCGAGGCCATGGCCTGCGGGTCTTTCGTCCTGTCCGATCGCCAGCGGGATGTGCTTGCCCTGTTTCGAGAGGGTGAGCACCTGGCCTGCTTCGGTGATGCCGCGGAGCTGGCGGAGAAGGTCCGCCATTACGTCGGCAACCCCGGCGAGCGGGAGCACATCGCGCGGCGGGGTCAGGATGCGGTCCTGCGAGATCACACCTACGTAGGCCGGCTCCGGGAACTCCTCGAAGAAGCCGAGCGATGCGGGCGGGGTGGTATCGCGGCGGGAGCGGCGTCATGAAACTGATCGTTACCGTGGACACCGAGGCGGACAACCAGTGGGACTACGACGGGAAGGTCAGCCTCTCCAACCTGCGTTGCCTGCCCCGCTTTCAAGCCCTGTGCGAGCGGTTTCGGTTCCCTGCGACATATCTGCTGGCCTCGGAGGTTCTGCAGGACCTCGAGACCGTGCAGCAGTTGCACTGCTGGCAGCGAGAGGGGGTTGCCGAAGTGGGGGCACACCTGGAGCCATGGACGACACCGCCCTTCATGGCAATCGAGAGGGAAAACCCTGCGCTGCAAATGTTCCCGTCGGAACTGCCTGCGCCCTGGTTTGAACGGAAGCTGCGAACTCTCACGCAAGACATTGCGACGCGCTTCGGGTTGCCGCCGCGAAGTTTCCGCGCGGCGCGCTGGGGTTTCAGCGCCCCCATGGTCGGCATTCTGGCCCGGCAGGGGTACCGGGTCGACTGCTCGATTACGCCGAAGACGTCGTGGACGGCGGAACGAGGAGGTTCCTCTTCGAAGGGGCCCGATTACAGGCGCGCACAGGCGGCGCCCTATTGGCTCTCGGGGAAGGACGTGTGCCTACCCGGCGACTCGGGGCTTCTGGAAGCGCCCATGACCGTCCTCTACACGGGACCGCTGGTTCGCGAGAGATCCAGGGCGGCGCGGCGCTTTTCCCTGCTGCCGGAGTCTTCCGCAAAGCGGCTCCTCAACCGGATCGTATTCCGGAAGAAGTGGCTCCGCATCAGCCCGGAGAGCCGCCACGAGGACTGGCGGGCGATCCACCGCGCAGCGGTGCGCAACGGTATCGATGTGCTGGAATTCATGATCCACTCCTCCGAGCTTGCCCCGGGGACAAGCCCGCTGACGCCGACGGAAAAAGAGGCGGAAGGTGTGTTCCGGCACCTGGAGGAGATGTTCGGCGAGTACAGGGGTCTCGGCGTGGAAGGCTGCACGCTGGGCGCACTGGCCGTTGCGGAACAGGAATCCCGGCTCAGGGGTAGGGGGGAAGAGGATCCGGGGGCTGCATGCGGCTCGAAGATGGGAACAGCCGAGGGCGGGCGGGTACGATGAAGGGCGGGCGCATGAAAATTCTGTTTTCCGGGTACCACAACCCTCACTACGAGACGGTTACGGAGTATATGGAGCGGGCGCTGCGGGCGCTCGGCCACGAGGTAATTGTCTACGACGACCGCCGGCACGTCATTCCCGGCCGCATCCGAAGCCGCGTCGGCTGGCTCCATCGGCTCGACCTCGCCTGCATCAACCGCCGGCTCGCTGAGGCGGCCCGGCGGGGTGCAGTGGACGCCGTCGTGGTGACAGGGGGCGATCGCATCCTTCCGGAAACCGTCGACCGGATCCGCGCCATGGGAATCGTCACGGCGCTGTGGACCACGGACCCGCCGAAGGGACACGTGCCCCACCTGAAGGTCGCCCCGCGCTACGACCACATCTTCTGCCAGGGCTCGGAATTCGTCGAGCTGCTGCGCGAAACCGGCACCGACAGGGCGCGATGGCTGCCCGTAGGCTGCGAGCCAGCAAGCCATCACCCCATCGAGCTGACGGAGGAGGAACGGCGCCTATGGGGCAGCGACGTCGTCTTCGTCGGCTCCCACTACCCAGAGAGGGAGGCCCTGTTCGAGGCGCTGGCGGATTTCGATCTTGCCCTGTGGGGGCCGGGCTGGGGGAATCTCCGCGATGGCTCCCCCCTCCAGGGCCGGATCCGCAAGGCCCACACGGTCCCGTCCGACTGGCTCCGGATCTACAGTGCCAGCCGAATCGTGCTGGCCACGCACTACCGGGATCCCGGCGGGCGCTACGCCGTGCACCAGGCGAGCCCCCGTGTCTTCGAGGTCATGGCCTGCGGGGCCTTCCTGGTGACGGACCGGCAGCGCGACACGTTCAGCCTCTTCCAGGACGGGAGGCATCTCGTCGGTTTCGACGACGCGGACGACCTGCGTAGGAAGATCCGCCACTATCTTGATCGCCCGCGGGAAAGACGGGCGATCGCCGAAAGGGGTCGTGCGGAGGTCCTTGCACGCCACACCTACGTTCACCGTCTCACAGAACTGGTTGCGGCGATCAACGGGCAGGGTCATGGCAGAGCCTGAGAGACAGAAGCGAGTCCTTCACATCGTGGAGGACCTGAAGATGGGCGGCCTGGAGCGTGTTATCCAGACGATCGTGCTCGGTATCGACCCGCGGCGGTACGCCGCGGAGGTCTGGTGCCTGGCCCGGGGCGGAGTCATTGCCGAGGAGCTCCTCGGCGCCGGGGTGCCTGTAAAGACCCTCGGGCTCACGTCCTACTACAACCCGGCCCGGGTCGGAGACCTGGCCCGGGTCTTCGAACGCGAGAGGTTCGACATCGTTCACACGCACGGCTACTTTGCGGGCACCTTCGCGCGGCTGGCGCTCATGCTGGCGCGGGGGCCCGCCGTCGTCCATCACCTCCACACGACCGACCTGAACTTCAAGGCCCGGAACCGGAGGATCGAGTCGCTCCTGTCTCTCTGCTCCGACCGGGTCATCTGTGTCTCGCGGGCCGTGAGCCAATTCGCCATGGAGAGCCTCGGGGTGCACCCCCGGAAAATCGAAGTCGTCTACAACACGGCTTTTGCCGACTCAGGGCAGCGCGCCGCTCCGCGCGAGGAGGGACAGGATATCCTCTCGCGGTTGTCGCCGGGGGATTTCGTGATCCTGTCGGTCGCCTCACTGACCCGGAACAAGGGGCACGACGTCCTGCTGCTGGCCATGAGAGAACTTGCTCTGCGCCATGGCAGCGTCAAGAGTATCCTTGTCGGCGAGGGGCCGGAGCGGCGATTTCTGGAGTCGAGGATCAGCGAGCTGGGCCTCGGCGGATGCGTTCTGCTGGCAGGCATGCGGCAGAACATCCTGCCGTTCCTCGAGCGCGCCGATGTCCTGGTCCTGTGCACGGTCGCCCGTGAAGGGTTGAGTGTCGCCCTGATCGAAGGGGCGGCGGCGGGGCTGCCCCTGGTCGGATCCGACCTCGGCGGGATTCCCGAGGTCGTCGAACACGAGGCGAACGGCTTTCTCTTCAGGCCGGGCGGTTCTCGGGAACTCGCCCATGCCCTGGAGCGGCTTATCGCCGCCCCCGGGATGCGCCGTTGCATGGGGCAGAGAAGCCGGATCCTTTACGACAACCGCTTCTCGCGGCAGGTCATGATCGGACGGATCGAGCGGATGTACGACGACGTTCTGCAGGGGAGAGCCAATGCGATCTGAACCGATCCGGGTCCTGTACTTTTCGAGCTTTGCCAACTTCCGCTATGGCGGGCAGCGGAGCCTCTACCACCTGGTCTGCAATCTTGGTCGGACGGCCTTCATTCCGCACGTCATCGTCCCGGCCGAGGGGGAGTTGGCCGAGAGGCTGCGCGCCCGGGGGGTTGCGGTCAGCCCGCTCGACCTGCCGAAGGCTGAGCCCGGCAGGGCCCTTGTCTGCGGGCGCGCCGTGCGGCGCATACATTCGATCCTCCGCGAAGGAGACTTCGATCTCGTCCACACCGACGGGCCGCGAAACACCCTCTACGCAGGCCTTGCGGCATCCCTTGAAGGGATCCCCCTGGTCTGGCACATCCGCTCCTCCGATCGGGACCGTTATGATCGTCTGCTCTGCAGACTCTGCTCCAGGCTCATTCTCGTGGCCGACGCGCTGCGCGAACGATTCGATTTCGCGGCGGCCCGCGGGAAGTGCCTCACGATTCACAACGGCGTCGACCTGGAAGAATTTCGACCCCATGGCGTGCCGTCTCCCCCGGCGGGGCTTGAACGGAGAGGTGCTGAAGTGGTCCTTGCCTGCGCAGCACGGGTTGAACCCCAGAAGGGCCAGGACCGCCTCGTGGAAGCCCTGGGAAGGCTCGGGAAGGGCCGTCGAACCTTGGGACTGCTGCTATGCGGGGAGATCGCCGACGAGGGATACAGATGGCGCTGCGAAGAGACCGCTCGGCGTCACGGTGTTGCCGACCGGGTGCAGTTTCTCGGTCACCGCCCGGATATTGCCGGGGTCCTGTCTGCGGCCGACCTCGTCGTGCTGCCGTCCCTTTCCGGCGAGGCGTTCCCGAGAGTGGTCATCGAGGCCATGGCCCTCGGCAAGCCCGTCGTGGCCACTGACGTGGGCGGTACCCGGGAAGCCATCGACGAGGGCGTGACGGGATATATCGTCCCGCCCGGAGACTCCGGAGCCCTTGCCGAACGGATCGAGCGGCTTGCTGCAAGCGATGCGCTGCGGGCATCCATGGGAAAAACGGCCAGGCACCGAGCTGAGAAGTTCTTTAGCATCGAGGCCAATGTGCGGACCACGGAGAAGCTTTACCGGGAAATGATGAACGGCGACCGCGCCGGATACGGCCACCGCAAAGGGAGGTAATGTATGATGAAACCGGAGTCCGTGAAACTCTACCTGGATCTGCTGAAAAAGACTCTGTCCTACAGTCTCTGGCAGGAGCCGCCGGTCCCCATCACCCTGTTCAACGAGACGCGGAGCCTGTTCAAGCGGGCAGCCGTTCTCATGCTGTCACGGGCGCTCGCGACGCGAGACCTTGTCGTCATGAAGCGAAGACACCTTACCGATTACCAGAGAAGCAACGGGCAGATCTGGCCCCTTTACGCCGACACCATGATCGGGATGAGGCGCCTCGATCAGCTTCAGTCGGCCGTGGAGACGGTCCTGGCCGAGGGAATCGAGGGGGATTTCATCGAGACGGGTGTCTGGAGGGGAGGGGCCTGCATCTTCATGCGCGCCGCTCTGGCGGCCTACGGGGACGAAGACCGGAGCGTTTTCGTTGCTGATTCATTCGCGGGTCTGCCCGAGCCGGACTCCCGGGCCTGTCCAGCGGACCGCGATTCCATCTTTCACCGGATCCCGTATCTCGCAGTGTCCCGGGAGGAGGTGGAGAGGAATTTCGCGAAGTACGGTCTCCTCGATGACCGGGTGATCTTCCTGCAGGGGTGGTTCAGGGACACGCTCCCGACGGCACCGATCGGCAAGCTGGCCATCCTGCGGCTCGACGGCGATATGTATGGATCGACGATGGATGCGCTGGAGAATCTCTATCCGAAGCTCTCGCCGGGAGGGTTCTGCATCATCGACGACTTTTTCCTGGGACCCTGCCGCCTGGCCGTGGAAGAGTACCGGTTGGCCCACGGCATCGATGAGGAGATCAGGATCATCGATTCCTGCAGCGCCTACTGGAGAAAAACTGTGGAGGAGTGACGAGCGGAGCATGAAGGCCAGGCAACACATCAAGAACCTCTACCTGCAGTCCCGCGGGGTCGTTCTCCGAGCGAGGCCCATCACCGGCGGGGCGGATCCTGCCCCGCTTGTGCCCATCGAAGCCGTACGGCGTATTCTCTTCATCCGGCTCGACCGGGTCGGCGATGTCGTCCTGTCGACGCCTGCGATCGAGGTGCTCAAAAAGCGCTTCCCTCTTGCCGAACTCACGGTGCTGGCGCGGCCGCAGACAGTGGCCCTTCTCGAGAACAACCCGGACGTGGACCGTTGCGTGGTGTTGGGCCCCGGGGCATCCCCGGCCGAAAGGGTCCGGATCCTCGGGGGGCTGCGCCGCCGCCGGTTCGACCTCGCCGTGGACCCCTGCCTCGACTGGGAGCTTGCACCGGCCCTAGTCGCGTGGGCCAGCGGGGCGCGGGTGCGGGTCGGATACCCATGCGGGGGGAGGGAGGCCTTTTTCACGGCGACTGCTGAACTCCCCGAAGGGAGCACCCACATGGTCGATGTGATCCTGGGAGCGCTCAAACCCTTGGGCATCGACGGGTTGGCACCGCAGCCCCGTGTGTACCTTTCGCAGGATGAACGGGACCGGGCATCGGGCTGGATCGCAGAACGGTGCAGTATTGGAAAGCCGCTCGTAGGGATCCACCCCGGGGCCCACTACGAAACCCAGCGCTGGCCGGCGGAACATTATGCGACTCTCGCCGGAAGGCTGCGAGCGCGCTTTGACGTGATCCTCTTCGGCGGTCCGACGGACGCGGGTCTCGTGGAGCGAATCCGCTCCGGGATCCCCGGGGGCGTGCTCACGGTGATCACGCCCGACCTCCGACGGTTTGCGGCCCTCCTGTCGTGCTGCTGCATGCTCGTGTGCAACAACTCGGGGCCCCTCCACGTAGCCTGCGCCCTAGGCATCCCCACGCTTTCCTTCATGGGTCCCACAGATCCCTGTCGCTGGTACCCCCTTGGCAACGGCCACACGGTACTCCGGCTCGACGATCTGCCCTGCATCGGATGCAATGACGGAACATGCCGCAGGGGAACACACGACTGTATGCGCGGAATCCAGCCGGAACGGGTCATGGATGTTCTTGCCGGGAGCGTGCCGGCTTGAGAAGCCGCGGAACCGGACCGGGGAGGAAAGGGGGCATTGATCATGGAGCAACGGTTTGGACCCTCATGCGTCCAGGCGAGGAGCCAGAAAACGCTTTCGGGCGCGGCCCTCTGGACGCTTATCGCCCGGGGTGACTTCTTCCCCATCACGGCGATGGTCCAGGCTTGCAGCTTCCTCCTGATGAGACCGCTCTACTCGTCTCTGCTGAAGACGGACAGTCCGTCTTACCTCGGCATCGCGCAAGGTTACGCGGAGGGCCGCTGGTACGATGCGATCAACCCCTACTGGCCTCCCTTGGTCTCCTGGCTTGCGGCACCCCTGATCCGGGCAGGCGCAGATCCCCTCGATGCGCTGCACGCCCTTGCCTTGGCAACGGGTCTAGCCGGGTTGACGGCGTGCCGAGGGCTGTTGACAGATTGCGGGATCCCGATGGACATCCGTGGTTGGCTTCTCCTGGGGCTGATTCCTGTGTTTCTCGCGTTTTCACTGACCAACCCCAACCCGGATCTGCTGGTGGCCGTCTTGCTCCTTTTTTACATGCGGCTTCTGCTTTCGCCGCGCTGCACGGAGGATCCGAGGTTCGGACTCGCCTGCGGGGTGCTGGGTGCTGCGGCCTACCTGGCCAAGACCTACGCCTTCCTGTTTTTCCTGGTGCACTTCCCGCTTGTGATCCTTTGCCGCCATGCGGCCGAACGCGACCTCCTGAGGCGTAGAACCCTGCGACGATCCCTTGGGCTGGGGCTGGCGGCCTTTCTGCTGCTTTCGTCGGCCTGGATGGCGGCTCTCTGCGGGAAATACGGGCGGCTGACCTTGGGAGACGCGGGGGCTTACAATTACATGCTGGTTTACAACGATTCCGGGCACAAACCCTGGGAGGGGTTGACTGAGCCACCGCATGCCCGCTCCCTGAGTGCTTGGGATGATCCCCTGCGCCTGGCGCAGCAGCGCGCAAGCCGGTCAGCCGGGCCGCCCGGCATCCGGGAGACGGCGGAGCGCATCGGCCGGAACGCTGTGGCAACCCTCGCGGCCTACCAGGCAGGTTCCGTCTTCTCCACGGCGATCCTCGCGGGCGCAGCGGTCGGACTGGCCGGGCTTTCCTTTCGCGCGTTGCTGGCGAATGCGCACTTTCACATGTTGCTGGCCCTGCTGCTCCTGCCCGCAGGTTACTGGATGCTCCTCGTGGACCGGCGCTACCTTTATTTCGGCATCCTGCTGATCTATGCGCTGGGGGGGAGCCTTGTCATGCACACATCGTCCTGGTCGGCGATGCAGAAAAAGGCCGCCGTGATCCTTCTGTGCCTGTCATTTGCCTTTGTGCCGCTGCGGGATCTGCGAGCCAACGCGGGGTTCAACGAAGACGTCCCCCGCATAGCCTCCGTACTTGCCGATGCGGGAGTCCGGGGGCGCATCGCAGCGGATGTCGATTACGACCGGTCCCTGCATACGGCGTATTTCCTGTCGGGCGGGAAGGAAGGGGTGACTTTCCTCGGCATCCCGCGTCCGGACATGGATGGCAACCAGGTGCATGCCGACCTGTTGCGGCATCGCTGCGATTACTTCCTCTGCTGGGGCGGGGGAACCTGTCCGCCGGCACGGGATCTTCGTTCGCTGGAGGTTGCCGGTCTCGAGGGTCTCCGAATCTACCGCGTTCGCTGATACACGATCACGGTACCGCATGTTTCTTGCAAAGACCGAGAGAGATCAGGACGACGAGAAGGAGGGACGAGGATGGATATGCTGTTGCGGGGCCGTGAGGAAGATGCTCGGGAACCCGGCGTCCTGCGGCCGGTCCGTGGATCGGCGCCGAATTCCTGCCGGCTCTGCGGGTATGTGCTGCACCGGCCCGTCCTGCCCGGCGGCCGCTTCGGCTATGTCCGCTGCGAACATTGCGGCCTGCTCGTCGTGCACCCGTTCCCCGAGACCGCGGATCTGCTTTCCTGCTATGACGATCGGGCCCACTCACCTGTTCATCCGGCTGACGATCCGAGCCGCGAACTCCCCGTTCATCGGGTCCGCTTCGACGAGGAACTTGACCGGATCGAGTGGTTCGCCCGGAGGGGAAGGATCCTCGATATCGGCTGTGCCTGGGGGTTTTTCCTCGATCGGTGCAAACGGCGGGGTTGGGAGGCGCAGGGCGTGGAATTGTCGTCCGTTGAAGCGCGTTACGCCCGACAGCGCTTCGGAGTCGAGGTCTTCACCGGACCGCTCGGGGACGCCGGGTTCCCCGATCGGCATTTTGACGTGGTGACGCTCTGGCACGTCTTCGAGCACATTCCCGCCCCCCTGGCGACCCTTGTCGAAATCCGCAGAATCCTCAAACCGGACGGGCTGACCGTTATTGCCGTTCCGACCCCGATCAGCGCGCCGGACTATGTCTTCCAGGCTGTTCCCCTTCATTTGTTCTATTTCAACGAGACGACACTCGCCAGGGCTCTTCGGCAGTCGGGATTCCGACCGATCCAGACACGCAAAGGAGGCGGAACGGGAGGGGCGGCCCTGATGAAGAAAGCGGGCATACGCGACCCCCGAAGCTTGATTGCCCGTCACGTGAACCTGTTGTGGCCGCTGAAAAGAATTCTCCAGCACGTGCGCTCCGCCGTCAACCTGCACAAGGAAATCACCGTCTACGCCGTACCGGAAAGCGGATCCTGAGCCTGCGCCGCCTCGGCGATCCGAACCGCCTGTGGTATGTTTCTTGCTCAAAACTGTTGAGATTGACGGAATATTCGCGGAAAGGTCAGGAACCCTTTGCGGCCCATGCCAGTGCAACGGGAATGTATCCTCATCGTACTCGTCGCCGGGATCGGCGACCTGATCCTCGCCTCGAAGGGTATCCGCGCGATCCGGAACGGATACCCGGAGGCGGAGATCCACCTGCTCACCAGCACCGATGCGGCGCCGCTCGCCCGGCACTACCCCTATGTCGACCGAGTATGGCCGTTCCCGATCCGTGAGCTCCGCGGGGACAAGGCGTATGCCCTTGCCATGCTGGGTCTCATCCGCCGGCTTCGTCATTTCCGATTTCGGGCAGCGGTGAATCTCTACAGCGTCGAATCTGTCGCCGGGGCCCTCAAGATGGGGCTGCTGTTCCAGGCGATCCGGGCACGGCATCGCGCCGGCCATGACCAGCACGGCTTCGGCCTTTTTCTCACGGAACGGATCGCGCGGGGAACCTTTGCAGACTGTCATTTTGCCGAGGCCATCCTGAAGGTGGCCGTGGCGGCCGGTGGGGTTCCCGACGACGCGGGGGTCGATGTTTTTTGGGATCGTGCCGTCGAGTGCCGCTGGGAAGGGTTCTTCTCGGATCTTCCCCAGGGATCGGGCAACCCTATCGTGGGCATCAACCCGGGAAGCGATCAATTGCTCAAGCGATGGGATCCCGGGCGGTACAGTCGCGTGGCAGACCGGCTCATCGAGAGCGAGGGGGCCAGAATCATCCTCCTGGGCGGCCCTTCTGAGACGGGAGTTGCCGGTGCCGTCGAGCGGGGGATGCGCTACCCGGTCGTCAACCTGTCGGGGAAGCTGAGCCTCGATGACCTGGTCTACGTCATCAGCCGTCTGAACCTGCTTGTGACCAACGACAGCGGGCCCATGCACATCGGTGCCGCGGCCGGCACGCCATTGGTGGCGCTGTTCGGGCCCACCCTGCCCGGACAGTTCGGTCCCTGCGCCCCGCCCGCAGGCAGCAGGCTCATCTGGCGCGAAATCGATTGTCGCCCCTGCCCGCAGGGCGGCTGCCCGCAACCGCGCTGCATGGACATGATCACGGCCGAGGAGGTCCTTGAAGGCTGCCGCAGCCTGCTTGAGACCCGGCCGCACAGGAAAGAGATCATCACAGTCAGGGGGCATTCATGAGCACGAGCAGCCCGGCCGTCCGTGCCGGTTTCGAGCGGACCTTCATCGAACTGCCGATGAAAGCGGTGTCCTACCTGGCGTGCCGAAATGCGATCCGGCAGCTCCGGGGAGCCCCGGGCTTCGAGACCGCCCTGACGAAAGTCTTCTCCCCGGCCATGCGGTTCATCCGGCCTCTGCAAAGCCGGTTGGAGCTCGAGGCGTTGCTCGGGGAAGTCCGGCGGCTCAACCCATCGACGGTGGTGGAGATCGGCACGGCCTCCGGGGGGACGCTCTTCATGCTGACCCGGGCCGCTTCCGCCGATGCGGTGCTCGTCAGCATCGACCTTCCCGGGGGGGGGTTCGGGGGCGGTTACCCGGTGTGGCGGATCCCTCTGTACCGATCCTTTGCCAGGCCCGGCCAGCGGATCCACCTGCTGCGCAGGGACTCGCACGACCCGTCCACCCTGAAGGCACTGCTGGATGTTCTCGGGGGCCGGAAGGTCGATTTCCTGTTCATCGACGGGGACCACAGCTACGACGGGGTCAAAAGGGATTTCGAGATCTACCGGACGCTCGTCCGTCCCGGTGGCATGATCGGCTTGCACGACATCGTGCCCCATTCCGCCGAGAGCGGCTGCGAGGTAAACCGGTTCTGGAACGAGATCCGCGGCTCCTTTGATTCTGTCGAGCTCGTGGAAGACCGGCGGTCTCAATTCGGCGGAATTGGCCTGATCCGGCCGTATCAACCTGCAACGCATTGACACAACGCCAGGGGCCGCCGCGTGATGATCACCGCCGTCATCGTCACCTTCAACAATCCCGCGATGCTCCGGGATCTCTTGAGGGACCTTCAGGGTCAGAGCCTCGTGCCGGAGCGCATCATCGTGGTGGACAACTCAACCAGGCCCTGGGCGGATCGCCTTGCCGCGACGCTTCCGGGGCTCGAGACCGTGAGGATGGCGGCCAACGAGGGGTCCGCCGGCGGCTTCCATGCAGGATTGCAACGGGCTCTGGAAGGGAGGGGCGATGCCATTCTGACCCTCGACGACGACGTACGGATGCCCGTCGATGCGCTGGAGACCCTCTGCCGGGGTCTCCGGGATCTCGAGGCGAGTGAAGGTTGCGTGGGCGCCGTGCGTGCAGTCGGCCCGGACCATCCCGATGCCGGCCCCACCCCGATTGCGTGTTTCGCCTGGCGGGGGACGCTCATGAGGGCCGAGGCCGTGAGGCAGGCGGGGCTTCCCCGGACGGAATACTTTCTATATGCCGACGACGCGGAGTACTCGCTGCGCATGGCCGCTCGGGGCTGGCGCTTTTTCTGGGTCCCGGGGAGTCTGATCGTGGAGGCGCGGAAGGACGACAAACAGCGGATACGTGTCTTCGGCCGCGAGGTGTCTTGCTATGCCGAGGCGTACCGGTTCTACTACGCCGTGCGAAACTCCGTTCATGCTTACCGCTTGCACGGGCGACGGGCTGAACTGCGACGCACCTTGGCCTATGCCGCGAAGATGGCCCTCCTGCTGTCATTCGTCCGCGGGAGCGAGAGCGGAAGGGTGCAGGCGATCCTGCGAGGCTTGCACGACGGTTTCCGGTCGAGACTCGGCAAGCGTGCGGAGTATCAGCCTGCTGCGACACTGGCCGGATCGACGCCGTGGCTCCCGGGGGCCTGATGATGAACCAGTCCGTCGAGTCCCGCCGGTGTCCCTACTGCCTGGAACAGGCCTTCCCCGGCCTCGCCGCGGGCAGGCGGCGGTTTTTCCACTGCTCGAGCTGCCGGCTCGTGTTCCGCGACGGCCTCGATGCGCCGGAAGCCGCCGCCGAGGAACGCCGTTATTACGAGGACGAGTATTACCGGGAACTGGCCTGGGATCAGCTGGAGGGCTACCGCGACGGGATCTACCGCGAGGCGCTCGACCGGATCGAGGGGCAGGAGGGGCGCCGCGGGCGGCTGCTCGACGTGGGCTGCGGCTGCGGGCTCTTCCTGCGCGAGGCGCTGAAGCGGGGCTGGGACGCGAAGGGGATCGACCCCTCCAGGGAATCGATCGAGTATCTCCACGCGACGATCGGAGATGCGGGCATCCAGGGGACCCTGGAGGACTTCGACCCGGGAACGCGGTATGACGCCGTCACGATGATCAACGTGCTCGATCACCTCGCCGAACCCTGGAAAGACGCGACGAGAGCGGCGTCTCTGCTGAGGGACGGGGGCGTGCTTTACGTGCGGGTGCCCAACGGTCCGTTTCACATGGCCCTCTGCCGGCTCCTGGCGTCCTGCGGCCTGAACGGAAGCACCGGGCGGGTCGTGGTCTTCCACAACTACGTCCTGTCCGCGGCCTGGCTGACGAGGGTTCTTTCCGACCGGGGGTTCTCACGGATCGAGATCCGCAATGCCGGCCTTTCCGGATTCAGCGGGTATCGCCGGCACACGGGGCGGACAAAGGTCCTGCATGCGTTGCGTCGGGCGGTGTGGTGCGGGGCGAAATCCGCCGAGCGTCTCAGTGCCGGCCGGCTCCTCTGGGGACCCTCCCTGGAGGTGACGGCGCGAAAAGCAGGGAAAACGGGCTGAAGGGTATGTGCGGGATCTGCGGAGTCATCACGACAAACGGCGGCGGGGTCGACGAGGCGGTCCTGCGGCGCATGACGGACGTCATGACCCACCGGGGCCCCGACGGGTCCGGCCTGTACCTGCGCCCGGGCTCCGGGCCGTCCGTGGGGCTTGGGCATCGCCGGCTCTCCATCATCGATCTGACCGAGACCGGCCGCCAGCCGCTTTCCAACGAAGACGGCACCGTGTGGCTCGTCTTCAACGGCGAGATCTACAACCACGCCGAGCTCCGCAGGGAGATGGAGGACAGGGGCCACCGCTTCCGCTCTCATACCGACAGCGAGGTCATCGTCCATCTCTACGAGGAAGAGGGGGAAGCCTGCGCGAGGCGGCTCGCGGGCATGTTCGCCTTCGCCCTCTGGGACGAAAGGACGGGGGCGCTCGTGTTGAGCCGCGACCGCATCGGCATCAAGCCCCTCGTCTACCGGCACGACGGCGGCACGCTGCTCTTCGCCTCGGAGATCCGGTCGATCCTGCAGCACCCCGGCGTGGAGAGGCGGATCGACTGGGAGGCCCTCGGGCTTTACCTCACGTTCAACTACATCCCCGCCCCCTGGAGCATCTTCCAGGGCATCCGGAAGCTCCTGCCGGGGCAGACCCTCTGCTTTCGGGGCGGGGCCCTGAGCGTGACCGAATACTGGAACATCGACCGCAGGCGTGATGCGGCTTCCGGCGAGGCGGATCGTGAGGAGCAGAAGGCGCTCCTGTTCGAGGCCCTTGACGCCGCCGTTCGGCGCCACATGGCCGCCGACGTTCCCGTGGGGGCCTTCCTCAGTGGCGGCATTGACTCGAGCATCGTCGTGGGCCTCATGGCGAGGCACTCCCCGCGGCCCGTGCAGACCTTCACGATCGGCTTTGCGGACATGCCGCTCTTCGACGAGCGCTCCTACGCCCGCGAGGCGGCCCGGTTTCACGGCACCGAGCACCGGGAGATCGCCCTAACCGCCCGCGACGTCCTGGAGGCCGTCCCCGCGGTTCTCGAGTCCTTCGACGAGCCCTTCGCCGACTCCTCCGCGCTGCCCACCTACATCGTGGCCCGCGAGACGGCGAGGAGCGTCAAGGTGGCCCTCTCGGGCGACGGCGGCGACGAGCTGTTTGCCGGTTACCGGATGTATGCCGGCGAGCGCTGGGCCTCGCTCTACCGCCTCATCCCGGGCTTCCTGCGCCGGGTCCTCATCGAGCCCCTGGCCGAAAGGCTTCCAGATTCCCGGGAGACCCTGCGGACCGACTATGCGCGCCGCATGAAGAAGTTCATCCGGGGGGCGGGGCAGCCCTTCGAGCGGCGGTTCCTGGCCTGGAATGAGATCTTCGACCGCGCCGCAAGGGAGGAACTCCTCCGTGAGCGGCCCGAGGTGCGCATGGACCTGGGCGAGGCGATTGTCCGGGACAGGCTCCGGGAGCGGGACGACGACAACATCAACCGGATGCTCTACGCCGACGTGAAGGAATCGCTTCCCGGCGACATGCTCAGGAAGGTCGACCACGCAAGCATGCTGAACTCCCTGGAGGTCCGCGTGCCCTTCCTCGACCACCGGGTCTGCGAGCTGGCCTTCTCCATCAGCGGGGACCGGAAGCTGCGCAACGGCCGGGGGAAGGTCATCCTCGTGGAGACCTTCAAGGACCTGCTGCCGCCCCTGCTGCACAACCGCCCGAAATGGGGCTTCGAAATGCCCGTCTCGGCCTGGCTGCGCAACGAGCTGGGCGGACTGATCGACGAGACGCTCGAGGCGGGGCGGCTCAGCCGCCAGGGGATCTTCGACGCCCGGGCCGTCGCGCGCCTCGTCGAGGACTTCCGCCAGCGGCGCCGGGACCCCTCCTGGCAGCTCTGGAACCTCGTGGCCTTCCAGGTCTGGCACGAAAACTACATGGTAGGAAGCGCATGAGCAGGATTCGCGTCATCCACGTCATCACCCGTTTCGACAAGGGCGGTTCCGCCGAGAACACCTGCCTCACGGCGCTCGGCCTCGACCCGGGATCCTACGAGATCCAGCTGGTCGTCGGGGCATCGGAGGAATCCGACATGGGCCCGGAAGAGCGGGCCTGTGTCGAGGAGAACCTGGCACGCCTCCGGGCCCGGGGAGTCAAAATCCTGACCCTGGCGGAACTGGTCAGGCGGGTCAGCCCCGTCAACGATCTGACCGCCCTGTTCCGCCTCTGGCGGCTCTTCCGTCGCGAACGGCCCCGGATCGTCCACACGCATACCTCCAAGGCGGGGATCGTCGGCCGCTGGGCGGCCTGGCTGGCGGGGGTGCCGGTCATCCTCCATACCCCTCACGGCCACGTCTTCTGGGGGTACTTCGGGCCCGCCGCGACCCGTTTCTTCGTGCTCCTCGAGAAGCTCTCCGCCCTGGTCACGGACCGGCTCGTGATGCTGACGGAGCAGGAGCGGATCGATCACCTTCGCGTCGGCATCGCGCCCGCGGAGATGTTCGTCACGATCCACAGCGGCGTCGACCTGGCTCCCTTCGCGGCGGCGAAGGCCGCCAGGGACGAGGCGCGCCGGAGCCTCGGCATCCCGGAAGGGTCTTTCGCCGTGGGCACCGTGGGGCGGCTCACCGCCATCAAGGGCCCCGGGGTCCTGATGGCCGCGGCGCGGCAGGTGATAGACCGCTGTCCGCAGTGCGTGTTCGTCTTCCTGGGGGCGGGCGAGATGCTCGAGCCGCTGCGGGCGCAGGCTGCGGCGCTGGGGATCGGCTCCCACATCCGCTTTCCCGGGTGGCGCCCCGACGCGGCCCGCATGACGAGCGCCTTCGACTGCTTCGCCTTTCCGTCCATCAACGAGGGGATGGGCAAGGCCCTCGTGGAGGCCATGGCCCTGGAGAAACCCGTCGTCGCAAGCCGCGTGGGCGGCCTGATCGACCTCGTCGACGACGGGGTGAGCGGGTTCCTCGTTCCGCCCGCCGACCCGCAGGCGCTGGCCGACCGGATCCTCTTCCTGCTGGAAAACCCGCAGGCGGCCCGCCGCATGGCCGCAAGGGCCGCCGCGACGGCCGGCGACTACGGGGCCGCGGCCATGGTCCGGAAAATCGAGGCCCTCTACGCCGAATTCGCCCCGCACCCGGCAGACCGCAAGGTTCCCGAGCGCTGCCTCGCCGACCGCTGATCCCCCCCGATGCCCCCGTTTCCCGCCGGGGGATCCCCGTATTTTTTTCTACTTAACGTGCCAATCTGGCAAGGGTTTTGCTCATTCAGGGGCGAAGGAGAAAATTCCTCTTCGGGGGGAGCGTCCCATGGGCCTGAAGAAAGGACCCGTCCTGCTGATGTTCGCAATCCTCCTGCCGGCGATTTTCGCGGCATGCCCCGTCGCGGCGGCCGACGCCCGGACGGAGGCCGTGCCGGTCGAACGATCCGAGGGACTGCCGGCGCGGGGGCTCATCGATCTGCGGTCGAACTTCAGCGACGGTGCGTACGACGTGGAGACCCTCGTCCGGATGGCGAAGGACAGGGGGTTCTCCGTCGTTATCATCAACGATCACGACCGGGCGGCCATGGAGTACGGCCTCGCCCCTCTTCGCAACGTCGTCAAGAAACGCGAGGAAAAGGGCTCCGTCAACCGCTGGGGCGCTTCGGCCTGGCTGCAGGCGATCCGGGAGGCGGAGAAGAAGCACCCCGACATGGTCGTCATCCCGGGCACCGAATCGGCGCCCTTCTACCACTGGACGGGCAGCCCGGTCAGGGGCGATCTCACTGCCTGGAACCACGAGCGGCGCATCCTGACGATCGGCCTGGACAGCGCCGAGGATTACCAGAGCCTTCCCGTGCTCCACAACGGATTCACGACGCGCTGGATGGGCATGGCCCTTCCGGGCATCTTCGCGTTTCTGGCGGCCCTCGCGGCGGGGGCGGTGATGATCCGCTGGAAGGGCCTTTACCGCATCGCCGGCATCGGCGTGGTCGCGGTGAGCCTTGTGTTCCTCGTCAACAGCGATCCCTTCCGCAGTTCTCCCTTTGACCCCTACAGCGGGGACCAGGGGATCGCCCCCTGGCAGCTGCTGATCGACGACGTGCACGGCAAGGGCGGTCTCACCTTCTGGAATCACGTGGAGACGCAGTCGGGCGTGCGGGACATGGGGCCCGTCAAGGTCCACACGGCCCCCCACCCCGAGGTCCTGGACGAGTCGACGCGCTACACGGGCTTTGCCGTCCTGTACGGAGACACCGTGACGGTCTCCGAGCCCGGCGGACTGTGGGACCGGGTGCTGTCGGACTACTGCCGGGGGTACCGCGAGCATCCCGCCTGGGGCATCGCCACGGCGCACTACCACCGGGAGGGCGAGGCCGGCGAGCAGCTCGGGAATTTCCAGACAGGCTTCTTTGTCGAGAAGCTCTCCCGCAGGGACGTCCTGGAGGCCCTGCGGACGGGCAAGACCTACGCCTACCGGGGTTCGTTTCCGAAATACGCCCGCCTCGACGAGTTCTCCGTCTCCCCGGCGGACGGCGGCAAGCGGGCCATCTCGGGAGAGCAGATCGTCCTGAAGGGAAACCCCGTCATCCGGATCCGGGTCTCCGGGGACGCCGAATCCCCGGCTTCCGTCAGCGTCCGGCTGATCCGCTCGGGCGAGCTCGTGAGGGTCTTCGAGGGGCCGCTGCCCCTGGAGGTCAGCTACGAGGACGAGTATTTCAGGCCCGGCGAGCGCGCCTACTACCGGATGGACATGCAGGGGCACGGGACCCTGGTGTCGAATCCCATTTTTGTCGACTACCGCATGAATCTCGAGGTGAAA
Organism: Deltaproteobacteria bacterium; assembly: GCA_012728915.1. GTDB lineage: Bacteria > Desulfobacterota > Syntrophia > Syntrophales > UBA2192 > UBA2192. The sequence continues at coordinate 22,450 of JAAYEC010000061.1, read as the reverse complement.
CAGGCCACGGGAGGATGAGCCATCCGGCCAGAGGGGCGTTGCGATGATCGTTTCCGTACACCAGCCGCAGTACCTTCCCTGGCTGGGCTATTTCGACAAGATCGACCGGGCGGACGTCTTTGTCCTGCTCGACACGGTGCAGTACAAGAAGAACGAGTGGCAGAACCGCAACCGGATCAAGACGGCCCAGGGCGCGCAGTGGTTGACGGTGCCCGTCACATACCGCTTCCCGCAGCTCATCTGCGAGGTGGGGGTCAACGGCTGCGAGCGCTGGCAGCACCGGCAGCGGCAGGCCCTGGTGACGAATTACCGCAGGGCGCCCCACTGGGAGAGCCTTGAGGGTTTCTTCGGGGACCTCTTCTCGAGGGGCTGGGAGTCGGTCGCCGCGCTCAACATCCACGTCGTCAAGCGCCTGGCCGCCATCCTCGGGATCACGACCCCGATCCACGTGGCCTCCGGGCTGGGGCCTCTCCCCGAGGAGCCCGACGAGCGCCTCATCGCGCTGACGAAGCGCTTCGGCGCGAGGACCTACCTGGCCGGAAGCGGGGGTCGCGATTACATGGACCTGTCGAAGTACGAGCGGGCGGGTATCGAGGTAGTTTTCCAGGACTACCGGCATCCCCGGTATGACCAGCTCTTCGGAGAGTTCGAATCCCACCTGTCCGTCATCGACCTGATCTACAACCACGGGGAGGCGAGCCTCCCCATCCTGAGGGGACTGTCGTGAAGATACTGGCCATCGGCGCCCATCCCGACGACATCGAGGTCGGCTGCGCCGGCAATCTGCTGAAGTACGCCCAGGCGGGCTGCCGCCATGAGATCTACCTGCTCGTCATGTCGGGCGGGGCACGGGGCGGCCAGGAGGAGGTGCGGCGGCAGGAACAGGAGCGCTCGGCGGCGCTGCTGGGAGCGAAGGACCTGATCTGGGGGGGCTACGACGACACGGAACTCACCCCGCACATGAACCGGATGGTGAGCGACATCGAGGTGCTGATCCGCAAGATCCGCCCCGACTTCATCTTCGTCAACTGCGGAAACGACACCCACCAGGATCACCGTTCGCTCAACAAGGCCACCGTCTCGGCCACGCGCTACGTGAAGAACGTCCTGTTCTACGAGGTTCCCACGACGGTGAACTTCAGCCCCCTGGTCTTCGTCGACATCAAGGAGACCCTCCCGAAGAAGATCGACGCCCTGCTGGCTCACCGGTCGCAGGTGATGAAGACCAACATCGAGGGCCTGACGATCGTGGACGTGGCGACCTCGACGGCCGTCTTCCGGGGCATCCAGGGGCGGGTGCAGTATGCCGAGGGGTTTGTCCCTCTCCGTTTGTTTGTCAATATGTAGATTGTCCGGACATGGCCGGATGTTCGGCCTCGGTTCGCGAAAGGGAAGTCAGGAAGTGAAGAAGAGCGGAAGAGCAGAACAGATGAAGACGAACCAGAGCACGGGCGCATTTCATTTTCCGCTCTTCCTCGCTTCCGCTCTTCCGAGGCTCGCGGAATTGAAGCGCCGGGCCGCTCGCGGGTCGGTGCAGCCGGCATGCCCCCCGCCCGGGGAGGCCGCATGATCCCCCACTCCAGGCCCCTCATCGACGACGAAGACGTCCGCGAAGTGCAGCGTGTGCTGCGCTCGGGGCAGCTCGCCCAGGACGGGGAGGTGGCCCGGTTCGAGAGCCGCATGGCCTCCTTTGTCGGCGTCCGGGGGGCCGTGGCGGTGAGCTCCGGCTCCGCGGCGCTTCACCTGGCGCTGCTGGCCCTCGAGGCGGGCCCCGGGGACGAGGTCATCGTGCCGAGCTACACCTGCGCGGCCGTGCTGAACGCCGTGCTGCAGACGGGGGCGGCTCCCGTGGTGGCCGACATCGAACCCGCGACGTTCAACCTCTCGGCCGACGACGCGGCGCGGAGGATCACCCCGAGAACGCGCGCCGTCATCGTCCCCCACATGTTCGGGGTCCCCGCCGACCTCGACGCTCTGGGGGCGCTGGGTGTTCCGCTCTTGGAGGACCTGGCCATGTCGCTGGGGAGCCGCCGGAGGGGGAAACGCGCGGGGAGCTTCGGGTCGCTTGCCGTCTGTTCCTTCTACGCGACGAAGATGATGGCCACGGGCGAGGGGGGGATGGTGCTGTCCGGCGACGAGGCGCTGCTGGCGGAGGTCCGCGATCTGCGCGCCATGGACGAAAAGGAGGAGTTCCGGGTCCGCTTCAACTGCAAGATGACGGACCTGCAGGCGGCCCTCGGCCTGAGCCAGCTGCGAAAGCTCGCGGGATTCGTCGCCCGGCGAAGGGAGATCGCCGATCTCTACGGCGACACGCTGCGCAGGCTGGGGCTTCCCGCTCCCCACGAGCCGGCCGAGTGCGAACCCGCCTGGTACCGCTACGTGCTGATGCTCGACGGCGACGCGGACCCCTTTATCGACGAGATGAAACGCCGCGGTGTGGAGTGCCGCAGGCCCGTCTACAAACCCCTGCACCGCTACCTGCGGCTGCCGGGGTACGAGACCTCCGAGCGGGCCTGGCGCCGGGCCGTGTCGATTCCGCTGTACCCGGCGCTCACCGGCGCCGAGATCGAAACCATTCTGAAGGCGCTGCGGCTGGCGCTGCCGAAACACTGCACGGGCCGCGGGCATGAAGCAGGGACCCTGGGGCAGGCGAGCCGGGCATGTTGAGCGCTCCGTTCAGGCAGAACCTCCCGCGGCGGATCTTCTGGTCCGTGGCGACGGCCGCCTCGTGCCTGCTCGTCATCCCGCACTTCAGCGGGTACTTCTTCGAGATCGGCAAGCGCTGGCTCTACATCCTGCTGCTGTCGTGCAGTCTCGCGGGGGCGCTCACCCCGTTCATCATGTGGGTCGCTACGCGGCTCGACATCGTGGATGTCCCGGGGGGTCGGAAGATTCACAGGCGCAGCACGCCGCTGCTGGGCGGGCTGGCGATCATCCTGGCCTTCAACGCCTCACTGTTCGCCAACATGATCCTCGATCACCAGATGCTCGTCGTGCTTGCGGGGGGCATCGTCGTGGCGATCGTCAGCGTCATCGACGACTGGCGAGACATCCCGGCGCGCTGGAAGCTCCTCGTCCAGCTCCTGGTCGTGGCGGTCATGATCCGGGAGGGGATCCTCCTCGACCTCTTCCCCAACGAGACGGCCTGGGGGTTTGCCCTGGACTCGCTCCTGACGGTGTTGTGGGTCGTGGGGATCACGAACTCCATGAACTTCATCGACGGGATGGACGGCCTGGCGGCCGGGGTGGCCGCCATCATCTCCCTGTTTCTCGGGATCGTGGCCTACCAGACGGAGCAGCCCACCATGGGGTGGATCGCCATCGCCATGCTCGGAAGCTGCATGGGCTTTCTTCCCTACAACTTCAACATGAAGCGCGATGCGGGCATCTTCCTGGGCGACACGGGGAGCACCTTCGTCGGATTCGTCCTGGCGGCGATCGCCGTCAAGGGGGAGTGGGCCGTCACGGACAACGAGATCGTATCCTTCTCGGCGCCCGTGCTCATCTTCTGGGTCCTCATTTTCGACATGACCTACATCACCGTCGAGCGGATCATGACCGGCAAGGTCCGCAGCTTCCGCGAATGGATCGACTACGTCGGCAAGGACCACCTGCACCACCGGCTCTACGAACTGCTCAAGGACAAGCGCAAGGTCGTCTTCTTTATCTACATCCTGTCCGCCACCCTGGGGATCAGCGCCATCGCCCTGCGCAACGCCCGAACGATCGACAGCATCCTGCTGGTGGGCCAGGCCTTCCTGATCACCGGGATCATCTCGATCATCGAGTACTCGGGCAGGCGGCATCATTAGCGATTCCCCGCCGGCAGTTCCCTCTTGAATCTTTTCCCGCCCTGTGGTTTATAGGCTCCGGCGCCGGGTGGAACGCCTTCGGCGCGTTCCGATCGGAACGGGATGCCGGCGTGCGCCCCCCGACAGGAAAGGATGCCGGATCATGCTGCGCGTCATCTGCTGTTATTGCGGGAAGGAAATCCGGACAAAGCCCTCAGAGCTCGACGGCGTGTCGCACGGCGTCTGCGAGGCCTGCCTGCCGCTCATGGTCCGGGAGCTCGGACAGCCCATGCAGGACTACCTCGACGAGATGGAAGCCCCCGTGCTCGTCGTGCAGGACAACGCCCGGGTGATCTCCGCGAACGCGGCCGCCCGGAAGCTGATGAGCAGGGAAGAGGTCGAGATCTGCGGCGACCTGGCCGGGGAGGTCATCGGCTGCCGGCATTCGAGGGAGCCCGGGGGCTGCGGCAGCACGAAGCATTGCAGGAGCTGCGCAATCCGGCAGTGCGTGACGCACACCCTGGAGACGGGGGAGCCCTGCCGAAAGACGGCCTACGCGGACATCGGCATCTTCAACGGGGACAGGCGGGTCCGCTTCCTGATCGAGACGGAGAAGGTGAATGCCTTCGTGCGCCTGACGATCCACGACGTGCGGGAGGCAGACGGACAGGGTCCGGGGTAAAAGGTTCAGGGGCCAGGCAAACACAAACCGACAAAAAAGGATCGGAGACATGATCGTCCCGATCCTTTTTTGCGTCCTGATCGTTTTCTGAGCCCTGTACCCGAACCCCGGGCCCCTATTTCTCCGTCACGATCTTCGAGAAGTCCGCCACCCTGTGGAAGAGCTTCGCCACGGCCTCGAGCAGCGAGAGGCGGTTGAACTTCACCTTCTCGTCCCTGGCCATGACGAGGACGGCCTCGAAGAAGGCATCCACGGGCTTTCGCAGGCGGACCATCTCGAGCAGGGCCTCCCTGTAGTTGCCCGCCTCGATGAGGGCCTCGGCCTTCTTCCGGATTTCGATGTAGGCGTTGTGGAGGGCTCCCTCGGCCTCGTGTTCGAAGAGCACGGGGTCGACGCAGCCGTCCCGGAAGTCCTTGAGGATGTTGCTCACCCGCTTGAAGGCCACGGCCAGGGGCTCGAAGTCGGGGTCGCCCTTGGTGGCCTCGACGGCCTCGATCTTCCGGATCGCCTGGACGAGGCTCGTCAGGCCCGTGGCCAGCACGGCCTCGACCACGTCGTAGGGGCGCCCCTGGGAGACGAGCTGGTTGGAGAAGCGGCCCTTGAAGAATTCCAGGACATCGCGCCGGATGTCCTCGGGGCTGCGTCTGAACTTCTTCGAAAGGATGGCGATGCTGCGGTCCACGAGTTCGGGAAGCTCGAGGGGGTAGCCCTTGTCGAGGATGATGTTGATGATGCCCAGGGCCTGGCGGCGCAGGGCGTAGGGGTCGGCCGTCCCCGTGGGGATCACGTTGATCCCGAAGAAGCCCACGACGGTGTCCGTCTTGTCGGCGATGCTCACGATGGCGCCTTCCTCGGTTTCCGGCAGGTCACCGCCGCCCGAGGTGGGCAGGTAGTGCTCGTAGACGGCACGGGCCACGGTGGGGGATTCCCCCTGGATGAGGGCGTACTCGCGCCCCATGATGCCCTGCAGCTCGGGGAACTCGTAGACCATCTTCGTCTCCAGGTCGGCCTTGGCCAGCAGGGCCGTGCGGTCCACCGTGTCCTTCAGGGCCGGGTTGACCCGGTCGGCGATCCAGGCCGCCAGCTCGCGGAACTGCATGACCTTGTCGTAGGAGGTTCCGAGGGCCGAGTGGAAGACGACCTTCTTCAGCTCCTCGAAGTGGGTCATGAGGGGGATCTTCTGGTCCTCCTCGAAGAAGAATTCCGCGTCGGCCAGGCGCGCCCGGATGACCTTCTCGTTGCCCCGGGCCACGACGGCGGGATCCTTCGCCACGGTGTTGTTGATCGTCACGAAGTGGGGCATGAGGCGGCCCGACGCGTCGACGACGGGGAAGTACTTCTGGTGCGAGATCATCGTCGTGGTGAGGACGTCCTTCGGGAGCTTCAGGTAGTCCTTCTCGAAGTTGCCCAGCACCGCCGAGGGGTACTCGACGAGGAAGGAGACCTCGCCGATGAGCTCCTCGTTTTCGAGAATCTTTCCTCCCACGGCCGCCGCGGCCTTCCGGGCCTCCTCGAGCAGGATGCGCCGGCGCTCCTCGGGGTCGACCAGCACGAAGCGCCTGCGCGTCTTGACGAGGTAGTCCCTGTACCCCTTCACCCTGAAGGGTCTCGGGCTCATGAAGCGGTGCCCGCGGGAGGCGTCGCCGCTTGCGATGTTCTCGATCCTGAAGGGGATGACCTCGCCCCCGAAGAGGGCCACGATCCAGTGGATGGGCCGGGCGAAGCGGATCTCGAGGTTCATCCAGCGCATGGATTTCTTGAAGGGGATCGAGAGGATGAACTTCGGCAGGAGCGTCGGCAGCAGGGTTGCCGTCTTCTCGCCCTCGAGTTTCTTGCGCGCGCCGATGTATTCGCCCTTGTCGGTTGCGATGATCTCCACCTCGGAGATGTCGATGCCCTGTCCCTTCGCAAAGCCCAGGGCGGCCTTCGTGGGGTTGCCCTGCCCGTCGTAGGCGACCTTCCGGGCGGGCCCGAGCTTCTCGATGAGCTGGTCTTCCTGGCGCTCCTCCACGCGGGCGACACAGAGGGCGAGGCGCCGGGGGGTGGCCACGGCCTTCACCGTTCCGTGCCCGATGCGGCTCGCGGCGAGCTCTTTCCGGATCATCTCCTCCATGTCCGCGATCGCCTTCGGCAGAAAGGCCGCGGGGATCTCCTCCGTCCCGATCTCGAGAAACAGTTCCTTCGCCATTGAAAATCTCCGATTTTCAGGCACCGGGCGCCAGGCATCCGGCGTCGGGATAGAAGGAAAAATGCATTTTCCCTCATGGCCTGAAGCCTGAAGCCTGTAGCCTGTAGCCTATTTCTTCCTTTGTCCTTTTCCTGACGCCTGGTGCCTCACGCCTGATGCCTATTTTCTGAATTTTCCCATCAGCGGAAAGCCCATCCGCTCTCGCTGCTTGAGGTAGCCTTCGGCGCTCAGGCGCGCGAGGTTGCGAACGCGTCCAATGTAGGTGGTCCGCTCGGCGACGCTGATGGCCCCCCGGGCGTCGAGCAGGTTGAACGTGTGGGAGCACTTCAGGCAGCAGTCGTAGGTGGGGAGCACCCGTTCCCGCTCGGCCATCCGCACGCCCTCGGCCTCGTACATGTCGAAGACCCTGCGGAGCATCTCGACGTCGGCTTCCTCGAAGTTGTAGTGCGACCACTCCACCTCGCCCTGGTGGTGGATGTCGCCGTACTTGACCCCGTGGGCCCACTCGAGTTCGTAGACGTTGTCGATGCCCTGGAGGTACATGGCGATGCGCTCGATGCCGTAGGTGATCTCGGCGCAGACGGGGTTGAGATCGATGCCGCCCACCCTCTGGAAGTAGGTGAACTGGGTGATCTCCATCCCGTCGAGCCACACCTCCCAGCCCAGTCCCCAGGCGCCCACCGTGGGGGATTCCCAGTCGTCCTCGACGAAGCGGATGTCGTGCTCCAGGGGGTTGATGCCGAAGCTCCTGAGCGAGTTCAGGTAGAGCTCCTGGATGTCCAGGGGAGAGGGCTTCATGATGACCTGGTACTGGTAGTAGTGCTGGAGCCGGTTGGGGTTTTCGCCGTAGCGGCCGTCGGTGGGCCGCCGCGAGGGCTCCACGTAGGCCACGTTCCAGGGCTCGGGGCCCAGGGAGCGCAGAAACGTCGCCGGGTTGAACGTGCCGGCGCCGACCTCGAGGTCATAGGGCTGCTGGAGGATGCAGCCCTGGCCCGCCCAGTACTTGTCGAGGGAAAGAACCAGTTCCTGAAAGGTCACGTCCGTTACCTCCCGTCACGCGGCCCCGGAGGCCGCCGGGTGTGATAAAAAATCCTTTGAATCCGGGGATGTTCGTGTCAGCCGGGACAACTAGCATTTAGAGGGGGGCCTGTCAATCAAAAAGAGAGGGTGAGAGGGTAAGAAGGTAAGAAGCCTGGAGCGGCTGGCAGCCTGATGCCGGAGGGCTGATTCTCCCACCTTCTCACGTTCTCACCCTCTCAACCTCTTCTTCACGGCGTGTACCGTTTCCGGATCTCCGCGAGGACGCTTACGGACCTGAGCTCGCGGCCCGTGAGGTGACGGATGAAGCAGCCGAGGATCTCCCGGCCCTCCCGGGCCATGAGGCCCGAGAGCCCCACGCGGGGCATCCTCTCGAAGTCGATGTCCCGGCCCATCAGGAGTGTCCGCAGGGTGCCTGCCGAGACGGGGATGAAGTCGGGCCCGTTGACGGCGCACCGGGCGCAGCGGATGCCTCCCTCCCGACAGTCGAACTGCGGCGCCTCGATGCCTTCCAGGAGGGTGCCGCAGGTGACGCAGCGGTCCAGCACGGGCTCGAATCCGGCCGCCTTCAGCAGGCGCAGCTCGAAAAAGCGCTCCGACGCCTCGGTCATCCGGCCGGTGTCGATGAAGTCGAGAAAATCGGCGAGCAGGTCGAAGAGCGGCAGGTTCTTTTTCCCCTCCACGGAGAAGTGCTCGGCCAGCTCCGAGACGCAGGCCGCGACGAGAGTCCGGTCGAGGTCCTCGCGGATCCCGGCGAAGTGGCGGATCACGTCGGAGCCCTCGATGAGCGCAAGCCCCCCGCGCCCCCTTCGCGAAAACAGAAGGGTGGTGAGCGAGAACGGCTCCAGGGCGTTGGCGAAGCGCCTCCTGCTGCGCCGAGCCCCCTTGGCGATGCCCTTGAGCTTGCCGAACTCGTCGGTGAGAAAGGTAAGGATGCGGTCCGACTCGCCGTAGTCGAGCGAGCGGAGGACGATCGCCCGCACCTTGTGACTGGATCTGGATGTCATGGAAGGTGACTACAGCTCGCTATACTTGATTTCCCCGCCGACGATGGTAAGCACGGCCTTCACCGGGAGCTTCCAGCCGTTGAAGGGGGAGTTGCGGCTCTTCGAGCGGAACGCCCGCACATCGACCGTCCAGGTCTTCTTCGGGTCGATGACGGTCACGTCGGCATCGGCCCCCTTTTTCAGAGTCCCCTTCGGGATCCGCAGCACGCGGGCGGCATTCACCGTCATCCGGGCGATGAGCTCCGAGGGCGTCAGCACGCCCTCCTCGACAAGCTTCCAGGAGAGCCCCAGCGAGGTCTCGAGCCCGACCATGCCGCTGGCGGCGTACTCGAACTCCACTTCCTTCTCGATGGCGGAGTGGGGGGCGTGGTCGCTGGCGATGACCTCGATCGTGCCGTCGCGCAGGCCCGCGCGCACGGCGGCCACGTCCTCGGCGCTGCGCAGGGGCGGGTTGACCTTGCAGGAGGTGTCAAAGCCCTTCAGGGCCTCGTCGGTGAGCAGCAGGTACTGGGGGGCGGTCTCGGCCGTCACCCGCACGCCCCGCTCCCGGGCCTGCCGGAGGATGCGCACGGCCCCGGCTGAGCTGACGTGGCAGATGTGGACGGAGGTGCCTACGTACTCGGCGATCAGGATGTCCCGCATGACCATGATGTCCTCGGAGATGGTGGGGATCCCCGGCATGCCGAGCTCCGTCGAGACAAGCCCCTCGTTCATGAGGCCCCCCTTCGAGAGCTGCCAGTCCTCGCAATGAGCGACGACGGGCAGGTCCAGGGAGTGGGCGTACTCGAGGGCCCGCTTCATGAGCCCCGCGTGCATGACGGGCCTGCCGTCGTCGGAGAAGCCCGCGGCGCCCGCTTCCTTCAGGTCGCCGAACTCGGTGAGCGCCTTTCCCTCGGAGCCGCGGCTCACGGCGGCGATCGGGTAGACGGTCGCGAGGCCCGCCTTTTGGGCCTGCCGTAGGATGAACTCCGTCACCGAGCGGTTGTCGTTGACGGGATTCGTGTTGGGCATGCAGGCAATCGAGGTGAAGCCGCCCGCCACGGCCGCCTCGCATCCCGATTCGACGGTTTCCTTGTACTCGTAGCCCGGCTCGCGCAGGTGGGTGTGAATGTCGATGAGCCCCGGGACGACGAGCTTCCCCCGGACGTCGATCACCGTCAGCCCCGGATCCTTCTTTCTGCCCTTTGCGTCCTCGACGAGGTTGCGCCCCGTTGCGGCGATTCGATTCCCCTCGATGAGCACGTCCATCACGTCGTCGATCTTCTGGGAGGGGTCGATGACCCGTCCTCCCCTGAGCAGCGTGGTCATGATTTGCCTCCCGAGAGCAGATAGAGAAGGGCCATCCGCACGGCCACCCCGTTGGTGACCTGTTCGAGGATGACCGAGTAGGGGCCGTCGGCGACCTCCGGGGAGATCTCGACCCCCCGGTTCATGGGGCCCGGGTGCATGATCAGGACGTCGTCCTTTGCCGCGCCGATGTTCTTCCGGTTCAGGCAGTAGTACCTCGCGTACTCCCTCAGCGTGGGGAAAAGGTTCGTGTCCTGCCGCTCGAGCTGGACGCGCAGCATCATGATGATGTCGGCGTTTCGGATCGCGTCCTCGAGCTTGTAGTGGACCTCGACGCCGAGGCGCTCGATGAAGCGGGGCATCATGGTGATGGGGCCGCCAACGCTCACCGTCGCTCCCATCTTCGTGAGGCCGTAGATGTTGGAGCGGGCCACCCGGCTGTGGGCGATGTCACCCACGATGGCCACCCTGAGGCCCGCGAGGCGCTTCTTCTTCTCGCGCATGGTCATCATGTCCAGCAGGGCCTGCGTGGGGTGCTCGTGGGCGCCGTCGCCCGCGTTGATCACGGACTGCCGCACCGCCCGGGAGAGCATGTGGGGCGATCCCGCGGCGCTGTGACGCAGGACGATGATGTCCGGGTTCATGGCCTCGAGGTTGCGCGCCGTGTCGATGAAGGTCTCCCCCTTGACGACGCTGCTCGTCGAGGTGGCGATGTTGATCGTGTCGGCGCTCAGGCGCTTGGCGGCGATCTCGAAGGAGGTCCTTGTGCGCGTGCTGGGTTCGTAGAAGAGGTTGACGACGGTCACGCCGCGCAGCGTGGGCACCTTCTTGATCTCCCGCGTGGAGACGTCGATGAAGGAGTCCGCCGTGTCGAGGACGAGGTTGATTTCCTCGACGCTCAGATCCTGGATGCCCAGGAGGTCTTTTCTGGCCAGTTTCATGTCAAACCCCGGTGGATGGAAGTCAATCGGTTGCAGGGCGGGCGCCCCGCCGGCCTCCCTGCGCCCCCGGCCCCCGGATCCCGTGCCCTCCGGCGCGCTTCCTAGAACGCCTCTTCAATGGTGACGGAGTCGGAGGTCTTGCGCTTCGAGATCCGGACGAGCACCGCCTCCGAGTGGGACGAGGGAAGGTTCTTCCCGACGAAGTCCGCCCGGATCGGCAGCTCCCGGTGGCCGCGGTCGATGAGCACGGCAAGCTGGATCTGCTTGGGCCGGCCGAAGTCCATCAGCGCGTCCATGGCCGCACGGATCGTCCGGCCCGTGAAGAGCACGTCGTCGACGAGGACGACCTTCTTGCCGTCCAGCGAGAAGGGGATGTCCGTCTTGCCGAGCTGGCGCGCCCTGCCGGATTTCATGATGTCGTCCCGGTACAGCGTGATGTCGAGCTTGCCCGCGGGGACGGGAACCCCTTCGATCCGGGAGATCTTCTTCCCGAGACGCTCGGCCAGCAGGATCCCACCCTTCTGGATTCCCACCAGGACAAGGTCTTCGACCCCCTTGTTCCTCTCGAGGATCTGGTAGGCGACCCTCGTCAGGGAGCGCTCGATCCCTTCGGAATCCATGACGACCTTGCGTTTTTTCATGTCCTTCCTTTCTCCGGTTCCCGCCCGGTGCCTTCCCGGCGCGCAAAAAAACCTTCCCGTCATCCGGGAAGGTCTTCCGTGTTCGGTCCGCCATTCGCAATGTTCACACTCATGGGAGCGACCTTTTTCAATCTCGCCGGATTGCTCTTAAAAGGGCGTGGGACGGTTATAGCAGCGGTGGAGGCCGGAGTCAAGAAATCCATGGAGACCGCCCCCGGGAACGGGCCGGCACCGTGACGAAGACAGCCCGTCCCCCGGACACCGGTCTCCGCGCGCCGGCCCCGCTACGCATTGGAAAAGAGGGTTGACATCGGGGACCATATCCTTTACATAGGCACCGTATGCGAAAACGGTTGCCCGGGTCCCCGCAGCCTGCTGCGGGTCAGCGGGCATCCTGACAGGAAAAGGCATTCCCTGCATGTCCGGATTCCCGGCGCCTCGGCGCGGGGAATTCTAAACCAGGGTCGCTTCCCGCAGACGATGGCGCCGGAACCTCCGCCCATCGTCTCATCGTATCTGGGCGGCGGTCCGACCGGGTCCGGAGGTCATCATGGGCACTCTCTTCGCGGTATCCGCCGTAGACTTCGGGGGGGAATTTCGGGGAAATCTCCTCCAGATGGTCGTCGATGCGGGGCCGATGGTGCAGTTCGTCCTGCTTGCGCTTCTGATCTTCTCTATCGTTTCCTGGGCCGTCATCCTGATGAAGTACCGCCTTGTGACGAAGACGGAGAAGGAGAACAACCTCTTTCTCGACGCCTACATGAACTCGAGCAAGCTCTCCGACGTTCTGCCCGAGTCGAAGCGGTATCCCAACTCCACCATTGCAGAGGTCTTCCGGGCCGGCTACCTCGAGCTGGGGAAGATCAGCCGCGCCCCTAAGGGGGCGTCGGGGGATCTCCTGGACGCGTCGGGCATCGAGATGCGGGGGCTCGACAACGTCGAGCGCGCCCTTCACCGCGCCTGCGGCACGGAGACCTCCAAGCTCGAGAGCCTGCTCGGGTTTCTGGCGACAACCGGCAGCGCCTGCCCCTTTATCGGCCTGTTCGGCACCGTGTGGGGCATCATGAACGCCTTTCGCGGGATCGGGGCGCGCGGGTCGGCCACCCTGGCCGTGGTGGCGCCCGGTATCTCCGAGGCCCTCATCGCCACGGCCTTCGGCCTTGCGGCGGCCATCCCGGCGGTGATATTTTATAATTACTACTTGAACCGAATCCGCTCCATCTCCCTGGAGATGGACAATTTCGCCTCCGAGTTCCTCAACATCGTCGAGAGGCACTACCTGCAGAGATAGGCCATGGCCCGGTTCAGACGAAGGAACGACAACGGCAACAGGCCGCTCGCCGAGATCAACGTGACGCCGCTCGTGGACGTGGTGCTCGTGCTCCTGATCATCTTCATGGTCACGGCGCCCATGCTGCAGATGGGGATCGACGTGAACCTGCCCCGGGTGAAGGCCAAGAGCATCAACGTCAGCGAAGAGAAACTCGTGCTCACGATCAACGGCAGGCAGGAGATCTTCATCAACGAGTTCAAGACGACGCTCCCTGACCTGGGCGCCAAGCTCGAGAGCATCTTCAAGTCGCGAACGGACCGTGAGCTCTTCATGCGCGCCGACAAAGAGGTTCCTTACGGGGTCGTGGTTCAGGTCATGTCCGAGGTCCGGAAAGCCGGAATCGACAAGCTGGGCATGATCACGGAACCGCCCAGGGATGCGAGATGACGGGCAATATCCTCAAATGGAGACCGGACGGCCTTTCAAGCCTGAACACGGCCGTCCTGCTGTCGCTGCTCATCCACGCCGTCGCCCTCGCCGTTCTGTTCTTTTCCCCCGCTTTTCCGTCGCGCACATGGACGTTCGGTCCCGCCTACTCCGTGGACCTGGTGAGCGCCCCGGCGGGCCCGGGCAGGAGTGCGACGGCGGCGCTGTCGCGCGAGGTCATGAGCGAGGCCCTCAGGGAAAGCGTGCGGGACAACGCGATCGTCCTCAAGAAGAGCATCGTCACGAAGACGCCGACGCCGCTGCTCAAGTCGGATGCGCCGACGAAAAAGCAGGACGCGGCCCGGCTCAACCAGGTCATCGAGGAGATGCGCAAAAAGGCCGAATCGGCCGATGCCGGAGGCCAGCCCTTCTCCGGGCAGGTCAATGCGGCCTCGCTGATGAGCCAGTACTACTCCCAGATCTGGTCCAGGGTGAGGCAGAACTGGGCCCTGCCGCAGAGCATCCTGGCCGACAGGAATCTCGAGGCCATCCTCGACGTGCGCGTGCTGCGCAGCGGCCAGGTGACGGAAATCCGCTTCGAGAAGCGCTCAGGGAACAGCTATTTCGACCAGTCGGCCTACCGGGCGATCCGGAAGGCCGACCCCTTCCCGCCGCTGCCGTCCTGGATCCAGGACTCGAGCGTGGATCTGGGGATTCGGTTCCGCTCGGCGGATTATCGGCGGTAGGCTCCCGACCGGGGGCGCAGCCCTGCTTTGCGCTGCGATCGTCTACCGGCCTGGCGTTTGCGAAGTTAGGAAGGGCAGAAGTGAGGAAGAGCGGAAAAGATACGGAAATCTCCAATCCGCGCCGATCTTCCGCTCTTCGCGGCTTCCCGGCGGCCGTCGGTTCAGGGCGCCCTGCATCCGGGCAGGGATGAACAGCCCGGGAGGAGCGGCACTGAGGCGTCCGTGGCCGGCAAACCGGTGTTCCGGCCCTTCGCAATCAGAACCAACAACAGATTCGGGAGGGTTTGAAGGCACGATGAGAAAAAACCGCATCGTTCTTTTTTTTGTGTCTGCTCTGCTGCTCGCCGCCGCGCCGGCGGCCGGGGCCAAGGTCTACATCAACATCGACTCCCCCTCGGCGCAGAAGTTCCCCATCGCCGTGACGACCTTCAGGAACATGAACGACGCCGCCGGCCAGGAGAGCCTTTCCCCCTGGTTTGCCGACACGCTGGGCAAGACCCTCGAGATCACGGGGTTTTTCAACATCCTCGACCGCAAGGCCTTCCTCGTCGACCAGGCCAGGCTCGGGATTGCGACGGAACACATCCAGTTTCCGGCCTGGGCCGGCATCGGCGCCGAGTCGCTCGTGACGGGCGGGTTCGCCGTCAGCGGCCGCGACCTCACCCTGGAGTGCCGCCTCTTCGACGTCGTGCAGGGCAAACTCCTCGTCGGCAAGCGGTACACGGGAAGGATCGAGGAACGCAAGGAGATGGTGGTGCGGTTTGCCCAGGAGATCCTCATCGCGCTGACGGGCGAGAAGGGCCTCTTCGATACGAAGATCGCCTTCTCCGGCAAGAGGGGGGGCTCCTCCGAGATCTACACCGTCAATTACGACGGCACGGAGCCGGTGAAGCTGACCAACTACAACTCGATCACGCTTTCGCCGAAGTGGTCGCCCGACGGCAGGCAGATGTCCTTCCTTTCCTACAAGGACGGCAGCCCCGATATCCACGTCATGGATCTCAACCGCAAGACGGCGCGCAGGGTCCTCTCCACGGGACGGCTGAACCTGCCCGCCAGCTGGTCGGCCGACTCGAAGCGGATGCTCGTGACCTCGAGCAAGGACGGCAGCGAGGACATTTACATCCTGAGCCTTGCCGACGGCCGCATGACGAGGCTGACCAATGACCCGGCCATCGATGTCTCGCCGACCTGGTCGCCCGACGGCAGGCAGATCGCCTTCGTCTCCGACCGCGGCGGCACGCCCCAGATCTACCTGATGGATGCGGGCGGCGGCAACGTGCGGCGGCTGACCTTTGAAGGGGGATACAACACGACGCCCGCCTGGCATCCCCGCTCCAACCGCATCGCCTATGAAGGCCGCGCCGGCGGAACCTTCCAGGTCATGGTCATCGAGACCGAGGGGGGGATGCCCGTGCAGGTCTCCGCCAACGGCGGCCGAAACGAGAACCCCGCCTGGTCGCCCGACGGCCGGTACATCGCCTTCGTGTCGCGCCTCGGCGGGAAGTCCCGGCTCTGCGTGATGAACTCCAACGGCACCAACGTGCGGGTCATCCACGAGGGCCTCGACGCCTACGTGTCCCCCACGTGGTCCCCGCACCTAAATTTATATTGACGGCGCGGGAGGTATGGTTTAAGACAATCCCGTCAAAAGCAATTTCCTTACGGGCACTTGCCTCACCGGGTCCGCAGGGTTCAAGGGAGGAAAGACGATGAAGCGATACGGGACCCTTCTGGCGGTCACCATGGCGTTCGTGCTGGCGCTCTCGCTCACGAGCGGCTGCAGCGCCCCGAAGAAGGCCACGAAGGAGGACGTGACGATGGCCGGGACGAAGCCGGCGGGACCCTCGGAGGAGGAGCTGGCCAGGCAGAAAGCCGACCAGGAGGCGCGGGACCGGGCACTGCGCGAGCAGGCGATCCGGGACCAGGAGGCCCGGGAGCGGGCGGAACGCGACAGGGCGGCCGCCGAGGCGGCCCGTCTCGGGGAGCTGAGCCGGATCTATTTCGATTTTGACCGCGCGGAGCTCAGCACTGAGGCGCGCGAGATCCTGGGCAAGGTGGCCCAGCTGATGAAGGCGAGCCCCGGGAAGAACCTGACGATCGAGGGCAACTGCGACGACCGCGGGACCAACGAGTACAACCTCGCCCTCGGCCAGCAGCGGGCCGACGCGGCAGCCCGCTACCTCCAGACCCTCGGGGTCGAGCGCAAACGCATCAAGACGATCAGCTACGGGGAAGAGCGCCCGATCTGCCCGGAGGCGACGGAGGCCTGCTGGCGCAAGAACCGCAACGCGACCTTCGTCTATTCCGGAAAGTAGGGTCTTGCCACGGGAGGGCTCACGGTGAAAAAAATCATCCTCTTTCTGATTTCCGTTCTGCTGATGGTCGTCGGGGGCTGCGCCACGACCGACGATCTCAAGAAATCGCAGCGCGACTACGACAGCAAGCTCTCGACGATCCGCGCGGACGTGGACAAGCTCCAGGCCCGTCTCGACGCGCTGGAAAAGAACGTGGCCGACTCGACGCGGGACCTTCGGAAGAACCAGGCCGACCTCGGCGCCGACTTCGGCAGTGTTCGGGACAACGTCCAGACCATGCGGGGGCAGGTCGAGGAGATGCACAAGGAGTTCTCCGGCGTGGGCAGGGGGCAGAACCTCAAGACCCGCCTGGACGACATGTCTTTCCGGATCGGGTACCTCGAAAACTTCCTCGGGATTGCCAGGAAGGAATCGGGCGGCGACGCGAAGGTCGAGGGGGCAGGCGTCGGGGCCGCCGAAGCGACGGCGGATCCGAAAAACGATGTGGAGGCGTCCTACAACGCCTGCTACAAGCTCTTCAAGGAGGGCCAGTACGTCAAGGCCCGCGAGGAGTTCGTGAAATTCCTGAAGCAGCACCCGAAAACGGCGTACTCGGACAACGCCCAGTTCTGGATCGGCGAGACCTGGTACGTGGAGGACAAGTTCGAGAGGGCCATCGTGGAATACCAGAAGGTGGTCAAGGACTATCCCAACGGCGACAAGGTCCCCTACGCCCTTCTGAAGCAGGGGATGGCCTTCCAGAAGCTCGGGGACAAGGCGAGCGCGAGGATCGTCTACAACCAGGTCATCAAGAAGTACCCGCAGACCAATCAGGCCCGGGTCGCAAAGGCAAAGCTGACGGAACTCAAGTAAGGGGGTGCGGGGAAGAAAGAAATCCCCCCATGTCCCCCTTGCGAAACAGGCAGACCGGACAGGCAAGGAGCGCCGTGCCGAAGGGCATGGCGCTCCTTATTTGGCGGGGGGCTTGAGCAGGAACAGGTCCGGGTCGTCTTCCCGGGCGGCCAGCTCCGGGTCGGGATTGCGTAGCGAGAGACGAACGGTTGCGGGCGCCCCCGTTTCGATCTCGATCCGGCCCGGGACGGCGATGGGCCCCGCGTCCGTGAAGTCTTCGAAGCGGGCCCGGTATGCCGTCTTTCCCTGGGGGTCGGCGATTTCGAGCCGGTCGACGCGGCCCGTGGCCGAATCCACCCAGATGGATTGGGCCCAGTTCCCCCCCGCGTAGACGTCCAGGCGAAAACAGGTTCCGTCCACGGAGCCCTTCAGGGATTTCGCGCCGCCAATGGCAGGGGGCTGCCCGAACAGCAGGAACACGAGATCGAGCGGCTTTACCCCGGGAGGGAAGATGCGCCGGATGTCGGGCGAGGATTCCGTCCCGATCAGGAATTCGCCCGACCGGGGAAGGAACATCCTGATTTCGTCCCCTCTGGCCGTCAGCATGAAGTCCGGAAGCCCGATGACCGAGAGGTCCTCGAGGCGCAGGCTGTCGGGCCTCCTTGCCGCGGCGGCGATCTTGAATGCGAGCCGCTCGCGGGGTAGCTGGGCCGTAACGTGGAGAATCCCGGAGAGCACTTTCCCGGGGGCGGTATCGGCGCTGAGTCTTTCGAACAGGGCCTCCGGGGCGGGCATGTCCTTCCCGGCGATGACGGGCGCCTCCCGGTGGGCGCAGCCGGCGAGCAAGCAGAAGGCGACGACAGCGAGGATGGATTTACCGTTGATTCCTGGTTTGGGTTTCAAGTGCATCATCAGATGAATGTCAACGAAGTTATGAAGAGCGGAAGCGAAGAAAAGCAGACGAGAAAACAACAGGAAGCGATGGGGCTGCTTCTTTCTTGTCCGCTCTTCTGCCCTTCTTCCCTTCCTGACTTCATGATCGCAAATCGGGACGTTTCTTTCTCCTGTCCGCAGACCTTGCGCCGGCAGATCCGCTATTTCTGAGTGCCCAGGCGAACCCGCAGGTTGTCGATCTTTTCCTTCAGCCCCTTCATGTCGGGCTTGAGCTTCAGGGCCTTTTCGTATTGCGCGAGGGCCTCCCCGGGCCTGCCTGCCTTCTCGCAGGCGTCGCCCAGGTGGTCGGCGATGGCCGGGTCCTCGGGAAGGATCGCGGCCGCTTCCTTCAGGTACCGGACGGCCTCGTCGAAGCGGTTTTTCCTGTAATACACCCAGCCGAGGCTGTCGGTGATGAAGCCGTCACCGGGCTTGAGGGCAAGGGCCTTTTTGATCATGGCCTCGGCCTCGTCGAGCCGGATCCCGCGGTCGGCCCAGCTGTAGCCGATAAAGTTGAGGGCCTCGGGGCTGTCGGGTTCCTGCTTCAGGATTTCCTCCATTTCGCGGATGCCGTCGTCGGGACGCCCCGTCCTGTCGTAGAGCATCCCGAGCCGGTAGCGCAAATCCGTGCTCTGCGGGGCGACCCCGATGCCGTCCTTGAGCGTTTTCTCGGCCTCGGGGAGCCTGCCGTCGGCCTCGTAGAGAGCGGCCAGCAGGCCGTAGAGGGCCGCATCGTTTTTCTTTGCGGCCAGGGCTTTTTCCGCCCGCCCGACCGCCTCGGCCGTCCGGCCCTGCCCTTTCAGAATGTAGCCCGCGCGGACCTGGGCGCTCCCGTAGAACGGCGATGCGTCCGGGATGCGCTCGTACTCCGCGAGCGCCTCGGCGTTCATCTTCTTTTCCTCGTAGGCCCCGCCGAGGAAATACCGCGCCTCGTGGTCGTTCGGGGCGCTTGCCAGCAGGGTGTTGAGTTCGTCGATGGCCCGCTCCGTCTTCTGCGTTTCCAGGAAGGCCAGCGCGAGGGTGAGGCGGGCTTCCCGGTTGCGGCTGTCGAGTTTCAGGACCTCCTCGAGGGTCTGGATGGCCTCCGGGTATTTCTTTTCCCGGATCTCGAGCTTTGCCAGGCGCAGACGGTATCCCATGCGCAGGGGGTGCTCCTCGATCAGCCGTCCATAGACCTCCCGGGCCCTGGCGGTCTCGTTGCGGATCTCGTACAGCAGCGCCAGGTCGGACAGGGCGGACTCGAAGCCCGGCTTCAGCGAGACGGCCTTTTCCATCCACGCCACGGCTTCCTTGTACAGCTTCATCTCGCCGTAGATCTTGCCGAGGTAGTAGTGACCCATCACGTTCCTGGGGTCTTCCGCGAGCAGCGATCTGAGCGTGCCGACCGCCTCGTCGTAGCGCTTCTGCTCTGCGTAGATCACGCTCAGGTAGAGATAGGTGTCGTAGCTCTTCGGGGCCAGTGCGATGACCCGCCGGTAGGCCCCGACGGCCTTTTCGTAATCCTTCTTGAAGAGGTAGACGCTTCCCAGGAGCGCGAAGGTCTCGGCGTTGTCGGGGTTGTGGATCAGGGATTGCTCACAGACGTTGGCGGCGCGGTCCAGGTCCCCCATCTTCACGTACAGCCCGGCGAGCTCCGTGGCGAGGAAAGCCGACTTCGGGTCCAGCTCGAGGGCCTTTTCGTATTCCCTTGCCGCCTCCTTCAGCTTGCCGTCCAGGGAGAGCATCGTGCCGAGCGAATAGTGATAGGCGGCGTCCGTTGGCGAGGAGGGCGGGTCGGTTTCCTGCGCCGTCGAGGTAGGGACGGGCCCGCCGAGCGCCGCCAGCGCGGCGGTCAGCAGGATTGCGGTTCGAAGGAGATTCTTCATGGTGTCTGCTTCCTGTTCTGTCTGTCCTCCGGGGAGGTCCGCCTGGCCGCGACCAGGTCGGCCAATCGCACGAGGCGAATCCCCGCGGCGGGGAATCGGGGAATCGCATCCTCCAGGGCGCTGATCGTTTCCGGATAGGGGTGCGCGATCAGCAGCAGCTCGCCCCGGGTGTCCCGGGCGTGAAGGAGCTCCGCCAAGTAGACGGCGGCCCGGCTGCGGTCCTCGGCATCGTCGATGAACCGGTCCCGCTGGGCGAACCGCAGGGATGCCTCGGAAGCCAGCTCCCGGGCCACGGAGGCCTCCGTCGTCAGGCTGTCCACGAAGTACAGGCCCCTCTCGCGCAGCACGCCGAAGACGACCCGGACCGGGCCCCGCTCCTCCATGAACTTCGAGCCCATGTGGTTGTTCACCCCCCGCACATGGGGAACGGACTTCAGGTCCTCCAGCAGGGTTCGTCGAATCTCTTGCGCCGTCATGGAGGAGAAGAGGGCTCCGCGGCCGGGATCCCGGTCGGGGAACCCGTGGGGTTCCATGGGAAGGTGCAGAAGAACCTCACGGCCCGCCCGATGGGCCGCCTCGGCGGAGGACCGGGCGTGGGGGGTGTGCGGCAGGACCGAGAAGGCCAGGGGGGCCTCGATGGCCAGCAGCCTCCTCAGCGCCTCGGGATCGTAACCGATGTCGTCGATGAGAATGGCGACTCGCTTTGCCCCGGCATGCCGCCCGCCGTCGGAAGCCGGTCCGGCCCGCTCCGGGGCGGCCGAAACCGGGGCCTTCCCGGCCGTGTCCTGCGGCTGCGGAGCAGGGGTCCCGCCCCTCCGCCCGCCCTCCGGGATCAGCAGCAGGGCGATCAGGCCCGTTATGCCCGCGACCAGGAGAATGAGGGACCACGTCGTCCCCGGGCCCCCAGGAGACCGTCTTTTCTTCCCCCGCTTCAAGGATCGATCCGCGTTTCTCAGTTCTTCCCGATGCGCTTGAAGACCTCCCAGCTCTTGAGGATGTCGATGGCGCTCTTGAGCTGATTGTCCTTCTGGAGATCGGTCTTTTCCTTGCCCGCGTCCTTTTCTCTGGCGTCGGCGGGCTTTGGCTCGCCTTCGCGGTCCCCCCGGATGTGGCCCTTGAGGTCCCTCTCCCTCAGCATATGGGTCTCGGCTGTTTCGGGGCCTTCGGCCTGACGGATGGGCTCGACCACGATGTCGGGCTTGATGCCCTCGGCCTGGATGGAGCGCCCCTTGGGGGTGTAGTACTTGGCTGTCGTCAGCTTCAGGGCCGAGCCGTCCTCGAGGGGGATCACGGTCTGCACCGACCCTTTCCCGAATGTCGGCATTCCGAGGACGATGGCGCGGCCGTTGTCCTGGAGGGCGCCGGAGAGGATTTCCGAGGCGCTGGCCGTCCCCTCGTTGACGAGCACCACCATGGGGCACGTGGGCTCGTTGCCGTCATCCCGGGCGACGAACTTGCTCTCGATGGCCTTGGCGCGTCCCTTCGTCGAGACGATGGTGCCGGTCTTCAGGAAGGCATCGGAGGCCTTCACGGCCTGATCGAGAAGCCCGCCGGGGTTGTTCCGGACGTCGACGACGATCCCCTTGAGGTCCTTGAATTTCCCGGTGATCTGCTGCATGGCCTTCTTCAGCTCGTCGGCCGTCGATTCCTGGAAGGCCGAGATCCGGATGTAGCCGATGCTGTCCTCGTACACGCTGTGCTTGACGCTCTTGATCTTGATCACGGCCCGGGTGATCTCGTAGTCCCTGGGCTCCTTCATGTCCTTGCGCAGAATGGTCAGCGTCACCCTGGTGTTCTCGGGGCCCCGCATCTTCTTGACGGCGTCCTGGATGGACATGCCCTTCGTGATCTGGCCGTCGATTTTCATGATGCGGTCCCCGGCCTTGAGTCCCGCCTTGAAGGCGGGCGTGTCCTCGATCGGGGAGACGACGGTGAGCTGGTCGTTCTGCATGGAGATGACGATCCCAAGCCCGCCGAAGGTGCCGCTGGTGTCCACCTGCAGCTCCTTGTACTGGTCGGGGGTCAGGTAGGCGCTGTGGGGGTCGAGGGACTTGATCATCCCGTTGACCGCCTCGTCGATGAGCTTTTTCTGCTTGACCTCCTCGACGTAGTTCTTTTCGACGATGTCGAGGACCTCGTTGAATATCTTGAGGCTCTTGTAGGTGGAGGAGTCGACGGCCGACACCCGGCTGTCGCCGTAGGGGCCGAAGAGCACCAGCAGGGTTGTCAGAAGGCAGAGGGTCGCGAAGAGTCTGCTCTTGGCACTTTTCATTAAAACCTCCATGAAACCGCCAACATAATGATTAGTGTGTAAAGGTAGCACGTTTTTATGAAATGTCCATGAATATTTTCCGGGAGCGAATTGCCTCACAATAAATGTTACCGGAGGTGACGATGCATAGTGGTCGTTGACTCATAATTCATGTTACCGGGAGAGAGACCTTCTCTGGGAGCCGTGACGATGAGTCCGCGAACCAAACGCG
>JAAYEC010000060.1 GCA_012728915.1 Deltaproteobacteria bacterium | reverse complement strand
CGCGTTTGGTTCGCGGACTCATCGTCACGGCTCCCAGAGAAGGTCTCTCTCCCGGTAACATGAATTATGAGTCAACGACCACTATGCATCGTCACCTCCGGTAACATTTATTGTGAGGCAATTCGCTTGATAATCTCGTTGACTTCGGTTACGGTAATTTCCAGTTTCATGAGGCGCTTTCTCCTTTCATGGGGGGTTTGAGCTAAACCCTTGTAAAGGAAAAGCGCCTTTTTTACGAGACAGAGGATTTACACAAGATTTTTTACACTACCTGAAACCGGCTCGCGATGACGGCTTTTGTGAAGATTGCCGTGGGGCTGGCACCCCTTGCAATGACTTATTTCTTTTGACAGTTAGCAAGAACACTTAAGGGAGGGTCGGGTCGATGAAGAGACGCGCGTGGCTCTACGGGCTCTGTGGTCTGCTGATCCTGGCATTGGCGGTCGGCTGTTCGGGGCCGGAGGAGAAGAAGCTCAAGTTTTTCAACAAGGGCAAGGAGCTCTATGAGAAGGGGCAGTACACGGAGGCGAAGCTGGAGTTCAAGAACGCCCTGCAGATCGACCCGAAGTACGCCGAGGCCTACTACCTGCTGGGGATGGCGGAGATTCGGTCGGGCAATCCCCGGGGGGCCTACGGGGCGTACATGAAGACCGTCGAGCTGGACCCGAAGCACCTGAAGGCGCACCTGGAGCTGGGGCGGCTCTACCTGGGGGCCCGGATGATGGACAAGGCCCAGGAGGAGGCGTCGCTCATCCTGAAGGAAGACCCGAAGAACGAGGAGGGTCTCCTGCTGCAGAGCGCCCTTCATATGGCGAAGCAGGACACCGGCAAGGCGCGGGCCATCCTGGAGGGGCTCATCGGGCAGGGCTCCGTCAACCCCGAAGTCTTCCTGATGCTCTCCCTGGTCTCCCGGCAGGCCGGCGACGACAGGGGCGAGGGCGACGCCATCGGGCGGGGGCTCCAGGCAAGCCCGGCGTCGGTCAAGTTGCTCATGGCCCTGGCCGACCACCACGTCCGGCACAAGCGCCTGGACGAGGCGACGGCGGCCGTGAAGAAGGCGATCGAGATCGAGCCGGGCAACGTGCGCATCCGCATCGCCCTGGCAAACCTGTACTGGGAGAGCGGCAAGACGGCCGAGGCCGGCGAGGCGCTGAAGGCCGTCACGGCCTCCGATCCGAAGAAGGAGGATGCCTGGATCGAGGTGGCCGGGTTCTACCTCCAGAGGAAGAAAATGGATGACGCCGAGCGCGAGCTGAAGGCGGGCATCCAGCACAACGACAAGAGTATGAAGATCCGCTTCGCCCTGGCGGATCTGTACGCCGGCACGGGCCGGGTGGACGAGGCCACGGCCCTGCTGAAGGAATGCCTGGGCTTCTCGAAGGACGCCGCCAGCCCGGATGTCATCCAGGCCAAGAACGCCCTGGCGAAAATCGCGCTGGCGCGGCGGGACTTCAACGAGGCAAAAAGGTACGCCGACGAGGTGATCAAGGAGAGCCCGAAGAACACGGACGCCCTGTTCGCACGGGGCACCGTCTACCTGACGAAGGGCGAGGCGGCCAGCGCCATCCCGGATTTCCGGACCGTCGTCACGGAAAACCCGCAGTTCATCCCCGCCCAGATCCGGCTGGCGGAGGCGCACGCACTCAACGGCGAGCCGAACCTGGCCATGGACACCCTGAAGGCGGCCCTGCGCGTGGACCCGAAATCGCGCGATCTCAACCGGGCCCTCGCCAGGCAGTACGCCATGCAGCGCAATTTCAAGGAGGCCGAGTCCCTCCTGAAAAAGCTCCTGCAGGCCAGCCCCGGCGACCTGGAGGTGATGGTCGACTTGGGGAATGTCCACGTGCTCAGCGGCAACTATAGACAGGCCGAGGCCCGGTTTGCCGAGGTGAAGCGCAGGGCGCCCAACGCCCCCGGGGGATACGTCAAGATGGCCGAGGCGGAGATGGCACAGGGCAAGTGGGACCGCGCCGCCACGGAGCTGGAGCAGGCCCTGAGAGTCGACCCCCGGGCCGACGCCGTTGCGGCCATGCTGGCCCAGGCCTACGTGCGGACGCGGCAGCCTGCCAAAGCCGTTGCCCTGGCCGAGGCGCGGATCGCCAGGGACCCGAAGGGCGCCTTCGCGCACAACCTGCTGGGCGAGATCCGGCTCTCCCAGCGGGAGTTCAAGACGGCGGAAGGCTCCTTCCGCAAGGCCGTCGAGCTGCAGCCGCTCTGGCAGGTCCCCCACAACAACCTGGCAACCGCTCTCCTAGTGCAGGGGAAGAAGGACGAGGCGATCGGTGAGCTGGAGGCGGCCGTCAAGGCCAACCCGGACAACATGGGGGCCTACCTGACCATTGCCGCGATTTACATCCAGGGGAAGGACTATAAGAAGGCCATCGAGTCCTACGAGCGGGCCCTGGCGCGAAAGCCCGACCTCTGGGTAGCCAACAACGACATGGCTTTCCTGCTGGCGGAGTCGGGGGGTGATCTCGACAAGGCCCTGTCCCTGGCTCAGAAGGCGCTCGCGCAGCGGCCCGAGGATGCGCCCGTGCTCGACACGGCAGGATGGGTCTACTTCAAGAAGGGCGACACGGCCAAGGCCATCGAATACCTGGAGCGCGGACGGGACAAGGTCCCCGGCGATCCCGGCCTGAATTACCACTTGGGCATGGCCTACCTGAAGGCCGGCAAGAAGGAGCAGGCGAAGGACTGCCTGAAGAAAGCGCTCGCGTCGGGACGGGAGTTCCAGGGGAAGGAGGACGCTGAACGGGCGCTGGGGGCGCTTTAAAGAGTTCGTTGGTAAGTTGGTTAGTTCGGCGCCACAAAGTGGCGAGTTTTAAGTTTGAAGTGGTTAGGTGTGAGAAAGTCGACCGTTGTTTACAGTTTTTCGGGATAAAAGTATTCGATCAATTTCTCTTCTGGGGTTAAGCCGCCGATCCCCTTGTGGGGGCGGACGCCGTTGTAGTAGTTGAGGAACCGTTT
>JAAYEC010000059.1 GCA_012728915.1 Deltaproteobacteria bacterium | reverse complement strand
CGCGTTTGGTTCGCGGACTCATCGTCACGGCTCCCAGAGAAGGTCTCTCTCCCGGTAACATGAATTATGAGTCAACGACCACTATGCATCGTCACCTCCGGTAACATTTATTGTGAGGCAATTCGTCGCCCCGTTTTCCCTTGACACCCTGCCAGGGCCTCCCCTATACTCCCGCCGGCTTTTGCCGCCCGGTGGAACCCGTTTCAGGAAGAGGGAGCCCGCATCGGATGCAGAAGATCATGGTGATTTCCGACACCCACGACGATCGCGACGCGATCCGGGGCGTCATGAGATATCTGAAGAAAGTCCGGGTGGATCAGATCATCCACCTGGGGGATTATTACGACGATGCCGATGTCCTGGAGCAGGCCGGCTATCCCGTGACGCGCGTCCCGGGCACCTGGGACACCGCCTATTACCCCGATCCCGGGGTGAGCAACCGCAAGTTCCTCGAGATCGACGGCTGGCGGGTCTTCCTCACGCATACCCCCGAGTCCCACTACAACGACCTGGCAGACGACATCCGGCCCGAGACCGTCATCGAGAGCGGCAGGGCCGACATCTTCCTCTTCGGCCACACCCACATCACGGAGATCCGGCGCCGCAACGGCACGGTCTGTATCAACCCGGGGCACATGAGCAGCGACGAGAGCCGGGGCTGTCCCCTCACCTTCGCGCTCCTTGAAATCGACCCTGACGAACTGAGCGTGAGCATCTACCAGCTCCCCGGGCCCCACCCGCGCATCCGGAAAAGCTACCGGAAAAGCGACCTGCGATGAGGTTTCGCAACCCGCCCCGCGTCTCCCTGGCCGCCTCGACAGGGCAAAAGAGAGGGACCGGAGGCCCTTTCGCCCCCGGTCCCACTACTGTGTCATGCACAGGGCTGTCTCAGCGGACGGGTTTCGTGAGTTTCCAGTCGTCGGCCTCCCTCGCCTGGAACAACGAGGCCGGCAGGTTGAGGTGCCTTGCGCCTTCCTTCCGGGACGCAGACCGCGGCCCCGGTTCCCGGCAAACGGAAGCCTTCGGGGCTGTGGGGCCCTGACGCAAGACGGCCGGTCAGTCCACGCTGACCTTGTAGCCCATCTCCTCGATGGCGCCGGTCAGGTCGCTGTCACAGAGACCGGGATTCTCCCACCGAACCCCGACCCTCTACGAGGCGGGGTCGATCTGGACGTCCTTGACGCCCTCCATGGCCTTGAGCTTTTTCAATACGACATTCACGCAGGATTTGCAGTCCCTGTCCTTTACGCTGAACTCGATATTCTGCATGACTCTCACCTCCGATGAATGAGTGAACGGGTCCGCGGGCGTCACTCTCTCCGGTTTCCCCCGGGCCGCAATTCTCCGTTCCCTGGTCGCCGCCCGTGTAATTCCTTTCCCGTGATCGGGCAGCGAGGGGGCTGAACGAACGCCAGATGTCTTTCTTGCCTTGGCGGACGCAGGCTGTTATGGTGTCTCCATCCTCGCCGGGGAGGGACGGATCGGCGGATGGCTATGCGCGCACTTGAACTTTTCTGCGGTATCGGCGGGTTTGCGGCCGCCGCGGCGGGAAGGGGCATCCGCGTTGCCGGCGCCATCGACCAGAGCCCTTCCGCCCTGGACGTCTACCGTCTGAACTTCCCCGGCCACGATGCCTGGCAGCTGAATCTCGAAAACGTCACACCGGAGGAACTGCAGGTCTTCGGGGCCGACTTCTGGTGGCTCTCTCCCCCCTGCCAGCCTTACACATTGCGTGGCGCAGGCCGCGACGCCTCTGACCCCCGCGCCCTGAGCTTTCTCCGGATTCTCGACATCATGGCCCGAATGGCGGAGAGCGCCCTGCCGCCGCACCTTGCCCTGGAGAACGTGGAAGGCTTTGCCCGCTCGGAGACGAGATCGAGGCTGGTGAGACTCCTCTCGGAGCGCGGATACCACCTCCAGGAGTGCAGGCTCTGCCCGACGGAGCTCGGCGTGCCCATGCGCCGCCCGCGATACTACCTCATGGCGTCCCGCAGGCGGCTCGACCCCCCGGTTCTCGTCGCGGACATGCCGCTGACGCCGCTGGGGGACTATCTGGACGGGAACGGACGGGACGGCGGCCTGCTCCTTGCCGGAGAGGTCGTCGAGAAATTCGGAAAGGGGTTTCGCATTCTCGACCCGATGGACCCGAAGGCCTACGCGACCTGCTTCACCTCGGGATACGGACGCTCCCTGATGCACGCGGGCTCTTACCTTCGCTGTGCGGGCGGGGTGAGACGGTTTGCGCCGGAAGAGATCGCCCGGTTGCTTCATTTCCCGGAAGGATTCCGCTTTCCCGACCGGATGACGCTGCGGAAGAAATGGCATCTTGTGGGCAACAGCCTCTCCGTTGTCGTCGTCAGAAAGATCCTGGAAGCATTTCCGGAAATGAACACTCCCCTGCCGTCTTCTTCTGTAAAAGGGGAACCCAGGGGGATCTGACCGTTCCGCGCAGACCGCCCCGGACGACGCGAACGGGTTACAGGAGGAACACCATGAGAAACATCGCCGTATGGTTCGAGATTCCCGTCAAGGACATGGAGCGGGCCAGGCTCTTTTACGGCAACGTCCTCGGCTACGACCTGCCCGTGCAGGATCTCGGCGGGGTCCTGATGGCCTTTTTCCCCATGGCGGGACACGGGAACAGCGGCGCCCTGGTCCAGAGCGACGGCTACGAGCCCTGCCAGCGCGGCACCGTGGTCTACCTCAACGCCGGTGAAGATCTGGCCGAGTCCCTCGAGCGCATCGAGCCCGCGGGCGGAAGGATCGTCGTCCCGAAAACGAAGATCACCGACGAGTACGGCCACTTCGCCCTCTTCCGGGACCCGGAGGGCAACCTCGTGGGCCTGCACTCGGCAAAATAGGAAAAGTCCGGGGTCTCCGGTTAGGGGTTCATCTCGTAGGCGTCCTTCAGCGCGTACACGTGGTTTTTCAGGACCCTTTCGTAGCGCCCCTCGTCGACGGCGGGCTTGCGGATCATCTTCATGCAGAGATCCATCTGCTTTTCGGTGCTCGAGGGCTTGTGGTAGATCTGCAGGGCGTATTTCGAGAAGTCGCGCACCATGACGTCGAAGATCTGGTCGAGGAGGTCCTTGTCCACGTTCAAGATCTTCGCGTTCTCCAGGATGAGCTGGCCGTAGACGACGCAGGTGAACAACTCACCGAGGATCAGCAGGAAGTCGATGTCCTTCTGCTGCTCGGGGGTCGGTGTGGCCGTGGCCAGGAATGTCTTCAGGGTCCTGACCTGCTCCCGGTAAATGCCCAGGTTCGGCAGATCGTAGGCATCGTAGGCCGGCCTGTAGTCGTGGAACCGGATCTTGCCCAGGCCCTTCGCGGCCCCCTGCTCCCAGAAGAAGGTGTCGTCGGCGACATCGTTGCGCCTCGGGATCTCGGGGTACTCGCCGGGGTTGAAGAAGTAGTTGGCCATGAACT
>JAAYEC010000058.1 GCA_012728915.1 Deltaproteobacteria bacterium | reverse complement strand
TAAATATGAACAGGCCGGTCAGGATTATCCCTTTGGCTTCGTGCGCTGGACGGAACAACGGAACTTCGAGGCGATCCTCGAGGCGATGAGGGCCGGGCACATTCGCGTAAAGGATCTGATCACGCACCGAGTCGCTATGGAAGAGGCTGCGGAGGTCTACGACAAAGTGCTGCATGACTCGTCTACCTTGGGAATTGTGATCGAGTATCCCCATTCGGCTCAGGCGAAGATTCAACGGGTTCCTGTTTCATCCCCACTCCTGCGCTCATCCATTATGGACAAAGAGAATAACGGGGTAGCTGTCGGAATCATCGGGGCGGGGAATTATGCGAGATCCACTCTGCTGCCCGCACTCAGGCGGACGAAGGCAAAGATTGCTGCAATCGCGGACATCAATGGGGTCGCGGCTACTTATGCCGCAAATAAGTATCAGGCGGAGAAAGCCGTTTCCGACTTTCGTCTAATTCTGGACGATCCGAACATCCGGGCTGTTTTTGTGCTTGTCGGGCATCACCTCCATGCGCGGTTTGCCCGTGAGGTCCTGGAAGCGGGCAAGCATGTCTTTGTTGAGAAACCGCTGGCAGTACACGAGGCGGAACTGCACGATCTCATATCCTTCTATTCGGCTCTGGGCACACGGGGCCCTTCCCCGCCGCTGCTGATGGTGGGCTTCAACCGGCGGTTCAGCCCCCATATCATCAAGATCAGGGACCTGATTGCGGGGAGGTCAGAGCCGCTTTGCATGAACATGACCATCAACGCGGGCTATATCCCACCGGAGCACTGGACCCAGGATCCGGAGCGCGGCGGCGGACGGATTATTGGCGAGGCATGTCACTTTATTGATTTGTTGGCATTCCTGTCCGGGAGCCCGGTGACATCCGTTTCCTCGGCGATGGTGGGCGGCAGGGGACCCATCCGGGAAGACAGGATGTCGATCCTTCTTAGTTTCGCTGATGGTTCGATAGGCACGGTGCAATACTTTGCCAATGGGGCCAGAAGCTATCCCAAAGAAACTCTAGAGGTATTCGGGGAAGAACGGGTGATCCGGATGGAGAACTTCCGGCGCACGACGGGATACGGGTTCATGGGATTCCGCTCCTTCCGGACTTGGCGCCAGGACAAAGGCCACCGGACGGAAATCGCGGCATTTGTCGAACGCGCGTCCTCGGGTGGTCCGGCACTGATACCTTTCGAGCAGTTGGTGAACGTCACGCAGGCGAGTTTTGCTGCAGTTGAATCGGCAAGAACTGGGAAGGCTATTGCGATCCCTCTCGAGTTCCCCACAAGATCAGGGATAGCAGGGACAAGGTAACTCAGACACGATGACTATCCTGCATGTCGTCGGTGCCCGGCCGAATTTCATAAAGGTCGCTCCGGTTGTCAGGGCACTGAAAGGGAAAAACGTCGTCAGGCAGCTGCTTGTCCACACCGGACAGCACTACGACATCAATATGTCTGACATTTTTTTCACTCAATTGGGCATCCCTTCACCGGACATCAATCTCGAGGTCGGATCGAGTTCTCATGCCGTTCAGACGGCGCAAATCATGACACGCATCGAAAGTATCCTTCTGGGAAAAAAACCCGACAGGGTCCTGGTTTATGGCGATGTCAATTCTACCGTCGCGGCTGCCATGGTATCTGCAAAATTGCTCATTCCCGTGGGGCACGTGGAGGCGGGTCTGAGATCCTTCGACCGTACCATGCCGGAGGAGATAAACCGGCTGCTGACGGATCAGCTTGCTGACCTGCTGTTTACTCCGTCCTCCGACGGAGATGAAAACCTTATTCGTGAGGGCGTAACGCCGGAAAAGATTCACCTTGTCGGCAATGTCATGATCGACACGCTGTCACACATGTTACCGGAAGCAGAAAGGAAATGGCCCCTCCTATGTGCGAGACTGAATATAGAAAAAAACAGGTATGCGTTGGTTACATTGCACAGGCCATCCAATGTCGATGAAACGGCAATGCTGGGAAAAATCATGTCAGCCCTCAAAGACCTCAGTGAAAAAATTCACGTCATCTTCCCGATTCATCCACGTACTCGCACCCGCATGGCAACATCGTGCCTGAATGTGTCAGAGAGTTGCCCCATTCAGATGATCGATCCCGTCGGGTATCTGGATTTCATATGCCTGCAGAAAAACGCCCGTCTTGTGATCACGGATTCCGGCGGCATACAGGAAGAGACGACCTTCCTAGGCGTGCCTTGCCTCACGGTGCGAGAGAATACCGAGCGCCCTGTCACGGTATCCATGGGAACCAATACTCTTGTGGGACAGGACATGGAGCGCCTTCACTTGGAGGTAGATCGTATTTTGGCCGGCCGAGCAAAGAGGGGCGCAATCCCGCCTCTGTGGGATGGCAGGGCAAGCGAAAGAATTGCGGATATCCTGACTGCATCATGACGCCTTCGCTGCTCTACCTCCCAGCGATTATCCGTCATTTCGGTCTCTCCTGGGTAGGCTACCGATTCTTTTATGCATTGCGTCAGCGTCTGGGGCTGCTGCGCCGGCAGTTTCCCACAGCGAAATGGGCCGCCCGTGCCTTACCTCAATTCCTGCGTGACAGCGCGGGGGTTGATTCGTCCGCCTATTTTTATCTGCGTCCGCGCGACATTCCTGCTTTTTTCTTTACTCCATCCGATATTCAGAATTACCGGGTCTACTTCGCCCACTGGGAAGACGCAGACGCCTCGCCGGTATCAGACTCCGAAGGGATACGGTCCGGATCGTTCAGGTATTTCGCTCACAATGTCGTGCAAAGCACGTTTCCTCCCGACTGGCACGAGAATCATTTGACCGGCCATAAATCACCGGCAAAAACGCATTGGAGTGAAATCGACGACTTTGATGGCGGCGACATCAAACTCCTCTGGGAGTTGAGCCGATTCTCTTTCGTGTATCCATTGGTGAGAGCATACTGGCGCACGGGCAATGAACGATACGCCGAGACATTTTGGCA
Source organism: Deltaproteobacteria bacterium (assembly GCA_012728915.1). Classification (GTDB taxonomy): domain Bacteria; phylum Desulfobacterota; class Syntrophia; order Syntrophales; family UBA2192; genus UBA2192. The sequence continues at coordinate 22,763 of JAAYEC010000058.1, read as the reverse complement.
ATTGGTCGAAGACTGGCGTGAAAAGAACCCCCCCAACTGCGGAGTAAACTGGAAGTGCGGACAGGAGATTGCCATCCGGGTGATGGCTTGGTGTTTCGGACTTTACGGGTTCCTCAATGCCCGCGCAACGGATGCTGACCGTGTTCATGCCTTGGTGCAGATGATCGCTGTTTCGGGTGAACGGATTGAAGGCAATATCGGCTATGCCCTCAGCCAGAGAAACAATCACGGGATCAGCGAAGCGGTAGGGTTGTGGACAATCGGTCTGCTTTTCCCGGAATTGAAAAAGGCTGAGAAATGGCGAAATGAGGGACGCCGATATCTGGAAGAACAGGGAAGATCCCTGATTTATGAAGATGGCTCCTTCAGCCAGCATTCGGTAAACTATCATCGCCTGATGTTGCACAACTACCTCTGGGCATTGCGCCTGGGAGATCTGAACGCGCAGCCCTTCAGCGATGAGTTGAAGGCACGAGTGAAAAGGTCCGGTGAATGGCTCCGCCAGGTCAGCGATGCTCAAACCGGACAGGTCCCGCATTACGGTCAAAACGACGGCGCTCTGCTTTTGCCTCTGAGCGCTTGCGATTATCTCGATTTTCGTCCGGTGATGCAGGCGGCGCATTACTATTTTTCAGGTGCGCGGCTTTTCGCAAACGGGCCCTGGGACGAGGACCTTCTATGGCTGTTCGGACCCAGCGCCCTGGCCGCGCCCATTAGCGAAAGGGGCTCGGAGCGGGATTTTGCCGCAACTAACGGCGGTTACTACAAACTTAGCGCAGAAGCCGGATTTGCATTTGTCCGCTGTGCCACCTTTCGAAACCGCCCCGGCCAAGCCGACCTGCTTCATGTTGACCTGTGGTGGCGGGGACGGAATATTGCCTGCGATGCTGGCACGTTCAGCTATAACAGTCCCGCTCCCTGGAACAATCCCTTTGCCCGTACGGCATATCATAATACGGTTACGGTCGATGACAGGGATCAGATGGATCGGGTAGCGCGATTTCTATGGCTGCCCTGGCTGAAGGGGAAAGTTTACTGTTGCAAGCGTAGTTCGGCCGGCCACCTGGCCTATTGGGAAGGTTCTCACGACGGTTATAAGAGGATGAGGCCACCCGTGGACCACAGGCGGGGGGTTCTGCAGCTGGGTGACGAAAGTTGGCTCATCGTAGATTCCCTGGCGAGTGCTGCGCCTCACCGTTATCGCCTGCATTGGCTCTTCCCGGATATGGACCACTCATGGCAGGAAGAGCACGCCATGCTGAACCTGAAGACGGAGGCCGGTACGTATCATGTGCAAACACTGGCCCTACCCCCAAGAGGAGTTTTTTCATTCGTTCGAGGCGATGAAAAATCCCCCCGGGGTTGGCGGGCGCCATACTATTCTTACAAGGAGCCGGCTCTTTCTCTTGACTTGTCCGTTGAGAACGCAAGCGTGTTATTTTTGACCTGTTTCAGTCCTGAATCGTTCAGTTTTACGTGGAAGGGAGACGTCATATCCGTAAAGGCTGACTCATGGCGAAGCGACCTGTCGGTGCAGACGGCAGGGGAAAAAGAGCCGTTGGTTTGTCGTGTCTTACTCACGGGCATCCGGGAAGATCGCTTGGACTTGAACTGATGCATGTGCTTCTTATCCATCAGGCGTTCGTCTCACCTTCCGAGGCAGGGGGAACACGTCATTTCGAGCTTGGCCAGTCTCTCCTGAAAGCAGGGTATCGATTCACGATCGTGGCCGGTGATGTGAGCTATCTTACGGGGAAATCCGTTCTTGGTAACAGGGCCGTAATCACCGAGCAGGAGTACAAGGGGATCCGGGTTCTCCGGGCCTATACCTATCCGTCGATACATCGCGGGTTTGCCTGGCGGATCGTTTCTTTTCTGAGTTTCATGGTTTCGTCCGTGTATGCGGGTATGAAAGCTGGCCCTATCGACCTGGTCATAGGGACCTCTCCTCCGATTTTTCAGGCAGTCTCCGCTTGGTTCGTTGCTGCACTGCGAAAACGACCGTTTTTGCTGGAGATTCGCGATCTCTGGCCGGAATTTGCCATTGACATGGGGGTGCTCAAAAATCCTGTTCTGGTCGGTCTCTCCCGATGGTTGGAAGCCTTCCTGTACTCGCGTGCGGATCACATCCTGGTCAATTCGCCGGCGTATCGTGATTATGTTCATTCAAAAGGAATCGCATTGGAAAAGATCAGCCTCATTGCCAACGGTGTGGATCCGACCCTTTTCGATCCCCTGTCGACCGGGGACAACATCAGACAGGAGTTGGCTCTCGGTAAAGATTGTTTTGTGGTCACGTACGCAGGTGCTCTGGGCATGGCCAATGATATCCCGACTGCGCTGAGAGCAGCCGAACGCTTGCGCGATCATAAGAATATTCGATTTTTATTCGTAGGTGATGGAAAGGAGCAGCCCAATTTGAAGAAGATGGCCGAGGGGAAAAAGCTTTCGAATGTCACCTTCACAGGCGCCCGTCCAAAGGTTGACATGCCAGCGATACTGGCGGCATCGAACGCTTGCCTGGCTATCCTGATGGACATCCCCATGTTCCGAACCACCTATCCAAACAAGGTATTTGACTACATGGCGGCAGCAAGACCGACCCTTCTCGCAATCGATGGGGTCATCCGGGAGGTACTCGAAGCGGCGGGTGGCGGCTTGTTTGTCCCCCCGGGCGACGATGAGGCCTTGGCCGCTGCGGTGCTTAAATTGTCGACGAATCCTGACCTGGCACGAGAAATGGGAGCGGCCGCTCGATCTTATGTGACTCACCGATTCAATCGAATCGACCAAGCACAGGAATTCGTTGCACTGGTGAACCGGTTGAGAGCTGAGGCCTCGTAGAATCATTATCATGATGTCGCGATTGCTGAAACGCTTAACCGATTTGGTTTTAGGAATCCCGAGCCTGATGGCACTGGTGCCTCTTATGCTCTGTCTCGCTCTGGCGGTTCGTTTCAGGCTTGGCTCGCCGGTGCTCTTCCGCCAAGAGCGCCCCGGGCTGCACGGACGGCCGTTTATGCTCGTCAAATTCCGGACTATGACCGGTGCGGCGGACACCGACGGACGACCGCTGCCCGATGCGGACCGGCTGACCCGTTTCGGCAGGTTCCTGCGCTCCACAAGCCTCGACGAGCTGCCCGAGCTCTGGAATGTCCTGAAGGGGGACATGAGCCTGGTCGGTCCGAGACCGCTGCTCATGGAGTATCTGCCTCTCTACAGCCCCCGGCAGTCGAGGCGGCACGAGGTGAAGCCGGGGCTCACCGGATGGGCGCAGGTCAACGGCCGCAACGCCCTGACCTGGGAAGACCGGTTGGAGATGGACGTCTGGTACGTGGAAAACCGGTCGTGGCTGCTGGATCTGAAAATCATTTGGAAGACGATCGGGATCGTGTTACATCGGGAGGGCATAAGCCAGCAGGGAAGCGCCACGATGGAGAAGTTCCAGGGAAAGATGAAAGCAGGGCGGCAATGAAAAAGGGCAGATTGCTGATCCTGGGGGCGAGTGGTCACGGCAAGGTGGTCGGAGACTGCGCACGGGCGGCGGGCCTCTGGCCCGAACTCGTCTTCTTCGACGACCGGTGGCCGGATTTGAATACCTGCGGCCCCTGGCCGGTGTCGGGCACGGGAGAGTCGCTCATGAGCCAGGCCCGTCAGGGGGACCATGCCTTCGTGGCGATCGGCCACGCGGAGACGCGGCTGAAGCTGCTGCAGCGGATGGCGTCGGCCGGGCTCGAGATCGCGACGGTCATTCACCCCTCGGCCGTCGTGAGCGACGGGGCGGTCCTGGAAGCCGGCTGCCTGGTCGCGGCGGGCGCGGTCGTGAACATCGGCACTCGGCTCGGTCCCGGCTGCATCGTCAACACCGGCGCGACGGTTGATCATGACTGCATTCTCGACGCCGGGGTGCACGTCTGCCCAGGGGCACACCTGGCGGGTAACGTTCGGATCGGCAGGGGCGCCTGGGTCGGCATCGGAAGCGCCGTGAGCCAGGGCATCCGGATCGGGCAGGGTGCCCTCGTCGGTGCCGGCTCTGCCGTCGTGGATGGGGTGGAGGACTGGCAGACCGTAGCGGGCGTGCCCGCGCGCCCACTCAACGAAAAGAAACCCTGATCGAGGAAGCCGATGCTGGACACCCCTTTCACTCCATGGCCGGACTTCACGCAGGAGGAGGCGGACGCCGTCTGCCGGGTGCTGCTTTCCAACCGGGTGAACTACTGGACGGGAACGGAGTGCCGGGAGTTCGAAAAGGAGTTTGCCGCCTGGACGGCTTCCGCGCACGCTGTCGCTCTGGCAAACGGGACGGTGGCCCTGGACCTGGCCCTCCACGTGCTTGGCATCGGCCGCGGGGACGACGTGGTGGTGTCGCCGCGTACCTTCATCGCCTCCGTCTCCTGCGTGGTCAACGCCGGGGCAAGGCCCGTCTTTGCCGACGTGGACCGGGACAGCCAGAACATCACCGCCGAGTCCGTCCGCGCCGTCCTCACGCCACGGACGCGGGCCGTGATCTGCGTGCACCTGGCCGGGATGCCCTGCGACATGGACCCGATTACCGCCCTGGCCGCAGAGAAGGGTTTCTACGTCATAGAGGACTGCGCCCAGGCCCACGGGGCCCGCTACAAGGGCCGGCCGGTGGGGGCCATCGGCGATCTGGGCGCCTGGTCGTTCTGCCAGGACAAGATCATCACGACGGGCGGCGAGGGCGGAATGCTGACCACGAACCGCCGGGAGTGGTGGGAGAAGGCCTGGTCGTTCAAGGACCACGGCAAGTCCTGGGACGCCGTCTACCGGCGGCAGCACCCGCCCGGGTTCCGCTGGCTGCACGAGGCCTTCGGCACCAACTGGAGGCTCACGGAGATCCAGGCCGCCATCGGGCGCATCCAGCTCGAGCGCATGCCCGGGTGGCACGCGACCCGAACCCTCCACGCCGGGGCGATCCGGGCGACGGCGAGGACTCTGCCCGCCCTCAGGGTGCCTGCTGTGCCGGAGGATATCATCCATGCCTGGTACAAGTGCTATCTCTTCGTTCGGCCGGAGCGCCTTCGTTCCGGCTGGGGCCGCGACCGCATCCTGGAGGAGATCAACCGAAGGGGCGTGCCGTGCTATACCGGGATCTGTCCCGAGGTTTACCTGGAAAAGGCCTTCGAGCATATGGATTGCCGGCCGGCGGAACGCCTGACGGTCGCCAGGGAGCTGGGGAAGACGGGCCTGATGTTCCTCGTCCATCCGACGCTGAGGCGGGAGGAAATCGAAAAGACCTGCCACGTCCTGGCAGAGGTCGTGGAGTCAGCATCGAGCTGAACGGGCCTCCGAAGGGAAACAATCAATTCCTTGAAAACCCTGATCCGAAGCACTCACTTTTACATGCTCGTCGGCCTCGATGCTCTCCTCGTGGCGGGGGCCCACCTCTCGGCATATGCCCTTCGGTTCGAGGGCGACATCCCTCCCTGGCAGTGGGAAAACTTCGAACGCACCCTGCCCTTCCTTCTCGCCGTGAAGCTGGCCGCATTCTACGCCTTCGGCCTCTATCGCGGCCTGTGGCGATACACGGGCATCGTCGATCTCCAGAACGTCCTCAAGGCTTCGTCCGCGGCCACGGCGGTCATTGCCCTGGCGATCCTCTTCCTGTACCGCTTCCAGGGGTTCTCACGCTCCATCTTCATCCTGGACTGGGGCCTGACGATCTTCCTTGTCGGCGGGGTGCGAGTCGCCGCGCGGGTCTTCACGACCAACCACATCGGCGATCTTCCCGCCTTCGGTCGGCGCAAGGGCCCTTCACGGAAGGCCCGGAAGCGGCTGCTCATCATCGGCGCCGGCGACGCGGGGGAGAAATTTCTCAGGGAGATCCTTGACAATCCCCGCGTCCACTACCAGCCGGTCGGGTTTCTCGACGACGACCCCCGGAAGAAGGGCAAGGCCATCCACGGCATTCCCGTGCTGGGCGCCGTCGTCGACATCGGGGATCTCCCGGCCGCCTACGACGAGATCCTGATCGCCATCCCGTCGGCGCGGGGGGACGAGATGCGTCGCGTCGTCGAGGCGTGCGAGCGAACGGGAAAGCGGTACCGGACCCTCCCCAAGATCGGGGAGCTGATCGAGGGTCGGATCACCGTCAACACGGTGCGGGAAGTCTCCATGGAAGACCTCATCGGCCGGGAGAAAGTCCGGCTCGACGAGGACCGGATCTCGGCATTCCTACAGGGAAAGCGGATCCTGGTCACGGGGGCCGGCGGCTCGATCGGCTCGGAGCTGGTCCGCCAGATCTGCCGGTACCGCCCCGAGTCCCTGGTCCTGGTGGATTTCAGCGAATTCAACCTCTACCGGATCGAGATGGACTGCCGCCGGCGGAGGGTCAAGGCTGCCCTGGATGCCTGTCTGGCGGACATCCGGGACCGGGATCTGATGATGCGTGTCTTTGCACGTCACAAGCCGAACATCGTGTTCCACGCAGCGGCCTACAAGCACGTGCCCATGCAGGAGCTCCACCCTGGCGAGGCCGTCAAGACCAACGTCCTGGGCACGAGAAACCTCGTGGAGGCGGCCCTGCAGAGCGGGGTAGCGCATTTCGTCTTCGTGTCGACGGACAAGGCCGTGCGTCCCGCCAATGTCATGGGGGCCTCGAAGCGTGTGGCCGAGATGATCGTCCAGGGCGCCGACAAGGAGGGGGCGACGCGGTTCATGGCCGTCCGCTTCGGGAACGTCATCGGCAGCTCCGGCTCCGTCATTCCCCTGTTCCAGCAGCAGATCGCGCAGGGAGGCCCCGTTACGGTGACGCACCCCGACATCACGCGCTACTTCATGTCGATCCCCGAGGCGGCGCAGCTGATCCTGCAGGCAGGAGCCATGGGCGAGGGCGGGGAAATCTTCATCCTCGACATGGGGGAGCCCGTCCGGATCGCGGACATGGCCCGGGATCTCATCCGGCTCAACGGCTTGGAACCGGACCGGGACATCGCCCTAGAATTCATCGGGTTGAGGCCGGGGGAGAAACTCTACGAGGAGCTCATCACCGTGGGCGAGGGGATCGTCCCGACGGGGCACAGCAAGGTGCTGGTCCTCCGGGGAACGACCGTCGGCCGGGAGGCGCTGAACGCGCGGGTTGACAGCCTGGGTGAGATCGCCCGGGGTCCGGACACGGGCCGCTTGAAGGTCGCGCTCAAGGAACTCATCCCAGAGTACGAGCCGTCGTGATCCTCAGGATCGCGAACTGACCGCAGGGGACATGCCTCCGGTCAGAGACGCTTGAACAGCACGATGCACCCCGTATCCTTGTGATACCACTCGCCGACGATGCGGAGATCGTGGGGATTGTAGGCTGTGAGCAGGTTGAATTTCCCTGTCGGCCAGCGCCGCTCCTCCCAGACGACGTATCGCGCGCCGCGGGCGTCGACGGTCTTCATGAAGTCGGCATAGCTGTTCCCGACCAGGCTGCCGAGGGAAACACCGGCCGGATAGTCATCGTCGGGACATAGGGGAGTCGGAACATTAAGGTTAGCGTACAGGGAGACCCAACGCATGGTTGGCGCGCCGATCGAGACGATGCCGACGGTCCGTTCGCTCCCTTCCTCTTTCGCAATACGCGTTCCGATCTCCTTGAACACCGCCTTGTCCCTCTCGTGAGGAACAAACTGCTTCGGCACGGCAAGGAGCAGAATCAGAAGGGCGCACAGGCAGACCGCCGCCGCGTCCTTCATGCCCCATCGCACCTGCAGAAACGAGAGGATTCTCTCCAAGCCGAAGCCCAGGAACAGGAAGGACGGAAGGATGACGAGGGCCAGGTACCGGTTCTCCATGGTCCAGGTCCGCATGGCATAGAGGTAGAGAAGGACGAAGCCGCAGGCGATCAGGGCGGCGAAGTATCCTGCAAGACCGGAGGGACGCCATTTCTTAAAATCGAAAAGCCCGATGACAAACAGGGCCGTAAAGGGGTAGAAGAAGGCCTCAACAGCGCCTTTCAAGAGGATCCCGAGCCCCAGCAGCCAAAGGAGGCTGCGGGCGCTCTCGAAAAACTGAAACGGAAACCCTGCAGGCGGATTGTAAATCATGGCTGCAAGCTGCATCCGGAGATTCCTGTATACATGAAGAGCTTCTTTTATACGCGCCGGGATCTCATCGATGCGGAACCAGTGCACCCCCCGGGACGACAGGGCCGACAGGGCCAGGACGATCCCGACGGCCGCGAGAAGGGGGGCCACGTAGGCAAGCAGTTTTTTCCACCTCCCCTCCGCACCCCGGAAGGCCAGGTACAGGGCAGTCACGGCCAGATAGAGCACGGCCTCGACCCGGTTCCATGCCGCCAGCGTGAAGGCGATGGACGCAAGCGGCAGAAGCCCGGTTTTCTCCCTCTTTACGGCGGCTACGAAGAAGTAAAGGCCGCAGGCCGAGAAAAACCAGTATGGTGGATCGCGAACAACATCGACGCTCGTGCTGACAAATACGGGCATGACGGCGAAGAGCAGCGTCACGAGACAGCTTGTCCGGAAATTGAAGAACAAACGAACAAGCAGATAGATCGGGATCAACGTGATTGTGCCGAATAGGACGGAGACAGCCTGCATCGATAGAACCCAGTCGCCATTGATACGATAAAAACAGGCCGTCAAAATGGGAAGTGTGCTCACATGCGGCAGGCCGCATGTATTGCTGACTGACCACATTCCGTAATATATGGCTTTGGCTTGATGAAGGTATAACGCAGAATCATTGTTGACGACGGCCGTCAGAAGCGCCCGCGTCACACGCAGTGCGAGGGCCCCGAGGAGGATGAGCGCAACAACGGCCCGCTCGTCGAGCCGTCCGAAGGCGGCCGCCAGACGCTCCATCGCCGAGTTGAACGCGCTCGAGTTCATCATCCCTTTCCCGACGGGGCGTTCCCGTATCCCCTGGCACCCGTCGAAGGCACTGATACCACAAAACGTCCCTGAAGTCACCCGAAGACCCCTCCGGGCCGCATTCCGGGGCGGAATGCTCGCCCTCGCATACCGTAAAGCCCATGACCGACCTCTCCGTCATCATCGTCACCTACAATTCCGCCGGCCTGATCGGACCGTGCCTCGACTCGCTGCTGGACGCACCCGGTATGGAACTCGAGGCGTTCGTCGTGGACAACGCCTCGGCGGACGGGACGGCCGCCGCGGTCCGCCGCCGATTCCCCGAAGTCAGCCTTATCCAAAATCCCGCGAATCGGGGGTTCGGGGCGGCCAACAACATGGCGCTCCCGCAATGCGGGGGTCGCCATATCCTCTTTCTCAACCCCGACACCCTGGTGAGGCCCGGGGCACTGGCCGCGATGTCGGCTTTTCTGGACAACCATCCGCAGGTGGGTCTCGCGGGGCCGAGGCTCGTCTACCCCGACGGGCGGCCCCAGGAGTCCGTCTCGCACCGCTACCTCGGGCAGAAGTACGCGCCGGAGCGCTACCGGGGGTTCAGGGGCGAGATCGCGTGGGTCATGGGGGCGTGCATGATCGCGCCCGCCGGGGTCGTCCGGCACGTCGGCGGGTTCGACGAGCGCTTCTTCCTTTACGGGGAAGAAGAGGACCTCTGCCTGCGGATCCGTCAGGCCGGCTGGGAAATCGGCTTTGCCGGGGAGGCCGTCGTCGTCCACGTGGGAGGGCACAGCGAGGCGGACTCCCCGTCCTATGACGTCTGGCGCCGGAAATTCCTTGCGGAGTACGTCTTCTACGGGAAGCACTACCCGCCCGCGGTCATCCGGCGCATCACGCGCGACCACCTGCTGAAGGCGCGGTGGAGGATCGCGACGCTTCGACTGCTGCGGCCCTTCGCCGGCAGCAGGGAACGGACGGAGGCGAAGCTGGCGAAGTACCGGGCCCTGTGCGACACGATCGCGGATGTGAGTGCCTCTGCCGACGAAACCGTCCTGCCGAAGCCGAAAAAGAACTCCTGAAAAGGCGAAGGAGACTCATGGGACGTGACGATTGTCCGGGGCATGCCCTATCCCTCACAAAGAAGCAGAGGGATGTCGAAGACCCCTGCCGTGTCCTGTTTGGAATGAAACTCCACGCTCCCTGCTGACCTGAACCCTGTTCGCTCATGCCCTTCAACTCCATCATCTTCCTGGTCTTCGCTGCCCTTTTCTTCGCTCTCTGGCCCCTGGCAAAAAGAACCGACAACGGGCGCTGGGTCACCATCACCGCCGCATCGCTCGTGTTCTACGGGTGGTGGGACTGGCGCTTCATCTTCCTGCTGCTCGGCGCAGGGCTCAACGACTACGCGACCGCGCGGGCCATGGCAGCGTGGCCCTCCTGGAAGCGCTGGTTTCTCGTTGCGTCGCTGGCCGGAAATCTCGGCGCTCTGTCCGTTTTCAAGTACGCCGGCTTCATCGCGGAAAGCGTTGGCCTTCTGGCGGCGGCTGCAGGACATTCCATCGACCTGATGTCGAGACTGCCGTCCTTCACCCTGATCCTTCCCATCGGGATCAGCTTTTTCACGTTCCAGTCGATGAGCTACACCATCGACGTCTACCGCGGGCACATGAAGCCCGTCACCAACCTGTTTCATTTCTTCGCTTTCCTGTCCATGTTCCCCCAGCTGGTTGCGGGACCCATCGTCCGGGCCAGGGTCCTCATCCCACAGCTTGCCGTCCGCCGGGATACGACGGAGGAAAGCCGCTGGGAGGGAATGAAACTCGTGGCCGGGGGGTACTTCAAGAAGGTCGTCATCGCGGACAACCTGGCGCCCTTCGTGAACACGGCCTTCGCGGCCGTGCCCGCGCCGGAGTCCTCCCTGTACTGGTGGCTCGCCGTCGGCGCCTTTGCCTTCCAGATCCTCTTTGATTTCGGCGGGTACAGCGACATCGCGAGGGGGCTGGCGAAGTGGATGGGGTTCGATTTCCTCGTGAATTTCAATCACCCCTACACGTCCACCTCCCTGCGGGAGTTCTGGTCCCGGTGGCACATTTCCCTGTCGACCTGGTTCCGGGATTACGTCTACATCCCCTTGGGCGGATCGAAGAAGGGGGAAGCCCGGGGCCATGTCAACATGTGGCTGACCATGATCGTCTCGGGACTGTGGCACGGGGCCGCGTTTCACTTTCTGGCATGGGGCGCCGTCCACGCGCTCTTCCTGAGCGCCGAGCGGATCACCGGCTGGCCCGAGAAGCTCAAGAAGCTGCCGGGCGGATCCGTCCTCGCGCTTGTGACCGTCCTGTTCCAGGTCCTGATCGCCTGGGTTTTCTTCAGGGCCCAGGACATGGCACAGGCCTTCGCCATCATCGGCACAATGCTGGAATTCAATAGCCGGACGGGTTTCCCCACCACCGAGGCTTTCAAGGTCGGGGTCCTGTACCTGTCCCTGGGGCTGGCGATGGAATTGTTCCACTTCTCGAAGCTGGATGCCCGGAAATGGTTCTCCCCGACGGTCTACCGGTCCGTGGAGGTCGCGACGGTCGCCGTCCTGATCACGCTCAGCGTGTTCCTGCGCGGGGCGGGGATGCAGTTCATCTACTTCCAGTTCTGAGCCATGACGAGAAACCGCGTCTTTCTTGCCCTCGTGCTTGCCTCAACCCTGATCGTCCTCATCGGGCTGCTGCGGCCGGACGCCATGCGGACCGTGTCCCGGGAAAAGTGGTTCTGGACGTGGAAAACCCATTCCGACCGAAAATTCGATGTCGTGTTCGTGGGGGATTCGCGAACCTATCGCGGGATCTCTCCCGAATCGATGACGGACATCCTTCAGGGGATCCGTATCTTGAACTTCGGATACTCCTCGGGCAGCCTGAGCGCCCTCATGCTGGGCGAAGCCGAGAGGCGGCTGGATCCAGCAGGACGGCGGATCATCGTCCTCGGCGTCACTCCGTCCTCGCTGACGCCGCGGGCCGCCCGTGACGAGCAATACCGCCAGGAAAAAAACAGGACCTCATCGGAGATCATCGAGAATCTCTACCTGTCTCCTTTCCTGACGTATTTCGACCCCACCACGCCGATCCGGTTCTTCGAGGAAATCGGGAGCAGAAAGGCGAGATTCCGGGAGGCGTTTTACGAAAGCGGCTGGGTTGCGGGATGGAAGGAGCCCGCGGGCCCTCCGGGCTCGATCGGCGTGTTTGCGAACGACTTCACCGACAACGCAGTCTCCCCGATGCTCGTGGACAACGTCCTGCGTCAGACGGAGGCGTGGACCCGTGAAGGAATCCGTGTCTATGCCTTCCGCCCCCCCACATCCCCCGAAATGACCGACCTGGAAAAACGGCTGAGCGGCTTCGACGAAGAGACCTTCCGGCAGCGCTTCACCCGGGCAGGCGGGGTTTGGGTGGATGTCGCCCGGGCAGGCTACCGAAGCTACGACCACAGCCACCTGGACAAGGAAAGCGCGGAAACGCTTTCGCGGCTTGTCGCAGAAATCATCGGGCGATCGATGGGAGAGCCGCTTGTCTTTCCGGCGCAGGACTCTGTTTCGCCTTCGCCGGGTGCCGCGAGACCAGGCGGCGCCTGATTACACGATTCACGAAGCAGCCCGGTGCCGGCTTCCGCAGCGGTCCCGTCCATCCGCCGGAGAACACCGACGGGACCTGCCTGGCGGTGTGCTGCCCGCAGGTTCCGAAACGAAAAGATCAATCAAAGGAACAAGAACCTGACATGGAGAGAGCCCCCGAGCAGTGCATCCTGTGCGGATCAGCGGAGAGGTCCCTGCTTTTCCGGCAGGGCGAGTGGACGGTCTTCAAGTGCACGGCCTGCGGCCTTGCATTCCTGGATCCGCGGCCGTCTCCGGATGAACTGAGCCGTTATTACGAGAGGGACTACTTCGACAGCCATTACGACCAGGGGCTGCGGCGCGAGTCCCCCGAAATGGGCAGGAGACTCTCCCAGGAGCAGCACCGCATCCGGTTTATCCGCCGCTACAAGAAGAACGGGCATCTCCTGGATATCGGCTGCGGCATGGGCTACTTCCTGTATGCCTGCAGCCTGCAGGGCTTCGAGGTGGAGGGAATGGACATCTCCGATGCTTCGACCGCCTACATCCGCGCGGAGCTGGGGCTGGATGTCAAAACGGGCACGGTGGACCGGATCGGCTACGAGGACGGGCGATTCGACATAATCACGATGTGGCACTTCCTCGAGCACAGCCCCGATCCGCGCGCCTACCTGGAGAGCGCATCGCGATGGCTGAAGGACGACGGCATCCTCGTCGTAGACGTGCCGAACCATGAGAGCACGGACGCGCGGAATCAATGGCCCCGATGGACGGGCTGGTCGCTTCCCTATCACTTCTACCACTTCACGCCGGCCACGCTTGCCGCGTTGCTGGCGCGGTACGGGTTCACCGTGATTGCCGAAAAAAAATATCTTTCCGAATCGGTGAAGGAGGGGCTGGAACGGACTGTTCTCTTGAAACCCCTGGCCCGGGTCATCGCCCGGTGTTTCTCCGGCCACAGCATCGCCGTGATCGCATCCAGGCGCCGATGAGGCGCATCCCGAGCGGGACCCGCCCTTCAGGGGGCCCCGCCTTGTTTGTTTCCTCTTCCCTGCGGGCACGTACGAGTTCCGTGATCCGTCACCCTGCATGCGCTTCGGACAGGAATTCCTCAATCGCCTCCTTCACGGCGCCTGCCGTGAGTTCCTCGAGGCACTCGCTTCTTCCTTCCCCCCGGCAGCCCTTTTCCCGGCAGGGCACGCAGTCCTTCGCAGGCATGATCACCCGGTGCTTTCTTCCCTCCGGGGCCCAGTCACGCCAGTCCGTCGGTCCGTAGATCGTGATCACGGGGGTCCCGACGGCCGCCGCGATGTGCGGCGCCGCGCTGTCGACGCCTGCATGGAAGACGCTCAGGCTCAACAGGGCGGCAAGTTCCTTCAATGACGTCTCTCCCGCCAGGTTGACCACCCCCCCGCCCGCCTCCGCGGCAATCCGCGCCGCCGCTTCCCGCTCGTCGCGGGAGCCGACAATCACGGGCACGTACCCTTTCTCTTTCCCCATCCAGCGGAGCACCTCCGCCCACTTCCCGTAGCCCCATTCCTTGTACTTCCAGCGCGAAAAGGGATTGATCGTCACCTGACCCCGCGGGCCCCCGCCGGGCAGGAGCCGCCGGACCCGTTCCAGGGCTTCCTTCGAGACGTGCAGCCTGGGCACGATGTCGGCCGTGTCGATCCCGAGGGGACGGATGACGTCGAGGGACTGGTGGGCCGCACCGCGGATTCTTTTCTCAGGCGGGGGCGGGATGACCAGGTGGGTATAAAAAAAATCCCGCCATGCAAGGCGGTCGTAATGCATGGCCGCGCGCACGGAGGCGCCGGAGGCCAGCGCCATCCAGGCCCCCCGGTCATCCGCCCTCAGATCGATCACGAGGCCGAACCGCTGCCGTCTCAACTCGCCGATCAGCCGAAACGGCTCCAGGACCCGGTCGGCGGGCATGCCCTGCCTCCGCCTGACCTCGAAGATCCGGTCGATACCGGGATCATCCTCCAGGAGGCCGCCGAACCCCTCCCGGACGAGCACGGCGAGCAGGGCTTCCGGGAAACGTTCCCGGACGGCCCGGAAGGCCGGGGTCGCGGAGACGACATCTCCGATGTCTCCGAGCTGGATGACGAGGATCCTCGAAACGGGTCTGCTGAAGGGCAGGCTTCCCTTGACGAGCACGGTGTCTTCTTCCCCGATGATGTCAGGCCCCGGCTTCGCCCCACAGCGAGGCGGCCGACAGGGTGTTCCGGAGCAGCATGGCGATCGTCATGGGGCCCACGCCGCCCGGCACGGGGGTGATGTAAGACGCCCGGGCCGCCGCCTCGGCAAAGGCCACGTCCCCCACGAGCTTGCCGTCGGCCTTCCGGTTGATGCCCACGTCGATGACGACGGCCCCCTCCTTCACCATGTCGCCCCGGACCATCTCGGCCCTGCCCGCCGCGGCCACCAGGATGTCGGCGCGCCTGGCCACCGCCGCCAGGTCCCGCGTCCGGGTGTGGCAGATGGTCACCGTGGCGTGGCGGTTCAGGAGCATGAGCGCCAGGGGCTTGCCCACGATGTTGCTGCGGCCCACGATGACGGCCTCTTTCCCCTCGATGGCAATCCCGCTGCGGTCGAGCAGTTCGATCACCCCCAGCGGCGTGCAGGCCCGGTGTCCCGGGCGCCCGGTGAAGAGGCCCCCGATGTTGACGGGGTGGAACCCGTCGACGTCCTTGCGGGGGTCGATCGTCTCGATGACCACGTCGGGATTGATGTGCTTCGGCAGGGGCAGCTGCACGAGGATGCCGTGGATCTCGGGGCTGGCATTGAGCCCGGCTACGATCTCCCGGAGACTCCCCTCCGTCGTCTCCGCGGGCAGCCGGTACTCGCGCGACAGGAAGCCGGCCTCGGCGGCGGCCTTTTCCTTGTGGCCCACGTAGATCTTCGAGGCGGGGTCCTCGCCCACGAGGACCACGGCCAGGCCCGGCGTAATCCCCCTTTTTTCTTTCAATTCGAGGGTTTGCGCCCTCACTTCCGCCCGCACCTCCCGGGCGATCCGGTTTCCGTCAATCACTTCGGCCATCGGCTTATTTATCCCTTCACCATCGCAACATTTCAATATTTCAGAAGGTTTCTGCTTTTACACCAGGCCTCCCGAATTGTCAAGAAAAGGGCGGGAAAGAGGAGGGGTCCGGCGGGCCCTCCGGAAGGTCTCGCGCTGAACGTTTTCTTACCGTCCGGATGCCCCGGAATGCCCATTTTTTCTGATGTTTTCTGTTGAGATGTTGACCCCGTTGTGATATGGTCGGCCCGTAAATTTCGGGGGGTCCGTGGGCCTTATGAACCTTGGGAAAATGTTCGCAGATTCCTGCAGCACCTACAAGGACAACAGGGCCCTCGTCTACGAAAATTCGCGCATTACCTTCAGCCGGATGGACAGGGCCGTCAACTCCCTGGCCAACCACCTGAAAGCTCTCGGCATCGGAAAGGGGGACAAGGTTGCCCTGATGCTGCCCAACACCCCCGAATTCCCCATCGCCTACTTCGCCTGCCAGAAGCTGGGCGCCGTGGCCGTGACGCTCAACGTCATGTCCACATCGCACGAGCTCAGGCACCTCCTCGACAACAGTGACGCGAAGGCGCTCTTCACCGCGGCCCAGTCGGCGCGCCGCTTCGAGGAGATCAGGGACGGGCTCGCCACGTGCCGGCATCTCCTGCTGACGGAGGTCGACGAGGGCCCCCTGTCCATGAAAAGGGTCCTGGAGGCGGGCCCCTTCGAGTTCGATCCCTCCGATGCCGCCGAGGACGACCCCGCCGCCATGATTTACACCGCGGGCCTGACGGGGAAGCCCCTGGGGGCCGTCCTGACCCACGGCAATCTCATCTCCCAGTCCCGCCTGCTTGCGGATCTCTTCGACGGGTCGCAGAAAGACACGGGGCTGAGCCTCATTCCCCTGTTCCATTCCTTCGGCGCCGTCGCCAACATGCTCAACCCCATCCTGATGGGCGCCTGCGTCGTCATGCTCGACGCCTTCAGCATCGACAGCATCTTCAAGGCGATCGAGGCCGAGAAGGTCACCTACATGACCGCCGTCCCGCGCGTCTACCTCGCCATGCTCCTCCAGGAGGGGACCGAGAAGTACGATATCCGCTCCCTCAAATACTGCGTCACCGGGGGCTCCACCATGCCGCCGGCCTACATGCCGCAGTTCGAGAAGAAGTTCAGGGTGCGGATCCGGGAGGGTTACGGCCTCACGGAGGCCTCGCCGGTCTGCTCCGTCACCCGGCTGCACATGGAGCAGAAGCCCGGCTCCATCGGCATTCCCATCCCGGGAGTCGAGGTCCGCATCGTCGACGACACGGGCCGGGAGCTGGCCCGCGGGGAGATCGGGGAACTCATCGTCCGGGGCCCAAATGTCATGGCGGGGTACTACAAGGATCCCGAGGCCACGGCCGCCGTCATCCGCAACGGCTGGCTGCACACGGGGGATCTCGCCCTGATCGATGCCGACGGGCACATCTTCCTCAAGGGCCGCAAAAAGCGGATGATCATCACCAGCGGGTTCAACGTGTATCCCCGGGAGGTGGAGATCGTCCTGGACATGCATCCCATCGTGGCGGAGTCGAGGGTGATCGGGAAGTCCGACCTCATGCGCGGGGAAGTGGTCAAGGCGCTCGTCGTGAAGAAGGAGGGGGCCGCTGCAGACGAAAAGGCCATCCTGAAGCACTGCAGGACCTACCTGTCCTCCTACAAGATCCCGAGAGAAATCGAGTTCGTTGACCGTTTGAGTTGATTCCGGCTTCCGGCGCTTCACGGGGGACGCGGGAAGCCTGGAAACCGCCGCGCCGGACTTGCGCCGCGCGCCGTGGCCGATCCCCTGCCGTCTTCGCGCAGGCGGGGCCGGAACGACAGGAAAACCCGGCAGGGACGGGCGGAGCCGCGACAGGGCCGACCGCTCATCCCTCACAGGAGAAGAGGAGGAAGAGGAAGAGATGGAAAAGGTACCGCAGAAGCTGGACAAGACAAGAGCCGAGTACTACAAGGGCGCCCCCATCGCGAAGTTCGGGGAGAGGAAGCCGGACTACAAGGGGATGGGGAGAAAGACGAAGAACACCTACAAGAACTTCCGGCAGGTGGTCTGCGTGGAGGCCTGCCGGACGCCCTACGGCGTCTTCGGCGGCGCGCTGAAGGGCTTCGACGCTCCGCAGCTGGGCGCGTTGGCCATCAAGGAGTGCCTGCGCCGCACGGGCGGCAAGGTGAAGGGCGAGGACGTGGACTACGTCATCATGGGGCAGGTCGTCCCGGCCGGATGCGGCCAGGTCCCCAGCCGCCAGGCGACCCTGCTGGCGGGCCTCCCCGAGTTCGTCCCCTCCATCACCGTCAACAAGGTCTGCTCGTCAGGCATCAAGACGGTCGACCTGGCCGTGCAGATGATCCAGACGGGCAGGGCGGAGATTATCATCGCCGGGGGCCAGGAGAGCATGTCCAACTGCCCCTACTCGCTTCCCGACATGCGCTGGGGCAACCGCATGGGCCTGCCCAACGGGCGCGTGGTGGACCTCATGGTATATGACGGCCTGTGGGATGCCTTCTACAACCGGCACATGGCCATCCACGGCTCCGAGACGGCCGACGAGTTCGGCTTCACGCGCCAGGACCAGGACGAGTGGGCCTTCCAGTCCCAGAGCAGGGCCGTCGAGGCCATGAAGGCAGGCCGGCTCAATGACGAGATCTTCCCCGTGGAGATCCGGAAGGGCAAGGACGTCGTGGTCTTCGACAAGGACGAGGGCCCGCGGCCGGCCACGACCATGGACGGCCTCGCCAAGCTGCCCCCCGTCTTCAATCACAAGAGCACCGTCACGGGCCAGCCCGGCGGCGTCACGGCGGGCAATGCCCCCGGCGTCAACGACGGCGGCGATGTGTGCCTCATGATGAGCGCCGAGAAGGCGAAGGAACTGGGACTGAAACCCCTCTTCACCGTCCTCGACTACGCCGAGGTCTCCCAGCAGACCAAGGACATCGCCACGGTCCCCGGCCTGTCGATCAAGAAGGTCCTCGAGCAGAACGACCTGACGCTCGACAAGATCGACCTCGTCGAGATCAACGAGGCCTTCGCGGCGGTGGCCATCATCAGCGCACGCACGATCCTCGGCATGAGCAAGGAGGAGATGTTCAAGAAGGTCAACGTCAACGGGAGCGCCATCGCCTACGGGCATCCCATCGGGGCCACGGGCGCCCGCATTCTCATGACGCTGGCCTACGAGCTGCGCCGGCGCGGCGGCGGCATCGGGGTCTGCGGTATCTGCTCGGGCCACGCCCAGGGCGACGCGATGTTGATTAAAGTATAGGCAACAGGCATTAGGCATTAGGCAACAGGGAAAAGAAAATAGCATTCAGAGTAGAGGCATCAGGTTCAAAAAAACAGCACATTAGAACCGGCACCTGATGCGTTCTATCAAGCAATCATTAACAGGCTGGCATCTCAGGACCTACGGCATTGGGAAGGGAGGGCTTCAGAGGGCTGAAAGTATGGCAGAAGGCGAAAGATCTCGCCGTATTCATCTGCAAGGTTACGAACAGAGAGGGTTTTTCGAAAGATCGTAATCTTAGAGAGCAGATGAGAAAAGCTGCCATATCGATCCCGAGCAATATTGCGGAAGGCGATGAACTGGGCTCCGACAAACAGGCATCGCGCTTTTTCAATATTGCCAAAGGATCCGCAGCGGAGCTGCTGACGCAAGCGATCATAGCCCAGGAAATCGATCTGATTGACAAGACAGTGTATGACGAAATAGATGCCCGGTGCACCGAAATCCTCAAGATGCTGTCGCGACTTATTTCGATTCGGTCCAATTCCTGATGCCTCGTGCCTGATGCCTGGAGCCTAAAATTTTGAAAGGAGAGTTGATAGACATGAAAGAGGCATACATCGTAAGCGGAGCGAGAACGGCCGTAGGCGAGTTCGGCGGTTCTCTGAGGGGCGTGTCCGTCGTCGAGATGGGCCGGCTCGTGATCAAGGAGGCCATCGTCCGTGCCGGCCTGAGGCCGGCGATCAACGACTTCGTCAAGGCGGCCCGTCCCACGGCCTTCGGCGATTTCGACATGACGGAGATCCAGAAGAAGCACTACGACTACGACAAGGCCCTGAAGCCCGTCTACTTCGATGAGGTCATCATGGGCAACGTCCTGACGGCAGGCGTGGGTCAGAACCCCCCCAGGCAGTCGGCGATCTTCGCGGGCCTTCCCGAGGAGACCAACGTCTACACGGTCCAGAAGGTCTGCGCATCCGGCATGAAGGCCATCGCGCTGGCGGCCCAGGCCATCATGGCGGGCGAGGGAGACATCTACGTCGCCGGCGGCATGGAGAACATGAGCAACGTCCCCTACGGCCTGGCCGATGCCCGCTGGGGCTACCGCATGAACATGCCCTTCGGCAAGGTGACGGACCTCATGGTCCACGACGGCCTTTGGGAGATATTCAACGGCTACCACATGGGCTTCACCGCCGAGAACATCGCCGCTAAGTACAAGATCCCGAGGGAAGAGCAGGACCAGCTGGCCTACGAGAGCCACCGCAGGGCCCGCGCGGCCAACGCGAGCGGCGCCGTGGCCGACGAGATCGTCCCCGTCGTGATCCCCCAGAGGAAGGGCGACCCCAAGGTATTCAAGGTCGACGAGCGGCCCATGGACACGACCCTCGAGAAGATGGCGAAGCTGCCCCCCGTGTTCAGCAAGACCGGGACGGTCACGGCCGGAAACGCCTCGGGCATCAACGACGGCGCGGCCGCCGTCATCGTCGCGAGCGCCGACAAGGTGAAGGAGCTGGGCCTGACCCCCCTGGCCAAGATCAAGGGCTGGTCCTCGGGCGGCCTCGACCCGGCCTACATGGGCCTCGGCCCCATCCCGGCGGTCCGCAAGCTCTTCAAGAAGCTCAACCTCACCATGAAGGACATGGGTGTCATCGAGCTCAACGAGGCCTTCGCCGTCCAGGCCCTGGGCTGCATCAAGGAGCTCGGCGTCGACCTGAACAAGTGCAACCTCAACGGCAGCGGGATCTCCATCGGGCACCCCATCGGCTGCACCGGCGCCCGCATCACCTACACGCTGGCCATGCAGATGAAGAAGGCCGGTCACAAGTACGGCCTGGCGTCACTGTGCATCGGCGGCGGCCAGGGCATGGCCATGGTTCTCGAGAAGGCGTAACCCGTCAGTCAACGGAGGCTCCCGGGCCTCATCACCTCACTTTCCACCCGGAGCCGGCGGAAGAAACTCGCTTCCGCCGGCGGCCGGGTCGCCGGATTCGGAGACCCGCCGACCCGCGCGCTTCGCCCGCCCAGGAGAGAGGACTGTGCCGCGGGCCGGGCGCCGGAGCCGGCCAGGCTCATCGCGAACAACAAATACGGACAAGGAGGGTTGTAAGATGGCAGTCAAGACAATCGGCGTCATAGGGGCTGGTCAGATGGGCAACGGGATCGCCCAGGTCTCGGCATACCCGGGCGGGATCAACGTCATCATGAACGACATCGCCGACCAGTTCGTCAACAAGGGGTACGACACGATCTCCAAGAACCTCGACCGGCTGGTCGCCAAGGACAAGATCAAGGAGGACCAGAAGAAGGAGATCCTCAGCCGGATCAAGAAGAGCACGAACCTCGAGGACATGAAGGATGCGGACTTCATCGTCGAGGCGGCCACGGAGCGAGAAGACCTCAAGCTCGGGATCTTCAAGAAGCTCGACGAGATCTGCAAGCCCGGCGTGATCCTCGCGTCGAACACCTCGTCGATTCCCATCACGAGGATCGCCGCCGCCACCAAGCGCGCCCCGCTCGTCATCGGCATGCACTTCATGAACCCCGTTCCGGTCATGCAGCTAGTCGAGATCATCCGCGGGCTCGTCACCTCGCAGGAGACCTACAACACGACGGAGGCCCTCTCGAAGCAGTTCGGAAAGATCCCCGTCGAGTGCAACGACTTCCCGGGCTTCGTCTCCAACCGCGTCCTCATGCCCATGATCAACGAGGCCTTCTACACGCTGATGGAAGGCGTCGGCTCGCCCAAGGCGATCGACGACATCATGCGGCTCGGCATGAACCACCCCATGGGGCCTCTCACGCTGGCCGACCTCATCGGCCTCGACACCTGCTGGGCCATCATGGACGTTCTCTACAAGGGCTTCGGCGACTCCAAGTACCGCCCCTGCCCGCTGCTGAAGAAGTACGTCGACGCGGGCCTCCTCGGCCGCAAGACCGGCCGCGGCGTCTACGACTACAGCGCAAAGTAACCGGCGATGAAGCGGGGCGGGGACGGCTTCCGCCCCTGCCTCGCACGAAACGGGATCTTCAACAGAAAGGAGGGTCGACCTGTTATGGAATACAAACACATCCTGTTCGAGGTGGCCGACGGGGTCGCCACCATCACCATCAACCGGCCCAAGGCGCTCAACGCCCTGAACTCGGAGGTGATTGGCGAGCTCAAGGACGCGGCCGCCAGGTGCAAGACCGACGAGGCGATCAAGGCTGTCATCCTCACGGGTGCAGGCGAGAAGTCCTTCGTGGCCGGCGCCGACATCTCCCAGATGGCGGAGTTGAGGCCCCAGCAGGCGATGGAGTTCATGGAGGCCGGCATCGAGACCTTCCGCATGTACGAGGTGCTTCCGAAGCCCGTCATCGCGGCGGTCAACGGCTTCGCCCTTGGCGGCGGCGTGGAGCTGGCCATGTCCTGCGACATCCGGCTGGCTTCGGAGAATGCCCGCTTCGGCCAGCCCGAGATCCTCATCGGCCTAATCCCCGGCTGGGGCGGCACGCAGCGCCTGGCGCGCCTCGTGGGCATGGGACGGGCCAAGGAGTACATCCTGGCCGGCGGCCAGATCGATGCCAGGCGGGCCTACGAGATCGGGCTCGTCAACCAGGTCTATCCGCTGGATCAGCTCCTGCCGGAGGCGAAGAAGCTGGCCGCGAAGATGGCCAACCTGCCCGGCTTCGCGCTCAAGATGGCCAAGCATGCCATCAACTACGGCTACGACCTGGCACTCGACAACGCCATGAGGCTCGAGACGGAGTGCTGCTCCCAGTGCTTCAGCACCGATGACCAGAAGGAAGGCATGAAGGCGTTCCTCGAGAAGAGAAAACCCGTATTCAAGGGCAAGTGATGAGGCCCTTGGAGCCGTAACCTGTCAGGGTCTGGGAAGTTCAGGATTGAACGAACCACAAAATACATCAAGGGGGGATTTTTATGAATTTCGGACTCACTGAAGAACAACAGATGGTGAAGGACCAGATTACCAAGTTCGCCGAAACCAAGATCAAGCCCATCGCGGCGGAGCTCGACCTCACCCACCGCCACCCGGAAGAGATCTGCCGGGCCCTGGGGGAGATGG
>JAAYEC010000057.1 GCA_012728915.1 Deltaproteobacteria bacterium | reverse complement strand
TTGCTGATCGGATTGGAACCCCATCATGACTGGCTCTCCATGAATCGTGGCATTGCCAATCCTATAAAATCATCAGCACACTCATGCAACGGTTATTTGGGCAACAGCCCGACAAGACCTGACCCCAAGGGCAGTTATCCACAGGGAGGGCTGAATCGTGCAACCGATGCTGCCGCATCTAATACCGGGACGATTGGATTATGGTCGTTTCTTACTACGGGGGTTGTATTTTTCACGCGGGGCGGTTTTTCACTTGATTTTCGGGGCGGGTTTCCTTTTAATCCCTTCTGGATTTACCTCCTTCCACACAGCAGGCGGCGATGCCTGCCTCACGAAGAACGTCTTGTCCGAGGAGGGGCGGTCAAGGCCGTTCCGTTGCCCTTCTTCATGTGACACCCACGTTGTTGCCCAGGTGATGTAGATGTATCTGCCAATCATTTTCGCGATGGTTCTGTATCCGGTTCTTGCTGTCTTGTTTGTTAGATTCGTGTGGAAGCGCTCGTCAAGGAGATTCCTCCGCTGGTTAGCAGTTGCTTTTGCAGTTCTGCTGCCTTCCTGGGACGCAGTGCTGAGTGCCGTCGTTTTTTATGCAGCGTGCCCATTTTTTTCAAAAGCCGAGGTCTACGAAAGAGCGGAGACGGAGGGGATTTATTACGAGGGTTATTTGCGTAATACGGTTTATGTTGGAAGAAGCTGGTATGGACGAGAAGTAAACAGAATTGGTCTTACGACCAACGAAGATATCAGGAAGGGTTATAAATATATGGAATTCTTGGTCACAAAGCAGCATGGCCTTGACGATAAAGTAAGTACCTTACCTCACCCAATTGTCTATCGATGTATTGAAGACCTACAAGATCCTAGGCATACATGGATAACTCACACGCAATGCTCTCCAGTAGAGGAAATCAAAAGCGAAAATGTAGTTAAGACTGAATATTTCAAATTTCATCTCATTGGGATGAGTTTTGTGAAGATACAGGATCGTCGAACGGGTCGATTAATGGCCGAATATAGGGCGATCTCAAAATACCCATACGCAGGTGCCCCCTTTTATCCTTTCTTTACCTGGCTGAACTGGCATGGCGATATGTTCCAAGCCAATCAGTCCAACAGTTGTCCCGAAAAATCGCAATTCCTCACGTTCCAATATGAAGTTCTGAGAGTGAAGAAATAACAGCATTGGAGGAGATTATGGCTGTCAGCGTTAACGACAGTTTTGTTGCGGAAAAAGCTTTGAATTATGCGAATCTTTGCGAACTATCAAAGGCGAAGTGGAACTGGAATGGTGCGGATTGGATGCTGGATGCTGACCCTGAAAATATGGCTAAGTATCAAGATCTATGGAATCAAATGTTTCAAAAAGGCTATACGGTCCTAAACTTTTGGGACGACACCCACGGGACGGGATATTCAGGGACGTTGTTTTATAATTCTGTGGAATGCAGAACAATCCTGGCTAACAGGGGAACAGATGGATTCTTGACGAACGATAGTGCCGCGAATTCAAGTATTGCCGCCGGCAATGTGCCGGCTGAGCAATTCCGTTCCATGGTGGAGTTCATCACCTTCTGCCAAGCGAGCGAACAAATACATCTTGGAACCTTCGATGTCGTAGGTCACTCCCTCGGCGGCTGCCTCGCCCAGATGGCCAAGGCAACATACAATTCTGAAGTCCGGGATGTTTACACGTATAATGCACCTGGCGCTCAGTATCTAGCGCAGAGCTTTACGGTGGAGACCGTATCGGCAATCCCGGGTAAATTGATCGTTACAGATGGCCATTCCTCATACGAATGGGATTCCTATGTGTGGGATAAGTATCAATCATTCTTCGACAATAGAATCGGTCTCGACAGCAGCCATGTCTACAACCTATCGGGCCTTGTCGGCCCGTCGCCCATTGCAAACCACGACCAGGATATCGGTGGTGAGGTATTTCTCGACAGCGCTTCACATTATATCGAGCCTGTAATCAAAGCCATCGAGAAGGGCACATACTACCTTGACCCCAGGAATCCTGTAAGTACGATAATAGGGAGCCGCAGGGATGAGAGGTTGTTGGCCAATTACAATAGCGGGAAGTATTCCATTTATTCGCCCCGAAGTGTCGCACTCGTCGGTGGGTATGGCAGCGATACATTATGGGGCAGCGATGGTGACGACTGGCTTTATGGAGATCTGTACGCTGAGTTGAATGACCAGGACAGGAGAAGGACAGGCAACGATTCAGGCGTTCCGGGCAACGATACCCTGATCGGTGGAAAGGGCGACGATCACCTTTATGGCGGACCCGGGGACGATATCTATTATTTCCATGCCCTCGATGGCAATGACACGATCAGGGATGCGGAAGGAAACAACACGATCATATACAAGAGCAATGGGAAGAGTCGCATCATAGGCGATTTCTACCGATCAGAAAATGCAGCAGAAGTCTGGAAAACGAATGACGGCCAATTACAGATCAGCCATGCGTCGTCATGGCGGTTAGACCTTCCCGGCGGTGGAACAATCACCTTTGAAGATTTCGAAGCCGATAGATTCGGCATTCGCCTGATAGACATCCCATCCCTTCCCAGCAGGGGCCTGACGATTCTCGGTACCCCCGGTTCTGACAACGTATCCATGGATTCCACCGGCGATGATTTTATTGACGGCCTGGCCGGAGACGACAACATCTACGCCTGGCAGGGCGGCAATGACTGGCTCGTGGGCGGCGAGGGCAGCGACATCCTGAACGCCTACCGGGCTGCTGCAAGCAACGATGTACTCGAGGGCGGTCCGGGCGCGGACCTGCTTGCGGGAGGGCCCGGCGATGACCTGCTCTTCGGCGAAAATTACGGCGAGATGTCCGACCTCCTTGCAGCCGGCGAAATCGCCACGAACGAGCCGGGGAAGGGTGACCTTATTTCTGGCGGCTCCGGGAACGACTTCGTTTACGGCTCGAACCGCGGCGATGTGCTCATGGGGTATGACGGCCACGACCTGATTGTGGGCGGCGGCGGAAACGACGCCATCTTCGGCGATGCCGACTACGGATATGCCACCCGCGACTGGTCCTTCACCATCACCCCGAGGGTAAGCGTTAGCCTCAACGGCCTTACCCTCGAGACGGGCGCAGCTCCGGGCGACGATGCCATCTATGCCGGCACGGGAGACGACTTCGTCTACGCCGGGGGCGGCAACGACGAAGTCTACGGCGGAGAAGGCAACGACACGATCCTAGGGGAGGCCGGCGACGACTTCATCTCCGGTGACGGGGGCGATGACTACCTGGAGGGGGATGCGGCGTGGGTGGCCGTTGCCGACCAGGGCAACGACTACATCGACGGCGGGGCGGGCAACGACCGGATCTGGGGGCAGGGCGGCTCGGACGACCTCTTCGGCGGCGACGGCGACGACACGATTTACGGGGATGATGGGGACGACTACCTCGACGGGGAGGCGGGTGACGACACCCTCTACGGCGGCGCCGACAACGACACGATATTCGGCGGCGCCGGCGCGGACCGACTCGATGGCGGCTCGGGGGACGATTACCTGGACGGCGGCAGCGGGGACGACACGCTGGCCGGCGCCGGCGGGGCCGATGTCCTGTTCGGGGGCGAGGGCAACGACGCGCTGCACGGCGATTCTGCGGATACCGCGCCGGCCGATCAGGGCGACGACTACATGGACGGGGGGGAAGGAAACGACACCCTTGTCGGCTACGGCGGCAACGACGAACTCTACGGAGGCGACGGGAACGACACGCTGTGGGGCGACGGCATCGCAGGGGCGGCCGGCAACGACTACCTCGACGGGGGCGCGGGCAACGACCAGCTCTACGGCGGCGCGGGCAGTGACCGGCTCTACGGAGGGGACGGCGACGATCGGCTGCTGGGCGAAGACGGGAACGACCTCCTGGACGGCGGCGAGGGCAACGACGTCCTCTACGCGGGCATCGGCGCCGACACGCTTTTCGGCGGAGGCGGAAACGACCAGCTTTTCGGCGAGGCAGGCGATGACTACCTCGACGGCGGGCCCGGCGACGACCTCCTGCAGGGCGGCCCGGGCAGCGATACGTATCTCTATCAACGGGGGTCCGGCAACGATACCATCCGGGATTATGACGAGCGCCGTGACGGCATGGTCGACGTATCGGCGGATGTCGACACGCTGCTGATGGGCGCGGGAATCACGAGAGAGTCCGTCGACATCCTCCCCGGGGCAGGAACCGATCGCTACGATCTTCTGCTTCGGCTCAGGGACACCGGCGAAACGGTGACTCTCAAGGACTGGCTTCTGGATGACAGAAACCGCATCGATCGGATCGTCTTTGCCGACGGCCAGGTGCTCACCGCGTCGGAAATCGTCGCCGCGGGCATCGAGGTCCGTCTCACCGAGGGCGACGACAGCTACAGCGGCTACTACGGGATCAGGAATATCATCCACGGCCTCGGCGGCGACGACTATTTTAACGGGCAGAATCTGGACGATGTTCTCGACGGCGGTCCCGGGAACGACACGCTGTGCGGCGCGTGGGGCGACGATATCCTCATCGGCGGCCCCGGGGACGACACCCTCTGGGGCGACGGAGGCAACGACGTCTACCGGTACGCACTCGGCGACGGAAACGACACCCTCCGCCAGGATGTCATGGATACGATCGAATTCGGCCCGGGGATCACGAGGAATTCCATCGAGATCGTCGGGGAGGGGCGGGATCGAAACGACGATCTCCTTCTCCGCATCACGGATACGGGGGAATCACTCCGGCTCCGCTTCTGGTTCCACGTCAACCCGTACACGCAGGAATCCTATTACCGGATCGGTCAGGTCAGGTTTGCAGACGGAGACGTCCTGACGGCGGCCGACATCGACCGCATGGCGATCACCCTCTACGGGACGGACAACCCGGAATTTCTCTCCGGCTACGAGGGGCGCCGCAACGTGATGTATGCCTACGCAGGGTCCGACATGCTGTTCGGCTCGGACCTCGATGACTACATGGACGGCGGCCCGGGGGACGATTCCCTTTACGGCTTTGAAGGAAACAATATCCTGATCGGCGGTCCCGGGAACGATTATCTGTCCGGCGGTCCGGGAATCGACACCTACCGGTTTTCGCGAGGCGACGGGTCCGACTCCGTGTCGGCCGGCAACGGGGACATCCTCGAACTCGGTCCCGGGATCTCTCCGGATTCCGTCCAACTCGCCCGCGACGGATTCGGCCTGGCCGTGCGGACCGGGGACGCGGGCGACCAGATCTACTTCCACGATTGGTTCCTGAGCGATGTCTTCAAGATCGATGTCATCCGTTTCGCCGACGGCACCGTGTGGACGGTGGACGACATCCACCGCCGCCTTTCCAGCGTCTACGGCACGGAGGGGGCGGACACGCTCAACGGCATCGCGGGGAGAAGGAACTACCTCTACGGCCTGGGCGGCAACGACACGCTCAACGGCAGGGAGCTGGACGACATCCTCGACGGCGGGGCCGGAAGCGACAGGCTCTACGGCAATGCCGGTAACGACACTCTCTACGGCGGCGCCGGAAACGACACCCTCTCGGGCGCCGCGGGCAACGACATCCTCGTCGGGGGGCCGGGAAACGATACCCTCGACGGCGGACCGGGAGCCGACACCTACCGCTTCGGCCGCGGAGACGGGGCCGACACGGTGAGCACGGCCAGTCCGGCAAGCGAGGACACCCTGGAGTTCGGCGCGGGCATCGCGCCGGCGGACGTGGCGTTCACGAAGGGCGGCGGCCAGGCGATGGTGTTGAAGATCCGTGGCGCCGCCGACCAGGTCACCTTCGGCCAGTGGTTTGCCGGCGACACGGCCAAGATCGGGCGTATCCGGTTCACCGATGGCACGGAGTGGAGCCTTGCCGACATCAAGGCCCGGCCGATCGAGGTCAGCGGCACCGAAGCCGCGGACACCCTGACGGGCGTTGCGGGATACGGCAACGTGATTTCCGGTCTCGGCGGCAACGACAGACTGACCGGCCAGGCCCTCGACGATACGCTCGACGGCGGCGCCGGGAGCGACACCCTGAGGGGCGGTCGGGGCAACGACACGCTGATCGGCGGGACGGACAACGATTACCTCTACGGCGAGTCGGGGAGCGATCTGTACCTCTTCGCCAGGGGCCACGGCAGGGACACCCTGCTGGACCTCAACGAAACGGCGGGCTCGACGGACACGGTGCGGCTCGACGGGATCGCGAGAGACGAGGTCGTCTTCAGCCGCAGGAACGGAGACCTCCTGGTCCTGACGAGCGCAAGCGATTCGATCCTGTGCCGGTATAACCTTCTCGAGTCGTACCGGTCCGGCTCGACCCCGGCGGGCGGCTTCACCGACGCAAGCCCCGGGATCGAGCGCGTGGAGACCTCCGACGGCTTCTTCATCTCGCGGGCGGACATCCTCAACATCGTCAACGCCATGGTCGCCTACAACATCTCCGACACGATGACCATGAGCGCGCAGTACGCGAGCTTTATGAACGACCCGAACTACCAGGCCCTGCTCGCCCAGGGCTGGCAGCCGATCGCGAACCCGCAGGCCTGACGGGCATCCCGGGGAGACCGCCCTGCCGTGGCGCGGAGTGCCGGGACGAGGCTGTCCGGGGATTTGAGGGCGAAAGGGAAGGAGGAGGTATGGACGGCAATGAAATCCAGTTTGTCATGCTGATGGCCCTGATCGTCATCATTGCCCAATTGTTTTACATCGCGGACAAGCTGAAGCATCTGCTGCGGAACGCCAGGGCGATCAGGGGTGCGGCGACGGAGGTGCAGAAAAAACTCGAATCGAAGGAACTTGCACGGTGGTGGTTCGAGAAATAGGCCCGTCAGGGTAGCTCCCCGCCTCCGGGCGGTGAAGGACGAAAAGCGAAGCGCCCGGCGGGTTCCGCCGGGCGCTTCTTCGTTGCGGACGACGAGGGGCTGCTACGGTGCGACCGTTCCCCGGCGGGTGATGACGACCTCCTCCACGGGGACGTCCCTGCCCGAGCGGCGCGCCGCCTCCGTCACGATGGGCAGCAGGGAGGAGCAGCAGGGGACCTCCATGCGGAGGACCTTGACGCTCTTGATGTCATTGGCCCGGAAGATGTCGGTGAAGCGCTGGAGGTAGAGCTCCCGGTCGTCAAACTTCGGACAGCCCAGCATGAGCACGCGCCCCTCCAGGAAGTCGCTGTGGAAGCCGGCGCAGGCCCCGGGAACGCAGTCGGCCGTCACGAGCAGATCGCCGTCCTTCAGGAACGGGGCCGTGGGCGGGATCAGCCGGATCTGGATCGGCCAGTGGGACAGGGCCGACTCGGAGGGCCCGGCCGCTTCCATCGGCGCCGCCTTCTTTGCGGAAGGGGCGAACATGTGCAGCGTCGCCGAGGAGCAGCCGCAGTCCTGCGCGGGGGCGAGGGGGGAAGGGGCCCCGCGCTTCTTCATCCTCTCCACGTGCTCGTGGGCGGCCTTCTCGTCGAAGGCGTCGGCCTCGCGCTCGACGATCTTCAGGGCCCCCGTGGGGCAATCGCCCAGGCAGGCACCCAGGCCGTCGCAGAACATGTCCTTCACGAGCTTCGCCTTGCCGCCGACGATCGCGATGGCCCCCTCGGCGCAGGCCGGGACGCACTGGCCGCAGCCGTCGCAGAGCTCTTCGTCGATTTCGATGATGGGTCTGGTTTTCCTCATGTCCGTTGTCCTCGATCGTTCTTTACGTTCTCCCGAGCCCCTCCATCAGGGGAGGGGAGCTGCGGGGTCTGCCTCTCGGGAGCCCCGAACCCCGATTGGGGGCGGGGCCTCGACGGAATAGCTGAGGCGGTATTTGCTCTGTTCGGGACCTTCCCGCCGTGAGCGGAGAGGGAGGAGGCGGGAAGGCCCCTATCAGCAGTGCCGATCGGCACGTCAAGTCATCCCAGGATCGCCTTGAGGTCCGCCTCGGGGGTCGTGATCGGCTTGATGCCGAAGTTCTTCACGAGGACGTCGAGCACGCCCGGCGTGATGAAGGCCGGGAGCGACGGCCCCAGGCGGATGTCCTTGATCCCGAGGTACAGCAGGGTCAGGAGGATGGCCGCCGCCTTCTGCTCGTACCAGGAGAGCACCATCGACAGGGGCAGCTCGTTGACGCCCACGCCGAAGGCCTTCGAGAGGGCCAGGGCGATCTGGATGGCGGAGTAGGCGTCGTTGCACTGGCCCATGTCCAGCAGTCTCGGGATGCCGCCGATCGTGCCCAGGTCCTTGTCGAAGAAGCGGAACTTGCCGCAGGCCAGGGTCAGCACGATGCAGTCGGCGGGCACCTGCTCGACGAACTGGGTGTAGTAGTTGCGGCCCGGCTTGGCGCCGTCGCAGCCGGCCACCAGGAAGAAGTGCCGGATCTGTTTTCCCTTCACGGCCTCGACGACCGCGCCGGCCACGCCCATGACGGCGTTGCGGGCGAAGCCCGTCATGACGGACTTTCCGTTGACGTCCTGCGTGAAGCCCGGCAGCTCCAGGGCCCGCTTGATCACGGGGCCGAAGTCGCCGCCGGAGACATGGGCGACGTCGGGCCATCCCACGAGACCCGTCGTAAAGATGTTGTCCCTGTAGACCGGCTGCGGTCGCTGGATGCAGTTGGTGGTCATGAGGATCGCGCCGGGGAACTCGGCGAACTCCTTCGCCTGGTTCTGCCAGGCTGTGCCGTAGTGACCGGCCAGGTGGTCGTACTTCTTCAGCGCCGGGTAGCCGTGGCAGGGAAGCATCTCGCCATGGGTGTAGATGTTGATGCCCTTGCCCCGGGTCTGCTCGAGAAGCCCCGCCAGGTCCTTCAGGTCGTGGCCGGAGACGAGGATGGCCTTGCCCTTCTTGACGCCCAGGGAGACGGCCGTGGGAACGGGATGGCCGTAGGCGCCCGTGTTGGCCGCATCGAGCAGCTCCATCGTGCGCAGGTTGATCTCGCCGCACTTGAGCACGAGCCCCAGGGCCGCCTCGAGACTGACGCCGGCATCCGCCATGGACGCCAGGCCCTTGTGGACAAAGGCGTAGACGGACGGGTCTTCCTGCCCGAGGATCTGGGCGTGGTCCGCGTAGGCCGCGACGCCCTTGAGCCCGAACAGCAGGGTGTGCTTCAGGGAGAGGATGTCGGCGTTTGCGGCCGGGTAGGACTTCAGTCCCGTTCCTTCCCCCTGGGCGACGAGCCCCTCGAGGGAGTCCGCCGGCCGGAAGCCCAATGCATCGATGTCCGGGAGGCTTCCGCCCGCCGCCCTGACCCGGTCCGCGAGCCCGTCGCGTCGCCGGACGGCCTGCCCGATCAGGTCCACGAAGCGCGCCGCGTCGAAGTTCACGTTCGTCAGCGTCGAGAAGAGCGCCTTCACCGTGAAGACGTCCGTCTCGCGGTCGACGATCCCCCTCTTGCCAGCCTCGGTTGCGGCGGTCGAAAGGCCGATGAGGGCGTGGATCAGGAGGTCCTGCAGGGAGGCCACGTCGTGCGGCTTGCCGCAGACTCCCCCCTTCGTGCAGGCCTCGCCCTTTGCCGTTTGTTCGCACTGGTAACAGAACATGAAAAGCCTCCTTTGGGTAATCTGCGCGCGGGCGCGCATCCGTGGAATTCATACGACACTTGCCGGGGGAATTCCTTGACCTGG
Organism: Deltaproteobacteria bacterium; assembly: GCA_012728915.1. Classification (GTDB taxonomy): domain Bacteria; phylum Desulfobacterota; class Syntrophia; order Syntrophales; family UBA2192; genus UBA2192. Next base: position 180 of record JAAYEC010000057.1, on the reverse strand, counting down.
GTCAAAAAGGGCAAAAAAAGTTGAAAAGATACAAAAAAACGTTCATTAGTTCGTTGATAGCATAAAATACACGTTACCTGTTCTTTGAAAAAGCAGAGAGCATCTGATACGCCTTTGGAGAATTCGCCAAAACTCGAAAGGAGGTATCGAGATGCTCCCAGGAGAGTTTCCCCTCCCGGA
>JAAYEC010000056.1 GCA_012728915.1 Deltaproteobacteria bacterium | reverse complement strand
GATGTAGCTGTAGGCGCCCCCGCCGGCGTTCTCGCCCTGGCCTTTGAGAATCCTGAAATAGTAGCCGTGGTAGGGGGACATCTGTTCGGCGTTCCTGTACCCCTCGGCCGTCGCGCGGGCCACGAGCGGCCCCAGCGGGCTCAGGGGCTCACCGGGCGCCGTCTCCCAGTACAGGCCGTCCCGCCCGCCCTTGCCGCTCTCGAACTTCTGGGCGTACTCGAGGAGCTGGTCGCCGTCGCGGTCCAGGGTGGCGTACTCCTTCTGAGCATCCACGATGGCCAGGCAGGTCTGGATCGCGCCCAGCTCGTTCTCGCCGACCCGGCGATTGAGGATCTCCTGCCGCCCTTCATCGGTCTGGAACCGCCACCGCCCGCCGTCCTTCAAGATCGGCACCGGCATGGGCCAGTCGTCCTTGCCGATATAGAGGACCCGCTTGCCGTAGCCGGACCTCACGAGGCGGCGCTTCTCGTCCCAGGCCTTGACGAACAGCGCCCGGTCACCGGCGTCGTCCACCTCGTCACCCGAAGAGACGAGGTCTTCCGAGCCGGGACCGAAGAGGGCCACCAGCCCCTTGACGTCATCGGCGCGGACGGCCTCGATCAGGGCCCTGGCGGCCGCCTCGGGGGAATTGAAGGTCTTCTGCTTCGGTGCGGCTGCCTGGGCCAGGGCCTCGGAGCCGCCGACCGCGATCAGGACGGCCAGGAGAACGGCCTGGACGATCCGCAGCGCCGGCTTCGTTCCGTCGTGACGACTGGTTGAAACCATGGGGGTCCTCCATCGAAAACCGTTGTGATCGACCGACAATGTCCCGTCGGTTCCCTACCTGCGGCCGTGGCCGCCTCCTTCCTGTCTCTGCCCTCCCTGGGCGGGAGCGGGTTTCTGGGCCGGTGCGGCCCTTTGCGCCTCGGCGGGCCGCGGTGAGGCGGGTGCGGCCCTGTACGCCTCGCCCTGCCTGCCCCTGGGTTGCGAGAGGCTCTCGCGGCCCCTGTTGCTCTCCATGCGGGCCTTGTTGCCCTGCTCGACGCCGTAGATCGTGCTCGGGGTTGCGGGCCGGGAGACAGCCCGTGCTTTCCGCTCCTGGGCCGTCGGGCGCTCGGCCGGGGCCTGACGGGCCTGCGGCGACGGCTGCGTGACGGCGGGGGGCGGCTTCCTTCCGGGCGCCGGCTGCGCGATCGCCGGGGCCGGCGGTTTTCCAGGCGCGGGTTTCACGGCGGCCGGCGCTGGCCTGGCCTGAGGGGCGGGCCGCTGGACCGGCGCGGCATCGCGCCCGGCCTCTGGAGTGGGCTTTGCGACGGCCGGTCCGGGCCGCATGACGGGGGTCGGTTGCGCCGCCGCCGGCGCGGGCTTCCCCGGGCCCCGGGGGTCATAGCCCCGGTAATCGCGGCGGCTGTCCACGGCCTGTCGGTTCGCCGGCGCATATTTCTCACGCGCCCTCGGGTCCCGATACACCACACCCTTGCGGTGCACGGGGTCATGCTGCCAGATGGTCGTCTGGATCTGCCGCGTGTGGATCACGGTCGTCCTGTTGATGTTGACGGTGCGGTTCACGTTGACGTAGACGTGACGGTGACCCCAGTCCCAGTGCCCCCACGCGTGGTTCCAGGCAACGGCCACCGCGACAGCGGCGCCGAACAGGATAACGCCCGTGGCGATCGCTGCGGCGGGAGGGGGAGGATAAGCATAGACGACATAAGGGGGATAGGCCGGGTACCGCCATGGGCCGTAGACCACCATCGGGTTGTAGACGGGCACATAGACCACCCGGGGGTTGGCGGGCTCGACGACGATGATGTCCGCCTCCCGCCTCACGTTCTGTTGCTCGGTGGTCCGCAGGTTGCCTGCCTCGTAGGCCTTGGCCCGCAGGTCCTGAATCGTGGCCATCACGTCCTGTTCCTGGGCGAGAAAGGCATCCCCCACCCGCTGCGTCCAGTCGAGCTTCTCGCTCATCATGGCCAGGACGTCGGGGAAGGGCGTCAGGGCCTTCACGCTGGGATCCCAGTTCTGCCGGTCGAGGGCGTCGTTGCGCGCCTCGGGCGGCAGATGCCTGTTGGCCCGGACCCACCGGTCCGCCTGGACGACCTCCAGCGGGTACGTGGCCGCCATGAGGATCTGCGCCAGGAGCGAATCGGGATACAGGGCGATCGGCGCCAGCATCTGGTCGAGTTCCTCCTGCCGGAACGCCGGGATGTTGTTCTGTGCGAAAACCGGGACCGGGACGGCCATCAGGACGACCAGGAGCCCGATCAATGCGCGCTGCCACGTGCCGTTGAGTTTCATGTCTACCCCTCGGACTGAGCCTTCATCTTGACGTTGCGGACCCTGTCGGGCCCGGGGGTTCGATATCCTGCGCCGATTTGCCGGTCATCGCCACCCCCGAATGTCCGGGCGACGCCGACCCTCCGTGCCGTCGGGACGACTCAATGTGTCAAACGCCCCGGCCCCGGTCCCGTTGACAGAGCCCGCAGCCAAGACCCACCGGCACCCGGGGCCGCGTTTCGGCCCCGGGCCTCGGGCAAGGAGGAAAATTTTTCCCTCCCGGGCCGAAACCTCACGAACCGGGAAGGTACAAGATCCCGCAAATTCAAGTAGTTGCAAAACTTGCGGCCCCGGCTCTCCCGTGGCACGCATCGTGCCCCTTGTCGGGTTCGACGCAAGAACTCTAAAGGAGTCGTACCATGATCCGACAGGCCCTCTGCGCGATCGTTCTGCTGGCGATCATTTTCTCCGTCACCTTCAACCTCGAGGTCAGGGAGATGGGTCTTGCCTCCAATTTCTTCGCCCTGCTCGTCGTCCTGGGGGGAACCCTCGCGGCCACCCTGATCGCCTACCCGCTGGCCAGGCTTTCCTGGACGGCCCGGCTCATCATGAAATCCTTCACGGTCCGCGAGGAGATGACCTCGACGATCGAGGGCATCGTCCGCCTGGCGCATATCTACCGCAGGCGGGGCATCCGCCCCCTGGAGCAGGAAGCCGCCGGCCTCCCGCCGGGCCTCCTGAAGACGGGCGTCGAGCTCATCGCCTATCACACCTCGCGGGACAAGATCGAACAGATCCTGCTCAAGGAAGCCCTGTGCACGCACAACCGGTGCGAAACCTCCTACAAGATGCTCTACAACATGGCCCGCCTGGCCCCCGCCCTGGGGCTGGCCGGAACCATCATCAGCCTGATCCGCATCTTCGGGCACATCAGCGACCCCCAGAACCTGATCGGCTGCATGGCCGTCGCGCTCCTGAGCACGTTCTACGGCGTCGTGCTGGCCAACGTCTGTTTCGTGCCCCTGTCCAACAAGCTCCGGGAGTACATGGACCTCAACGAGCTGCAGATGGACATCGTCCAGGAGGGGATCCTCGACCTCTGCGACCAGGAGCACCCGCGGGCGATCCGCTACAAGCTCGAGACGCTCTCGGCGACGCTGGGCGTCCCCCGGCGGGCGACCAGGCGGGCCGGCCTGGCGCTGGTGCCGACCCCTGAGCAGGCCAGGTGAGACCGATGCCGGACGCAGCCCTCAACCGGACCGCAGGCGACGAAATCCCCGAGCGGGTGCCGCTGAAGAAGGCGGCCGGATCGCTGCGCTTCCGGAAAAAGACGCCTCCGGCCGACGCGGGCAACGAGATCTGGCTCCTGACCCTGACGGACGTCTTCATGCTGCTGATGGTCTGCTTCGTGCTGCTCTTCGGGCTGAGCCTCCAGAAGCAGAAGGTGACCGAGGCAGTCCCTGCGGCCCCCGCGGAACGGGCGCCGCAGGCCGACGACGGCCTCGAGAAGGAACTGCTGGCCGCCGTGGGCCGCGACGTGACGGTGGAGAGGCGCGCCACCCGCATCGTCCTGACTTTCCCCGAGCGGATCCTTTTCGACTCCGGGCAAGCGGAGGTGAAGGGCGACGCGGGGCCCCTGCTGGAAAAGGTGGCCATGGTCGTCGCGGGCCGATTCGCCCTTTCGGTTGCCGTTCACGGCCACACCGACGACCGCCCCATCCACAGCCGGCGCTACCCCTCCAACTGGGAGCTCTCCGTCGACCGGGCCACCCGGGTCGCCCGGGCCCTCGTCGGGATGGGCATCGAACCCGCACGGCTCTCGATCCGGGGCTTCGGGGAAGACCGCCCCCTCGTCGCCAACGACAGCGACGAGAACCGGATGAGGAACCGCCGCGTCGAGATCCAGTTCTCTCTCGCCCCCTCCAGCGCCTGAAGACGGGCTGAAACGGCAGACGGGGCCGCCCTGAGGCGGCAAGATCATAAAAAGACGGGGACCGTCTCCGGGCAGGACGGTCCCCGTCTTTTTTATCCGCTGCCGCATTCAGATCGCGCGTCGGGTTTCACCCCATGCCCGCAGGCGCCGGAACCGCGCCGGCGGACTCACGGGTTGGGCGTCGGATCGAGCGTGTACATCGGGACCGACTTCGTGACAAACCGGCGCGTCTTGTGCTGCCCCTTGTACTCGAGGTCCACCACGTACATCCCGCCCGTTGCGATGAACCCCCTGTCCTGCAGGGGGATGATGCTGCTGCCGGGGCCGACGCTGAGATGGGTCCGGTTGCCCACCACCCGGTTTCCCTGGGTCACGAACAGATGGACGGGATAAAGGGTGAGTCCCGGTATGGTGTTGCTGATCATGACCTTGAAATCGATCGGCTGGCCGGCGCTGAACTGCGGGGGGTTCGTTTCCAGGTTGACGACGTTGATCCTGTTGACCGCCTCGGCCACGGAAACGCCACGGACCGTCAACGACCGGGTTGCCGTCTTGCCCGCCGCATTGCGCACGGTCAGCATGAAGGTCTTTTCGCCGACCCAGTCGAATGGCCGGGGGGGCCCATGGAAGAGCTCGGCCGTGCTGCTCGCGAACGTGGCGCCGTCGACGGTGAGGACGGCCGAGGTGACCGGGCTTCCACCGGGCCCCCGGATCGCATGCCAGTTGGCCGTCACGGGGTCTCCCTGCACGACCACCGCCGGGACGATGTTGAAGATCTTGATGAGCGGCTCGTCCACCAGGGGTAGCGTCTTGGGGATGGCTTTCCCCGCCGCGGGCGCCTGGGGGGCGAGCTGGGCGGATGCGGCAAACGGGACGGCCAGGGTGATGACGGTCAGCAGGAACGTGAGCGCTTTGACGTGTCCCTTCATGCGTACCTCCTTGGGGCTCGGTCGAGCTGCCGGCGGCCGGTCGCACTCGTCGTGCCGACCTCAGCCCTTCTTCTGATAACTCTTGAGGAGTTCCTTCAGCGTCCGCTCGCTCTCCTCGAGGGCCTTCTCGGCCCTCTTGCGCTCCGTGATGTCCTCGTAGGTGGCGATGATCTTCTGCTCCTTGAGGCTCTCCCCGATCCTCGCCACGCTCAGCAGGCAGATGATGTCCTCGCCGTCCCTGCGACGGCATGGGAACTCCAGCGTGTGGGTCCTCTTCTTCTTGAGGGCGTTGTATACGCTGCGCCCGATCTCCAGGTAGTCCTTGTCGTTGCGGTACAGCACGCGGGAGTTTCTCCCGATCAGGTCCTCCGGCTTCCATCCGAAGACGGCCTCCACGGCGTGATTGGCCAGGACGATGCGGCGGGCGTGCATCCCGAGCACCGCAATGGGAAGCGCGTCGAGGATGGAGTTCTGCAGGGCCTGCAGGTCCTTGAGTTTCTCCATCGCCTCCCGGTGCGCCGTGACGTCCATGGAATTCCCCAGCACCGCCCGCTTGCCCTTGTAGGTGATCGGGTGCACCGTCTCCTGGATCCACTTCACCGATCCGTCCTTTGCGATGATCCGGAAGGTATAGGGCAGGGTACTCAGACCCTTGAGCATCTTGATGGCGTTCTGACGGGCCTCCTGCTGGTCGTCCGGATGGATGATGCGGGCCGATTCCATCCCCAGCATGTCCTTTTCTGTGAATCCGCCCGCCGCGGCGAACTGCGGGTTCACAAACCGGAATCTCCCGTTCTGCACGACGTAGACGCTGTCGTAGGCGCCTTCGGGCATCCCGGTTTTCGGCGCAGGGAACAGGAAGGAAAACTCTTCGGGGGGGCTGTGCTCTTTCATGTGTCTGTCCTCGGTGGCGCGGCAAAGCCGGGGTTGTCCTGCTCCATGGTTATCGGAGGGCCGCGCCTTTGTCAAGCGGCATGCGCGGCGCCCCCTTGCCCTCCCGCCGGATTCGCCGTTCGAACAGGGCTGGACATGCGGGCTGACAAGCCGTATACTTCCCCCTGCATCGGATTCGAACATCCGAAAACATTCAACAGGCGGAGGCTTCCATGGCAGAAGAAAAAGGGCTGAACAAACCCGTGAAGCTCAAGGCGGACCTGGCGGCGTTCCTGGGCGCCGAGGCGCTTCCCCGCACCGAGATCACCCGGAAGCTCTGGGACTACATCAAGGCCAACAAGCTGCAGACGAGCACCGTCAACGGCAAGCCGGAGAATGCCGGCAAGTACATCGTGGCCGACGCGAAGCTGATCAGGATCTTCAACAACACCCGGGTCAGGACCAAGTCCGGCAAGGTCGTCGACTTCACCGGGCTGAATGAAGGCCAGACGATCGACATGATGCAGATGGCCTCCGTGGTCAGCGCCAACATCGAATAGAGGCAACGGGTATCGCTGCTTCACGGGACAGTCAGGTCTGGCAGCCTGCCTGTTTGATTTTGCCCGCCGGGGCGATTTCCTGATGCCCCCGGCCTTTTCCGGCGATTTCCTTTCGCACCCTCCGGCCGTTGCCGCCCCGGTATCCGGGGGAACTTCCGTTTGCCGCCGGCCGAGCCCGGGGCCGCCTTCCCGGGGGCATTCGGCGTTTCCCGCCCCGGGACCGCGTCTAGCCGGTCACGTCGGGATTCCGGTACGTGCGGAGGAGGGCCCTCAGCGTCCGCTCGCTCTCCTCGAGGGCCTGTTCGACCCGCTTCTGCTCCGTGATGTCCTCGTAGGTGGCGATGATCTTCCTGTCCTGCAGGCTGTCGCCGATCCTCGCCACGCTCACCAGGCAGACGATGTTCTTGCCGCCCTTGCGCCGGCAGGGGAACTCCATCTTGTAGGTCCGGTGTCTCCTGAGCGCCCCGTAGATGTGCTTGGCGATGCTCGCGTGGTCTTCCTCGTTGCGGTACAGGACCCTCGTGCTTCGGCCGATCAGCTCCTCCGGTTTCCATCCGAAGACGTCCTCCACGGCGTGATTGGCCAGGACGATGCGGCGGTCCTGCATGGCCATCACCGCGATGGGCAGCGCATCGAGTATGGAGCTCTGCAGCGCGAGCATCTCCTGCAGCCTCGCTGCCGTCTCGCCCTGCCCCGTGATGTCCATGGGTTCGACGATCATCCCCTTCATCCTCTTCATCCCCTCGCCTCCCCGCATCCCCGCGCCGGGGAGCGGATGAAAGGCAGTCTACATCCCGGAGCCTAAAATTGCAATCCGGCGGAATCACGGGAATCGGGGAGACCCTCCCCGGGGTCAATGCTCTGCCGCCCTTTCCCCGTTAAGGCCGATGCTCGGGTCTCCCCCCGGATTCACTCAGCGCCCGCCCTGACGGGGCCTCCCGCGTAGGAGCCCTTGCAGGCGATGCCGGTGCAATCCGTGTCGAGCATCTCGCAGAGGATCCGACCCGTGTTGTTCCTGGCCTTGAAGTGCCCCACGCCGTTGGCATCCCCGCCGGAGCGGGCCGTCGGCCGCCAGTCCGCAAAGTCGAATGTCTCCTTCCGCGCCTGCGACCCGGCGCCGACGTTGAGTTGAGCCTTCACGTTGGCGGACGGGGCGAACAGGGCCCCCTGGTCGCAGCGCTGGTGACGCTGCGCCGTCGTGCAGTGAATCTGGTCGTGGTACCCGGCGTGGAGGGTATAAAACCAGGTGTTCGGGTGATGCTCCGGGGCACGCCTCATGCTGAGCGGCCCCTCGTCTCCCGTCCAGCGGTTGTACCCCGCGGGCAGACGGGAGTCCGGGTAGAAGCCGAAGACATAGGGGTTGAACACGTTCTCGGAGCCGCAGGTGGTGACGTGGGGATTGGCGAATCCCGCCGCAAGGCAGGCCGGAAGGCCGCGGATCCCCCCCGCGATGTTCACGAACCGTCGCACGCCGGCCCAGCCGCCCGTTCCCGGATGCCGGTCGTCCCGGTGGGTCAGCGCGGCGATCGCCATGGAGGCCCCCAGCGAGTGGGCGACGATGTCCACCTGCGGCTTCCCCGTGTAGGCCCTGACGGCCTCGATGAAGCGGATCAGGATGTCGTACTTCTCCGGCCGGTGATAATTGGTTTTTGGCGATGCCTGCTCTTCGACCGAAAGGTAGGTGACCCCGAAGAGCTCGCAGTCGTTGTACCCCCGCGCCCGGAATTCCTGGTAGACGGAGCGTGCGGGCGGGTCGTAGCCCTTCACTGCGTCGGTGATCGGGGAGTCCCAGTTGATGGCCCAGTCGCCGTTGCCGTGAATGAAGACGACGGGCGTGCGGACGGCGCTGCACGAACCGCCGCCGAAACCGCCGAAGCCCGCCTTCGGGTCGAAGCCCCCGGCATACTGCAGCAGGGGCCCGTCGCACCTCGGGTACTCGAACTTCCCGCAACTGAGCGCCAGGACCGCTTCGGGGAAGAAGACGAAAAAGAGAACCGCCAGGACAGTCAGCCGGATTCGAGCCGCTTTCTTCATCGTACCCTCCTGCAGGCAGACCCGGGGCACGGATCCTCCCGGCATCCGCGGTGGGGTCACCTCTTCGTCTCCGGTTTCTCGAGGGCCGTCCGGATCACGCGCTCCGCCTCCCGGACGACGTCCTCCGCGGGGAGGTCGCCCGGCTCAATTGGGTCGAGAGCCGTGATCGTGACGCCGGCCCCGAAGGACAGGGGGTAGAGCCCGTTCTTCGTCAGCCCGTACGTGCCGTCGATGGCCAGAGGGACGACCACCGCGGAAGGGGCGGCCTTCAGCAGCGCATCGATCCCCGCCGGCAGAAACGGCTTCATGGTCCCGTCCCTCGTCCGGGTGCCTTCGGGAAAGATGACGGCCGCGTAGCGGTTCTGCTCGATGTACCGGCCCAGTTTACCGATCTCCCTGACCGATTGAAGCGGTTTGCCGCGGTCGATCAGGACCGACCCGCCGTGCCGCAGGTTGTAAGAGATGCTCGGGATGCCCTTTCCCAGCTCGACCTTGGCGATGAACTTCGGGTGCCGGGCGCGAAACTCCCAGACGATGGGCGGGATGTCGAACATGCTCTGATGGTTGGAAATCAGGACGACGGGCCGGTCCCCGGGGAGCGCCTCGACGCCCCGGAACGAGACTCGCACCCCCAGGATGAACAGGCTCCTGACGATCAGGAGATTCAGGATGTCGACGGACTTCTTGTGCGCGCCATATCCCCCCATCCGCCTGCAGATCACCTGAACAGGGTGGAAGACGGCGAGCAGGAACCCGAAGACGAGAAGATACACGGGCGTCAACAGGTATCCGAGCCATTTCCCGGCGGCTGCCCTCATCGTACCGGCCATCATGTCCCTTTCCGGGGGGAGTCTACACGCCCGGTGCCCAAAACGCAATGCGGCACAGCCTGCCGCCCGTGGGCGGCGGGCGGCATAGGAGTCTGTCCTATCCTCCCGTCAGATAGCCTCCGCATTGCCCTGGTCCCGCGCTCTTATCTGAGATTCAGACTGACGCCGATTTCAAAAACCCAGGGAATGTCGATAATAGGGTCAACGAAAGGGAACAAGGACCATGATGACCGCGACCGGGAAAGCAAAGCGAAGCAGGGTTCACACAGACCCCAGGATCGACATGCCCGACGGGAGAGTGGAGCGGATCTGGGAGGATCCCCTCCTGAACCCCCGGCACGTCTACAGGTAACTCGGGGCCCGCAAAATACAGACAAGGAGAAACGACCATGAAAGAGAAAGCCAGGAACGTGAAGATCGACGGAAAATTCTGGACCGACCCGATGAGCTTCCCCGTTTACACCCCGAAGCGCGGCCGGAAGGAGCGAACAGGGAATGTCCGGGCGGGGCGCTGACGTGAAAAAGGCGGGCAGGATCAAAAAGGCGGTCAAGGCGTACAGGCGCGGCGGCCTCTGGTACGACCCCATGTGTTTCCCGGAGTTCGAGAAAAAAACCGATCGATAGAGACAGAATGAAAAAAAGCCTATAAGGAGAACTGAACGATGAAAAAGACGACGAAGGAAATCAGGAAAGACAGGAAGCTCTGGGCGGACCCGATGTGCTATCCCGCGTTCGGGAAGTGAGCCGTCGACCCCGCGGCACAAAGCGCTCCATTGAACAAAGGCCCCTTCCGCGACCGGTCGGGGCCTTCGCGCATGGGCTTCCGCCGCCCCGAGCAGAACCTGACCGGGCCACGGCCGCCGGGCCTGGCGTCGACCCCTTCCCGCCCGCGGCAGGGGCGCGATTCTAGGCCGCGCATCTCTTTGACACGCAGCATTCCGTTTCCTGTATAATGGTATCGACAACGTGAGGGCCCGCAGCGGGAACGGGCCCAGCCCATGAAAGGAGGGAAACGATATGCCGGTGTTCCTGATGTTCGGGAAATACAATGCTGATGCCCTGAAAGGCGTGTCCCCGGAGCGGACGAAGAAGGCCGTAGAAATTATCGGACAGCACGGCGGAAAGGTCATCTCCATGTACGCCGTCCTGGGCGAGCACGACCTGGTCTTCACCCTGCACTTCCCCAGCACGGAGAAGGCCATGGCGGCATCCGTGGGGCTGAACATGCTGACGGGCATTTCCTTCACGACATCGCCCGTGGTCGAAGTCGAGCAATTCGACCGAATGATTTCCGAGGTCAAGAGCCTGTAACGGGGCGCCCCCGAAAGCGCAACCCGCGATCGGGGTATGACCGGATCGGCAAGCCCGCTCCGCAGCGGGATGCCCATTGGCCGGCCTGACCCTCGTCCGCCCTCTCACGGCCGTCGCGGCAAAAATTTCTGTTGACGGCCTGCGGGAGGGACGGTCTAAGATGGACGGCAGCGAAACCGGAAGCCCGCGGAGCGGATTCTCCGCGGGGATTCCGGGGAGGAAGGAAAAATGAAGCGATGCCGCATCGTTCTGGCGCTGCTCCCGGCGCTCGTCCTGGCGGTCACACTCACAAGCGGGTGCGTCACCGCACCGAAAAAGTCCGTCTGGGAGGAAAGCCCCCCGCGGAGCAATGATGTCGATAAGCTCCAGGCCCGCTTCGACCGGCTCGAAAAGAGCAACGCCGAGGCGATGCGCGAGGTCCGGACCGGCCAGGCCAATCTCGGCGCCGATCTCGGGGCCGTCCGCGACGAACTCCGGACGCTGCGGGGCCAGGTGGAGGGGGCCGGCCGGAGCCCGGAGCTGAAAAAGCAGCTTGATGAGCTGGCCGTTCGGGTCGCAAACCTCGAAGAGTCCATGAAAAGCGGCAGGAAGGAACCGGACGGGCAGCGAGCCGAAGCGGCGGGCGCAGAGCCCTCCGCGGAGGGAAAAGGAGACCCGAAGGCCGCCTACGATGCCTGCTACAAGCTCTTCAAGGAGGGCCGGAACGCAAAGGCCCGGGAGGAGTTTCAGAAATTTCTGAAACAGCATCCGAAGACGCCCTATTCGGGCAGCGCCCAGTTCTGGATCGCTGAGACCTGGTACGTCGACGACAACTACGAGAAAGCCATCGTCGAATACGAAAAGGTGATCAAGGGGTTCCCCGCAAGCGAAAAGGTGCCGCACGCCCTGTTGAAGCAGGGCATGTCGTTCCAGAAACTAGGCGACGACGGCAGCGCCAGGATCGTCTACCAGCAGATCGTGAAGAAGTACCCCCAGGCCCAGCAGGCCAAGGTCGCGCGGGCCAGGTTGTCGGAGCTGAAGTGAGCCGGGTGAGGCATTTCGCCGTTCTTCCACGAGTGTGAGTTTCCGTCAGCCGGCAAAGATTTCAACCCAACCCTTCCGGAGATGACCGGGCATGAAAAGGCTTCTGCTGCGGGTATTGCCGGGAGCTTTCTCCCTGATGATCCTGTGCGCCTGCGGGGCGGGGGGCGTTGCGGTGAAGCAGGAGCGCCTTCAGCGGACCGGAATCGGTGCGCAGGAAAAGGCGGCCATCGTGCTCGACCGGTATGCCCGGGACGGCCAGCGGAAGGAGTCCGAGGGCAAGGAAAAGGACATCGTGGACTGCCTGAGAGAGGCCATGAGAGTGGATGGACCGCTCATAGAGACCGTGTCGGGTTACGACTTCAGGACCACCCTGTTCCCCGGAGTGAAATTCGAAAACGCGCCGAGGGCCCCCGAAGCCCTGCTCGAGTTGTTGAGAAAGGAAGAGGGCGCGCGGGAGCGGATCCTGTCGATGACCGTTCGATATATCCTCGTCGTCGACATCGAGGCATCGTCGCGCCGCGCCGTCTACCGCGCAACCGTCCTCGATGCGAAGACCCGGGCCAAGGCGGGGGAGCTGTCTGTGGATGCGGCCGGCGGGATCGGAACCGGCCTCGGCATCCTTTCGCTGCCGGAGCGCGCGGCCTGTTCCGGTCTGGGGAAGGCCGTCCACCATTTCATTTTATCGGAAGAAGGGCCTGCGCCGTCAAAAACGCAGTGAGCCCGCGACAGGGGCGCAGGCGTCAATTCTCCCCACCGGCCTTTGGCACATTTGTATGGCGGAGCAAGTCGCTTCTAAATCGCCGCTGGATTTTTGCTCTCTAGCCGTTGCGTTGCTTCACCAGCCTCGTCAGTTCGTTCACGACCCGCTCCAGTTCCTCTACGAGCGGCGTCGCGCCTCCCTCCTTGAGGGCCGCTGCGAGCGACCGGTAGTACCAGAGAACCTCGTCCCGGCCCGCATTGAAGCGCTCCCAGAGGGCCTCGCCCACAACCCGGTAATCGGCCAGGATCGTCCTTGCGTTGTGCAGCTTGTCGGCCGACGTGACGAGCCGCGCCTGCGGGGAGGCGTGTCGAAGACGAGCGATGTAATCCTCTTTTCGCCCGCGCCAGGGCGGCTTGGGAATGACCTCGGCGTCGGTGCACTCGTCCACGATCCCGACGACCCTCTGCCCGAAGCGCCTTCGGATCTCCCGCCGTGCCGCATCACCGCCCCCGTCCTCGATGACGTCGTGCAGCAGGGCCGCGATGGCCGCGTCCTCGTCGCCGCCGTTCTCGAGGACAATGGCCGCGACGGCCATCAGGTGAGAGATGTAGGGAATCCGGGTTCCCTTGCGAAGCTGATCGCGATGGGCCTCGTGGGCATAGGCAAGCGCCTCGTCAAACCGCGCAGACAAAGACATGCGTGTCCCTCCGAATTCTTTTACGCTCTGGGTTCGAAAAAGGGGACAGTCCCCTTTTTCTCCTGTCCCTCCGAATTACTTTCCCGCGGGTGCCGTGACGCCACACCCGCCACGGGGCCTGCTCACCCCGTTTGCGCACCCGCCGTCTCTCGTCTGAAGCCCGTGCCGGACGCCCTCGTGGACTCGCGCATGCGCCTAGCCCTGTTTCCCGGCAACGGAGTTCCTCCCTGCCTTTCTTCACGATGCGGAAAAACCCGAAATCCGACATGAGCCACATTATCAGATTCCTCTCTCCATTCTCCAATCCTCTTTGCCGGCCTGCTTCAGAACAATGACCGCGTTGCCTCCGTCCGAAAAAGGGGACTGTCCCCTTTTTCTCCCGGTCGAGTACGCTTCGACGGACCATGTCCATGCCCGCCGTCCATGCGGAGACAGGCATTCGACCGCAACTTCCGCCGAAAGAAAATCCTACCCCCCGCCCTCCTTTTCCATCGGAGGGGGGTTCAAGAACGTCCCCCTTTGCAAGGACGGGCTAGCGGATGCCCGGCATGAAAAGCCCGGGCAGGAAGGTGCTGAGCCGGGGGATGTAGGTGATGAGCAGCAGAACGGCCAGGGCGATCCAGAAGGGTTTCCAGACGGCCGCGCTGAGCTTCTCCAGGGAGAGCCCGGAGACGCCGCAGACGGCGAAGAGCACGCCCCCGACGGGCGGGGTGATGAGCCCGAGGACCAGGTTGAAGCACACGACGATGCCCATGTGGATGGGGTCGATGCCCAGTTGGGCCGCCATGGGGGCAAGAATGGGCGCCGTGATGACGATGGCCGGGGCCGTCTCGATGGGGATGCCGATGACGAGAAGGATGATGTTGACGAGAAGCAGGATGACCCAGGGCGAGGTGCTGAGACCGGATATCGCGTCGATCATCAGCTGGGGGATCCGGTCGGCCGCCACGATCCAGGCGAAGGGCTCGGAGAGGCCCAGCAGCAGCATGATCATGGCCGACTCCAGGCCCGAGGCCAGGAGCACCCTGGGGATGCTCTTCAGCTTGAGGCGCCGGTAGACGAAGACGCCGATAAGGGCCGCGTAGACGCAGGTCACCCCGGCCGCCTCCGTGGGGGTGAAGGCCCCGCCGAGGATGCCGCCCATGATGATGACCGGCATGAAGAGCGCGGGCAGCGCCTTCCATCCGCCCGCGAGCATCTCCCTGTACGACGCCTTCCTGTGCACCCTGTAGCGGCGCCTCCTGGCCTCATGGCCCGTGTAGACCATCAGGCCGAAACCCAGTATCAGTCCCGGGATCACGCCGCCCAGGAAGAGGGCGCCGATGGAGACGTTGGCGATGACCCCGTAGAGGATGAAGGGAATGCTCGGCGGGATGATGGGCCCCATGCAGGCGGCCGTGGCCGTGATGGCCGCGCCCAGGTCCTCGTCGAAGCCTTCCCGCTTCATGGCGGGGATCATGATCATCCCGATGGCCACGGCCGTGGCGACGGCCGACCCGGAGATGGCCGCGAAGATCGCGCAGGCGATGACCGTGGCGTGGCCCAGCCCGCCCCGGATGTGTCCGATCACCAGCCTGGCGAAGCGGACGAGGTCCTCCGTCAGGCCCCCCTCGTTCATCAGGTTGCCCGCCAGCATGAACAGCGGGATCGCCAGCAGCGGGAACGAGGTCATGCCGCCGAAGATGGTCTGGGGCAGGATGGTGAGCTCGATGTCCGGGTTGAAGAGCAGGTAGATCATGGCGGAGCCTCCCAGGCCGACGGCGATGGGGGTCCCGAGGGACAGCAGCACGACGAAGGCGGCGAGGAAGACGGCGATCATGCCTCGGTCTCCTTCGGGGGCTTGGTGCCGAAGAACAGGAGCGCCTGCTCCAGGGTCAGCATGAACATGACGAAGAACCCGACGGGCAGGCACGCGTAGGGATAGCCCATCGGGATGCCCATGGCCGGCGAGGTCTGATCAAAGTTGACGAGGGTCTGCACTGCCCCGTACCAGGTCATCGCCGCGAGAAAGCAGAGCATGAAGAGGATGCCGGCGCCCCTGAGCAGGCGGCCGAGGCCGGGCGGGACGGCGTCGACAACCGCCGTCATGGCGACCTGGTAGCCCCTTCGCAGGCCCACGGCGCCGCCCAGCATGGTGGCCCAGGCGAGCGAGAAGGTGGAGACCTCGCCGGACCAGACGGACATGCTCTTGATGACGTAGCGGCCGAAGACCTCGTAGGGGATGACGACGGCGATGATGCCCATGAAGAAGATCGTGCCCCAGCCCGCGAGCTTGAGCAGCGAGGCGTTGACGGCGCGCAGCAGGTTCATGCCGGTCTGCTCCGAAGTCTCGTCACGGAATGGGGGCATGCGCCCGAGGGGGAGTGTCCCCTTCCCCCGCGACGCCGGTCAGGACGTCGGCCGGGGCTATGATCGTTTTCCTCGATCGGCTGCGTGTTGCCATAACGGGAACAGGTCTACCATGCGGGGTGAGGCGCTGCAAAATTGCGAATTCTAAATACCGTCATTTGCGCAGGAAGGCAAGCGCAAGGAGGGGAAAAGGCATGGGAGGGCCAGCGGGTCGGCCGGGCTTCTTCGCCGCGGGGGTGCCTTGAAAAACAGGCGGCACAGGAAATCCTTCCCTGCGCCATCCGCCTTCCCCTCCCCCGCGGTTTTCTGACGACCGGCCCGCCGGAGCGTCTGCATCGGCGCCCGCCCGGCCACCCGGCCCGCCCGGCACGGAGAGGCGACAAGGGCGTCGACCATGCGGCCCCGCCGTCCCGGCCCTACTTGCCGTCCTTGCCGACGTTCAGGGCGCTGGCAGGGGCGCCGGTCGTGTTGTAGCGCTTGTAGCAGCCCTTCGCACACTCGCTGCCGCCGTCGGGGAAGTGGCGCCAGCAGCCGAATCCCTGGTTGATACAGGGTCCGTTAGAGAGCTTCGCGCAACTCGGCGAGGCATTCGAGGGCTTTGGGTTGTAGCCCACGGCAACGCTGGAGGAGGCCGAGCTGTTGCACCGGCACAGGCAGTCGAGCACACCCTGGCGCTCCTTCTCCGTGAGGGCCCCCCAGTCCTTCGGCGGGGGTGGCGGGGGGGCCTTCTTCTCCGGCGGCTTCTGCCCGCTTGACGTCTGCGTCGTCGCTTGGGGCTTCTTCTCCGGCGGCCTGGCGGGCGGCTTCGTCTCTTCCTTTTCAACGACGACGGTGTGCCTCGCATCGGCAAGCTTCACGTACTTCCCCCCCTGCTTCGCGAAGAGCTCGGCAAGGTAGGTGTAGCTGCCTGCGCCGGCCTCGGCGGTGGTGAGGCTCTGCGCGCTTCCCACGCGGCGTCCGGACTTGGCCCAGCCCACGGCAAGCTGGCTCGCAGGGACGGTGGCGCCGATGATCTCGGCGGTTAGGCTGAAGCGCTGGTTGACTTTCACCCGCGCGGGGCCGCTCACCCGGAGGCCTCCACGGGGCACGTCCTCGACGATGCTGAAGGTGTCCGAAACGGTGTCCTGGAAGGTCTTGCTGTAGCCGCCCAGCAGCGAGTGCTCCCCCACATCGGCCGAGACGACGGTGGCCGTCAGGGTCAGTTCGTGCCGCAGGGCAGCGTTGTGGCTGCCGAGGGTCCGGTAGGTGTACGTCTTCGAGGCGGGCCAGTACTCGGCGCCGAGCCACTTGCCGTCTAGGGCCATCTGGTACTTCTCCGAGACGAACAGCACGTCGCCCCCCTTGGCCTCGAGGGCCTTGAGGGAGGCCTTCATCTTCGCAAAGACGTCGTTCATCCTGTCGCGGTTTTGCGACGTCGAGGCGGAGATCGTCACGACGGCGGCCCTCTGCCCGCCTCCCTGGTCGCGCAGGGGCACCTCGTCGGAGGGGCTGAAGGTGAGGACGGGTCGGTTGCTGGCCACAAGGCGCATATACTCGCGATAGTTCTTGTTGAACTCCCCGATCCAGGCCAGGCGCTGCTCGCGCCAGCGCGAGACGATGTCATTGGCGCACTTGTTGTAGACGGCCCTGGCCACGTTGGGGTCCGAGACGAGCCTGCCGCCTTCCTCGCGGTAGGAGGCGTTGGTGGACTGGTACCAGATGAAGCTCATCATCTTGTTGCGGCCGTCGGGCGTGTCGGGGAAGCGCAGGGCCATCTGCTCGATGGTCATGCCCTTGTGCACGCTCTCGCGGCCCTTGACCATGGAGATGCCCTCGACGAGGCTCGTGCACTCCTGGAAGCTCGTGACGGTGTTGTAGGCCCCGACCCGGGCGGCCTCGAGGGTGCAGACGGCCATGTCCATGGCCAGCCCCGGCGCCAGGCCGACAATGTAGCCCAACTCGGGAAGGGCGGCCAGGGCCCCGGAGCGAAGGTCCTCGGCGGCCATGCCGACCACGTAGTTGGTGCGGGCGTAGTAGCCGAAGAGCTGCAGGCCGCGCAGCAACTTGTCCGTGGGCACCTTGTTGGCGTACTTCCAGAAGGTTCCCCGCATCTGCGCCCACTTGCCCAGGTTCTCGTTGAGGATGCCCTTGAGCAGCTCGCGGTTTCCCGGGTTGACCTCGCGGGAGAGCTTCTCGAGGAGGTTCAGCTCGCGCTGGGCCCGATCGACGGCCTGGCGGATCGCGGCGGGGTCCTTCACGGCTCCCCGGGCGATGTCGTCGAGGTAGTCGGCGCGCAGGCCGACCTTCTCGATGCTCCGGGCCTTGTTGAGCGACTGCCGCAGGCGCTCGACGTGCTTGGAGGCCTTGGCGGCCCCCTCGGTGTCTAGCTTCTCCAGGGCCTTCTGGGCCCACTGGTTTCCCTTGTTCACCTCGCCCGCCGTGCTGAACACACCCAGGCCCTCTTCGAGGTGCACAAGATCCGTGGCCCCCGCGACGACGCGTCCCGATTTCTGATCGACGAAGAAGTGTCGACCCGCCTTGGACTCGTAGTGCTGGGCGTAGCCCTTCGCACCCTTGCCCCAGAGGCCCTCCACGGGTTCGTTGCCCAGCCCGGGGGCCGCATTGAGCTTCCTGAACTTCGCCGCCGCATCGGCTTCGTTCTCCACGCCGGCCATGACCTGGTTCGGCGGGTAGACGTTGGTGCTCTTGACGAGCTTGTCGATCTCGACCTGGCTCAGGCCCTTTGCCCTGCCCGCGGCCTCGATGTTGCCCTTCAGGGAGCCCTGGAAGTCCTTCCACTTCTGGACCATCTTCGCCTCGTCGGTCTCGCCCGTGAGGATGACGCGCATGTCGTGATCCGACGTGCCTCCCGTCAGCGGCCCCTTGTACTTCTGCTGGCTGATCCAGGATCCCACGCCGGCGGCCTCGGTGCCCGTCTTCTTGACGGTCTGCTTGACGGCGTCATTCATGACCTCGAGGGCGACCTTGTCCTTCTCGGCCAGGGCCGCAAGGGCTCCGGAGGCGGGAATCAGCGCCAGCAGGACAATGGAGGAAAGGACGGCGGAAAGGACAGTGCGGTATCTCATGACTCGACGGGCTCCGAACGTGATTTTGCGGGGCCTATGCCGGGATCGGGGGCCCCGGGGAAAGGAATGCAAAAAGCATGCGGGGGAAAGGGACACGCCCTTTTTTGAAAAAGGGGACTGTCCCCTTTTTCCCTCTTACCGCGAGAGCGTCCGGCGGGTGGCCGTCAGAAAGGCAAAGAGGACCCCCAGGGTGAGGCCGGCGATCGCCAGGTAGAGGATCAGCAGGTCGTAGTGCGCGACGATTGAGGTGGCCAGCAGGGGGCCCAGGGAGTTGCCCACGAAGCGCGCCGAGTTGAGAAACCCCAGCGTGCTGCCCCGGGCGTCCGCCGCGAAGACGGTGATGACGAGGGGGAAGACAGCGGCGATCATGCCCGTCTGGAGCATCCGGACGGCGGCGAAGCTGTAGATGCCCGCGCTGAAATACAGCAGGGCCTGCAGCGCGGCGGCCGAGAGGCAGGTGACCGTGATGAGCCGCGCAAGGCTCACCCGGCCCGACCACGCGGCGACGAGGTAATTGCCGAGGATGGCCGTGGCCGTGTAGGCCATCATGATCTCGCCGGCCGTGGTGATGGCCGTCTCCCCGGTGCGCCCGAAGCCCTCCAGAATGTGCGGGAGAATGCTCGGCAGAAAG
The DNA here is from genome assembly GCA_012728915.1 of Deltaproteobacteria bacterium. Taxonomy (GTDB): domain Bacteria; phylum Desulfobacterota; class Syntrophia; order Syntrophales; family UBA2192; genus UBA2192. The sequence goes on along the minus strand of JAAYEC010000056.1, from coordinate 6,571 downwards.
GTGAGATGGATCGTGCCGACGATGCCCAGCGCCCAGCCCCAGAAGACGCCAGCGGCGCCGGGGCGACCCTTCCCGCCGTTCCTGGGCCGCACCGGGATGTCCCAGACGTAGTGGTGGCAGAACAGAAGGGCCAGGAAGACCACCCCGAAGGCGACGAGGAAGGGCGAGCGGTAGCCGAAGAACGCCACGGCGTAGGCGCCCAGCGGCGGCCCGACGAGCTGGCCCGCCGTGATGGCGTTCTGGAAGAGGCTCATGTGCCTGTGAAGACGCCCCTCCGGGGAGCACGAGGCGATCAGGACGAGCCCGATCGTGGAGATCCCGCCGAGAAAACCCTGGCAGAGCCGAAGGACCAGCAGCAGCGGCAGGCTGCCGGCAAACCCCATGAGCAGGAAGATCACGCCGTTGAAGAACGTGCCGGCCTGGAAGAGAAGCTTGGGACGGACCCGCGTGGTGAGGCTCCCCCAGAACGGGGCGGCCACGGCAGTGACCAGGGGCGAGATGCCCAGGATGAGCCCGATCCAGAGCATCGTCTCCTTCGTGCCGTACTCGCTCATCCTGAGGATGTAGAAGGGCATGAAGGACATGATGCAGTTGAAGGAGAAGGCGACGCCGAACTGGGAGACGGCGATGAAGAGGATGCCCTTTTCGGGGTTGCGGGCGGGCGGCGCGCGGCGCGTTATCGATGGCACGGAGGGCGTCATCATCGTATCTTCCCGTGCAGGATAGACCGAACCGCGCAGGTTTGCAAGATGCCCGAAGGGGAATGTCCCTGGAAAAGGAACGTCCGCTTTCAGGAATGGGCGGGGGGATGCGAGTCGCGACAGGCTTTGACAAACGGCCCCGTTTCCTCTATGGCAAATCGGAGGAAGGCAGGGGCGGCGCCCCGATCAACCGGCAAAGGAGAGAGCGCCATGAAGACCGCGGACCTGGAAAAGTACATCGAGAGAGCCCTGGCGGCAGGCTTCAACCACGCGACGGTGATCCACCCGAGCACGGTGGTCACGGCGCCGTGGGTGCGGATGAAATGCCTTTTCGGCTGTCCCTATCGGCACAGCCACTGCTGTCCCCCGACGACCCCCACGCCCGAAGAAACCCGGAAGGTGCTGGACTGCTACATGCGGGCCATCCTTTTCCACATCGAGGCGCCCCGGACCCCCGAGCGCGGAAAGCGCAACATGGCCCTCTTCGAGGAACTCGTGAAGATGGAGGGCGAGATCTTCAAGGACGGCCACTACAAGGCCTTCGTCTATCTCGCGGGCCCCTGCCCCCTGTGCAGGGAGTGCGCGAAACTCAAGAACGAGCCCTGCGTCCTGCCCGGAAAGGCCAGGCCCTCCATGGAGTCCTGCGGCATCGACGTGTTCCAGACGGCGCGCAACAACGGCTTCTTTATCGAGACGCTCAGGGAAAAGACGGAGACGCAGAACCTTTACTGCCTGATGCTGGTGGACTGACGGCAGGCAGGCGTGCTATCCGGGCCACCCCGTCCCGCTGATCGTGAGGCGGCCGCTGCCGCGCATGAGCTGGAAGAACCTCTTCAGCTCGGCGGAGGCATTCTCGATGATCAGTTCGCCGCCGATCGCGCACAACCGATCGTACAGCGCGATGATCGTCTCCAGCCCGACGGGGTCGATGACCTTCACGCGGGCCAGATCCAGGACGAGTCTTTCCGTCTCGTGCCCGGCCCAGCCCTCGATTTCCCTCCGCAGGGCCAGCGCCTCGTCGCTCACGAGATCCTGCCCCGGGGTCACGTAGATGGTCTTGATCGCCTCGTTGCGACGGACCAGCATCAGCCCCGCTCCCCCTCGGGCAGCGTCGAGACGCCGAGGGGAACGCCCGGCGTTCCGCTCTCTGGTGCCTCCGTCGCCTCGGGCGCGACGGCCTCGAGCGTCCTGACGAAAACCACCGCAAACCGTCCCGGTTCGGACCTCACCACCCTGCCGTGGAACGTGTAGCGCGGATCGATCATTGCCTCCAGCGGGTCCGTCTCGAGGAAGAACACGAGGCGCACGCCGGCCCCGCAAGGCAGGCCGTGATCGGCGCGGAACAGCGCCCCGCCGGCGGAGACGTTCTCCGTCCTGAGCAGGAACACGAGGTTCCCCCCTCGCCCTCCCGTTTCCATAACCGCAACCGGGAGGTCCAACTCGAAGCGTTTGTGTTTTCTCATTACGGCTTCCGAGCGGCGAAGGGCCTGCCGGCCCGGACAGGGCAAAGGTCCCTCCCCTTCCGTGTTCCGGGCGCACGCCGCCTCGGCAAGGATACCCGCCGGGACGGGCGGGGGCAATACGGGCAGAGTACGCAAAAAATACGGAAAAAGTTGCGTAAAGGGGCTCAAGAAAGGCTGTAGAGGTAGGAGCGCAGGTTAACGTTCCTGCTTTTCAGGCCGAGTTTCTTGCGGATCCGGTCCCGGTAGTATTCGACGGTCCGGGGCGAAAGGTTGAGCAGGCTGCCGATCTCCTTCGTCGTTTTATCTTCCTTGATGAACTCCACGATCCGCGCCTCGATGGGCGTGAGGGAAACCTTCGCGAGGTCCGCCGCGCCCGAGGAGGAGAACACCTTCGAGACATTCATCTCGACTACATCGACATAGGCCTTCTGGCGGGGGGTGAGTCCCGTCTTCTTGAGCTTCTGGAGGCTGGGCAGGATGAGCTTCCGGAAGCTGGCGAGGAACTGGCCCTCGAGGTCCCGCCTGTCCTCCTCGCGGTGACGCAGCAGAACCTTCAGCGCTACGTTGGCCTCCTCGAGCCGCTGGGCGCGCTCCCTAGACTCCGTCACGTCGCGGGCGACCCCCAGGAGGGCACGCACCTCCCCGTCGCCGCCCTTCAGCGGGACGAGGGTGATGTTGTGCCAGGCCGGCCTACCGCCCCTGCCCGTGAGGTACTGCCCTTCGATGAACAGGGGCTCGCCCGTCTCGAAGACGGCGAGGTTGGCCTCTTTCTGCCTCGCCAGCATCTCGGGGGGAACGCCGAGGCTCGAGCGGGGGTGTCCGATCAGCTCCTCGGGCCGCTTGCCCGTGACCTCTTCCGAGGCGCTGTTCACGTAGGCGAACCGGTCGCTGCGGTCCAGGACGAAAATGAAATCGTGGGAAGCCTCGGCCAGCTGGCGGTATCTCTCCTCGCTTGCCCGGAGGGCCTCCTCGGTGCGCTTCTTCTCGGTGACGTCCAGGGCGATCGCTCCGAGCAGGGGAGGCTTGCCCGCGCGGCCGATGGGGAATTTCCGGGTCTCGAACACCCGCGTCTCCCCCGACTGGACGGGGATGGACTCCTCGACCAGGACGGGCCGCCCCCCCTCGAGCACCCGCCGGTCATCGTCCAGGACCCTTGCCGCCACGTGAGCGGGGAGATTCTCCAGGGCGTTGTGTCCCGACCACTTCTGCGAGCCCATCACCTTCTGCATGTAGTCGTTCGTGAAGAGGATCCGGCTTCTCTCGTCCTTGATGAATGCCAGGGCAGGAAGCTGCGACATGAAGGCCCTGAATCGTTCCTCCGAGTCCTTCAGGGCCGCCAGGGCGTCTCGATGCCCGGTGATGTCCCGGCCGATCGACTGGAACTCCAGGACATCCCCCTGCTCGTCGAAGATGGGGGCGTCGATCCACTGCATCCACAGGACCCTGCCGTCGGTTCCCGTCACCTCGTGCTCGTAGAGGTTCACCCGGGGCTCGGCGGCCAGCCTTTCGCAGAAGGAACGGATGCCCTCGCGGGCCGCCTCCGGGATGAACGCCAGCCATTGCCTGCCCAGCAGGTCGCCGGCCGATTTGCCCACGAGGCGGCAGTAGGCTTCGTTGACGAAGGTCAGCGTCGTGTCCGGCAGCCAGCAGCAGACGGTCTCGTCTCGGTGCTCGGCCAGCACCTGGTAGCGCTTCTCGTAGAACTTGCGCCGCTCCTCGTCGTCACGGTACTTCGTGATGTCCCGGATGCTGCCGCGCAGGCCCAGATGCTCCCCCCGCGCGCCGTAGAGTTGCCGGCAGGCGTGCTCGACCCAGCAGTCGCTGCCGTCCCGGCAGACAAGGTGCAGCCTCAGCCATGCCGCGTCTCCGTCGCCGGGCGCATTGCGCAGGTGTTCCATGAACAATTCCCGGTGAGACGGGTGGACGATCTCCTCGAGCAAACGGGGGTTGGCCAGAAACTCCTCCGGCCCGTACCCCGTGAGGCGTGCGCAGGCCGGGGACACATAGGAGAACCCGCCGGCATCGCGGACATATTCGAAGCCGGGGGATGTTTCAGCAATGAGTCTGAAGAGGTCCATGGTATGCGGGATACCCTGAATATTGATGGAGACTCATACATCGTGACGGTCAGTAAATCAATCTTTTTTCTTCATTATTATATGCTTGTCGGATTTGTTTCCTTCATGCTCGGTCATTTTAGACATAGGGGCCATGAGGTCCCACTGGGACAAGCCCTGGTTATGGGCAGGCTGTAGGGCGGGTGACGACGGCCTTGAGGGCCGAGGGCTGGGGGATGCCCGCGGCGTTGGTCATGGCGTGGAACAGGTGGGTATTGTCGATGAGCGGCGTGCAGGGGTACCAGGCGCCCTCGAACTGCCGGAGGTGTTTCGTCAGGCCCGCGTCACCCATGGCATAGATCGACACGGGCTCGTTCAGGTGGCCCGTCGACCCGTAGCCTACCTCGCCCCCGGGGTATCCTGGGCACCAGGACATCCTGTCGGGGCACATGCCCGGCGCCTGGGCGGGAAGGCGGCCCTTGCCCGGCCGCCTGGCGTCGTCGAGGCGCATCGAGCCCGTGGCGTGATCGGAGGTGACGATGAGCAGCGTGTTGTCCCATGTGACGCCGTCGCCTGCCCGATCCACGAATTCGACGGCGGCCCGGACGGCCTCGTCGAGGTCCCACATCGCCCCGATCATCCACCGGTAATCGCCCGCATGGTTGGCCCAGTCGACATCGCTCTGCTCGACGAGGAGGAAAAACCCGTTCCGGTTTCTGCTCAGCACGTTCAGGGCGGCCAGCGTGGCGTCCCGGAGCGGCGGGCTCTCGGCCGCAGCCCGGTTCACGACGGCCGAACCGTCGCCCGTCGGGACGGGCGGCTCGAAATTCCCCCCGGGCCCCCCGAAGAGCCCGAAGAGTTTCTTCTTCTGCGCCGCCGCACGGGCCGACGCCTCCCCGAGGGCCCTGCCCGCATCGACGCCATGCATACGCTCGACGAACAGGTAGGGCCCGAGCCGTCCGCCCCGGGCGTCCTCGTACAGGGCCGTGGAAAGGAAGCGCTCGCCGTTGTGGGCCGGGTGTCCGCCGCCGATGACGACCTCGGGCTGGACGCTTCGGAGGATCTCGTCGGCGATCGCGTGCCGGTCGCGGCGGTCTTTGCGGTGGCTCACGTGAGCCGCGGGGGTCGCGTCGGAGACCGGCCCCGTGGTGACAACGCCGATCGCCGCGCCGCGCTTCTGCCTCAGCAGCTCCGCGATCGTCCGCAGCGCTCCGCCGTCGGGATCTCCGGGCAGCCAGGCGATATTGCCCGTGTCGGTCTTGTGCCCCGTGGCCCAGGCCGTCGCCGTCGAGGCCGAGTCGGCGCCGGGCTGCGGCCCCCCGGCCGCGCGGCAGGTGTAGCGGGGCCCCGATCCCCGCACGGGGTCCCGCCCCGCGGGGTGCGCGTCGCAACCAAGCTTCGGCCTGATCGACGAGGGGCTGTACGGCGGCGCGCCGGCTCGGGCCGCCTGCCGGTTGTAGACGTTGACATCCCACGTGGCGACCCAGCCCCGGTACGGAAAGGCGTGAAAGGACAGCCCGTCTTCTTTCCCCGCAAGGTAGCGCCCTGCCGCGGATTCGTTTTCGGGCTGCATACCGTCGGCGATGAAGAGGATGATGTGCTTCGCGGCGGGCGCGGGGTCCTTCGCGTGAACGGCCCCCGCAAGGCTGACGGCGGCAAGCGCGGCGAGCAGGGCCGCCGGGATTCGATGTCGTGGGTTTTCGGCCATGCGGATGCGACCCGTCATTCCTCGAAGGCCTTCAGGAATTTCTTCTCGCCCTCGTCGGTGCCGATGAGGATCAGCTCCGAATCCTTCCGGATCAGCGTCTGCGGGTCGGGAATAATCGCCATGGCATCGCCGTCCCGGATCGCGACAACGGAGCAGTCCGTCACCTCGCGAATCTTCGAGCGGGCCAGGTTCTTTCCGACGAGCGACTCGGGGGCTTTCAGCCGGAAGATGTTGAGCCCCTCGGCCAGCATGGACGTGTCCTCGTTGATCAGGTAGTTGTAGATGGCGTCGGCCCCCAGAGTGGCCAGGGACATGACGAAGTCGGCCCCGGCGCGATGGAGGGTCGAGACGTTGCGCTCCACGTTGGCCCGGCTGAGGATCTGCATGTCCGGCCGCAGGCTCCGGAGGTACTTGGTGAGATAGATGTTCGTGGCGTCGTCGTGGGTGGTGACCAGGGCCGCAGGGGCCTTTTCGATCCAGGCCCGCTGCAGCGTCCGGATGTCGGCGGCGTCGCCGACGACGTAGTGTTTCTCGTCGTGCAGCCGCTTCGGGTTTTTCTCGATCACGAGGTAGGGGCTCTCCCGCTCCTTGAACCTCCGGGCGATGGTGTCGCCGACGCGGCCGCTGCCGACGATCAGGATC
>JAAYEC010000055.1 GCA_012728915.1 Deltaproteobacteria bacterium | reverse complement strand
TCATCCAGGACAACTTCGACAAGAACAAGAAGCTCAAGTGGGTCGACATCATGTACAAGGTCAAGGGCTACAATCCCAAGGGCGGCGACTGGTACTGGGCGCAGGTCACCGCCGGCGGCAAGGTGACTCAGGAGGGCAAGGTCGACGAGTGCATCAAGTGCCACGAGGCCCAGAAGACCAATGACTACACCTGGACCAGCAAGCTGAAGTAGCCCCCGCAACGGGGAAAAAGATAAAAGCAATGAAGAAAGAAGTCATAAACGGATGAAAGGAGGTGCCGCGGTCTCATTTCGTCGATGTGTCAAGCCGCTAACACGAGGCAATCCAATGGAGGTCAGACATGGAAGACAAGAAACTGCCTGATGTTCTCAAGAAGGAGACGAGCCGTCGTGACTTCTTGAGAGGGACCGCCACGGCGGCGGGAAGCGCCATCGCGATTTCCGCCATCGGCGGCATCGCCCCCAAGAAGGCCGAGGCCCAGTACTCGGTCCAGGGCGTGCCGGGCACCAAGCCCTACGCGCAGAAATACCGTTTCGCCGAGCGGCAGAACTGCACGGGCTGCCGGAGCTGCGAGTTTGCCTGTTCGCTGTTCCATTACGGCACCGCCCGTCCTGCCCTGGCGCGCATCTACATCGCCAAGTACAAGGACATCGTCGACGTCCCGGTCATGTGCTGGCACTGCGACGACGCGCCGTGCATCAAGGCCTGCCCGACGACGCCGAACTCGCTCACGAAGGATCCCAAGACCAACGGCATCATCCTCAACGAGAAGACCTGCCTGGGAGCGAAGTGCATGAAGTGCCAGGAAGCCTGCCCGGCCAAATACATCCGGGGAAACCCCGACACGGGGCAGCCCCTGATCTGCGATCTCTGCGGCGGCGACCCCCAGTGCGTCAAGGCCTGCATGGAGCAGGCGGGCAACCCCCAGGGGCCCTGCCTCCAGGGCCGGCCCCTCGGCATCGGCGTGAACATGGCCTTCCGGGAGGTGACGCCCGAGCAGGCCGGTAAGGACCTCGCGAACCTGCTGTTCTACCCCAACGTCGAGGGCAAGAGGGTCGTGCCCGCGAAGTCCAAGACCAGGAAGGGGAGGTGAGAACCATGACTGCACCCAAAGGCGGAAATTTCGGAAAGGTCCTGGAGATCGACCTCAGCAAGCAGACCTACAAGACCCGGCCTGTTTCCGAGGAGATCCTCCAGAAGTATATCGGCGGGCGCGGGCTCGGGGCCTACTACGCCCTCACGGAGTACAAGGCGGGGAAAAACCCCCTCGACGAGGACGCCTTCGTTTTCATCGGGGTCGGCCCCATGTCGGGCACGATGGCCCTCTCCCACCGCACCTGCTTCGTCAACAAGAACCCCTACACGGGCAATATCAACCACTCCGAGTGCGGCGCCCACCTGGCCAGCGAGATCAAGTTCGCCGGCTGGGACGGCATCTATATCAAGGGCCGCGCCAGGAAGCCCGTCTGGCTCGCCATCGTGAACGACAAGGTGGAGTTCAAGGACGCCTCGAAGATGTGGGGCAAGACGACGGAAACCGCGCACGAGATGATGATCAAGGAGATGAAGGATCCCGAGATCCGCACGGTCGTCATCGGGCCGGCCGGAGAGAACGGCGTCCTGTACGCCTGCCTGGTCGTCGAGCGCTTCCGCGCCGCCGCGCGCAGCGACACGGGGTCCGTGTTCGGCGACAAGAAGCTCAAGGGCATCGCCGTGCGCGGCACCAAGTACGCCGTTCCCGTCGCGGACAACGCCAAGTTCCTGGCCGCCGCGCGGGTCAACAAGGAAAACAACATGCGGGGCGAGGCCTGGGAGGGCATCAAGAAGTGGGGCACCGGCGGCCTCATGGAGCTCAAGCACTTCCTCCACGGCTCGCTCATCACCAAGAACTTCCAGACCACCTGGTACCCCGACGTCGTGAAGATCGGCGGCGAGGAGGCCATGCGGACCTTCTGGAAGCGGCACGCGGCCTGCACGAACTGCCCGACGCACTGCCTGAAGCTGGGCGTCATCCGCAGCGGCAAGTACGCGGGCCTCGTCGCCGAGGGGCCCGAGTACGAGTCCGGAGGCCTCCTGGGCACCAACCTGGGCATGACGAAGTTCGACGAGATGATCGCCCTCATCGAGGCCTGCGACGCCTACGGGCTGGACAACATCTCCACGGGCGGCGTCCTCGGCTTCCTGACGGAGGCCATGGAGAAGGGCGCGATCAAGCCCGCCGACCTCGACGGCCTGAAGCCCAAGTGGGACGACGGCGACACCTACATGGAGATGATCCGCCGGATCGCCTACAAGGAAGGCAAGGCCGGCAAGTTCATGGCCCAGGGCGTGGCCCGGATGTCCAAGCAGATCGGGAAGGGCACCGAGGCCTATGCCTGCACGGTCAAGGGCCGGGAACTGGCCGCCCACGACCCGCGGGGCGACAAGATCCGGGCCTACAGCTACACCATGGGCACCAACGGCGGCGATCACCACGAAGGCCAGGGCCCCCAGGCCCTCGGCATGACGGCCATGGCGGACTCGCTCGTCATCTGCTCCTTCACGAACTTCCTCCTGTACGGCGCGGGCGCCGACAAGATCACCACCGACATGCTGAACCCGCTGTGCGGCTGGGACTGGAAGACCGAGGATTACTGGACGGCGTGCAAGCGGATCTTCACGGCGGAGCGAATCCTGCTGGTCCGCGAGGGCGTCAGCTCCAAGGACGACCGGCTGCCCATCCGCATGTACAGGGAGAAGCTGCCGGCAGGACCCCGGAAGGACGTCGTCTTCACCGACGCCGACCAGAAGGACATGGAGGCCAAGACCTACGGATTCTTCGGCTGGGACGCCAAGGGCATCCCGACCGAGGCGACCCTGAAGGCGTACGGCCTGGATCCGTTCATCGACGAACTCAACGCGGCGAAGAAGAAGTACAACCTCTAACCCCTTGATTACGAAGGCAGGGGCGGGTGGCCCGCTCACCCGTCCTTGCTTTTCCTTTCATCCTTGACTATAGTTCTGTCGGTCCGTAACCGCGGAGGAGAGGGGTCGGTGACACGGAACCTGGAACGATCAGGGGACAAGTACACCCATGGCCTTTTCTCGCAGGGACACGATTCAACTTCTCGTCAGCGGCGCCGTCGCGTCCGCCGTCTTCGGGCTCTTTAAAGTCAGCGGGGCGAAGGAGATCCCGCGACCGCCCGGGGCCCTCGAAGAGAAATACTTCCTCCAATACTGCGCGCGCTGCTACCGGTGCGTCGACGTCTGCCCCACCGACGCGCTGCGCCCCGCCGGGCTGACCGGCGGGATCGCGAGCTTCGGCACCCCCGTCCTGCTCCACAAGGAATGCATCTTCTGCATGGCCTGCATCAAGGAGTGCCCCACGGGGGCCATCGCGAAGATCTCCCGCGACGAGGTCGACATCGGCACGGCCGTCATCGACCGCTCGACCTGCCTGACCTGGACCGGCCAGGAAGACTGTACGCGCTGCTATGACGCCTGCCGCTACGATGCGATCATCCTCGAAAAGGACAAGTTCCCCGTCGTCCTCGAGGACCCCTGCACGGGCTGCAACGCCTGCGAGAAGCGATGCCCCACGAAGCCCAAGTCCATCGTCACCTACTACGACAAGGTCAAGCGGATCCCCCCGCCGGAAAAGGGCGTCGCCCTGCGCCGCGTGGAGGAAGAGGACCGGGGACACGCGCGCGTGGAGGGATTCACGGAATGGCTGAAAAAACGGATCCACAAGCTCGGGGAGCATTACGGGATCATTAAGGAAGACGAGGAAGAGTGAAAAGAACGGGAAGCGGTGACGCTTCGATGTTGGGAAGTTCGGAGAAGTCGACGGGTCGTTGAACGTCCGCAGCGTCTCCAGACTTCATGACGTCGCAACGTCCCGGCTTCCCCCAAGCACGAGCAAGCGGAGCATGCAGAAAAAGGCAGATCAGAAGAAGACCGTTCTCGTCGTCGGCGGCGGGGTGGCCGGGATATCGGCGGCTCTCGACTTGGCCGGAAACGGCCACCGGGTGCACCTCGTCGAGAGGGGCCATGACCTGGGCGGCCAGGTGGCCCGGCTCGACAAGTTCTACCCGACGGACCACTGCGCGTTCTGCCCCCTCTGGACGGAGATCCGCCGCTGCAAGGAAAGCGAGGCGATTGCCGTCCACACGCTCGCCCGTGTGGAGAGCCTCGAAATGCGGGAGCAGGGCTACCGCATAGCCGTCGTCAAGTCAGCCCCCGTCGTGGACCCGGAGCTCTGCATAAACTGCGGCCGCTGCGAGGCGGCATGCCCGAAAGGCGTTGCCAGGCCCATCTGGGAACACGCCTACCCGCCCGTATACCTTATTGAAGGGGCCCATTGCGGGGACTGCCGGTCCTGCGTGGAGGTCTGCCCCACAAAGGCCATCGCCTTCGACCGGGAAGAGCGCCCGATCGAGCTGGACGCGGACGAGGTCATCTGGGCGGCGGGGTTCGAGGAAGTGAGCCTCGAGCCTCTGAAAGAATACGGCTGGGGGACGCACCCGGACATCCTCACCTCGCTCGAATTCGAGGCCTGGAAGGCCGAAGCGGGCGAAAACCGGGGGAAGATCCTCCGTCGCTCCGACCGATCCGTGCCCCGGAGCATTCTGTTCGTCCAGTGTGCGGGCGCCCGGGACCTGAGGCTCCTGCCCCACTGCTCGGCCGTCTGCTGCATGCACGCACTCAAGCAGGCCCAGTGGGTCAAGCGCAGGAACCCCTCGATCGACTGTGTCATCCTCTACACGGACCTGCGCGCCGTGGGGAGGGACTACTACGAGTACGCCCTGCGCGATTTCAACGGCAACGGCATCCGGCTCGTCCGCGGGCGCTCCTCGCTCATCACCCCCCTGCCCGGCGGCGACGGCATCGCCGTGAAGTACGAGGACACACTGGCGGGGACTCGCGAGATCCGCAGGTTCGACATGGTGATCCTCAACGGGAACCTGCGGCCCTCCCTTGCGTCGAAGCCCGCGCCGGCGTCGCGGCCGGAGCTGGACGGGGAGGGATTCGTGGCACCGGCTTCCGTCTCCTGCGGGTTCGTCATGGAACCCGCCGACGTGACCGAATCGGCGATCCAGGCGGCCTCGGCGGCGCTCAGAACGATTACAGGCAAGAACTGACATGAAGAAAATCGGCGTATTCCTCTGCAACTGCTTCGGCGAGATCGGCCGTACCGTCGATCTGGAGTCCATCCGGAAGCGGCTCGCGTCCGACCCCTCCGTGGGCTTCGTGGCCCTGCGCGAGTCCCTCTGCATGCCGGGCGATGCAGCCGAGGTGCGCGCCACGCTCCGCGAGCGAGGGGTCGGCAGGGTTCTCCTCGGCGCCTGCTCACCCTACGGCAGGATGGAAACGGTGCGCCTCGGTCTCGCGAAAGAGGGTGTCGACATGCGGAAAGTCCGCGGTGCGGACCTGCGCGAGGGCTGCGCCTGGATCCACGGGAAGAACCCCGCCGGCGCCACGCGAAAAGCCGCCAACCAGCTCGACATGGAACTGGCGCGCCTTCAGAACGGGCAGGACTCGATGGACATCGACATCCGCGTCCGTAGCGAGGCGCTGGTGATCGGCGCGGGGCCCGCGGGCCTCGCCGCCGCCTGCGGCCTGGCCGGAATGGGCATCCCGGTTCATCTCGTCGACCGCGGGTCCGCCCCCGGCGGGCTTCTCAACGTGGTAACGAAAGTGTACCCGACGGAGGTATCCGGACCGGCGAAGATCAAGTCACTCGTCGAGATGACGGGAAGCAGCCCCCTGATCCGTTTCTACGGCAAGACGAAGGTCGCCTCGGTAAAGGGGTATGCCGGCGATTTCAAGGTCGCCCTGGCCGGACCGGAGGGCAACACGAGCCTGCGCGCGGGCGCCGTCGTCCTCGCCACGGGGGCGCGCCTGCTCTTTCCCCGGGGCCTCTACGGCTACGGGAAGATGAAAAACGTCATCACCCAGATGGAGATGGAGAGGCAGTTCGCGGCGGGGAACGTCGCCTGCGGCAACGCCGTCTTCATCCAGTGCGTCGGCGCCCGCTGCGCCGAGCGGCCCTACTGCTCGACCATCTGCTGCCCCCTGTCGCTCAAGAACGCCATGCGGATCCTCGACGAGGCGCCCGGCTCGACGGTGACCATCCTGCACCGCGACATCATGACGCCGGGCAGCACGTTGGAGGCCTATTACCGCAAGGCCCTGCACAGGGGCGTCCGGTTCGTCCGCTTCGACGCGCAGAGGCCCCCCGAGATTCGGGGAAACGGGCTGGTGAGCGGTGTCGAGGTCTTCGATGTCCTGAGCGGGGTGACCCGCTCGATCGAGGCGGATCTCCTCGTCCTGAGCACGCCGCTCGTGGCCGATCCGGAAAGTGCGGCGCTCGCCCGCATGCTCGAGATCCCCGTGGACAGGCACGGCTTCATCGCCGAGGTCTACCCGGTGCACCCGGTGGAGACGCGAAACGACGGCGTCTTCATCTGCGGGACGGCCCGCTGGCCGGCCTCGTCGGACCAGGCCATCGCGCAGGGTGAAGCGGCGGCCGTGAAGGCGGCCTCCTTCCTCGGCAAGGAGACGGTCCCGGCGCTCACGATGAGCCGCGTGCCCGGAACCAAGCTCGGCCATGCAGAGGCCAACGCCGAGGCCTGCACGGGCTGCGGCAACTGTGTCGCCGTCTGCCCCTACAGGGCCTGCAAGCTCCAGCGGGTCGGGCAGCGCTCCGTGAGCCGGGTGATCAAGGTCCGCTGCAAGGCCTGCGGCAGCTGTATGTCGGTCTGCCCGAACGGGGCCATGCAGATCCCCGAGCAGAACTACCGCGTCACGGGGGCCATGATCCGCAGGGCCTTCCGGGAGGTGCGCTGAGATGTCCCCCGTCGCCGACACGAACATTCTCGTCTTCGCCTGCCGCTGGTGCGGCCTCATCGGGGCCGACGGCGCCGGGCGCAGGCGGACGGAGCTGCCCGCCTCCTTCCGCGTCATCCCCGTGGAGTGCGCGGGCTACGTGGAGCCCGACGCGGTGATCCGCGCCTTCGCGAGCGGCGCGGCGGGTGTGGCCGTTCTTGGATGTCACGTGGGCGGGTGCCGGTTCAACGACGCCAACCACCCGGCCCTCAAGCGCCTGGAGCTTCTCCGGACGCTCCTCGACACGACGGGCATCGGCGGGGACCGCCTCCTGCTCGGGTTCGGCACGGCGCATGAGCACCACCAGTGGGCCGACACGATCCGGGACTTCCACAGGCACGTGGAAGGACTGCCGTCGATGGAGTCGTGGATGACTTCAGTGGCCGGTGACCGATAACCGGTAACCAGCGAGCGGCAAGTAACGGTCAAGGACCGTAAAACGGTTTCGCAAGGCGACGTTAAAGCGCCTTTGCGCGAACGGTTCTTGACGAAGCGGAGCGCCCGCGACGCAAACTGTTTGAGCCCGAAGGGCGAGTTTTTGCGACCGCAGCGAAGCGAGTTTTAGAACCGTCGCAAAGCGGTTTTTCGCCGGCGAAATCGGTTTACGGTCCTTTCAGAATAACGAAGACGATGCAGCGGATGCTCAATCAACTAAAAGAAAAAGCAAAGGCGATCCTCGAAGGGAAGGAAGCCGATGGCGTTCTGGGACTCCGGAAAGGCCTCTTCGACGTGATCCAGCCGCACGTCTTCACGACGCCGGCGGAACTGGACACCCTCGTCCTGGAGCCCAAGTGGCTCTTCGCCAAGATGGCCCGGTCGATCCTCCGCGCAAAACCGGCGGCGTACAGGCTCGCCGTTGCCGTCCGGGGCTGCGACGAGAGGGCCATCGTGGAGCTCATCAAGCGCAGCCAGATCGATCGCGGGCGGATCCTCACCATTGGGTACGCCTGCGGCGCGGATCAGGCAAAAGCGTGCCTCTGCAGCCGCCCCTTCCCCGGGAAACTCGACGCGGGAGATGCCGTGGAGGGCGTGGACCCCTTCGCGGACGAGCGGGTGAAGGCTTTCCTCGATGGCGACGGGGCGCAGAGGATGGAGAAATGGACCGCCCAGCTCAGGCGCTGCATCAAGTGCTACGGCTGCCGCAACGCCTGCCCCATCTGCATCTGCGTGCCCTGCAAGCTCGAGGACGACGTATGGGTCGAGCGGGGGGTCATCCCGGCCGAGATGGTCTCGTTCCACCACATCCGGGCCTTTCACCTCTCCGATGCGTGCGTGGCCTGCGGGGCCTGCCAGGAGGCCTGCCCGGTCGGCATCCCGCTGATGACGCTGCAGCTCTCGATGCGGGCGGCGCTGAAGAGAGACTACAACTACGAGGCGGGGCTCGATGCGGACCGCAAGTCTCCCGTCCTCTTCGACTTCATCGCGGAACCCCGGTCCGGGCAGCACGTGCCCGACTGGGTCGACACGGCGGGAAAGAAACCATGAACCCCGAATTCGTCCGGACCATATGCCCCTATTGCGGAACGGGATGCGGCCTCGTTTTGAAGGTCGAAAACGGCCGCGCCGCGGCCTCGTACCCCGACCGCGAAAACCCGGTCAGCAAGGGCTCTCTCTGCGTGAAGGGCTGGGTTGCCCATGAGTTCGTCCATCACCCCGAGCGCCTGACGGCGCCGCTTCTTCGCAGGGGCGATGCCTTCGTCGAGATCCCCTGGGAGGAGGCCATCGGCCTGGCGGCCCGCAAGCTCCGGGAGACGGCCGAGAAATACGGCCCCGACAGCGTGGGCGGCCTCTCGTCGGCCAAGTGCACCAACGAGGAGAACTACCTCTTCCAGAAACTCATCCGGGCGGCCTTCCGGACCAACAACGTGGACCACTGCGCGAGACTCTGCCACGTCGCCACCACGGCGGGCATGCTCCAGACCCTGGGCAGCGGCGCCATGACGAACTCCATCTCCGATCTGGCCGGCGCGGACTGCATCCTCTTCATCGGCTCCAACGCCGCCGAGAGCCACCCCGTCCTGATGGGCGCGGTTTACAGGGCCCTCGACCGCGGGGCGGCGGTGTTCGTCATTGACCCTAGGAAGACTCCGGTGGCGCGCAATGCCCGCAGGCTCCTGCGGCTCAACCCGGGCACCGACATCCCGCTTCTGGCCGGCATGATGCGCCACATCGTGGACAGCGGGCTCCACGCGAAAGATTTCATCGAGAAGCGCACGGAGAACTTCGAAGCCCTGCGGACGTTTCTTGCGGCTTGGCCCCTGGACAAGGCCGCCTCCGAGACCGGGATCGGCGAGGCGACGATCCGCGAGGTGGCCGAGACGTACGCGAAGGCCGAAAACGCCGCCATCGTCTACTGCATGGGCATCACGCAGCACGCCTGCGGGGTGGCCAACGTCATCGCCATCTGCGACCTGGCCATGCTCTGCGGCCACGTGGGGAAGCCCTTCTCGGGGATCTACCCGCTGCGCGGCCAGAACAACGTCCAGGGCGCCTGTGATATGGGGGCCCTGCCGAGCCTCTACCCCGGCTACCAGGCCGTCTCCGACCCGGCCGTCCGCGAGAAGTTCCAGAAGGCCTGGAAGTCCGAACTCCCCGACACGCCTGGCAAGACCGTGACGGAGCTCATCGACGCCGCCGGCAAGGACATCCGCGCCCTTTACATCATGGCCGAGAACCCCTGCATCAGCGACCCCGACGTCAACCACGTCATGGAGGCCCTGAAGCGGCTCGACTTCCTCGTCGTGCAGGACATCTTCCTCACCGAGACGGCGAAGTTCGCCCACCTCGTCCTGCCGGGCGCCTGCTTTGCTGAGAAGACGGGGACCTACACGAACACGGAGCGGCGCTTCCAGCTGCTGCACAAAGCCGTCGACCCGCCGGGTGGCGCGAAGGGCGACTTTGAGATCCTCTGCCTGATGGGAAAGGCCCTGGGCCTGCCCTTCGACTACGCCTCGCCCGCCGAGGTGATGTCCGAGTATGCCAACCTCGTTCCGGCCTACGCGGGGATATGCTTCGACCGCCTCGAGCGGGTCGGACTGCAGTGGCCCTGCCCCGACGAGAACCACCCGGGCACGCGGTTCCTGCACGGCACGACATTCACCCGGGGCCTCGGCCGGTTCGTCGTCCCCGACTACACGCCGCCCATGGAAAAACCCGACGCGGAGTACCCCTACTACCTCAACACGGGGCGCGTCTTCGCCCATTACCATACGGGAACAATGACGCGGCGCTCACCGTTTTTGAACCGTGAGATCGAAGACCCCTACGTGGAAATCCATCCCGACGACGCTGCATCGCTCGGCGTGGGGCCGGGCGACTGGATCCGGGTCACCTCGCGCCGCGGCAGCATCGTGACAACGGCCCGCATTTCGGACCGCGTGGTCCAGGGGAGCATCTTCGCCCCCTTCCACTTCACCGAGGCGAGGGCCAACATGCTGACGAACCCGGCGCTCGATCCGGTTTGCAAAACGCCGGAGTACAAGGTGTGCGCCGTGAAACTGGAAAAGGATCATGAAGCCAAGGCGCGATAGGATCGAGGAAGCGAAGAAGCTCTCCGGGGCCTCGGGCTGCGTCGAATGCGGCCGATGCGTGGCCGCCTGCCCCATGGCGGAGATGTACGCGGACTTCGGCATCGAGATGTCCCCCCGGGGCATCATCAAGAAGACGCTTGTCGGCGAGGACGTCGTCGCAGACCGCAACATCTGGTTCTGCACGGAGTGCAACAGCGGCACCGACGTCTGCCCCCAGGGGGTGAGCTGCCGGGACCTGATCCGCAAGCTCCGTGAAGCGGCCATCGAGGAGGACGTCGTCGAAAACGCCAGGCGCTGCGAGACCTGCGGCCGGTTCTTCCTGGCCGCCCCCGTGGAGGGATTCGTCCAGGGCAGGCTCAAGGACGAGCCGGCAAACGTCCTCAAGGCCCTCGAGACATGCCCCTCCTGCCGGCGGGAGATTTATTTGCTGCGCAACGCATAAGAAAATCCCCCTCGTTCCCCCTTTTGCAAAGGGGGATGAAAGAGGATTTGGACCGAATAGACCGAACAGACGGAATAGACCGGATAGACGTTTACATGGAAGCATCCAGACAGCTCGAACCCCAACTGAACCTCGAGGACCTGAGGCCGCGGCAGCCGGAGAAGAAGCGTTTCTCCGACCGGTTCATGCCCCGGCGGAACCGGCACATCCTCTTCGACCCTGCGAAGTGCACGGGCTGCGGGACCTGCGAGATGATCTGCTCGACGCGCAACGCGGCCGTGGTGGCGCCGGTGCTGGCCAGCATCAAGGTCCTCACCAACGAGAGGCTCGGGAAGAGCTTCGCGATCCTCTGCCAGCACTGCCGCAGACCCCTCTGCCTCGAGGCCTGCCCGACGCGGGCCATCGAGAAGGGCGACGACGGCATCGTCCGCATCAACGACCTCTACTGCACCGACTGCGGGATGTGCACGATGGCCTGCCCCGAGGCGGCCCCGCTCAGGGACCCGGCGCGGCAGGAGATCCACAAGTGCGACCTCTGCGAGGGCGACCCGCTTTGCGTCAAGCACTGCCCCGGGAAGGCCCTGACGTTCACGCGCGGCAAGGCCCTGCGCTGGATCAAGGCCGCCCGGTGGGGCGTGCAGGCCCTTTCGTTCCTGTTCCTCGTGATCCTCGTCGTGGGGACCTTCTGCTACTTCAGGGCCGGTACGGTGGAACTGGCATGCCCGACGGGCACCCTGCAGAACATCGCCTCGTCGGGAACGCTCATCCTCGTCGGCGCCTCGTCGGCCCTGGCCCTGCTCATCCTGACGGTCCTTTTCGGCAGGGTTTTCTGCGGCTGGCTCTGCCCCTTCGGGTTCGTCCTGGACCTCGTGGACAAGATCGTCCCGAAGAGACTGGGCTGGCCGGC
Source organism: Deltaproteobacteria bacterium (assembly GCA_012728915.1). Lineage (GTDB taxonomy): Bacteria > Desulfobacterota > Syntrophia > Syntrophales > UBA2192 > UBA2192. The sequence continues at coordinate 26,920 of JAAYEC010000055.1, read as the reverse complement.
CTTCCTCAAGAGCCGCATGGCCAAATACGGCATCCTGGGCGGTGCCGTCGGAAGCAGCGCCGTTCTGGGATACCAGGCCTTCTGCACCGTCTGCCCCATCGGCACCCTGTGCCGCTCCTATGGGGTCCAGTCGGTCATGCAGAGCGCCGAGCTGGCCATCGTGCCGGCCCTGGCCGCTACGGAGATCGCCGAGCGCCGTTCCTGGTGCCGCTACCTCTGTCCCGTGGGCGCCACGCTGGGCATCGCGAGCCTGCTTCGGCTCCTCAAGATCGTCATCGGGGCGCGCAAGTGCAAGAAGTTCTCCTGCATCCAGTGCGCCGAGGTCTGCCCGGTGGGAATCATCAATGCCGACGAACTCCGCGAGGGCATCTCCCCGAAGGTGCCCATGACGGAGTGCATCATGTGCCTGCGGTGCGTGGACCGCTGTCCCTACGGTGCGGCCAAGGTCCGTTTCCGCTGGCAGAAATCGACCCCCGGGGAGGCGAACGCATGAGCCTCTACCAGCCCTTCTTCAACGGAAAAATCGGCGTAGCCGACCTGACGACCCGGGCGAGCTACACCCTGGACCTTTCGTGGGAGGTCTGCGGAGCCGCTCTGGGCGGCGCATCCCTGAATGCCCGGGTTCTCTCGGAATACGAGAGCGACAGCCTCGTCTTCGGGACGGGCCCGCTGACGGGCAGCTTTGCCCCGGCCTCGGCCCTGCTGGTGGGAACCTTCCGCTCCCCCCGCTGGGACCACCTCTGCCACGTGCCCCTCATGCTGCGCAGCGGGCCGGAGTTGAAATTCTCGGGCCTGGACTGCCTCGTGGTCCGCGGCGCTGCCCCGGAGCCCTGTGCCCTTCTCGTCAGCCGGGGGAAGGTCCACGTCCTGCCCGTCCCGGATTCGGCGGACAAGACCGTCCCCGAGCTGCTGCAGGCACTTCGGAAGACGGCGCCCGGCTTCCGGGCCTCCATCGTGACGGGTCCTGCCGCGGACCGGAACTCGCCCTTCGCATCGGTATCCGTCGACGGACAGGGAAGCCTCGACAGGGCCGGTCTTGCCGGACGGATGGGCGCGAAAAACCTCAAGGCCCTTCTCTTCCACGGAATCGGGGGACTTGCCTTCCGGGACGATCACCCCGCCCTGTCCCAGGCTGCGGAAAAGACCCTGCGCGACGCTGGAACCATGAAGGCCGCGGGTTTTGTCCCCGTCCTGAAGGGGCTCGCCGATGGAGCCGAGGCGGCACGCGCCCTCCGGGGAAAACTGGGCCGGAACCGGGCGTGCTACCACTGCCCGTGTCCCTGCATGACCTACGCGACTCCGGGGAAGACGGGACAGGAACGGGAGGGGCTCCTCCTCCTGGATCACGCCGGCTGGGCCGGGCTTTCCCGTAAATCGGAATCAGCCCTGCCCCTCCTCGGGCGGTGCCTCGAACTGGGACTCGACCCCCTCGCCGCCGGACAGGCGCTGCGGGAGGACCGCCCGCTGAAAGAGGCCTTGAGCGCCGTCGATGCGCTCGCCTCGGGGGGAACGTCGGTCGTCGAGGAAGACTATCCCTCGGCCCCCGGGATCGACGCGCATGACTACCGCCTGCTGGGCGGCGGCATCACGCCCCTGTCTGCCGGAAGAGCCTGGACGGAGAGGGTCGCAGCTGCCCTGATCCTGGGCCTCTGTCCCGTGTTCGTCCAGATCGCCCGACGCCTGAATCGCTCCGACTTCCTGCGGTTCCTGTCTTCCGATGCGGGAGAGGTCAAGTCCCTGGCCGTCGCGCTCGACGAACAGGTGGAACGGCTCCTGGAGGGGAGGATCCCGGAATCGGGCATCGGGAATCGTGTCTAGGATTTCGGGGACGAAAAAAAAGGACCGGAGCCCTTCTCCCCGATCCTTTTGCTTCTCTTGTTTGCCGTGCCCGAGATCCGATACCCCCGTCCTCAGTCCGCAAAGAATGCCGGCAGCAGCTCGGGTGTCTTTCCCTGCATCTTCTGGCGCTTTTCCTCGATGGTCTTGCACTCGATGCAAAGGGTGGTCACGGGACGCGCCATGAGTCTCTTGACGCCGATGTTCTCGCCGCACTCCTCGCAAATCCCGTAATCCCCGGCATCGATGCGTTCGATGGCCTCCCGCATCTTCACGATGAGTTTTCGCTCGCGCTCCCGCATGCGGATCTCGAGGTTGAGGTCGGACTCCTGGGACGCGCGATCGTTCATGTCGGGAAGCTTCTCCTCGTTGCCCGCCATGTCAACGACGGTTTTCCCCGCCTCCACCATCAGCTCGTTGATCTTGGACTGCAGCATTTTTCTGATCTGTTTCAGATCTTTGGCCGTCGCTGCCTGCACCTTTGCCAAGTTGCCGCCCCCCTGCTCTGTCTCTTTTCGTCGTGACCTAGGCTACATCGACTATTCATGAAATGTGCCAATGGGTTTTTGACATAGCACATTTCGACCCTTTTTTGCTATAGTATAATCACGTTCCGCCGGGAGGCAACATCCTGTGAACCCAGAAATGATCAAGAAAATCGATAATGTGCTGGACCGTGTAAAGGACCCCGAAAGCGGGCTTTCCGTTTTGCACCTGGGGCTGGTCAAGCGGGTCCGGTTCAGCGAGACGCAAAAGAAACTCTTTGTTTTCACAGACTTCCAGAGCCACATGCCCGACTGCAGGGCCTGTGTCTTCATCGCGAAACTCGTGGGTGAAACCATCCTCGGCCGCCTTGCCGTCGAGTTCAGCCGGGAGTTTCCTGACCTCGAGACCGAATTCGTATAAAAAAAGGCCGGCGCCCTGTCGCGCCGGCCGCAGACTGTCTACGTGGCACTCCCTGCTTTACACCCGCCCCGGCACGCGTTTCCCCGTCGACCGCTTCCGTCCGGAACTTGCCCCTGATCCGGGCGGCGCAGGGACTGCCCGACCGCCGGGCCCCTGTGTTCGAATCCGCCCGATTCCCCTCGGCGGGGGGCCGCGCTTCTGCGATCAGAAGAACCTGCCGAACCGCATGGCCGCGTAGGCCGGGTCATAATCGGCGCGTGCCGATCCCACCATGACGATGTGGGACCTTTCCTCCTTGGCGATGTCCTCGAAGATCTTCCTCTGCTCCTTGTCCTTCGCGAGCTTGGCCAGTTCCGAATAGAGCAGGATGGCGTTCTTCTCCGCCTCCATGGCGATCGCGCAGGCGCTGCCGACATCGTTGACCTTCTCGAGCCTTTTGACCATGCTGTCGCCCTTCGGGAAGAGCCCTTCGCGGATGATCGTGTCGAGGTAATCGCTGACCCGGTCGGAGCGGAAGATCTGGTCGGCGCCCTTCTTCTCCGCCTTGGCCTTGATCCCAAGGAAGGTCTCCATGTGCTTGACCTCCTCCTTGGCGAGCTTCAGGAACAGGTTCCGGAGTTCGGCGTCGTTGAATTTCTTTGACGCCTTCGTGTAGAACGCAATCCCGTCGCGCTCCGCTTTCACAGCAAAATCGAAAATGCTCATCTCCGCTTTGGCCATGTTGGCACCTCCTTTTTCGACGGGCCGACCGGCCCGATGGGTAGAATGGCTATTACTCTAAAGGGTTCCGCGAAAAAAAACAATGCACAAACGTTCGAGGAACGGCCCCCGAAAGGGGCGCCCCGGCAGCCGCCGGCGTTTTGCGTCACTTCGCCGGGGGCACGAGCGAGGGGATCCAGCGGTAGACGGGCTCGAAGCAGGCCTTCACCTGCCCCTTCTTCGGGATCATGAAGACAAAGCATTTCTTCTGGTCGGGAACGACGGCGATGTGGCGGAGGATTCCCGGGTTGGTGTGGCTCACCGTCAGTTTCTTCAGTTGATCCCGCATCCGGCCGCTCTCGTAGTAGACGCACCAGCTGGAATCGCCCCATCGGATCGGCTCCCGGTTGAGGCGGGCCTCGTTGGTGATCCGGGCGCGCCGGTAGCCCGCGTACTTTTCCTCGATGAGGTGCCCCTCCTCCTTGAGCGGTTGCCTCATGGTGATCGTGACGAAGAGACGGTCGTGCTTGCGGATCAGGATCGACACGGGGAGGTAGAGAAGCGACTGCCGCGCCAGAAAGGTGATCGTGGCCTCCACCTTCTCGATGGGGGAATCCTTCCGGGTGACGAAATGGCCGTGGTAGCCGATGAGCCCCCCGATGTTCGTGAACGTCTGGTCGACGGGCTTGATGACGTCCACAAGACCGTTGAAGGCGGAGAGGTAGAGGCGCTTGTTCTCTTTCTCGCCCCAGTAGTAACCCCAGACCAAAACCGCCGTAGCAGCGATGAAGAGCCAAAAGAGGGGTTCCGAGATGAGGTAGTCGTGTTCGAACATGCTCAGCGTCTCCAGTCGAGTGGCGTCACCAGGTCTTCAGGGATGTCGTACAGCGTCGAATCGAGGCCGCGGGCCAGGTTCGACGAAAGAGCCACCCGCAGAAGCGGTGTGTCCCCGACCGTTCTGCGAAGTTCCGCCGCAACCTGGTCGGCCACGGCGAGGTTCTCCCCGGTGACCTTGTTCTGGATGAGGAGGCGAAGCGGCAGGTTGATGTCCCGCAGGCCCTCCACGAGCCTCTCGGACTCGCGCAGGGAGAGCATGTCGGGATTGAACACGAGAACGACCCCGCAGTCGGGTCCCTGCAGGATCCCCGTGAGGGACTCGTAATTGGCCTTCAGGGCCATGAGCCTCTGCAGCACGGCATCATCTTTCTCGTCGTAGGAGAGCTTCTCCTCCCGCTGCTTTTCTTCCTCCGTCGCGGGGCCGCGGATCTTCCGGATCGTGTGGCGCTTGTCCAGGATCTGCCGGCGGATCCCGGCCAGGCGGTCGATCCAGGCGGTCGTGATCTGCGGCAGCGCGAGAAAGCGCAGGGTCAGTCCCGTGGGCGGCGTGTCGAAAATGACCGTGTCGAAGTTCGCCCCGTCCTTCCGGATCGTCTCCTCGATGCTCGTCAGCAGGGCGTACTCCTCGATGCCGGGCGAGTATTTCAGCACCGAGAAGTACCGGTCGAGGTTGAGCACCTGCAGGTAGCTGTAGGTCCGGGTCAGAACGCCGATCTCGCGCTCCAGGTAATCCCTGGAGAGCTTCTGCAGATCGACCTCCCGGAGGAGCAGGTTGTCGCTCATTCTCTTTTCCCTGCCGTTGAGCCGCACGCAGAAGATATCGCCCAAGTTGTGCGCCGGATCCAGCGACACGACGAGCACCCGCTTCTTCTTCGAGAGCTGCCATGCCGCCGCGGCTGCCATGGTGGACTTCCCGACGCCTCCCTTGCCGGTGTAAAAGAGGATCCTCATCAGTCCACCCCCAGCGTTCCCATCATATGCCCCAGCATGTCGCAGGCGTCCTCGGCGCGCTGCCCGAGGATCTGCATCTCGCGCTCCATGAAGGGCAGCAGTTCCACGGCCAGGAACGTCGGCGGCGCCGGGAACCCGACGAAGGAGCCCAGCAGCAAAAGCGCGAAGACGTTCTCCAGTTCCTGCTGTTCCATGCAGGTCAGGCCGATAATCTTCTCGCGCTGGCCCTGCCGAAAGCCCTGCAGGAAATGTCGAAGATGTTCCAGGACGGACGGCGACATCGTCGAAACGGGCCCTCCCTGCTCCGGAATGGAAAATCCCCCCCGTACCCCGGTTGGGATACGGGGGGGACTCCACTTTAATCCATTTCAACACTCAAGGGAATACCCGTACCCTACCCTTTCTTCCCGCTCGACTTCACGAAGTCGACAATGAAGAGAATGTTGAGGACGAGCATGATCGCCATGATGGTCTGCACGGTCCAGCCCATCCCGGGCGTCTTCTGGATGGAGCCGGGCATGACGACCCACATGAACCAGACGATGGCGCAGGTCACCGTGAACCACAGGAACCAGGCGGGGACGATCGCCACGATGGCGAACTTGGACTGCATCTTCTTGGCCACGAAGGCCGCGCCCGTCATCAGCGCGATCGAGGCGATGAGCTGGTTCGCCGCGCTGAAGGAGGGCCAGAGGATGTTGAACTGGCCGGTCCAGGCCAGGTAGATGCCCAGGAACGCGGGGATGAACGAGGCCACCCAGCGGTTCGTGATGATGTTGTAGAAACCTCCCAGCTTGCTCTGGACGGGCTCGAGCATCTCCACGAGGCAGTAGCGGGCCAGGCGGTTCGTCGTGTCGAGCGTCGTCAGCGCGAAGGCCGAGATCCAGAGCCCCGCGATGACCTTCACGATCGCCGTGGGGATGAAGGACAGGAAGGTGGAGGCCACCATGACGCCGAAGGCCTCGACGATCATGCTGGGGGGCGCCAGCTTCAGGGCCCCCGTCGTCTTTGCGTAGGTGGTGGCCCAGTTGGCCGCCTCGAGGGTGATGTTGTAGTTGGCCGCCGCCGCCTGGGCCTTCATGACCGTCATGCCGAAGCCGCCGATGGCGACGATAATGACCGTCGAGAGGAAGCCCTCGGTGAACATGCCGCCGTAGCCCACGAAGAGGGCGTCCGTTTCTTTCGCGAGCTGCTTGGAGGAGGTCCCCGAGGCCACCAGCGAGTGGAACCCCGAGAGGGAGCCGCAGGCGATGACCAGCGGGATCGCCGGCCAGAAGGGCGTGGGCTGGTTGCCCAGCAGGACGGGCGCGAAGGCGGAGACCGCGGGCGCCTCCATCCCCTTGAAGGTCACCATGGCCGCAATGAAGCCGATGGCGATGCCGAAGTAGAGCAAAAACGAGTTCAGGTAGTCCCGCGGCTGGAGCAGGTAGTTGACCGGAATGGATGCGGCGATGATGATGTAGACGAACTGGATTACCATCCACGCCTCGTAGCTCATGGGGATGGGGAACATGGGCCCCAGCCAGATGGCGATGGTCATCAGGACGATGCCGATGATCGTGGCCATCGTGAGATTCATCTTCACCTGGTAGATGAGCACCCCCAGGATGATGGCGGCGATGGTCATGAAGATCGAGGCCGACCCGATCGACGGGGTCCTCGCGAACATGGAGCCGATGACGTTGGCGAAGGCCGCCACGACGAGAATGAGCAGGAAGAAGACGATCCAGTAGAAGGACTTGCCCGTGCGCTTCGAGATGAGGTCTGTCGCCACGAACTGTACCGACTTGGCGTCGTAGCGCACCGAGGCCATGAGCGCCAGGTAGTCGTGGATCGAGCCGATCAGCACGTTGCCGAACCAGACCCAGAGCAGCCCCGGGAGCCAGCCCCAGACCATGGCCATGGCCGGTCCGACGAGGGGCCCCGCGCCGGCGATGGACGAGAAGTGGTGGCCGAAGAGGACCGCCTTGTGGGCCGGAACGTAGTCGACGCCGTCGTAGAGCCGCTGGGACGGCGGGGCGTTGTTGTCGTCGGCCTTGACGACGTCCTTTTCGATCTTCTTGCCGTACGTCCAGTACAGCCCCATGTAAATGAGAAAACCGATGATGATGATGACTGTGGTGGATACTTCCATAATCCCCCTCCTTCAGAAGATAGGAATTTAGAGAAAAGAACCGGCGTTGCGATCCCGGGATGCGGCCGAGCCGGGTCTGCCGACCCTTCCCGCAACGAATCATTTCTATTATTTTACACCCCCGATGTCAAACACAAATTGAATACAATTTTGCGCTTTACAGGGTCCGGCGATTGGACTACATTGGACCCGGATCCCCATTCCGGGATCGTCCCGGCTTGAACGGAGGTAGACCATGGCCAGGAAGAAATCCGATACGGCACAGCACGACGAGCGCATCAAGATCGGGGCCCGCATCCGGGACTGCCGCCAGAAAAAGCACCTCACCCTCGAGGACATGTGCGCCAAGACGGGGCTCACCAAGGCGGTCCTTGCCGCCATCGAGGGTGACGAGACGGTCCCGCCCCTCGGGGCGCTCCTGCGCCTCTCCAAGGCCCTCGACGTAAGCATGGCCTTCTTCTTCGAGGACGAGGTCGAGATGGAGAGGCTCTCGGTGACCCGCAGCGGGGAGCGCGTCAAGGTCAAGCGCAGGCCCCACCACCGGGAGGGCGAGGTGGACTACGTCTACGAGTCCCTCGAGCCCAAGAACCCCCGCAAGCACATGGAGCCCTTCCTGGTCGAGTTTCAGCCCATGGACACGCGCGAAATGGTGTTCATGAGCCACGAGGGCGAGGAATTTCACTTCGTCCTCGAGGGCAGGCTCGAGTTCCGAACCGACGACCGGGTGGAGGTCCTCTACCCCGGGGACTCGCTCTACTTCGAGTCGGAGATGAACCACAGCTTCCGCTCCCTCGACTCGAAGCCGGCCAGGGCGCTTGTTGTCGTGTGGAACCGGCCCAACTGAGCGCGGACGGAGGCGTATCCCCTGGTGACCGTTACGTTGTTCTTCAGGGGTCAAGTTGACGAAGATCGGAAGAGCGGAAGTCGGGAAGAGCGGAAAAGACAAATGAACAGAAAATCCACTCCGATCTTCCGCTCTTCATAGCTTCCTAACTTCCCTCTTTTCGGGGAGGAACCCATGCTGGAAATCCGCTTTCACGGCCGCGGCGGCCAGGGCACCGTCGTCGCAACCATCCTGATGTCCAAGGCCTTCTTCCGGGCCGGCTACCACGTCCAGAGCTTCCCGTTCTTCGGCGTCGAAAGGCGCGGGGCCCCCGTGGAGGCCTACCTGAGGCTGGACCGGCAGAAGATTCTTTTGCGCACGAACGTATACAGCCCGGACCACGTCGTCGTCCTCGACAAGACGCTTCTGTCCGGCATCGACGTCACGCGGGGGCTCAAGCCTGGAGGCTCCGTGCTCATCAACAGCCCCGCCGCCCCGACCGGCGCCGGGTCCTTTTCCGGGTTCCGGCTCGCCTGGGTCGACGCCAGCCGCATCGCCCTGAACAACCGGATCGGGAGCCGCACCCACCCCATCGTCAACACCTCGATGATGGGGGCGGTGGCCCGCGTCCTCGGGATGCCGTCCCTCGAGGACGTCGTCGCGTCCATCCGGGAGGAGTTGCCGGGCGACGCCGAACGCAACGTCACGGCCGCCCGGGAGGCCTACGAGGCCGTCCATTTTGCGGAGACCGTCAAGCCCGCAGCCTGAGACACGCCCGACGATTGCGGACATATTCCCGCGACACGATCTCTTTTCAAGGTGACGCCGATGGTAGAGAAAGCACAAGCACGGGCGGAATCGGAAAACCCCATCCGCATCATGCCCCGTTCCACCCGTTCGACGGAGGGCAACAAGACCGGGTCCTGGCGTTACCTGCGCCCCCGGTACGAGGAGAAGACGGCCCCCTGCAGCGCAGCCTGCCCCGCCGGGGAGGACATCGGGAAGGTCGAGATGCTCACGAGCCAGGGCCTCTTCAAGGAGGCCTGGGAGACGATCCTCCGGGAAAACCCCTTCCCGGGCGTCTGCGGGCGGGTCTGCTTCCATCCCTGCGAAGGCTCCTGCAACCGCGGGGAGTTCGATGACCCGATCGCCATCCGTGCCGTCGAGCGCTTCCTGGCCGACACGGCGGAGCGATACGACCTCAAGCCCCTCCTGGAAAGGCTTCCCGCCCGGCCCGAAAAAATCGCCGTCGCCGGGGCGGGCCCCTCGGGCCTGGCCGCCGCGTGGTTCCTCACGCAGCTCGGCTACGCCTGCGACGTCTTCGAGGCGTCCCCCGAGGCGGGAGGCATCCTGCGCTGGGGGATCCCCCTGTACCGCCTGCCGCTTGCGGCCCTTCAGCACGAGATCGCCCGGATCGAGGCACAGGGCGTGCGCATCCACACGGGGCGCCCCGTCACGCCCGGTTTCCTCAGGGACCTCGAGACGTCCTACAGCGCCGTCTACCTCGCCTGCGGCCACGGCCGGACGACGGCGCTCCGCGTGCCCGGCGAGGAATTGGACGGGGTGGGCGACGGGCTCGCGTTCCTCGAGCGGATCCGCAGGGGGGAGACGCCGGACGTCAGGGGAATGTCCGTCATCATCGGCGGGGGGAACACGGCCGTCGACGTGGCGCGCAGCATCGTCCGGCTGGGCGGCGAGGCCCTGATCCTCTACCGCAGACGCCGAAAGGACATGCCCGCCTTCGGGGACGAGGTGCAGATGGCCCTCGAAGAAGGGGTGAAACTCGAGGAACTCGTGGCCCCCGAGAGGATCGAAAAGGACGGTGGCCGCATCCGGATCACCCTGCGCCACATGAGGATCGCCGGCGAGGAGGGCGGCCGGGGGCGCATCGAGCCCGACGGCGACAGGACGAGCCGCGTCGTCGCGGAGCGGCTCTTCAAGGCGACCGGCGCCGAGGCCGGCGAGGCGTGGTACAACCCGCCCCCGGCCGGCAAGGGAACCGTCGCCCTGTCCCACTGCGCCCTCTCGCTCCGGGAGGGCAGACCGGCGCTCGCCCGGGGCGGTGACCTCACCAACGGCATCAAGAGCGTCGCCCACGCCATCGCCTCGGGCAAGCAGGCCGCCATCGCCCTGGACACCCTCTTCCGTGAAGGGGCCGATTCGATCCTGTCCCGGCTCGAGGCCTGCACGGTGGGCGTCGGCCCCTCCCTGTCCATGGAGATCCACATGGGCGGCGAGCGGCGCCTGCGGAACCGCCACGTCGTGGTCTACGGCGAGATCAACACCGACTACTTCCGGTATGCCCCCCGGATGACGCAGCCGCGCCTCGTCCGTGCGGAGCGAGCCCGGTCCTTCGCCGAGATCGACCTTCGCGTCTCGGGCAACATCGCCATGCGCGAAGCAGAGCGCTGCTTCAACTGCGGTCTCTGCGACCAGTGCGACAACTGCCATCTGTTCTGCCCCGACCTCGCTGTTCTCCGCGGGAAAGAGGGCCTGGGCCGGAGCATCAACTACGATTACTGCAAGGGCTGCGGCCTCTGCGTGGTGGAATGCCCGCGCAACGCCATGACGCTCGAGGAGGAGGACCGATGAAACGAGTCCTTGAAGGGAGCCAGGCCGTGGCGGAGGCCGTCCGGCTTGCCCGCGTCCAGGTCGTCTCCGCCTACCCGATCACGCCCCAGACACATATCGTGGAGTTTCTGTCGGAGTACTGCGCCTCGGGAACCATGAACGCCCGGTTCCTAAGGGTGGAGAGCGAGCACTCCTGCATGGCCGCCCTCATCGGGGCGCAGAGCGCGGGGGTCAGGACCTTCACGGCCACCTCCGGCCAGGGGCTCGCCCTGATGCACGAACTGCTGCATTGGGCGGCCGGCGCGCGCCTGCCCATCGTGATGGCCGAGGTGAACCGGGCCCTCGCCCCGGGCTGGAACATCTGGGTCGACCAGACCGACAGCCTCGCCCAGCGCGACACGGGCTGGATCCAGTTCTACTGCGAAGACGGCCAGGAGGTCATCGACACGACGCTGCAGGCCTACCGGCTGGCCGAGTCGGTGGCCCTGCCTGCCATGGTCGTCCTCGACGCCTTCTTTCTCTCCCACACCTACGAGCCCGTGGACGTCCCGGAGCAGGAGGAGGCGGACCGGTTCCTACCGCCCTACGAGGCGCGCTTCCAGCTTGACACGGCGGCCCCCTGCTCCTTCGGGCCCCTCGTGCCCCCCGCCGTCTACATGGAGATGCGCCACGACATCGCGAAGGCGATGGAAACGGCCCTGTCGAGATTCCCGGGCATCGAGAACGAGTACGCCGCGGTCTTCGGGCGGCGCTACGGTGTCGTGGAGGCTATCCGCTGCGAGGACGCGGAGATCGTCTTCGTCACCTCCGGCACCGTCACGAGCACGGCCCGCAGCCTGCTCGAGAACCTCCGGTCCCGCGGAGAGAGGCTGGGAATCCTCAAGATCCGGCTCTTCCGCCCCTTCCCCGTGGAGGCCGTCCGCAGGGCGCTCGGCGGGGCCGCGAAGGTCGCCGTCATCGACAGGAACTTCTCCTTCGGCGCGAGCGGCATCTTCGCGCAGGAGGTTCGCGCGGCGCTGTGCAACGCGCCGGGGCACCCGCCCGTGTTCGGCTTCGTCGCCGGGATCGGCGGGCGCGACGTGACCCCGGAGCTTCTCGAGGAAATCTACTGGAAGACGAAAAACAGCGACGCCCCCGAGAAGGAGAGCGTGTGGATCGGCCTGCAGGAGGTCTAACATGGAACTCGAGCGAAGCGATCGCGAATTCATGCACCCCGGACACGTCGGCTGCCCGGGCTGCGGCGCGGCCATCGCCATGCGCTTTCTGCTGAAGGCCCTCGGCGAGAAGACGATGATGATCATCCCGGCCTGCTGCTGGTCGGTCATCGCGGGGCCCTACCCCACGACGACGTTGAAGATCCCCGTCATCCACTCGGCCTTCGAGACGGGTGGCGCCGTGGCCAGCGGCGTCCGTGCCGCCCTCGACATGAAGGGCGACAGGGATACGACCGTCGTCACTTGGGCGGGCGACGGCGGCACCTTCGACATCGGCTTCCAGGCGCTTTCCGGCGCCGTCGAGCGCAACGAGGACTTCATCTACGTCTGCTACGACAACGAGGCGTACATGAACACGGGCATCCAGCGCAGCTCCTCCACCCCCTACGGGGCTTGGACGACGACCACCCCCGGCAAGGACTGGAAGAAGATGCGCAAGAAGAACATCGTCGAGGCGCTGGCGGCCCACCGCATCCCCTATGCGGCCACGGCCAGCATTTCCCACCCCGAGGACCTCGTGCGCAAGGTCAGGCGGGCCCAGGCCACCGGAGGGTCCCGCTTCCTTCACATCTTCGCGAGCTGTCCCACGGGATGGAAGATCCCCTCGGAGATGGCCGTCAAGATCGCGCGGATGGCCGTGCAGACCAACATCTTCCCCCTCTACGAGGTGGAGGAGGGCCTCCACTACACGATCAACACCAAGCCGAAGCGTTTCCCCGTCCGGGAGTACTTCAAGATCCAGGGGCGTTTCCAGCACCTCACGGATGCCGATCTGGACGTGATCCAGAAGATGGTCGACGAAGACTGGGAGCTCCTGCTCCGCAAGGCGGGCGAGCACGCCTAGCCGCCGCGCGGCGCGCGTTCGGCTCAAGGCGGAAGGCCCACGGTGAAGAGGAAGAAAAGGATGTCCCGGCTCTCGGCTCTGCTCCTCGCGCTGCCGCTCTTCCTGTTGTCATCTCCCCTACAGGCCGACGTGTACGTCTACGACATGGTGGCGATCCAGGGGGAGGAGGTGAGGCTCAAGGCCGAGACGCGGGGGACGCTGTTCATCCGGGGAGGGGAGATCGTCGAATTCTTCGTGGACGACATCCCGCTGGGGAAGAACCTCTCGGGAGGCGACGGCGTGGCCTACCGGTCCTACAGGGCCGCACGCCCCGGGCTCAAGGAAATCCGTGCCGTGTCCCGCAACGAGACCGGGAGGGCTGCCCTGCTGGTCGCGAAGCGGGGCGCGGGGATCGTCGCCGTGGACGTGGAGGGCGCCCTGCTTCAGGGGGGCTTCATGTCTCCGGGTCGCCCGGGCAGCAGGCAGGCGGTCGAATCGCTGGCAAACCGGCATCCCCTGGTCTACCTTCAGACGGGAGAGACGCACCGGAGGGCGGTCCGCGCCTGGCTCGCTCAAAACGAATATGCCGACGCGCCCCTTCTGCCCTGGGACGGAGGCGCCCTGTTCGACGATCTCGCGAAGAAGGGCCTCAAGATCCGCTCCGTCGTCGGCGCCCCGGCGGTAATCGAGTCGGCACTGAAGCACAAGCCGCAATGCTTCAGTTTCGAGCCCGCGAAGGGGGCCGTGAGGCTCAAGAGCTGGGAAGAGCTGGGGGAGAAGATGAAGTGAATGCAGAAGATGAGATGGTTGGAAGAAGCGGTGAGCGATCATTGGCCGCGTCCTGATCCAACCTTCCTGCCCTCTCACCTTCTTACCTTCTCTTAGCGAAAAGCGTCGCCGTGCCCAACATCACCCCGGGCGCTCAGTGCGCAGCCGAGATCAGCTCGAAGACAAAGCTCCCCACCGCCACCTTGCTCTGGATCTTCACGGGCACCTGCCGCTCGTCGGCGGTGAACCAGATCTTCAGTGACGGGTCGCCCTGCCGGGGCACAACGCCCTGCAGCCTCTCCATGTCCGGAATCACGAGGTGAGTATCGTAGACCACCCCGTCGATCGTGACCGTCTCGCGACCCGCGACGGCGGCCCTGACGGCGATGCACGTCTTGCCGTCCGTGACGGGGATCTCGTGGACGTCGCCCGGCCTGAGCCGGTGCGTGCGGATGACGAAGAAAATGGCCAGCGGATCGAAGGAGCCCGGCAGGATCTCCACGGGCCTCTCGGCGTTGCCGAAGCTCGCGTACGTCGCTGTCCGGTTTTTCCAGTCGTAGGTGACGACGACGTCCCGCGGGTGGTTTCCCGTGCTCTTCTTGCGGTACTGCAGGGTTCGCGTCATGTCGGCGTCCGGGAAGGAATCCTGCCGCTCCCGGATCCTGTAGAAGAGGTCGACGCGGGAGTTCGTCGCGGTCGTCATGGCGAAGTGGCGTGCCCGTGCCCCGTCCACGCTCGTGTCGGGAAGGACCTCGATGACGGCCTCGCCGGCGGGGATGAACCCCCACATCGCCCGGTAGACCAGCCGCTCGCCCTGCCTGAAGGGCAGCGGCTTCGACGCGGCCTCGGCTTCCCCGCGGATCGCGAGCAGGGCGAAGAGGGCCGCGAGAGCCGTGCAGATGAGACGTCGTTTCATCGTCAACCCCCGTTTGAGCCTTATGAACGCGCGGGAGGCTTTCCCGTTGACGGCTCCCGGAGGTACCGCGCGAGCCATCGCGCCGTCTGCGAGACCCCGGCCCTCTTCAGCAGGTCCGGCGGGGCGCCGGTCGCCACGATGCGGCCCCCGTCTCCGCCTCCCCCCGGGCCGAGATCGATCACCCAGTCGGCCTCGCGGATGACCTCCAGGTTGTGCTCGATGACGAGCACCGTGTCGCCACGGTCCACGAGCCGCTGCAGCACCCGGAGCAGCTTCTCGATGTCCGCCAGGTGCAGCCCCGTCGTCGGCTCGTCGAGGATGTAGAACGCCCGGCCCGGCCCCTCCGCAGAGAGGGAGAGCTCCCGCGCCAGCTTGATCCGCTGGGCCTCGCCCCCCGAGAGCGTCGGGCTCGGCTGCCCGAAGGTCATGTAATCCAGTCCGACGGCCACCAGCAGTTCCAGTTCCCTGCGGATCGCCGGCACGGCGGCGAAGAACGCCAGCCCCTCCCCGAAGGTCATCTCCAGCACGTCGTGGATGCTCCTGCCGCGGTATCGGACGGCGAGCGTCTCTTCGGTGTAGCGTTTCCCGCCGCAGGCCTCGCAGCGCACGTAGACGTCGGGCAGGAAAGACATCTCCACGCGGATCTCCCCCTGCCCCGCGCATACCTCGCAGCGGCCGCCCGCCACGTTGAAGGAGAACCGGCCGGGCCCGTAGCCGCGCGTGCGGGAGTCGGGCAGCTTCGCGAAGAGCTTGCGGATCTCGTCGAAGAACCCCACGTAGGTGGCCGGCGTCGAG
Organism: Deltaproteobacteria bacterium; assembly: GCA_012728915.1. Taxonomy (GTDB): domain Bacteria; phylum Desulfobacterota; class Syntrophia; order Syntrophales; family UBA2192; genus UBA2192. The sequence continues at coordinate 11,647 of JAAYEC010000055.1, read as the reverse complement.
CGGGGCGTGCGCCCGATGGGCGAGTGATCGATCTCGATCACCCGGGCCAGCTTCTCCCAGCCCGTGATCCGGCCGTAGCCCCCGGGATCCGGGAAGCCCTTCGAGAGCTTCGCCCGGAGCGCCCCGTAGAGAACCTCCTTGACGAGGGTGGACTTGCCGGAGCCGCTCACACCGGTCACGCAGGTCAGCGTCCCCAGCGGGACGGCGACGTCGATCCCCTTGAGATTGTTCCTGCACACCCCCGTGACGGCAAGCCGGGGGCATTTGTCGACGGGCCTCAGACGGGAGGTGATCTCGCGCCGGTGGCCGTTGATCCAGCTGCCCGTCACCGATTCCGGGTTTTTCCTGAGATCGCCGAGCGTCCCCTGCGCCACGATGCGGCCCCCCGCCGGGCCCGCGCCCGGGCCCAGGTCGACGATCCAGTCGCTTGCCCGGACCGTCTCCTCGTCGTGCTCGACGACGATCACCGAGTTGCCCCTGTCCCGCAGGTCGCGGAGCGTCTCGATCAGCCGGTCGTTGTCCCGCGGGTGCAGGCCGATGGTGGGCTCGTCGAGGATGTAACAGATCCCCGTCAGGTTCGAGCCCAGCTGGGCGGCAAGCCGGATGCGCTGGGCCTCGCCCCCCGAGAGGGTGTCGCCGCCTCGGTCGAGGGTCAGGTAGTCGAGCCCCACCTGCTCGAGAAACCGGAACCGGGGCAGCAGCTCGGCCACGATCCCGTCGGCCACGGGCGCCTCCTGCGTCTCGAAGGCGAAGGACCGGACGGCCTCGCCGGCCTCGCGCACCGACAGGGCCGTCAGCTCCGCGATGCTTTTCCCCTTGACCCGCACGGCCAGGGCCTCCGGCCTCAGACGCCTGCCGCCGCAGTCCGGGCAGGTCCTGCCGTCGACCGTCCCGATCCCTTCGCAGGCCGGGCAGGCCCCGTAGCGGCTGTTGAAGGAGAAGAGCCTGGGGTCGAGGGGTTCGAACCCCCGGGAACACCTCCGGCAGGCGAGCCTCTCGCTCAGGACCCAGGATTCCCCGCGCCCGTCCGTCACCCGCAGGCTCCCCTTTCCCAGGGTCAGCGCGCGGTCGACGATCTCCCGAAGATCCCCGGAGGCGGCCTTCGACCTGCCGACCACGGCGTCGATGTCGTGCTCCCGGAAGCGGTCCAGCGACGGCAGCGGATCGAGGGGCAGGATGCGGCCGTCGACCCGGGCCTCGCGGAAGCCGCGTTTCCTGAGCCGCGCGAGCAGATCGCGATGGAAGCCCTTCCGGCCGAAGACCAGCGGCGCCGTGACGGTCACGGTCCTCCGGCCCGCCCTGCGCCGGATCTCCTCGAGCATCGCATCGGGGCTCTGCGAGACGATGGGCTCGCCGCAGCCCGGGCAGTGCTGCGTGCCGAGCTTGCTGTAGAGGAGCCTCAGGAAATGGTAGATCTCCGTGAGGGTCGCCACGGTCGAGCGCCGGCCCCCGCGGCTCGTGCGCTGCTCGATGGCCACCGTGGGCGGGATGCCGGTCACGCCGTCCACCTCGGGGCGGTCCATGATCTTCAGGTACTGGCGGATGTAGTTCGGCAGGCACTCGAGGTAGCGCCGCTGCCCCTCGGCGAAGAGGATGTCGAAGGCGAGCGTCGATTTGCCCGAGCCGCTCACGCCCGTGACGACGACCAGCCGGTCCCGGGGGATCTCGACCGTCAGGTCCTTCAGGTTGTGCTCCCGAGCCCCCCGGATCTCGACGGCGCGCCCGCCCCCCCTTGCGGTCGGGCTGTAAGACTGCAGCGTCTCGGCGGCGACCCTGTTCTCTGCCGCGAGGTAAGGCCGGAGGTGGATGCCCGTCTGCGACGCGGCGTTCTTCGCGACCTGCTCCGGCGTCCCCTCCGCCACGATCCGTCCCCCGGCCTCGCCACCCTCGGGCCCGAGATCGAGGACGTGGTCGGCGCACTTGATCACCTCGGGGTTGTGTTCGATGACGACGACGCTGTTGCCCGACTCGATCAGGTTCCCGAAGGCCGCAAGCAGGACCGAGACGTCCCGGGGGTGCAGGCCCACCGTGGGCTCGTCGAAGATGAAGAGCGAATCGCGCACTTTCTCGAGTCCGATGTGCCGCGCGAGCTTGATTCGCTGCGCCTCGCCCCCCGAAAGGGTGTTCACGGGCTGGCCGAGGCGGAGATAGCCGAGGCCGACGTCGACGAGCGGCTCGAGGGCTTTTTCGATCTTCCCGTTTCCCGCGAAGAACGACATGGCCTCCGCAGCCGTCATCCCGAGGATGTCGCGGATGCTGCGGTCGCGGTGCAGGACCTCGAGGACCTCCGGCTTGAAGCGTGCGCCGTCGCACTGCGGGCACGGCAGGTAGACGTCCGAGAGGAACTGCATTTCCACCTTCTCGAACCCCTCCCCCTGGCAGGTCTCGCAGCGGCCGCCGGCCGTGTTGAAGGAGAAGGTAGACGGCGTGAACCCCTTCTGCCTTGCCGCCGGCTCGGCGGCTAAGATCGCCCGGATGGGGTCGTAGGCCTTGAGATAGGTCAGCGGGGTGGCCCGCGGCGTCTTTCCGACGTGCCGCTGGTCCACGAGGATCACGTCCCTCACCCGTTCGGCCCCCTCGATCGACTCGTGCCTGCCGGGACGTTCCTCTCGTCCTCCGAGGCCCCGCTTGATAGCCCGGTAGAGAATGTCGACGCCGAGGGTGCTCTTTCCCGAGCCCGATACGCCGGTGATCGCCGTGAGGACGCCGAGGGGGATAACCGCGTCGATGCCCTTGAGGTTGTTCTCGGCAGCGCCGCGCACGGTGAGAAACGCCCGGGGGCTCCTCCTTCGCGTCGGCACGGGGATGCGGAAGGCGCCGCTCAGATACCCGCCCGTCGGCGACTGGGGACGTCTCAGCAGGCCCTCGAGGGGCCCGCTGTAGAGAAGCTCTCCCCCCCGCTCGCCCGCACCCGGTCCCAGGTCCACGATGTGGTCCGCCCCGGCCATGATTTCCGGGTCATGCTCGACGACGACGACGGTGTTGCCCTGGTCGCGAAGGGCTTTCAGGATCTCGAGGAGCCTGCCGCTGTCGCGGGGATGGAGTCCCACCGTGGGCTCATCGAGGACGAACAGGGTGTTGACGAGCGACGAGCCGAGGGCCTTCGTCAGGCTCACGCGCTCCACCTCGCCGCCCGAGAGCGTTCTGGACTGCCTGTCGAGGGTCAGGTACCCTAGCCCCACGTCGAGCAAATAGCGCAGGCGTCTGCCGACCTCTCCGGCGAGCAGCGACGATGCCTCGTCGAGGGGGCCCGCCGATAAATCCCCGACAAAGCGCGAGGCCTCTTCGACGGTCATGGCGTAGAGCTCCGCGATGCTCTTCCCCCCGATCGTCCAGAGCAGGGCCTCCGGCTGGAACCGGGTGCCGTTACACACGGGACAGGGGCGGTAGCCGCGATAGCGCGCCAGGAAGACCCGCACGTGCAGCTTGTAACGCTTCGTCTCGAGCCACCGGAAGAAGCCGCGGACCCCGTAGAAACTGTCGTCGCCCTCGAGGATGAGCCGCCGGTGCTCATCGGACAGTTCCCGCCAGGGAACGGAGACGGGGATGCGCCGACGCCGGCAGAACGCGTGAAGGTCCTCGAACTCCGCCCGGGCGATGCCGGCCCAGGGCCTTACGGCCCCGTCGCGCACCGACTTCCCCGCATCGGGCACGACGAGGTCCATGTTCACGTCGATGACGCGCCCGAATCCTCGGCAGGCCGGGCAGGCCCCGGCCGGAGAGTTGAAGGAGAAGAAATTCGCCGTCGGCTGCCGGTACGCGATGTCGCAGGCCGGGCACTGCAGGGCCTCGCTGAAGGGATGCGTCCGGCCGTCGGCGTGGGCATCCATCCTCCCCTGCCCCGCCTTCAGGGCCGCTTCCAGGGAGTCGACGATCCGCTTGCGGTCGCCCTTCCGGAAGATCAGGCGGTCCGCCACGATGTCGAGGCGCGCCTCGCCGCGAGCCTCCTCCAGGGGATGCACCTCGCCGCTCTTCCAGACCCGGTCGTAGCCCGATCGGCGCAGCTGACGCTCCAGGGCGGCGGGATCGCCGTTCGCGGCCACCGGAAAGGTCAGGACGACGGGGGTGCCCTCGGGCAGTTCCCCGAGGGCCTCAAAGATCGACTGGGCCGTGTCCTTTCTCACGGGCCCGCCGCACCCGCGGCAGCTCAGGACGGCCATGCGAGCGAAGAGCAGCTTCGCGTAGTCGGTCACCTCCGTCATGGTCCCCACGGTGGAGCGGGAGGTCCGCACGGGGTCGCCCTGCGCGATGGCAAGCGCCGGGGGAATTCCCTCGATGCGCTCGATGCGGGGACGGTTCATGCGGTCGAGGAACTGACGGGCGTAGGGGGAGAAGGTCTCGACATAGCGTCGCTGCCCCTCCGCGTAGAGGGTATCGAAGGCAAGCGAAGACTTGCCGGCTCCGCTCACCCCCGTGATCACGGTCAGGGAGTTGAGAGGGATGTCGAGATCGAAGCCCTTGAGGTTATGCTGCCGGACCCCGAAGATCCGGATGCTCGTCGAAGCCATGCGGAACTATTGTAGGCGTCGCCGCCCCAAACAGCAACAGGTCATTTTTCTCGGCACGTACCTTTCTTCTTTGGGCCTTGCACCTTCCAGGCTTTCGTTTACAATGGCGCCCGTGGAACGGCACGCTTTCGACATTACCGTCATCGGCGCCGGCGTCGTCGGCCTTGCCGTTGCGGAGGAACTGTCGCGGCGCTACCGGAACATCCTGCTGCTGGAGAGAAACGACAGCCACGGGCAGGAGACGAGCAGCCGCAACAGCGAGGTGATCCACGCCGGGATCTATTATCCCGAGGGATCCCTCAAGGCCGCGCTGTGCGTCGAGGGCAGAAGGATCCTTTACGAGGCCTGCGGGAAGCGGGGCATCCCCCACCGCCGGACGGGCAAGCTCATCGTGGCGACCAATGCCGCCGAGGAGGAGGCCCTTCAGGCGCTCCTGGGGAAGGCTCATGCCAACGGGGTGGACGACATGCTCATGCTGAGCGGGCGCGTCGTTCGCTCCCTCGAGCCCGAGGTCGTCGCCACGGCGGGGCTTCTGTCGCCTTCCACGGGCATCATCGACTCGCACGGGCTCATGCGCGCCCTGCTGGTCGCCGCGGCGGGCAACGGGGTAACGACCGCTTTCCGCTCTCGTGTCACGGCCGCGCGCTACGACGGGGTACGCTACGAGCTGGAGATCAACGGCGGCGAGAGCCTCGTCGCCTCCCGGACCGTCGTCAACAGCGCGGGGCTGCAGTCGGACCGCGTGGCGGCCCTGCCCGGCATCGACGTGGACCTCGAAGGGTATCGCCTGAAACTCTGCAAGGGGAGCTATTTCTTCGCGTCGCCCGCCCCCCCGATCCGGCATCTCGTCTACCCGACGCCGACGCCGAGACACGAGGGCCTGGGTGTTCACGCTACCCTCGACCTGGGAGGTCGCGTCCGCTTCGGTCCAGACGTGGAATACGTCGACGCCGTCGATTACCGCGTCGACGAGGCCAGGCGCGACGCCTTCCACGAGTCGATCGTCACGTACCTGCCCGGGCTCGCAAAGGAGTCTCTCCACCCCGACCTGTGCGGCATCCGACCCAAGCTGCAGGGGCCCGGCGAAGAGGTTCGGGATTTCGTCATCTCCGAGGAGAGCCGCCTGGGACTCCCCGGATGGATCAACCTCATCGGGATCGAGTCGCCCGGGCTGACGGCCTGCATGGCCATCGCCCGGAGGGTGGCGGAACTCGTGCAACCGCTGGTGGGGTAGTCGGTCGCAATGCGACCCGGCAGGCGCGGTGCACGAATCCCCTCTGCCTCCCTCATTTGCGCATCCTGAGCTCCGCGTACACCTTCCGGTGCAGCGGAACCGGGATGCCGAGTTTCTCGCCCGCTTCCACCATGTAGGCGATGAAGATGTCAAGCTCGGTGGGATTGCCCCGCTCGTAATCGAGCTGCATGGACGTCTTCGTCGCCGGGGCGAACGCTTCGGCCTTGCCGAGGGAGGCCTGCACGATGTCCGGAGGGAAGCGGACGCCCTTCCGGCGGGCCACGGCCTCCACCTCCTTCATCATCCCCTCGACCATGGCGCGCTCCTCGACGCCGCCCAGGACCCCGCCGAAGGGCTTGCCCGTCAGCGAGGTCACGCCCGCCAGGGGGCCGATGAAGATGTACTTGGTCCACAGAGGTAGCAGAGCGTCGGCGGAGAGCTCCGCCTTGATGCCTGCGTCCTTCAGCAGGGTCTCGATGGGGCGGTATTTCTCGACGTCGGCCGGATCGGCCGGGCCGAAGAAGAGCTGGCCCGTTCCGGCCACCTGCTTGACGATGCCGGGGCCCTGGATGGCCGAGCTGATGAAGACGCCGCCGTACAGGACGGCCGGCCGCGGCAGGACCGCCCGGAGTCGGTCCGTGATGTCGACGCCGTTGAGCAGGGGCAGCACGACCGATTCGACCCCGAGATTTCCCGAGACGGCCCTCGCGGCCTCCTCGAGCCCGTAGCTCTTGGTGCAGAACAGGGCCAGGTCCAGCGGGCCCATCTCGGCCGGGTTATCCGTGGCCTGCGCGGGTCTCACCGTGCACTCGCCCTCGACGGTCACGAGTTTGAGACCGTCCTTCCGGATGGCCGCCAGGTGCGCGCCCCGCGCGAAAAAGATGACCTCGTGACCACTGCCGCCGGCGTACTTCGTCGCCAGCTTGCCCCCGTAGTAGCCCCCCACGCCCCCGATTCCGATAACCCCGATCCTCATGGCATGCCTCCGATGTCTCTTCAAGATCCGCTCAATTCCGGTTTCCCTGCTTTTCATACCATTTTTCCCCGGTCATTCCAACGTCCCGTTTATGCCGCTCCCACGATTTGCGCCCGCGAAAGGTCCGCAGCCCTCCGAGGGCCCTTCCGCCCCCGTGCTCCCCGGCCAGGGCGTACGGATCACGTCCCCGGGAAACCCGAGGGGGTGGTCATGGAGCCCGCGGCCGACGGGACAGGGATGCCCGTCCCTGCCGTCGGGAATGTCTTCAGTCAAAGATGAATGCACGACAGGGATCGAAAAGGGGCGGGGCCTCAAGGTGCTCCCGCGAGGGCTCAGCGCGTTTCGAAGGGGAGGATCCCCAGGTTCCGGATTTCCTCGAAGAGCTGCTCCTTACGGACCGGCTTGACGAGGTAGCCGTCGCACCGGGCATTGAAGGATTCCAGGATGACGTCGGCATCGTTCATCGCCGTGGTCATGATCACCTTGACGCCCTTGCCGGCCGCGACGCCGCTCTGTTCCTCCAGGCCCCGGATGGTCCTGAGCACGTCGATGCCGTTCACCCCGGGCATCATGACATCGAGAAACAGCAGGTCATAGGGCTTTCCGTCCCGGAGGGCCGCCTCAAAGGCCTCGATGGCCTCCTTTCCGTCAAAGGCCAGGTGGCAGAAGCAGTCGGCCTCGAGAAACTTTTTCATCAGGCGGCTTCCGACGAGGTCGTCTTCCACGATCAGGACGCGCATGGGTCTCACTCTCCATCAGCCGTGGCGTTCAGGGATCCGGGGGGTCCCTTCCGAGCAGAACGTGCAGATTCCCTGCCAGTGGGAATCAGGATACCATGAAAATTCAATGATTCCCGTCGGGTGCCATCCGCCGGGACCCAGGGCTCAAGATATTTCGGCAAAATACCGATGATCCTTTAGAGGCAATTCCAGGACCGCCTGACCATCCGTGGCAGCAAATTTGCAATAAATCCGCTCAGCGGATCATTTTCCCCGGAGTACCCGATGCAGACCGTTTACCCGAGATACACCATGGCCGAACGACTCGTTCTCGCCGTCATTGCGGTCGTCACCTGGCCGGTCGAGAGGTTTCTCGGCTGGGTCCGCCGCAAGGTTGCCATCGACATGGCCCCGTCGGCCGACCACCGCTGAACCGTCCCGCTTTCCACGTTCACACCATCATGACCGCGAAAAAGGGCACCGTTGTCCGGCGCCCTTCTCGTGTTCCTGCCAGCCCCGACCCGGCACGCTGTCAGGCCTTCAGCTCCGAGGTGCAATGGGGGCAGCGGGTGGCCTTCAGGGGAACCGTCGACAGGCAGAAGGGGCACTCCCTCGTCGTCGGAGCCGCCGGGGCCTCTTCCCTCTTCAGGCGGTTGATCTGCTTGATCAAAATGAAGATCGCAAAGGCCACGATGAGGAAGGTCACGATGGAGTTGACGAAGAGCCCGTAGTTCAGCGTCACCGCCGTGGCCGCTTTCGCTTCCGCCAGGGTCGCGTAGGGGCCGGGGACCTTGCCCGCCTTGAGCACGAGGAAAAAGTTCGAGAAGTCGACGTTGCCCATCAGGAGGCCGATGACCGGCATGAGGACATCGTCGACGAGGGACTTGACGATGGCGCCGAAGGCCGCGCCGATGATGATACCGACGGCCATGTCCACCACGTTGCCGCGCATGGCGAATTCCTTGAACTCCTTGAACATGAGGCTTCTCCTTTCCGGGAACACAACGGCCTGATGAATGTCAGGGTGCGTCGAAAATCCTCGCGCATGACGCCCCGTTTGTCAAGGATCCCCTGCCGGATGGCGGCGGGTCGGGGGCCGGTAGACGACGCAGGGGAATTTCCCGACCTCCTGGCCGGGCGGTGCAGTGGACGATGCGTGAGAAAGGGGGGCGTTTCCCGCGCCCCCTGCTGCGATGGGTGAGGTCTTCGATCGAATCCCTGTCGGGCCTCTCGTCCGGATGACAAGGCGATCAGCCGTTACGGCTTCACGACGACGACACGGCATTTCGCGCCCTTGACGACCTTGTCCGCGACACTGCCCATGAAGTGCTTCAGCAACCCCGTCTTTCCGTGGGACGCGATGACAATCAGGTCGATCTTCTTTGCCTTCTGCTCGCTCAGGATCGTTTCCGCCGGGATCCCCGTCTTGACATCGAATGCGACTTTGATCTTCTTGCCTTTGGCGATCCTGTTTGCTTCCTTTTCGAGGTTCTCTTTGGCGGTCTTCAGGCTTTCCTTCTTCAGGCTCTGCACGACTTCGTAGCTCAGGCAGTAGTCGATCGCGCATTCCTGGACCTGCTGATCGATCACGTGGAGGAGATAGATCTTCGAACCGTACTGAACGGCAATGTCGATCGCCTCTTTTAACGCCTTGTCCGAGTATTTGGAGAAATCAGTCGGAACGAGGATGTTCTTCGGTGCAAACATGATCTACCTCCTTTATTGTATTTAGCCGGCTTTATTACCGCATCCGCCATGATTTTTCAATTTTTATTTCCCCCCGTCCGGATTGCCTGAGCAGGCCGTCCTGCCGGTGGCCGTGACGGTCTCCGGTTCGACGCGGACGGCAGGCATTCAATATCCCATTGACGGGATCCGTCATGTTGTTATGATACGATCATTCCTGTCGAAATCCATCAGGACGCAAACGGCCGGACGCGGCCGGGAGCAGTCCTGAGTCATCCGATCCTTCGGTCCGCAGTCCGGGTCGCTGCGGAACGGGTCATGAAATCCGCAAGCCTGCAGTCAAAAAAGGAGGAAGCCTCATGACAGGGACAGCCGAATCCACGACAGCACTCTCCCCCTGGTGGAGAAGAACGGTCATCCTGGTCCTGATCGCCGGTTTCGCCGTGCTGATCGGCCTGTCGGTGAACAGCTACCGGGAAGCGCCGCCCATCCCCGGCAGGGTCGCGGGCGCGGATGGCCGCCTGATGTTCACCCGTGACGACATCCTGGCGGGACAGCAGGTCTTCCTCAAGTACGGCCTGATGGAGAACGGCACCATCTGGGGTCACGGAGCCTACCTCGGGCCCGACTTCTCGGCCGAATACCTGCACACGCTCGCCGTCGACACGGAAGAGTTTCTCGCCCGGCAGCAATACCGCCGCGGGGTCCGGGAACTCACGGACGAGGAACGGTCGGCCCTCCGGGGACGGCTGCAGGAGATCCTGAAAGAGAACCGCTACGATCCGAAGACGGACACCCTGCTCTTCACGGCGCCCGAGGAGGAGTCGTACCGGCGCCAGATCGTGAAGTGGACGGACTATTTTGCCGACCCCGTGGTGAATCGCGGCCTTCTGTATGCGCATATTCAAGACCCGCAGGAGATCAGGAACCTCACGGCCTTTTTTGCCTGGACCGCCTGGGCCTCCGTGGCCAACCGCCCCGGAGAGACCTATTCCTACACGAACAACTTCCCCTACGAGCCCCTGGTCGGGAACTCGCTCACGACGGGCGCCATCCTGTGGAGCGCCATCAGCCTCATCTTCCTGTTGGCGGGCACGGCGGCCGTTCTTTTCGCCTTCGGGCGATTCAACTTCCTCGGCTGGAAAGGAAAGGACGAGCATGCACACCCCGGCATGCTTCCGGGGATGACCACGGAAAGCCAGAGGGCGACGATCAAATTCTTCGTCATCGCGGTTCTGCTTCTCCTCACCCAGACCCTGGTGGGCGGGGCGACGGCGCACTACCGCGCAGACCCGGGAAGCTTCTACGGGATCGATTTTTCCCGCTTCTTCCCCAGCAACATCTTCCGCACCTGGCACCTGCAGCTCGCCATCTTCTGGATCGCGACGGCCTACGTCGCCGGCGGGCTCTTTCTTTCCGTCGGACTGGGCGGGAAAGAGCCGAAGGGGCAGGCCGGGGGTGTCCATGCGCTCTTCGCGGCGCTCGTCTTTGTGGCCGTGGGAAGCCTGCTGGGAGAGATGTTCGGAGTGTTCCAGGTTTTCGGGGATCTGTGGTTCTGGTTCGGGCACCAGGGATGGGAATACCTGGACCTCGGGCGGGCCTGGCAGATTCTCCTCGTGGTCGGATTCATGCTGTGGCTCTTCCTGGTCATTCGCGGGGTGGGCCCGGCAAGGAAAGACCCGCGGGAGGGGGAGCTCTCCACCCTTTTCCTCCTCACGGCCGCGGCTATCCCTTTCCTGTACCTGCCCGCCATGTTCTACGGAAGCACGACCCATTACACGGCCGTGGACGTCTGGCGGTTCTGGATCATCCATCTCTGGGTCGAGGGGTTTTTCGAGCTGTTCGTCACGACGATGATCGCCGTGCTGTTCTACCGGCTGGGAATGGTCTCGCTTCAGACGGCGACCCGCGTCATCTATCTCGACGCGATCCTTTTCCTGGGCAGCGGCATCATCGGGACGGGCCATCACTGGTACTGGACGGGACAGACCAACGTGACCGTCGCGCTCTCGGCGACGTTCTCCGCCCTGGAGGTCGTCCCGCTGACGCTCCTGACCCTGGATGCGTGGGATTTCATCAGGCTGTCGCGATCGCAATGCGATGTCTGCGGCAGGGAACTGATCATCCCCCACCGCTGGACATTCTACTTCATGATGGCCGTCGGCTTCTGGAATTTTGTCGGTGCGGGCATCTTCGGCTTCCTCATCAACCTGCCCGTGGTCAGCTACTTCGAGGTCGGGACGATCCTGACGCCGAATCACGGCCATGCGGCCATGATGGGGGTTTTCGGCATGTTCGCTCTCTCCTTTGTCGTCTTTGCCATCCGGCAGGTCCTGACGGACGTCGAATGGTCGGGGATCGAAAGGTACATCCGGACCTCCTTCTGGGGCCTCAACATCGGCCTGGCCCTCATGGTGGTCATGAACCTGTTTCCCGCGGGCGTGCTCCAGCTTCTCGACGTGCTCGAAAACGGCTACTGGCACGCGCGGGGGCCGGAATTCATGAACAGGGAAATCAGCCTCCT
>JAAYEC010000054.1 GCA_012728915.1 Deltaproteobacteria bacterium | reverse complement strand
GTCAAATCCAAGCGGACGTTGAACGTTCCCGACACGAAGGAGTAATCCGCCCGCGTCGTTATTTTCTCCGACGCCAACAGGTTCAAGCGGCCGGTGAAAGCCCTCTGTTCCCTTTGGGCGGCCGCCAGCATCTCCTGGCTGATGTCATAGCCGTTGTACCTCGTGACCTGGAGGTGTCGTTTTTTCCGAAAATAGGTCAGCAAGGCTCCGTAGCCGCAGCCATAATCGTTGATGCTGATCCCCACGTTTTTTGTTTCCGGGACAACCGAAACCAGTTTTTCGAAGCGAAGCTGCTGGCATTCGTCCGTTTTCCAGCCCACCGCTTTGGGTGTGGCGCCCATCTCCCGGATGTTTTTTGCGTACAGGTCATGGATGGGTCTCAATTTCTTGGGGATTTTCATATCAGAACCCCACGTCTTCGCTGTTCAGATGAAAAGGTCTGGTCCGCTCGGCCATGTATACCTCTTTGGGCCGGGTGTCCTTCATAATGATTGACCCGGCCCCGATCAACGATTCGTCCGCGATGTGGATGCCGTCGCGCAACGTCGAATTGACGCCGATGAAAACATTGTTCCCGATGGTGCAGGAACCCGATATGACGACATGCGATGATATGAAACAGTGGTTGCCGATTTTGCTGTGATGGCCGATGTGGTTTCCGCTCCACAGAATGGTGTCGGCCCCGATGCTCGTGAACGGTTGTAGGGTATTGTCTTCAAAGATGAACACGTTGTCGCCCAGGGTGGTGGAGGGCCATATCTTGATGCCCGGGTGAACGAAGGTCGCGCATCGATAGCCCATGCGCCGGACTTCCTCGTAAACGGTCTGACGCATCCTGTTCATCTTGCCGTACCCGATGGCCACAAACACGTAATGATCGCCGGTATCACAGCGGTCCTTCAGGGTTTCAAGGTCATGCAGCGGTCGGCCGAAGATTTTGTCTGATTTCCGATACTGCGAATGGCAGGCGAAGCTGGCGACCCCGAAGCGGCTGTACTCTTCGAAATAGGCCTTCGCGACTTCTGCGAACAGGCCCGTACCCGCTATGATCAGTTTCTCTTTTGCTTTCATTTTCCCATCCGATATGCAACGGTTGCTAATGTTCAAGTGCTGAAAAAGGAAGAACATAAAACCCGGGGTACATGTCCAGGAGAGCCTCTTTCGTCTGTGTTCTGATGGAGCCGTTCAAAATTCGGGTATAATAGTAGTAGGAATAATCCGCCGTCCCCCAGCGCTTCTTGAAGTCGTAAACGCCCCTTTGGCTCAGCCAGGTCCCACCCCAGTTCCAGTTCGAAAACCCTTCTGCCATGGCCTCCTGCATGGCTTTGTATATGACCAGTGAAAGGGCTTGCGTCTGGCGGTAAGTTTCCACGACGACGGGGGTAAAGTACTCCACGGTTCGATTGAAATAGAAGACCAGCAACGCCGCGACCGGCTGTCCCCGGAGAATGGCCGTAAAGATCGCCCAGTCGGAAGTGTTCATGACTCGGGGCAGAAGATCGAAGAAATCCCTCTGCTTGGGAAGCCCGCCGATGGCCTCCATGTTGGCCACGTGGGTGGCATACAGAAAATCGAGCGCGTCACAGTCCTGCCGTCTTTCCACGACCACGCCTTCGCGCATCGCTCTGCGGATGTTGCGTGGTCGGGGGTCCTGGAACAAGTTCAGCAGGGCTTCCCCCTCGGCGGCTGGTAAATGGGTGACCTGTCCGATCCGCTCGTCCAGAAAATCGTGGCGTGTGTGGGCATGATAAAAGGCTGAATCTTTTTCGAGGGGATTCGTGATGATCGTGGCGCTGGCGCCTCTTTCCTGTTCTGCCATTTTGTAGAAGCCGTCGATCAGGCTTTCCTTGGCCTCCTCATCTCGTCTGCCCTGAATAACACCGCCGTTGCTGCCGTAGTAAGCTAAAGAGTTGAAAACGGGACCCAGGGCGCCGTCCTTTCTCATAAAAGGGAGCAACCCGACGATTTCACCGCCTCGCTTTCCGACGAGCCATCCGGGCTGCGCGTCCAGATGTTGTCCGATGAGCGACATGAAACGTGGTGTCCCGTATAGAAGGGAGTTGGGGTTTTGCAAGACATAGTTGTAATGCTCACGGCCTCCGCTGTCCGTCGTACGTTCAATGGTCAACATGGCCCTCCTTTTTCTTTCAATGGCCCCCGTGGGCGACCAGCCGACGGAACGATTTCAGGTGTATTGTTTCAGCCATTCCTCGAGATTGAGGAAGGACCAGATGAGAAGTCTTCGGTTCTGTCGTCCATCGAGGTGTTCCTGAATCAGCTTCTCGACGGATGGCCGGTCCATGAATTGGTAGATGCGGGCGTGGCGATGCAAGAGGGTTCTCTTGACGAAGTCAATGCTGTCGCCTTTGAACCAGGAGGCGTCCGGTGCGGTGAAGCCCTGTTTGACAGCCTGGGTCACCTTATCGGGGATGTAGCGCTGCATGACGTCCCGGAGGATCTGTTTGCCGTCGCGGGTGCGTTCAAAGTATTTCTGCAGTTTGTCGGACTCGTTTTCATTGATCCGGACAACTTCTTGCCGGTTGTTCAGTTTGCAGGCGACGGGGCATCGCATGGCAAAATCCACGAGGTCGTTGTCCAGAAAGGGAACGCGTGTTTCCAGGCCGTGGGCCATGCTGAGCTTGTCATCGACAACCAGGAGTCCGTGGAGGAAGGTCCTGGCCTCGAAGTTGAGGGAATGGTTGATGTAGTCTTCGGCTGTTTTCAGTCTGTGTTCATGTTTCTTGAATACATTACGGAATATGTCGCGGGTCCAGACATGCTTGACATCGCTCCAGACGGGCGCGAAGATTTGTTTGAGGTGACGGTTGTCAACCAAGCGCTGCCAATACAGGTAGTATTTATCCACGTATTGCTCGAAGGTGTCCGTTGGATCGACGGCCTGATAGTAGCGCCAGGGGTAGCCGCCGAAGAGCTCGTCGCCGCCGCCGCCGGAGAGGACAACCTTGACGAATTTCGAGGCCAACTGGGCGGCGTAGTAGTTGGGATAACTCTGACCGACCCGGGGCTCTTCGAGATGCCAAGCGAGTTTGGGCAGGATGCGCTCCATATCCCCCGCCTTGAGGACCATCTCATAGTGCTCGGTCTTGAAGAGATAGGACATGTATTCGGCCTTTTCCCGCTCGTCGAAGCCGAGTTCCAGGCCGGAGGCGGAGTGGAGATCGAAGCCGCAGGTGAAGGTCTTGATATAGGGCAACCGCCGGGCGGCGATGGCGGTGATGGATCCGGAATCCATGCCGCCGCTGAGGTAGATCCCCAATTCGACATTGCTTACGAGTTGGCGGTTCACGGCCTGGCGGAAGAGGCGATCCAACTCTTCAATGTACTCCTGCCTGGGGGCGGGAGTAGCAGGTTCCTGAAAGTTGAAATCCCAGTAGCGCGTGGTTCGCAGCTGGTGGCTTATGGGTGACAGGGGGAGGAAGGCGTAGGAGCCTGGAGGAAAGAGCCTGATGCCTTTGAGAAGGGTTCTATCCGTAAAGATGTTCTGGAAGGTGAAGTATTCGAGCAGGCCCTCCAGATCGATTTCCCGCTTTACCTCCGGATGGGTCAGGATGGCCTTCTGCTCCGAGGCAAAAATGAAGTGCGGGCCGACAAGGGTGTAGTAGAAGGGCTTGACGCCATAGCGATCCCGGGCGAGGAAGAGAGTCTGCCGGGTCTTGTCCCAGATAGCAAAGGCAAAGTGCCCGTTTAATCTGTCGAGGCATTTTTCGCCCCATTGCTTGTAGGCGTAAAGGGCGACTTCCGCATCGGATTGGGAGCTAAACTCATGGCCCAGGGCCGCCAGCTCGGCACGTAACTGCAGGAAATTGTACAGCGCTCCGTTGTAGGTGATGACGAATTGATTTGACTTCGTGGCCATCGGTTGATGGGCCGCGGGCGAAAGGTCGATGATCGCCAGACGGCGGTGGCCCAGGCCGATGAAGCTGTCCGTGTAGAAGCCCTCGCCATCAGGTCCGCGATGGGCGATGGTATCAGTCATCCTCCGCAGCAGGACCGGGGACACAGCCTCGCCGTTTAGGTTGAATATGCCGGAAATTGCGGACATGGGGTTAGCTCATAGCTCGTACCATCTCGTCAACCACCGCCCGCTGATCGTTTTCTTCCAACTCGTGGTATAGCGGCAGGGTCAGGCAGTGATCAAAGGCGGAACGGCTGCCCTCGAAAGAACCGCGGTGGCGGACCCTATCTGAAGCAGCGAAGGCCGGGTGCATGTGGAGGGAATAGGTGCCGATTTGGACTTCGATGCCGCTTTCCCGCATCTTATTCATTATGTTGTTGCGGTTTTCGACGAGGATGCAAAAGGACTGGTAGGAATGCTTTCCGTCGGCCGTGGTTTGCGGCATTTGTACACCTGCTGTTCTGAAAAGCATTTGTGTATAGAACTCTGCCAGTTCGCGCCGTTTTCGGAGTAACTCATCGATATGCCGCATCTGGCCAAGGCCCACAGCAGCAAGGATATTGCTCAATTTGTAGTTTGTGCCGATGCGGGTAAAAACGGTGCCTTCCCGGCTGGGCGATACGCCCATGCCGAAGTGTTTGTAGGATTCCATCCATGCGGCCCATTCGTCATTGTCTGTGGTGATCGTACCGCCTTCACCGGTGGTGATAAATTTGCGGGGGTGGTGGCTGAAGACCGAGATATCGGCCAAATTGCCGACCTTTATCCCTTTGTATTCCGCCCCGAGGGAACAGGCTGCATCTTCGATCATGAAGAGGCCGTGCTTCGCCTTAATGTCATGTAGACGATCCCAGTTGAGGGGGTTGCCGAAGAGGGACACGGGGATGACCACCTTTGTCTTTTCGGTGATGGCCGATTCTATAGCGTCATAGTCGATGAGCATCGTTCGGGGTGAGACATCGACGATAACTATGGTGGCACCCACAATCGCCACCACATCGGCGGTCGCCGGATAGGTGTAATCGGGGACGATGACTTCATCGCCGGGGCCGATGCCCAGAATGCGCAGTGCCATTTCCAGTCCCGTCGTACAGGAGGTCACGGCGATGGCATATTTGCAGCCGACATAGTCGCGGACGGCCGCTTCGAATTCCCTCGTCACCGACCCTTCGGTCAGGAATCCGCCCTCCAGGACTTCGCACACCTTATTCTTGATCTCCTGGGTCATGAAGGGCTTGATCAACGGGATTTTATTCATCTTGTTCCCCTCTCGATTCCTGTCGGGAAGTAGGCCCGGGATCTCCCGGCCCGCCGATGATCAGCGTTGTGTCAGGTTCCTCCTGGTCTCCACCGCCACCATGTTGTTCTTGCGCCATTCGATGAGGCGGCGCATCCCCTCTTCGAGATCAATGGTCCAGGTAAATCCGAGGTCCCGCTGGGCCGCCTTCGGATCTCCCACGCGATTGGTCACGAAGGTCAGACCCGCCGATTCGTACTGGATCGGAAGTCTCGATCCGGTTATCTTGAGGATGATCTCCGTCAACTCCTTGATGGATGTCCTGACGCCCCTGCCGATGTTGTAGAAGCCGAAGGGGATGTCGCTTTTCAGGGCGCAGACGTTTGCCCGGCCGACGTCGCTGACGTAGATGAAGTCGTATGCCTGATTGCCGTCCCCGTAAACGACAGGCGGAAGGCCTTTATCCAGGTTGTCGAGAATTTTCATCATCACGGCGATATAGGTGCCCCGGTAATCCTGGCGGGCGCCGTAGACGTTCATGTAACGGAGTCCCACGCCTTTCAATCCGTATCGCCGGTGGTAGGCCTTGAACATGTGTTCCCCGGCGATCTTGGTCGCGCCGTAGAACGTCCAATTGTTGTAGGGGTGATCTTCCGTCATGGTGTCCGTGAGCGCGTCGCCGTAGACGGAGGCCGATGACGAGTAAACCAGCCGTTTGATCCGGTTGGCCACGCAGGCTTCCAAGACGTTGAACGTGCCGCGGATGTTGACATCGAAGGCGGCGCGGGGATATTCGTGGCATTGCAACAGCCAAAGAGCCGCCAGGTGGACGACGCCGTCGGCGCCTTTCATGGCGGAGTCCAGGATGTCCGTCTGCAGGATATCGCCGCCGATTTCGTAGATTCGACAACGGGGGTCCTTTAAAGCCGCTTCCAGGTTTTCATGGGTTCCCCTGCAAAAATTATCATAAACGATGACTTCCCGGACGTCTTCTCTCAATAGTGCTTCGACGACGTGGGAACCAATAAGTCCTGCACCGCCGATGACGAGAATGCGCGCGCTTCTGATATCCATGGCCATGATCTCCTTTTCGGGACCGTTTTCTTATATGGCGGAATCCGTAGGGCGGCGCGTCTTCATTTGACGGTCAGCCCGTTACCTGATTTTCGATAAGAGGCCCCGCACGCGGGACACGCGAGACGCCTCGAGAGCTTTTCGCCGCAGCGACACATCCAACCAGACGGTCGGGCCGGGTTTCCTACTACCAGTGCGTGATCAAGTACGTCCTTGGTGATCACAGTGCCGGCGCCGACGAAGGCGCAGGCCCCGATGGTGACCCCGCAGACGACCGTCGCGTTGGCGCCGATCGTCGCGCCCTTCTTCACCAGGGTCGGGCGGACCTGGTCCATCTTGGAGATCTCCGCCCGGGGGTTGATGATGTTCGTGAAGACCATGGAGGGGCCGCAGAAGACGCCGTCCTCGAGGGTGACACCCTTGTAGACGCTCACGTTGTTCTGGATCTTGCACCCCCTGCCGATCGTCACGTCAGGCCCGATGACCACGTTCTGGCCGATGTTGCAGTTCTCGCCGATGCGGCTTCCCGTGAGCACGTGGGAGAAGTGCCAGATCTTCGTGCCCGCCCCGATTTCGCAGTTCTTGTCAATGACGGCTGTGTCGTGCGCGTAGTAAGCCAGCGCATTTTCCCCCTTCGGTTTTTCTCCGGGCGCGGATGCTTTCAGCGGGATTTTTGCGCCATCGGTGTTCAGGGACTGTTGGCTGGCATTGAGGATCCGCAGGACACGCAGCCCTTCCCGCCCGTCTGTGACGGGCTGGGTCCCGTTGGCGATGCAGCGCAGGAAGTGTTCGCACTCCAGGCGCAGGGGTTCCTGCTCGGGGATGCCGGCCACCCGCTCCGGCTCGCCCCTGGCGGGAACGGGGGCATTGTTCCTCCACACGATCTCGTGGTGATAGAGCAGGAGCTTTTCAGACCAGGGCATCGTGTCGTCGAAGACGGCCATCTTGCGATCGCCGACAACGACGAGTTTCTGGTCCTTGAAGGGGTGCAGCCACGAGACGAAGACGTGTGCCTTGATCCCCGAGGGGAAATTGAGGTGCGTCGTGGTCACGTCGGCGATCCGGTGGTGCAGGTAGTTTCCGCCCGTCGCCTGAACGCTCTCGGGTTCCTCGCCGGTCAGCGCGAGGATCATGGAGATGTCATGGGGGGCGAAGGACCACAGGGCGTTTTCCTCGCGGCGGATCTTTCCGAGGTTGAGGCGGTGGGAGTAGATGTAGTTGATGCGACCCAGGCATCCCGAGACGGCCAGCTCCTTGAGCCGCACGAAGACGGGGTGGTACTGCAGCAGGTGACCGACCATGAGGGTCAGCCCTTTTGCCTCAGCCAGCCCGATCAGTTCCTCGCCTTCGCGGTCGCTTAAGGAGAGCGGTTTTTCGACGTAGACGTGCTTTCCGGCGAGCAGGGCCTCCCGTGCCAGGCCGAAGTGGGTCTCCGCGGGCGTCGAGATCACGATGCCCTGGACGGCGGGGTCGGACAGCACGTCGGCGTAGGCCAGGCAGGGCCGGGCCAGGGGGTACTGCTTCTCGAGCTGGGCGAGCACCGCCCCGTCGGCGTCGCAGACCCTCGTCAACGCGCCCAGCTGGTGGTAGTTCCGCACGAGGTTGCGGCCCCAGGCCCCGGCGCCGATCACGGCGACTTTTGGCATGCTCTCTTTGTTCATGGGAGTGTCTCCGGACATTGCGTCTCCTTCAGAGCTGATTCAATCAGGTGCCTATGGCCTCGAGCAGGGCGGCCACGATCCGGTCCTGGTCCGTCTCGCCGAGGTAAGGGTGCATGGGGAGGCTGAAGATACGCCTCGCGCAGTCCTCGCTCACGGGGAAATCCCCCGCACGGTAGCCGAGGAAGGAGAACGCGCCCTGCAGGTGCAGCGGCCGGGGATAGTAGATGACCGTCGGGATGCCCGCGGCCTGCATTTTCTTCATGATGGCATCCCGTTGGGCCTCGTCCCGCGCCAGCAGCGAGTATTGGGCCCAGACACTTTGATATCCGTCCGGGACAACGGGCGTCACCAGGTCCCGGCAGGCGCGCAGTTTCTCGTTGTAGCGTCCGGCGACGGCCTGGCGGAGATGGACTTCCTCCTCGAAGAGGCTGAACTTCGCCAGGAGGATGGCCGCCTGGATCGTGTCCAGACGCCCGTTGATGCCGATGCGGACGTTCTCGTACTTGTGGGAGCCCTTACCGTGCAGGCGGATGGAGCGGAGAATTTCCGCCATGCCGTTGTCGTTGCAGAAGCACATGCCCCCGTCGCCGTAGCAGCCGAGGGGCTTGGCCGGGAAGAAGGACGTGCAGGCGATGTCCCCGAATGCGCAGGCCTTCCGGCCGTTGTGCTCGGCCCCGAAGGACTGGGCGGCGTCCTCGATCAGGAACATCCCCTCGCGCGTGGCAATGCTCTCCAGGCGACTGTAATCGGCGGGCAGGCCGAAGAGATCGACGGTGATGACGGCCTTCGGCGTGAGGGCGTTGAGCCCGTCGATGCGCGGCAGCGCGCTGGGCCCGGCACCGCCGCCGCGGAGGGCCGCGATGCACTGTTCGAGCCTGTCCGGGTCGATGTTGTAGGTCTTTGGGTCGATATCGACGAAGACGGGGGTGGCGCCCGCGAGGCTGATGACTTCCGCCGTAGCGACAAATGTGAAGGGGGTCGTCAGCACGGCATCCCCCGGTCCGATGCCGCGGGCCATCAGCGCCATGAGCAGGGCATCCGTCCCCGAGGCGCAGGAAATCGCATGCCTTGCGCCCACGTAGCGGGCCAGTTCCTCCTCGAGGGCCGCAATCTCGGGGCCCATGATGTACTGGCCGTGGTTCAATACGGCTTCGATGCCCCGGGTAATCCTTTCGCGAATCCGCATTTGCTGTGAAGCCAGGTCGATGAATTCCATGAAAAGCCTTCCTTCCTGGATTTTTTATACAGCTCCGCTTCCTCGATTCCCTCATCGATGAAAAAAATGCGGCAGCCGTATGCATTGAGCCCCTTCGTGCGTCCGAAGGGGCTGTAAATACTGCATTTGACAGGGATGAAGGGTAGCCCACGGGGGGTGTCAAGTCAAGAAAAAACGTTTCATGGGTTGCATGGCGATAGCCGGTGAAAAGCATATGATTTCGGGGGTTTGTCTGGCGTTGAGGCAGCTGAGCCGGTGTTTGCGCAGGCGCTTCTCAGCCCGGCGCGCGAGGTCCCCGCAAGCGGGCGGAAACCGGGAGATTCGACGGCTCGGGGGAAGCCTTGGGGAGCCAATGCAGGCCGGGGTAAAAGACGGCGCGGGTCAGGGCCGCCCCGGTGGACTGTCAGATCGCGAGGAGCCCCTCGTAGATCTCGATCTGTCTTCGGGCGATCTCGTCCCAGCTCTGCCCGCCTGCCGTCCGGAAGGCCTCCTGTCCCATCCTGCGCCTGATTTCGGGGTCGAGAAGCCGGACGAATCTCTCTGCCACGGCCTTCGCGTCGGCGGGGTCGCCGGCGACGAACCCGTTGACCCCGTCGAGCACGAGATCCTTCGCCCCCACGTTGCCGCTGAGCACGACAGGCAGCGAGGCCGCCATGGCATCAAGCGCCGCCATGCCGAAGGTGTCGAAGCGTGACAGCATGGCGAAGAAATCGCTTCCCCTGTAGATCGCGTCGAGCTGCTCCCGGCCCGTGACCCCCGAGAAGCGGGTGTGCCGGCCGATCCCCAGCTCCTCCGCCATTCGCCGGTAGTGTCCCTCGTTGCCGCGCCCGACGACGTAGAGGACCGGCATCGCCGGCGGCTGCCTTCGCTTCAGTTCGGCGAGCCCCCGCATGACGTAATCGAGGCCCTTCACCTCGAAGTTCATGGACACGAAAAGAAGGATCGGCGTCGAATCGTCGATACCGAGCGACCGCCGGATTGCGGCCCGGTTTCGTTCCCGGTCGATCCCGGAGAAACGCGAAACGTCCGTTCCCGGCGGAAGGACGAGCACGCGGGCCTCCTCGACGCCGTACTCGCCGATGAATTTTTCCTTTGTGATCGACGAGACGGCGAGGAACCTCCGGCAGCGCGGATTCGCAACGAGCCGGGCCTCCACCACGCAGGTGGCCCGGTCGAAAAGGCTCATGCGCTTCCTTCGCACGTCGAGGACCCAGAGCCGATGGGGGATACCGTGCATGGTGAAGAGATCCGCCTCGCAAATCCGGTCGTGGGTGTGGATGAGGTCGGCGCCCTCCCGCGCGATGGCGTGGTTTGCGAACCAGGCAAAGCTCGGGGTGATGAGGGTGCGGGGAAACCGGATGATCGGGACGCGGTGAAACGTGATGCCCGGCACGGCCCCGCGCCAGCGGTTGGCGAAGACATGGACATCGAAGCGGGGGTCTGTCGCCGTTCGGGCCGTCAGCTCTGCCGCGAAATTCTCAGCGCCGCCCACGAGGCCGAACCTGGGGATCACGACGGCGATTTTTTTCCGTTCCTTCATCGGTTGGCTCGGACAGCCGGGTGAATGCGCGGCTGCGTCAGATCTCAGGGACGACGACGTCAATCCTGGCTGCCGCCTCTTTCATCTTTTTGTCCAGGGTGATCAGTTCGGCCTTGAGCCTCTGTGCCAGCCACAGGTAACTTGCATCGTAGGTGGACAGGCCGGCCGACTGAGCAAGTTGAATGGCTTCGTAATGATCGACGTCGGTGATTTGCATGGCAATCCGGGAGCCGAGTTCAAACGCCGCGAGCAGTTTCCCCTCCAGGGAGGGATGGGTCTTGATCTTCTTCAGGCAGACATTGGCCAGTTCGTAACGGATGAGGGCAGGCGCCGCGAGGGCAGAGCTGCCCAGGCGCTCAGCTATTGCATCGGCAGCCGGTTCTCCGAAAACGAGCGCTCCCAGGGCCGAGGCATCAACGACGCGAGCGGTCATCCCGATCCTCCCGGACCATGCGGACGGCCTCGGCGGGCGTCTTCAGACCCGACTTCCTGACTTCGACCAGAAATTCTTCCGCCGTAAAAAGTTTTTCTTCTGCCACGCTTTCCTCGAGGATGGCCAGGAGCTCTCCCTGCAGGGAGCGATGATGCCTTGATGCCCTTTTCCGAAGCCTGTCGGCAATCCGATCCGGCACGTTTTTTATGGACAAATTGACTGGCATAAGCGCCTCCTGGTTCCAGGATGGCTCCATTATAGAACTTCATCCGAAAGAGTCAACAACGAATTGTCCCGCTTCTCGTCTCCTTATTTCCGAAGCCTGAAGGCGCGCTCCCGATCGTTCCACCGTGGTCTTCCTTCTCCCTCCTGCCGCCTGAAATGCGTAAGCCTTTTCCATTTCACCGTTTTAATCCGCCCGTCTTCTGTGGTATGGTGGCCCGCGGCCGGCGTGATGGGACCGGCGCGAGAGATGAACCATGGATGAGAAAATCCCGCTTTCCGTTGCGATCATCACGAAGAATGAGGTTGCCAACCTTCCTGGTTGCCTGGAGAGCGTCTCCTTCGCGAGACAGATCGTCGTGGTCGACTCGGGGAGCGATGACGGCACCCCCGAGATCGCGCGCGGCTTCGGCTGCGACGTCTTCATCGAGGACTGGAAGGGCTTCGGCAGGCAGAAGCAGGCGGCTATCGACCGCTGCCGAGAGCCCTGGGTGCTCGTCCTTGATGCCGACGAGCGCATCCCCCCGGAGACGCAGGCCGCCATCCGGGGGGTCGTCTCGTCAGGCGGGGAGGCGGCCCAGGGGTACAGCTTTCCACGGAAAAATTTTTTCCAGGGACGATGGGTCCGGCACATGGGGTGGTGGCCCGACCGGATCACGCGGCTCTTCCGCAGGGGCATGGGACGGATGACGGATGTCCCGGTGCACGAGGCCGTGGAGGTGGACGGAAGGGTTGTTCCCCTGGAGAGCCCCATCGAGCACTTCACCGAGAGCCGGTTGAGCGAGGTCCTGAAAAAGATCGACCGGTACTCCACCCTCGCGGCCGAGGAGGCGTTCCGGGAAGGGCGCCGCTCGTCGGTCTGGGGGGCGCTGGCCCGGGCCGAGCTGACCTTCATCCAGAATTACGTGCTACGCCTGGGGTTCCTGGACGGGAGCCAGGGCTTGGTCCTTTCCGTCACCGACGCCGTGAACAAGTTCTTCAAGTACGCCAAGCTCAGCGAGCTGAACCGCCAAAAGGACGGAAGCCATGAAGAGCGGAGGTGAGGAAGAGCAGAAGGAGAAGGCGAAGAGACTCTTTTTGCTGCTCTTCCGCTCTTCTTCACTTCCTGACTTCGCCATCGCTTGCCGGGGCCTTGAAATCGGACCGCTGCCGACCGCTTGAGACTGATATACATGGAATCACCATGGATCTTTCCGTCATCATCGTCAACTGGAACACCGAGGCGCTTCTTCGCGACTGCCTGCGCTCCGTGTACGCGACGGTCACGGACCTGGACCTGGAGGTCATCGTCGTCGACAACGCCTCGAGCGACGGCAGCGTCGCCATGCTGAAGGTCGAGTTCCCGCAGGTGCGGCGGATCGAGAATTACGACAACCGGGGCTTTGCCGCCGCCAACAACCAGGCCTTCCGGGCCATGTCGGGCCGCTACGCGCTGCTGCTCAATTCGGACGCGGTCCTCACGGACGGGGCCGCCCGCGAACTCTTCGCCTTCATGGAGGAACACCCCGAGGCGGTCATGGCCTGCGGGCAGCTCCTCAATGCCGACGGGAGCAGGCAGCACTCCATTGCCCGGTTTCCCACGATCCCGTCACTCCTGTTCAACATGCCGCTTCTCGAAACCCTCTTCCCCGACCGGTATCCCAGCAAGCGCAGGGAGTACAGGCACCCCATCGAGGTGGACTCGTGCGTCGGGGCCTGCCTGATCGTGCGGAAAAGCGCCATCGACGGCGTGGGGGGGTTCGACGAGCGCTACTTCTTTTTTTTCGAGGAGACAGACTGGGCCCGGACGATGAAAGAGGCCGGCGGCAAGATCTACCACGTCCCGTCGGCGAAGATCTATCACCTCCAGGGAAAGAGCGTCGGGACCAGCGTCCGCTCGCGCATGCACTTCTACCGATCCCGGTATCTCTACTTCATGAAGTGGGAGAGCCCGGCCCGTTCGCTTCTCGCGGCGATTCTCGTCGTGCTGCGTCTCGTCGTGAACTGGATCATGACGGGGGCCGGTGTCGTGCTGACGGTGGGGCTGAATTCAGGCCTGCGGCAGAAGTGGAAGGTCTACACGCAGCTCATCGGGTGGCACATGCGGGGATGCCCATGAAGGGCAGGCGAAAGGCAGAGGCGAAAAGGACTGTCTCCCGATTGCCCTGGCCCTGCGCTGCCTTTGACCTGGCCTCAGTCGAGCTTCCTGGCCTCGTCTATGAGCATGATAGGGATGTCGTCGCGGATCTCGTAGAGGAGCCGGCAGCGCTCGCAGATCAGGCCGTCTTCCTTTTCCGTCAGGCGAAGGTCTCCCTTGCACTTGGGGCAGGCGAGGATGTCGAGAAGGTCCTTGCTGATGGCCATCATCCCTCCTCCTAGTAAGTGAACATGAAGCCGATCATGCCGATGTAGCTGTCGATGCCGCAATTGGGTTCCCGGAGATCGGCGTTGGAGACGTGACGGATGCGGAATCCCAGGTCGAGGGCGGCACCGGGCATGATCCTGACGCTGATGCCGGCGCCCACCGAGTTGGCGAAGTTGAGCCCATTGGCCTGATCCACGGTGTTCGCCGTGAGGAAGAGAAATCCCGCGGAGTAGAGGCCATAGACCGAAAGGGCATCGGTGAGCGGGTACCGGTACTTGAGACCGAGGCTCGCGCCGGCTTCGAGGCGCCTCTCGTAGCCGAAGACCGGGTTGACCTGGGGTTCGAGGAAAACGGTGAGCACCCCCCGGTTATTCGCGAGGGAGGGGAACCATCGCCCCATGTCCGTGCCCAGATGAACGATAAGTGGAACCGGAAGGTACTTTCCTTCCGATACCGTGCTGTAGCCGAACCCCGTGACAAAGCCCACCTCGGTGAAAAAACCGTCTCCGGTGATGCGCGGCGACGGTCTTGCCTCGGCCGACCAGCCTGCCCCCGCGCAGAAAAGGACAAGAAACGCGGCAAGCGCCACGGTGCGGCGAAAATTCCTTTTTCCCCTCATGCTTGACGTCCCCTCTCGGGAAAAGCCGTCATCTTCCCCGAATCTCCGAATGCTTCCCCCCGTCCGGCTTGTTCGATCCTGTCCCGGACGGCCCGGAAAACTTCGTCGACGCCGATGGCCTTCATGCACTCCATCGTCTCGCAGCTCTTCCGGAAACAGGGGCTGCAGGCCAGACC
Source organism: Deltaproteobacteria bacterium (assembly GCA_012728915.1). GTDB lineage: Bacteria > Desulfobacterota > Syntrophia > Syntrophales > UBA2192 > UBA2192. The sequence goes on along the minus strand of JAAYEC010000054.1, from coordinate 35,278 downwards.
TTTGCGGATGACGGCGTGCCCCGCTCCGTAGGGCCCCGTCCGTTCCGGAGAGGTGGGCCCGAAGAGGGCCACCACAGGCGTCCCGACGGCCGCGGCGAGATGCATGGGACCCGAGTCGGTCGTCAGGAGGACCGACGCCTGGCGGTAAAGGGCCGCAAGCTCCCGGAGCGTCGTCGCGCCGGCCACCGAGGCCGACGGGGCCCTCATGAGCGACCGGATGCGCTCGATGGGCCCTTCGGACATCTCCCCCGTGAAGACGACGGGGAGGCCCAGTTCGCGGACGATGCGGTCGCAGACGTTCGCGAATCTCGCCTCGTCCCAGAGCTTCGTCTCCCAGTAGGCGACGGGACTTATTGCCACGAAACCCGCCGTTGTGTCAACAGATTGTGCGGCCAGGAGATCCTGCACGCGCGTGACGTGGGCCTCAGTGACGGCGATGGGGAAAACCGGGTTCGACGCGTCGCAGCCGAGGTGGCGCGGGAAGTCGAGGTATCGGTCCACGGCGTGCCTGGTCATGTCCTCGGGGATTTTCTCGTTCAGGAACAGTCCGCTTCCCTCCTGCAGGCTGTCATAGCCGAGGCGGCGCCGGCCTCCGCTCAGGAAGACGACGACGGCGCTCTTGAGGAGGCCGTGAAAGTCGATGACGAGATCGTAGGGCCGGTCGCGCAGCGTGCGGAGAAACTTCCGGATTTCGCGGAGGACGGCCGCACGGTTTCCTCCCTCCCGGAGGCCGCGGACCCAGCGCTTCCGCCGCGAGACAAGGACCCGGTCGAGCATCGGGTGATCGGCCAGCAAATCCGAGGCCGCTTCCTCGACGACCCAGCTGATGTGCGCCTCCGGGTAGCAGCGGCGCAGGGCTGCGAGCGAGGGTAGCGTGTGGATCACGTCGCCGATGGCGCTGAGCTTGACGATGAGGATGTTCATCGGGCCTTCCTGTCCTCCAGGATCCACCGAACCGCCTCCAGGATGTCCTCGGCAATGAAGGCCGGCATGTCCGTCCGGACGATGTTGGCGCCATAGCCGGTGCAGACGAGAATCCCGCTGGCCCCGGCCTTCTTGCCCGCCTCCACGTCCTTCAGCATGTCGCCGATCATGTACGAGCGGGCGAGGTCGATGTTCATCTCCGCCGCCGCCCTCAGCAGCAGCCCCGGTTTCGGCTTTCGGCACTCGCAGTCCTGCTTGTAGACGCCGATTCCGTAGATGGGGTGGTGGGGGCATACGTAGAATCCGTCGATGCGGGCCCCTTTGGCTGCGAGCAGCTCGTTGATCCGGTCATGGACGCTGCGCACGAAGTCCTCCGAGAAGTAGCCACGGGCCACACCGGATTGGTTGGTCACTACGACGGCCTTCATGCCGGCGGTGTTGATCAGACGCACCGCCTCTGCGGTCTGCGGGTAGAGCTTCAACTGCTCCATGCGGCTCAGGTAACTGACTTCCTCGTTGAGTGTGCCGTCACGATCCATGAAAACGGCTGTATGCTTTGCGTCCATGTCGATCCTCAGCAATACCCTGCCGCGGCCAGCAGGCGAACCGATTCGTCGTACACCTCGTCGACGGTCACCAGATCCATGCACCGGAAGTCGGCAGGGCACTCCTTCCTGAGACAGGGGCTGCAGTCCACGGGCCTGCGGACGAGCACCGTCCGCTCCCCCAGGGGGTAGGTCGTCTGCGGGTTCGTCGATCCGAAGATGGCCACCGTCGGCACGCCGAGGGCCCCCGCCACGTGCATGAGACCCGAGTCGTTCGTGACGAAGATATCGCAGCAGGCGATGAGCGCAATGGCGTCGCTCAGGTTGGTCCGGCCCACAATGTCGACGAGCGGGGTTTTTGCCGCTGCCTGAACCGCCTCCGTGCTCGGCCGGTCCCCGTCGCTGCCGAAGAGCAGGACGGGGCAGGCGAATCTCTCCGCGAGGCGGTCTGCCACGGCCGCGAACCGCTCCGGGAACCATCGCTTGGCCGGCCCGTAGGCCGCCCCAGGGGCCATCCCGACGATCGGGCGCCGACCGGCGATGCCGAGCCGCACGAGGCGCTGCCCCCCCGTGATCCTCTGCGCTTCCGTCGGGGTCAGGACAAGGGGTGCGCGGGACGGCGTAAATCCCAGTGCCTTGAGCATCTCGACGTAGTACAGCGACTGGTGCACAGCCTTGACCCGTGGCTCGAGTGTCACCGGGTGAGTCAGGAGCAGTCCCCGGGCGTCAGTGCTGTAGCCGGCACGGATAGGGATTCCGGCCAGCCGCGCGATGACGGCCGCCTCGATGGCGTTCTGCAGGAGAACGGCCGCGTCGAACCGCCTGGCCCGCAACTCCCGGGCGAGCCGGAGGATGCCGGAGAGGCCTTCGTGCCGCCCCGGCCGCTCGTAGACCAGCACCTCGTCGACGGCGGGGTGCATCCGGACGAGATCGGCCACCCAGGGCTTCACGAGAACCGAAATGCGCGCCTTCGGCAGCGTCTCGCGGACGGCGGCGATCGCCGGAAACGTCATGACGACATCGCCGATCCAGTTGGTGCCACGGATGAGCACGTTTTTCAGTTGATCAAAGTCGATTCCCTTACCCATGGCCTGCGCTCTGCATAACGAACGTGAGAAGGTGAGAAGGTGAGAGGGTGAGAAGGATGGAAATTCAGTAGCAGAATTTCCCTGCGTTCCTCTCCATCGAGTTCAGCATGGATATGATTTCCTCATATTCATTGTCCAGTTTTTTAAATTGCTCCTCATCTATATAACTGCAGGCAAGGCAGAATTCCAGCCAGCTCTGCGTCTCAGATGCTTCCTGCATCACATCTGTCAACTTGTTCTTGAAAACTGCCACATATCGCCTTTTCCGCCAGGCCTCGGCAAGATTCGAGCAAACAGAACGTGACGATCTTCTGATTTGATCCGTGAGCGAGTAGCGTTCCTCTGAAGGAAATTTCTTGCTGATCTGGAAGATCTCGACGGCTAAGGCAAACGAGCGCTGGTAACCCTCCAGATCTCTGAAATGACGAATCGTTTTCTTTCTTTCCATGTTTGTTCCCGTCGTTTCTCACCTTCTTACCCTCTTACCTTCTGGCAAGGGGCTACGCCCCTTGCCAGGGTTTCGTCTTCCACCGCTGGTGGATCCAGAACCACTGGTCGGGATACTTTCTCACCATGTCCTCGACCACCTTCGTGAAGCGCTGCGTGTTGACGCGCAGATCCGATTCGTAGTCGTCGGTCCGGGTGATCTCCACGGGGGGCAGGATGATGAGCCGGTACCGCCCGTCGGGCATCCGCGGCATGAAGGCCGGCAGGACAGGAGCCCCCGACTGCAGGGCGAGCACGGCCGTCCCGACGGAGGTGCAGGCGGGCCGGCCGAAGAAGTCCACGAAGACGCCCTCTCGCGTGTCCACGTTCTGGTCGCTCAGGATCCCGATGATGTGATTATCGCGCAGCAGGCGGATGATCCGCTTCCCCGAGCCGCCCTTGGGGATGAGGGCGTTGCCGTGCTTCGTCCGGCTCCAGCCCAACAGGTTGTCCATGACGGGGCTGTCCAGAGGCCGGTAGACGATCTGCATAGGCCGGATCATCAGGGGCACCGCAGCGGTCATGAGCTCCCAATGGCCGAAGTGGGCGACGACGGAAAGAACACCCTTCCCTCCGGCCAGGGCCTTCTCGACGTGTTCGAGCCCCTCCGCGTCGGCCCACTTGTGCAGGGTCTCCCGGGTGATCCAGGGCATCTCGAACAGATCGGCCATCACGAGGGCCAGGTGGCGGTAGACGCCCTTTGCGATTTCCTCGATTTCCTCGAGGCTCTTTCCCGGGAAGGCGTTCCGGAGGTTGTGCAGGGCGATGACGCGCTGCCTCACCGAGGCGTGGTAGAAGAGGCGGAAGACGGCCTTGAAGATCGCCCGGCGCAGCCCGAGAGGGATCAGCCGGAAGGCAAAGAAGATAAATGCCGTTGTGCGCGTCGGTTCCATGATCTCGTTTCCTGTTCCTGATCCTGCCCCTCTTCCGCTCTTCTTGACTTCTTCATTTCACGTCGCCTCGTCCGGGCCGCGGCTGCATGGAAAATGAGCGATACTTCAGCGGACGCCGATACACACGCGCAACGCCGTTTCCAGCGCGTCCGCCCCTTCGAGGATTTCCGTCTCGACGGCCAGGAGGCTGAGCCGCTGTCGGAGAGCCTCGATAGCCGATAGCTTCACGCCGTCCTTTTCCGTCGTGAGCAGGATCTCAGCCCCGGTCTCGGCAAGTTCTCGCTCTATCCGTCGCATGTCCTCCGCGGTGTAGCGGTGATGATCCCCGAAGGCGATGAATCCGGCGACGCGGCCTCCCAGGGATTCGATGCTCAGCCGGAACGAGTCGGGCTGCGCGATCCCTGCGAAGGCGAAGACCCGCTTCCCCGCAAGGGATGAGAGGGACGATTCTTTCCCGTCCGACCCGATGAGCGACGTCGGTCTCACGCGCGTCCGCAAAACCGGGCGCCCCGGGAGCCATCCGGCGATCCGTTCGTCGATCGCCTGCGCGAATTCCTTTTCCGAGCGCGTGAAGACGACAACGCCGGCCCGCTCGAGAGCCTCGGGTGGCTCCCGCAGGGGGCCCCGCGGCAGGAGGAACCCGTTTCCCAGGGGCTCGCGGCTGTCGAGCAGCACGATGTCGAGATCCCTGCGGATCCAGCGGTGCTGGAATCCGTCGTCCAGGACGAGCACGTCGGCGCCGAGGGTCTCCCGCGCGTATTGTCCCGTCACCGTCCGCTTCGTGCCCGCCAGAACAGGGACGTTGAGAAGGCGCCGGGCGATGAGGACCGGCTCGTCGCCCGCCTCCTCCGGCCCGGCGAGGACCTGCCTGCCGTCGGATACGACCAGCACGGGGGATGTGTTCGTCCCCCCATAGCCGCGGCTCAGCACGGCAGGCCGAAGGCCCCGATCCCTCAGCATCGCCGCGAGCTTGATCACCATGGGCGTCTTGCCCGTGCCGCCCACGGTGAGATTTCCGACACTCACCACGGGGCAGCCCATCCGTTCCTGCTTCAAAACGCCGAGGTCGAACAGGCGGTTCCGGGCACGGACCGCGGCCCCGTAGGGCAGCGACAGCAGGTAAAAAAAGATGTGGAGGGGCTTGCGGAACTCGTTCCGGGGCTCCCCCCACATGTCTCGGATCAGGGCTTCCACGTCTGGCCTGCTCCCCCTGCGGCCCGGGACGGGCCTGCCGGCCCGCACCGGGTCACTGGCCGCTCTTCCCCTGCGCCTCGTCCTTGAACTGCAGGTTGTGCAGCTTGAAGTATTCGCCCTTCTTCTCCAGGAGGCTCTCGTGGGTTCCCTCCTCGACGATCCGCCCGTCCACGAGAGCGACGATCCGGTCGGCGTTGCGGATCGTGGAGAGGCGGTGGGCGATGACGAGTGTCGTGCGGCCCCTCATCAGCTTCTCGAGCGCGTCCTGCACCTCGATCTCCGACTCCGTGTCGAGCGACGAGGTGGCCTCGTCGAGGATGAGGATCGGCGCGTCCTTCAGCAGGGCCCTCGCGATGGAGATGCGCTGCCTCTCGCCGCCCGAGAGCTTCACGCCCTGCTCGCCGATGACCGTGTCATAGCCCTGCGGGAGCCTCTGGATGAAGTCGTGGGCGTTGGCCGCCATGGCCGCCCGGACGACGTCCTCGTCGCTGCGGCGCACGTCGCCGTAGGCGATGTTGCCCCGGACCGTGTCGTTGAAGAGGATCGTCTGCTGGGTCACGATCCCGATCTGAGCCCTCAGCGACTCGAGCGTCACGTCGCGGATGTCGGTTCCGTCAATGGCGACGCGGCCCTCGCTGACATCGTAAAAGCGGGGGATGAGGTTCACGAGGGTCGTCTTGCCGCCCCCGCTCATCCCGACGAAGGCGACCGCCTCGCCCGCCCGGATCTTCAGGGACACGTCCCGCAAAACAGGGTCCTCTTCGTAGCGGAACGTGACGCCCTCGATGGAGATCCCCTCCCGGATAGGGGGAAGCTCCGCGGCCCCCGGACGGTTCCGGATGCCGGGCTCCGTGTCCAGGACCTGGAAGATCCGCTCGGCGCCTGCGAGACCCTGCTGAATCGTGTTGTTGACGTTCGTGAGGCGTTTCACGGGCTCGTAGAGCATGAGCAGCGCCGCGAGAAACGAGAAGAAGGTCCCGGGCGTGGAGGTGCCCTCGATGACCTGGTAGCCACCCCAGAAAATGATGGCCGCAATCCCGAGACCGCCCAGGAATTCCATCAGGGGGCTCGAGATCGCGCGGACCGTGACGGACTTCATGGTGAGCCTGAACTGCCGCTCGTTCTCCCTGGCGAAGCGCCGGTTCTCGTGCTCTTCCATGCCGAAGGCCTTGACGATGCGGTTGCCCGTGATTGTCTCCTGCAGCAGCGAGATGAGGTCCCCCATGGAGACCTGGGACTCCGCGGCGATGCGCCGCATCCGGCGTCCAAACTGGGCGATGGGCCAGACGGCCAGCGGGAAGACGAGCGAGGCGATGATCGCGAGCTTCCAGTCGCGCCAGAAGATGACGAAGACGAGGCCCGCCAGCGTGAAGGAGTCTTTCAAAAGGCTCGTCACCGCCTCCGATACGGCGCCCTGCAGGTAAGTGACGTCGTTGGTGACCCGCGAGATCAGGATTCCCGTGGGGTGCTTCGTGAAGAAGGACAGGGGCTGGCGCAGGATATGGCGGTAGAGATCGTTGCGGAGGTCTGTGACGATGCGGAACCCGATGTGGCTCATCAGGACCGTCTGGCCGTAGTTGCAGAGCCCCTTGAGCAGGTAGAGGGCGATCACCGCCAGGGGGATGAGGATGAGCATCCCTTCGTTTCGGTCGAGGAAAATGTCGTCCATGGCCGGCTTGACGAGGTAGGCCGCCGCCGCGGTGGCAGCGCCCACCACGGCCATGCACAGCATCGCCAGGATGAACCGCGGCGTGTGCGGTTTGACGAGCCGGAGGAGTCGTAAATAGAGTTTCATAATAAAAAATGGCTAAGGGCGAAGGGCAGAGGGCTTAAGGCGAAAAGATACAAATCATTTCATTTCCTACATCCTACCTTTAGCCTTACGCCTGTAGTCTTTATGCAGGATTATGGGTCGGGTCAAGTTTTTTCCCCTTCTCCCTCGCCCCCGTGTACCCTGGCCCCCGGCTTCAACAGGTCGACAGCCAGTTCGGCCGCCCGGCGGGCGGCTCCCGGCTCGCCGAGTTTTCTCCGGATGGCGGCCAGCTCACTGCGCATGACGTCGCTGCGCTGACGGTCCGCGAGGATGGCCTTGACCTCTGCGGCCAGTCTTGCGGCGTTCGCGTCATCCTGGACCAGTTCGGGCACCAGCGTCTTGCCGGCGATGAGGTTGACGAGACCGATGTGCTTCACCCGGATGACCCGTCTGCCGACGGCGGCAGTGAGCGGCGAGATCCGGTAGGCGATGACCATGGGCGTCCCCAGCAGCGCCGTCTCCAGGGTCGCAGTCCCGGAGGCCACCATGGCCGCATCGGAGATGCCGACGGCGTCGTACATCTGGCCCGGCAGGACGGTCACGGGGGCGGCATGCCCCCGGAGAATGTCCTGCACGAGTGCGGGATCGACGGTTTCGGCAAGGGGGAGCACGAACTGCGTGCCCGGGAAGTCGCGGACGAGGATCCCGGCCGCCCCCGCCATTTCGGGCAGGAGGGATGTCACCTCCTTCTCGCGGCTGCCGGGCAGCAGCGCCACGATGGGCCGGGCATCCCGGAGGCCGAAAGCCGCCAGGGCCTCCGTGCGGCTGCGCGAGCGATTCACGGCGTCCAGCAGGGGGTGTCCCACGAAGTCGACGTCGACCCCCATTTCCGCGTAGACCTCCTTTTCGAAGGGCAGGATCACCGCCATTCGGTCCACGACCTGCCGGATGCGATGGATGCGGTTTCTCCGCCAGGCCCACACCTGGGGGCTGATGTAGTAGAAGACCGGGACGCCCGCGCGTTTCGCTTCTGAAGCCAACCGAAGGTTGAAGTCGGGGTAGTCGATGAGGATGACGAGATCCTGTTTCCCGGCGCGGAGCATCCCGCGGAGCCGGAAGTAGACCCCGGCGATGAAGCGGAGTTTCGAGAAGACCTCCGTCAGGCCCACGACGGCCATCTCGGAGGAGCGGGCGATGAGGCGGACCCCCTCGGCCTCGAGGTTGCGGCCGCCAACGCCGCAGAAGGAAAGCGAAGGATCGATGGCCTTCATCTCGCGGACGAGGCGCGCCCCGTGCAGGTCACCCGAGGCCTCGCCCGCCACGATCAGGACCGTTCGCCGGTTTTTCATGTCGGGAGGAACCATCGTCGGAGGTGTCGGCGGGAATGGGCGCTTGTCTTTCGCACTGCGGGCCTCACAGCCTCAGATCCCTCCCCGTCTTCATTTTCTCGTTGATGAGCAGGGCAAGCTCGAGGGATTTCCGGGCCTCGAGCCCCGAGACCCGGGGCTCCGTCCGGTGGACGACGCAGTCGACGAACGCCCGGATCTCCGCCTCGAGGGGATCGTGCTGATGGACGCGGACGTCGTTCAGGCCGATCTCCATTTTCCCGCCCTCTTTCTCCCTGCGCGCGAGCGAGACGACCTCGCGCTTGCCGAAATCGACGGAGTGGTATCCCTCGAGGCCGAAGAACCGCAGCTTCTGCATGTGCTTGAGGGTGACCCGGCTCGCCGTGATGTTGGCCACGCAGCCGTTCTCGAAGGTGAGCCGCACGTTGGCGATGTCGACCTTGTCGGAGAGGACGGACACCCCGACGGCCTCCATGTTCATAAGGGGGGAGCGCACGTAGTGGAGGATGAGGTCGAGATCGTGGATCATGAGGTCGAGCACGACGTCCACATCGGTGCCCCGCTCGACGTAGGGGTGGAGGCGGTGCGACTCGATGAAGAGGGGCTGCCGGATCACCTTGTCGAGCGCGACGATGGCCGGGTTGAACCGCTCGATGAAGCCCACCTGCAGGACGAGGGCCCTCGCCGCAGCCAGGGCGATGAGGTCGTCGGCCTCTTCCAGGGTGGCCGTGAAGGGCTTCTCCATCAGCACGTCCTTGCCTGCCGCGAGAAAGTCCCGTGCCACGGCGTGATGGGCCCCGGTGGGGACGGTGACGCTCACGGCGTCCACGTGCTGCACGAGTTCGCGGTGATCGGCAAAGACCGTGCACCCGAACGCCGCCGCAGCCCTGTCGGCCTTCGACCGGTCCAGGTCGGAAACACCGACGATTTTCACGTTTTCGATTTTTCCGTATTTCTGGAGGTGGTAGTTCCCGAGGTGCCCGATCCCCACCACTCCGATTCGTATCTGTTTACTCATAGCGTATCGATTGTCCGAGACTCCCTGAGACGTTGCAGGCTATTGGAAACGAAAAGCGGAAGTCAAGAAGATCGGTCGTTAGGAAAAAAGAATCAATCCACTCCGCTCTTCCTCGCTTCCTGCCTTCGCATGATTCAGGCACGAACGAAATTCGGGGCAATCCGCGGGGCCTGTCACGAGTTGTCCTGCTTCAGCGCGTGACGCCCCGCTTGGACTGCTCGATGAACCCGATGAAGGTCCGCACCTCGGGAAGGTCGGGGAGCTCGGCACGGGCCTTCTCGACGGCCTTCGCGACGGTGAGCGACGACCGGAAGAAGATCCTGTAGGCCTGCTTCAGGGCGGCGATGGTCTGCTCGGGGAAGCCCCTTCGTTTCAGGCCGATGAGGTTGAGGCCGTAGAGCGATGCGTAGTGGCCCGCGGCCGTCGTGTAAGGGGGGACGTCCTTGGTCACCGCGGAGGCCCCGCCGATGATGCAGTGCTGACCGATCCGGGAAAACTGGTGGATGCCCGTCAGCCCGCCGATGATGGCAAAGCGCTCCACGTGGATGTGCCCGGCGAGGTTGGCCGCGTTGGCCATGACGATGTTGTCCTCGAGCAGGCAGTTGTGGGCCACGTGGCAATAGGCCATGATCAGGTTGTTGTTGCCGATCTTCGTCACGCCGATGTCGGCCGTGGTGGATCGGTTGATCGTCACGAACTCCCGGATCGTGTTGTTGTTCCCGATGACGACGCGCGTTTCCTCCCCGCGGTACTTGAGGTCCTGGGGCGGGGCCCCGATGGAGGCAAACTGGAAGATGCGGTTGTTCTCGCCGATGTCCGTGTGGCTCTGGATGACGACGCTGGGCCCGATGATGGTTCCTTTCCCGATCGTGACGCCGGGCCCGATCACGCTGAACGGGCCGATTTCCACGCTCTCGGCGATTTTCGCGTCGGGCGATATGACTGCGGAAGGGTGTATGTTCATCTTCGTTCCTTTACGGCGTAAGGCTCACAGCGAAAGGCGCGGGGCCGGAACAGGACGTCGATTCCGTCCGGCTGCCTCTTGCGCCCGGGGGGTCATGGGTTGAGTTTCTTCTCCAGTTCATCCACCTTTCGGCGGAGCTCCTGGACGGTCTTGTGCATCTCGGGCAGGCGCATGATGTGGGCGTTGAGGCGCAGCCAGTCCTGGTGCGGGACGGCCGGGGCGCCGGACATGATGCGCGATGCGGGGATGTCCTTGTTTATGCCGGCCCGGGCCGCGATCATGACGTTGTCGCCGACGTGGATGTGGCCGACGAGCCCTGCCTGGCCGCCGATGATGACGCGCCTGCCGAGGCGGGTGCTGCCCGAGATGCCCACCTGGGCCACGACGATCGAATTCTCGCCGATGACGACGTTGTGGGCGATCTGGACGAGGTTATCGATCTTGGCCCCGCGCTGGATCCAGGTCCTGCCCAGGGTGCCCCGGTCGATCGTGGTGTTGGCCTGGACCTCGACGTCGTCGTCGATCTGGACGATCCCCACCTGGGGGACCTTGCGGTTCTCGATGCCGGGATTGGCGAAGCCGAACCCGTCGCTTCCCACGACGACGCCCGCATGGAGGATTACGCGGTTTCCGATGAGGCAGCGGCGATAGACCGTCACGTTCGGGTACAGGACGCAGTCCTCGCCCACGGCGGCGCCCTGCCCGAGATAGACCCCGGGATAGAGCACGGAGCCCCGTCCGACCCGGGCGCCCCTGCCCACGAACGCCCCGGCGTAAATCGTTGCCCCCTCTGCCACGGCGGCCCCGGGGTCGATGAAGGCATCGGGGCTCACCCCCTGGAAGTCCCGTTCTTCGGGGTAGAAGAGCGCAAGCAGACGGGCAAGGGCCGCGTAGGGGTCCTTCACGACGACGAAGTTCTTCCCCGCCCCCTCGACGGGGGCCGACACCAGGATCGCCGAGGCGGCCGTCGCGGCGATCTTCTTGCGGTACTTCGGGTTGGCGAGGAACGTTAGATCCCCTTCGCCTGCCTCGTCGAGTCCCCTGATGTCGCGGATCTCGACGGCGCCGTCGCCCACGACGGAGCCCTGCAGAAACGCGGCGATTTCGGAGAGCGTCTTCCCCATGGATGTTCTCTGTCCCGGCTCGACCTGTTACTTCTTGCCCTTGGCGGGGGCGGAAGAGGATTTCCCGGTGCTCTTGTTGTACTCCTCGATGATCTTCTTTGTGAGGTTGTCCTCCTTGTCATGGTAGACGATGACGGGGTTGTTGAGGTCGAGGATAGCGTCGTAGTTGCCTTTCTTACCCAGTTCTTCAACGATCTTGAGGACCTCGGGGATCATCCTGGCCGTGATGGCCTGTTCCTTCTTTGCCAGCTCCTCGTTGGCGTCCTGCACCATCCGCTGGTAGTCGCGGAACTTGACCTGGTAGCTTGCCTCCTTGTCCCGGTAGGCCTCCGCCGTGAGCACCGACTTCTGCTTCTCGAGATCGTCCTTGAGCTTCCTGAGCTCCTCTTCCTTCTTGGCGATGTCGGCCTTCTTCTTCTCGACGACCTTTTTCATCTCGGCCTGCGCCTTCTTGCCGGCCTCGGAGTCGTGGAGGATGACGCGCATGTTGATGAAGCCGATCTTCTGGGCGGCCGCCTCCGAGGCCGACAGCGCGAAAACGAGGGCGACGGCCAGAAGGACGGCGAGGGTCAGATGTTTTTTCATATGATTTGTTCTCCTTGAAAATATTGGCAAAGGGCTTAGGGGCTTGAGGAAGTGGATCGTTTCCCTCTTCCCTTATGCCTTTCGCCGATTTAAATGGCGAGGGGCAAAGGGCTTAGGGCAAAGGGGCTTGAGGAAGCAGATTTTTTCTCCAAATTCCCTTTAGCCTTTAGCCTTTCGCCTTTAGCCCGTCCTTTACATAAACCACCCGATGGTGAAGTCCCAGCGGTAGGCCGGCTCCCCCTCCTTGCGGTCCAGGACGTAGCCCCACTCGAGGCGAAGCGGCCCGATGGGGGAGTACCATCGGATGCCGGCCCCGCAGGTTTTCCGCATGTCCCCAAGGTCATAATCGTAGTCCCAGGCGTTGCCCGTGTCGAAGAAGACAACCCCCTTCATGCCCGCGTTCTTGATGATGGGGAAGATGAACTCGAAGTTGAAGAGCAGCATGGTCGTGCCGCCGATGATGTCTCTCGTCACGGGGTCGCGGGGCCCCACGTCCTTGAGTCCCCGGATGGAGTTGATCCCTCCCAGGATGTAGCGTTCCCAGACCGGTACCTCCTTGCCTTCGAGGGCCTGGATGTAACCGATGCGTGCCCGGGGCGAAAACACGAGGTCCTCCCCGAAGGGGGGCACCCGGAAGAACCACGAGGAGGAGCCGTTGTATTTCCCGAACGAGACGTCACCCCCGAGGATGCCCCCGTAGAAGTCGGCGCCCAGGCGGTTGCGGGAGCCCGTGGTCGGGAAGATCGAATCGTCGGTGGAGTCGCGGGACAGGGCCGTCAGGATTCCGCTCTGCGTCCTCTCTCCCTCCTGGTCCTTGATGGTCTGAGAGGCCGTGCCCAGAACGTCCTTAACGTTGTTAACCGAGATCCTGTATCCGACAGAGCCGAAGACCCTCTCCCAGAGGGGGTAGCCGAATGTGAGGCCCAGCCCCTTCGAGTCCAAATCGTAGGTATCGAATTCCTGTGTGGCCTTCCAGATTTCCGTCTTCATCCAGAGGGGCGTGTCGAAGACGTACGGTTCGGTAAAGGAGAGGATGATCGTGCTTTGCTCCGTCCCCAGGGAAGTCTGCAGGCTCAAACTCTGGCCCCGGCCGAAGAGGTTCTGCTGGGCGATCTGGGCCATGAGCATCGCGCCGCTCTGGCCGCTGTAGCCGGCCCCCACCGAGAACATCCCCGTGGGGCGCTCCTTGACGCCGATCGTGATGTCCGTCAGGCTTTCCTCGGGCCCTTTCGCCGTCTGGAAGTTGACCTCCTCGAAGTAGCGCAGCCGGTTGAGCCGCGCATAACTGCTCTTGAGCTTGTCGCTGCTGTAGAGCTCCCCCTCCGTGAAGGCCAGCTCCCTTCGAATGACCTTGTCTCGCGTTTTCGTGTTGCCCGTGATGTTGATCCGGTTGAAGTAGACGAGGCCGCCCTTCTTGATGTTGTAGGTGACGTCGACTTTCTGCTCGTCTTCCAGTGTCTGGGTCCTCGGCGTGATCTCGGCGTAGGCATACCCGTCATTCTGGGCCATCCGCGTGAGGTAATCGAGGTCTTTGGCGATGGCTTCCCGGTCGTAGTAGTCCTTCCGGTGTATGGTGAGCTTGTCGAGCAGTTCCTGCCTCGGCACGGAGATCGTGTCGCCCGTGATCTCGACCTTGCCGACCTTGAACTGCCTGCCCTCGGATACCGCGATCTTCACGTAGATCCATTTCTTGTCGTGCGTGATCTCCGGCTCGCCGACCTGGGCCTGGATGTAGCCGTTGTTCATGTAGAAGACCTTTACCCGGTTGACGCCATCGCGGAGCTTCTCCTTCTTGAGGAGCCCCGAGTCCGTGATCCAGGAGAACAGGCCCCACTCCGAGGTTTCCATGAGCTTCTTCAGCTCCTTGTCCGTGAAGGCCTGGTTTCCCACGAACTCGATGGTCTTCACGTAGAGGAGGTCGTTTTCCCTGATGTCGATGATGACGTTGACGTCGCGTTCCCTGACCTTCTCGGTCGAGAAGTCGATCTCGGCGTTGAAGTACCCCTTGTCGTCGTAGAGCCCCTTGATCTTGTCCGTGTCGGCCTTGATCCTGTCGGGATTGTAGACCTGCTTGACCTTGAACGACAGGACCCCCCGGATGTCGTCGGACTTGAGGGCGTCATTACCCTTGATGCGGATGTCGTTGACGAAGGGCCTCTCGTCCAGCAGGAAGGTGATCACCTTGCCCTCCGGCGAATCCTTCACGTCGGCCTTCACGTCGCTGAAATAGCCCGTGCGGTAGATGGCCCGGATGTCGGCCGAGAGGTCCTCCTCCGAAAAGAGTTTTCCCTTTGCGCTCTTGAGCGTGTTGAAGATGACGGTGTTCTCGATCCGGCGGTTGCCCGACAGCTCCACCCGGGCGACGACCTGCCTGCCCGAGACCCGGGCAAGGATCTCCCGCGCGAGCTGGGCCGCAAAGGTCCCCGTGTTCTCGATGCCCGTCCCCTGGGCGAACAGGCCCGTGATCGCGGCGCTCGTTTCCACGTTGATGGCCTTAGCGTCGAGGCTCACCCGCGTGCCGAGCTGGGTGAGGCTGCCGAGGATCACGTAGTCGGCCTTTACCTGTCTTCCCACGGAGACCGCCAGCCCCTCGTCGGCTTTCTTCCCGCCGATGAGCGCGGCGAATTCTTCTCTCGGGACGATCTGGACCGTCCGAACCTTCCCGAGCTCGAGGGTCATGCTGTTGTAGATGGCATTGCGCAACAGGGTCGCGTCCCGCTCGCTGTAGATGTCGAAGGGCAGGACGGCGATCCTCTGTGCGAGGGCCGCCGCGGGCGCGGCGAGCAGGCAAGCGAGGAGAACGAGGAACACCAGTGCTCGGGATTTTCCGGTTGCGGTCATATCACTTGCCCTTCACGATCCGTCCGTCGCGCAGGCCGATGCATCGCGACATGCGTTCTGCCAGCGACTGGTTGTGGGTAACCACGACGAGCGTGATTCCCCGGGTCCGGTTCAGATGCGCGAGCATCTCGTGGATCCGCGTTCCCGTTTCCGTGTCCAGGTTGCCCGTGGGCTCGTCGGCCAGGAGCATCTCGGGCTCCATCACGAGGGCCCTTGCGACGGCGACCCGCTGCTGCTCGCCCCCCGAGAGCTCCCCGGGTTTGTGGGTCCTCCGCTCCGTCAGCCCTACCTCGTCGAGGATGGCCTCGGCCTTCCTGCGCGCCTCGCTGCGGGAGAGCCCGGCGATGAGCGCGGGCATCATCGTGTTCTCGAGGCTCGTGAACTCCGGCAGCAGGTGATGGAACTGGAAGACGAACCCCACTTTGCGGTTTCGGAACTCCGCCAGCTTCTTCTCGCTCCAGTCGAAGATGCTCACCCCGTCGTATTGAAAGGTTCCCTCCGTCGGGTGGTCCAGCGTACCCAGGATGTGCAGCAGCGTGCTCTTGCCCGCCCCCGAGACGCCGAGGATGGCAAGCGAGTCGCCACGGACGACGTCGAGGTTGACCCCCTTGAGGGCCTCGATCCGGGCGCCGTCCATCATGTAGGTCTTGCCGAGGTCCCGGATCTCGATCCGGCCGGCCGCCGCCCTACTCATACCGGATTGCCTCCGCGGGATCAAGCCTGGACGCGTTCCGGGCCGGGTAGATCGTCGCCAGCAGGCTGACGAGAAGACTGCCCGTGATGATGACGGCCACGTCCTCGTAGTTGACGAGCGCCGGCAGCTCGCTCAGGTAGTAGACGTCCCCGGGCAGGATCTTGAACCCGAAGAGGTTCTCGATGGACCGCGTGATGGGCCCGATGTTCCAGGAGACCGCGAGCCCCAGGACGGTTCCCAGGAACGTGCCGATGCCCCCGATGATCACCCCCTGGAGCATGAAGATCTTCATGATGCTCTTAGACGTGGCGCCCATGGACTTCAGGATCGCGATGTCCTTGGTCTTTTCCATGACCACCATGATAAGCGTGCAGATGATGTTGAAGCCCGCCACGAGCACGATGAGGCCCACGATGATGAACATGACACGCTTCTCCAGGCGCAGGGCCGCGAAGAGGTTGCGGTTCATCTTCATCCAGTCCCTCGCCCAGGCGGGGTAACCCAGTTTCATCTCGATCGCGCCGGCGATTTCCCTAGCCTTATAGATGTTCTCCACTTTTATTTCAAGGCCCGTGACCCGGTCGTCCAGGCCGAGAAACTCCTGGCTGTCCGCAAGCGACGTGTAGGCCAGCGTCGAGTCGTACTCGTAGAAGCCGGACTCGAAGATGCCCACGACGACGAACTTCTTCATCCGGGGGACCATCCCCAGAGGGGTGGCGATCCCCTGGGGCGAGACAATGTGGACCGCGTCGAACAGGGATGCCCCGACGTGCCGGGCCAGCTCCTTCCCGAGGACAATGCCCGGGACGCCTGCCAGGACCCCGGGGATCTTCAGCGCCTCGCGCCCCTGCGCCGAGAGGTTCTCCAGGCGGCCCTCCAGCATCCGGCCCAGGTTGATCACGTCACGGGCGTCCGCCGGCGAGAGGCCCCGCATCACGATACCGCTCACGCTGTCGCCGTTTTTCAGCATCGCCTGGCTGTAGATGAACGGCGTGGAGGCGACGACCCCCGGCACGGAGGCGATCTCCCGCTGGATGCGTCCGTGGTCCTTCATGGG
Source organism: Deltaproteobacteria bacterium (assembly GCA_012728915.1). Lineage (GTDB taxonomy): Bacteria > Desulfobacterota > Syntrophia > Syntrophales > UBA2192 > UBA2192. Next base: position 18,766 of record JAAYEC010000054.1, on the reverse strand, counting down.
GCCCGTGTACTCCATGAGAATGATGTGGGCGTTGATCCCGAGGATCTTGTCGCGCAGTTCCTTCTCGAAGCCGTTCATGACGGCCAGCACGATGATGAGGGCCGCAACCCCCAGGAGGATGCCTGCCATGGAGATGAAGGTGATGATGGAAACGAAGACCTGTTTCCGTTTGGCCCGGAGATACCGAAGGCTGACAAAAAATTCGTAGGGCATGATGGGCCGGAGTGTAACCCTTCCTTACTATTGCTTGCAAGATTTATGACCCTCTTCAAAAAAGAAGAGGGTAAGAGGTTGAGAAGGTGAGAAGGTCGGAAATCTTCCGGGCCTTCCGACCGTCTTACCCTCCCACGTTCTCACCTTCTGCCTTCTGCTCCCCCGCCTCCCGGCGGCGCAGGTGGGGGAAGAGGATCACGTCGCGGATCGACGGAGAGTCGGTGAGCAGCATGACCAACCGGTCGATCCCGATCCCCTCGCCCGCGGTGGGGGGCATCCCGTACTCGAGGGCCCGGATGTAGTCCTCGTCCATCCCGTGGGCCTCCTCGTCTCCGGCTTCGCGCTGTTCGAGCTGCATGAGGAAGCGGTTCTTCTGGTCCGCCGGGTCGTTGAGCTCGGAGAAGGCGTTGGCGATCTCCCGGCCGTGGATGTAAAGCTCGAAGCGGTCCACGATCTCGGGGTTTTGCGTGTTCTTCCGCGACAGCGGGGAGACCTCGAGGGGGTAGCCGGTCACGAACGTGGGCTGAATGAGCTTTTCCTCCACGGTCTCGTCGAAGATCGCCATCAGGATCTTGCCCAGAGGCTCCCTGTCCTCGAAAAGGAGCCCGCGCTTCGCGGCCTCCCGGAGCGCCCCGCCCCGGTCGTCCAAGGCGGCGGGGTCGAGCCCCGCGTATCGGACGAGGGCCTCCCGGACGGATACCCGGCGCCAGGGGGGCGTGAAGTCCAACTCCGTCCCCTGGTAGGCGATCTTCAGGGTCCCGAAGAGGTCCCGGACGAGCGAGGTGATCATCTCCTCGGTGAGCGTCATGAGGTCCTCGTACGTGGCGTAGGCCATGTAGAATTCGATCATGGTGAACTCGGGGTTGTGCAGCGTCGAGACCCCCTCGTTGCGGAAATTGCGGTTGAGCTCGAAGACCCGCTCCATCCCGCCCACGACGAGCCGCTTGAGGTAGAGCTCCGGCGCGATCCGCAGGTAGAGGTCCTGCCCCAGGGCGTTGTGGTGCGTCTTGAAGGGCTTGGCCATGGCCCCCCCGGCCATGGGCTGCATCATGGGCGTCTCCACCTCGAGGAAGTCCCGGTCGTGCAGGAACGTCCGGATGAACCGGATGATCCGGCTGCGCGCCTCGAAGACATCCTTGACCTTCGGGTTGACGACCAGGTCGAGGTAGCGCTGTCGGTAGCGGATCTCCACGTCCGTCAGCCCGTGCCACTTTTCCGGCAGGGGCCGCAGGCACTTGGTGAGGAGCCTCAGCCCCTCGGCCTCGACCGTGAGTTCCCCCGTTCGCGTCTTGATGACCCGGCCCGCGAGGTGGACGATATCGCCCACGTCGATCGTCTTGAACAGGGCAAAGAGCTCGTCGCCGAGCCTGTCCTTGCGGATAAAGGCCTGGATCCGCCCTTTGCGGTCCTGGATGGCGATAAAGGCCCCCTTGCCGAAATTGCGGATTGCCATCACCCGGCCGGCAATGGCGAAACGTTCCGTCACCTTCTCGAGCGCCTCGTTGTCCATCTGCCCGAAGGCCGCGTGGAGCTCTGCGGAGAGATGGGTCACCTTTGCGTCGTTGGGATAGGCTTCCACGCCCGAAGCGGTGAGGGCCTCGATCTTGTCCTTCCTCACCTTCAAGAGGTCGCTGTCTTCCATCGTCCGTCCCAGGAATGGCTGATTTGCAATCGGCCTTTGAGGCCCGCATGCAGGAACAAAGTGAATTTCACTATATTTTATTTGCCCCTGTGTCAAGGATGATTTGGGCCAGCGGCGGCCGGCGCGAATCCCCCCCGGGCCTTCGGGCGGCCGTCCGGCAGGGGCCGCTGGGGCAGAAAAACATTGACAAAACAGGCATCTGGTACTAGTATTCCTCTCCCTCAAGCATCACGTCCATCGGAAGGTTGCTCCACAGCTCTATGGAACGGACACTGATCACCGGCGGGGCGGGCTTTCTCGGAAGCCATCTGTGCGATTTCCTGATTGAAAAGGGTCACGAGGTCATCTGCTACGACAACCTTCTGACCGGCGACATGGAAAACATCTCCCACCTGATGGGGCACGAGCGGTTCCGCTTTATCCGCTACGATGTGACGAATTACCTGCACGTCGACGGGCCGCTCCACAACATCCTGCACTTCGCCTCGCCCGCCAGTCCGATCGATTATCTGAAGATGCCCATCCAGACCCTGAAAGTGGGTTCCCTGGGCACGCACAAGGCCCTCGGCCTGGCAAAGGCCAAGGGGGCCCGATTCCTCCTGGCCTCGACGTCGGAGTGTTACGGGGACCCCCTGGTCAGTCCCCAGCGGGAGGATTACTGGGGCAACGTCAACCCCGTGGGACCCCGGGGCGTCTACGACGAGGCAAAGCGGTTTGCCGAGGCCATGACGATGGCCTACTGCCGGTATCACGGCGTCCGGGTTCGGATCGTAAGGATTTTCAACACCTACGGCCCCCGCATGCGGCTGCACGACGGGCGGGCGCTGCCCGCGTTCATGGGGCAGAGCCTCCGCGGGGAGGATCTGACCGTGTTCGGTGACGGCACGCAGACCCGGAGCTTCTGCTTCGTCGACGACCTGGTCGACGGGATCTTCCGTCTCCTGAATTCCGAGGAAGTGAACCCGGTCAACCTGGGCAACCCCGAAGAGATCACGCTGCTGGAGCTGGCCCGGCGGGTGCTGGCGGTGACGGGGTCGGCAAGCGGGATCGTCCACCGCGAACTGCCCGAGGACGACCCGAAGGTGCGGCGGCCCGACATCGGCAAGGCGAGGGAACTGCTGGGCTGGGAGCCGAAGGTGGCGCTGGACGAGGGGCTGAGGCGCGTGCTGCCGTATTTTCGCAGCAAGGTGGCGTGAGTAAAAGGAGAAGGTGAGAGGGTAAGAGGGCAAGAAGGCTGGACAAGCCGTGCCCCGGCCAAATACGCACCGCTTCTCCAACCTTCTCACCTTCCCACCTTCTTACCCTCTGGTCTGGAGTCAGGCGAGGGAGTCTTTGAGGAGCATCGAGGAGACCGTGGACAGGACGACAAAGAGACTCGTCAGCCGGAAGCGGGCATTGGAGATCATCGGGAACTACCCCGCTTCGAGGGTTCTCGTCCTCGGCGATCTCATGGTGGACCACTTCATCTGGGGCAAGGTTTCCCGGATCTCCCCGGAGGCCCCTGTCCCCGTCGTCGAGGTGACGAAAGAGAACCTCATGATGGGCGGCTCCGGCAACGTGGTGAGCAACATCCACGCCGTCGGGGGCAGGGTGGCCGTTGCAGGGGTGATCGGCTCGGACGGGATCGGTGACTGGCTCAAGGCGAAGCTTCAACAGATGAAAGTCGATACGGACGGGCTCGTTCAGGAAAGCGAGCGGCCCACGACGGTCAAGACGCGCATCGTCGCCCACGGGCAGCAGATGGTCCGTTACGACCGGGAGAGCCGGCACGTCGTCCGGCCCGACAGCGCCGACCGCATCGTGCGGTACGTCCTGTCCGTCCTCGACGACGTACAGGCCATCGTGATCTCCGACTACAACAAGGGGATCGTGACCGACCGCCTGCTGGACGGGGTCCGCCGGATCGTGGCAGGGCGAAGCGTCCCGGTCTGCGTCGACCCGAAGCGGACCGATTTCGCCGTCTACCGGGATTTCGACGCCATCACGCCGAACCACCACGAGGCCGGGCGCGCCGTAGGGGTCGAAAACACGCATGAGCTCAACGAGGGCCGCCGTGCCGGGATCACCCGGATCGGCCGGGAAATCATCAGGCGATTCGGGTTCCGGGCGGTGCTCATCACGCGCGGCGAGGCGGGCATGGATCTCTTCGAGCGCGGGGGGCGGGATGTCCACATCCCAGCCGAGACCAAGGAGGTTTTCGACGTGACCGGTGCGGGGGATACGGCCATCGGGATTTTCGCCCTGTCGCTCGCCTCCGGGGCCTCTTTTCGCGAGGCGGCCTACCTGGCCAACAAGGCGGCGGGGATCGTCGTGGGCAAGATCGGCACGGCAACGGTGTCGCCGGCAGAACTCAAGAGAGTGGTCTGACAAATGGGTTCAAGGGTTCAGGGGTTCAAAAGTTCAAGGAAGTTTATCAATCCCCCATCCTTCGACGGAACAGACCGGATGGACGGAACAGACGGAATAGACCGGATCCGATGAGCAAGCCCAAAGAGCCCGACCCCGTGAAGCTGCTCGTCAGCGTCATCGCCGCCGATCGGGGCCTGATGGCGGAGACGATCGGGAGGCTCGCGCGGCATTTCGGAGAACCGGACTACGTCAGCGAGGTCCTACCCTTCGACTACACGGACTACTACGCCGCGGAGATGGGTGGGGCGCTGCTCCGGCGGTTCGTGAGCTTCGAGCGGCTGATCCGTCCGGACGAGCTGCCTGCTGTCAAGCTCTGTACGAATGGCCTCGAGGAAGAGTTTCGGGAGGGCGGGGCCCGGCGGGTCAACATCGACCCCGGATATGTGGCCAGGCAGCACTTCATTCTCGCCACGGGGAAGGGGTTCTCGCACCGGCCCTATCTCGGCCGGGGCATCTATGCGGACCTGACGCTTGAGTACCGGAAGGAGACGTACCGGCCCTTCGAATGGACCTATCCCGACTACCGGGCGGAGCGGACGATCAGGATGCTCAACGGGCTGCGAAGACGATACAGAATGCAGTTGAAGCAGGTGACAGGCTAAAGGCAAAGGGCGAAGGGCAAGAGCAAAGAGCAAAAAGCTATAATAATATTTTCTTCCTTTACCTTTAGCCCTTGGCCCTATGCCATGCGCCGGGAGTTTTTATGTTAAGCATGACCGGTTACGGGAGGGCAGAGGCGCAGATCGATGGGCGCAAGTGGATCGTCGAGATCAAATCGCTCAACCACCGCTACATCGAGATCATCACGCGACTTCCCAACGCGCTGTCTTCGCTCGAGGTGGACATCAAGAAACGGGTGGGCGAGCGGATTTTCCGCGGCCGCATCGAGGTGAGCGTCCAGGCCGACGCGGAATCCGGGGGAGACAGCGGCGTGCAGTACAGCCTGAACCTGCCGCTGCTCCGGAATTACCACTCGCTTCTTCTCAGGATCAAGGAGGAGCTGGGCCTGGATGACCGGGTCGAGCTGGGGACCCTGGCTCGTTTCAAGGAGATCTACGTCCCCTCGGAGACGCGCTTCGATCCGGCAGCGGCCTGGGGAGAGCTCCGGAAGACCCTCGACGGGGCCCTCGACGCCCTCATCCGGATGCGCGGCACCGAGGGCGAGATCCTCGAGAAGGACTTCCTGGCACGGCTCGACACCCTGAAGCGCTGCCTCGAATCGGCCAAGGCCCGGGCGCCGAAGACCGTCCTGGAATACAAGCAGCGTCTGCAGGAGCGGATCCGGGAGCTGACGGAAGGTCTCGAGATGGACCCCGTGCGGCTGAGCCAGGAAGTGGCCCTGCTGGCCGAGAAGAGCGACATCACCGAGGAAATCGTGCGCTTCGAGAGCCACGTCAGCCAGATGGAAAAACTGCTCAGGGGAGGCGACGCCATCGGGCGCAAGCTCGATTTCCTGCTTCAGGAGATGGGCCGCGAGGTCAACACGATCGGCTCGAAGAGCAACGATATCGCCATCGCGCGGGACGTCATCGAACTCAAGAGCGAACTGGCCAAGCTGAGGGAACAGGCCCAGAATGTCGAGTAGCCGTCCGCAAGGGGAAGGGATATTGATCGCCGTGACGGGCCCCTCGGGGTCAGGCAAGACCTCCGTCTGCAAGGCCCTGCGTGCCATGTTTCCGCGGCTCCGCTTTTCCGTCTCCCTCACGACGCGGCCGCGGCGGCCCTCCGAGGTCGATGGGGAGGATTACCACTTCGTCTGCGAGGCCGAGTTCCGCGAGCGGATCCGCCGCGGCGACCTGGTCGAGTGGGCCGAGAACTACGGGAAGCTCTACGGGACCTCCCGCGAGGCCATGGAGGAGGCCCTCAGGGGGAACGACCTGCTGCTCGACGTGGACACCCGAGGGGCCCGCGCGCTGAAGAAGGCCTGTCCGGGGGGCATCTTCGTGTTCATCGTTCCTCCCTCCATCGGGGAGCTCGAGCGGCGCCTCCGGGGTCGGGGCTCCGAGACGGAAGAGACGATCCGGAGGCGCTTCGACAATGCGCTTCGTGAGATTCGGGAGATCGTGTGGTATGATTATATTATCGTGAATGACGAACTGGATGCGGCCATCGACCGCCTGCGGGCCGTATACCTGGCGGCCGCGTGCAGGCGGGAACGGATGATGGAGAAGATAAAACCGTTCTTTGAGCGATCCGGAGGTATGTAGATATGGCAAGAGTGACCGTTGAAGACGCGTTGAAGAATGCGAAAAACCGCTTTGCCCTCGTGATCCTGGCGGGCCAGCGGACCCGCCAGCTGCTCAAGGGGTCGCAGCCCCTGGTGGACCACCGCGACAACAAGCCCGTGGTCACGGCGCTTCGCGAGGTGGCGGCGGGCAAGGTGAGATACTCCCATCCCGAGCTGCTGGACAGGGTCGAGGAGCAGGCACGGCAGATCGGCGACGACATGGGATTCATCGGAGACGAGGATGACTCCGAATAGAGACGCGCGTTCACGCCTCATTTTTGCCCTCGACATGGGCGACGGCATCGATGAGACCCTGCAGTGGGTCGAGTGCCTGCGCGATCATGTCGGGGTCTACAAGATCGGCAAGGAGGCCTTCACGCACTTCGGCCCCGAGATCGTCCGCCGCATCCAGGGCCTCGGGGGGAGGGTCTTTCTGGACCTCAAGTTTCACGACATCCCCAACACGGTGGCAAAGGCCGCCGAGGGGGCCGTCAAGCTCGGGGTCGCCATGTTCAACCTTCACGCCCTCGGCGGCCGGGAGATGATGGAGAAGACCGTCCAGTCCGTGGCGCGGGCGGCGCGCGAGGCCGGCGTGGAGAAACCCCTGGTCCTGGCCGTGACGGTGCTGACGAGTCTCAACGACGGGGATCTCGCCGATCTCGGCATCCCGCGGACGACCCGGTCGCTGGCGGCCCATCTCGCCGCCGGGGCGCACCGGGCCGGCGTGGGCGGGGTGGTGGCCTCCCCCCAGGATATCCATTCCATTCGGAAGGCCTGCGGGCCCGACTTCGCCATCGTGACGCCCGGCATCCGCCCGGGCGGCGGCGAGGTGGAAAAAGACGACCAGAAACGGATCGACACCCCCCGCGGGGCGATCCGTAACGGCGCCGACTACATTGTCGTCGGGCGCCCCATACGCCTGGCAAAGGACCCCGTCGAGGCGGCCGACCGGATCGTCGAGGAGATCGCCCTGGGATTGGCGGACCGGAAGTAATACGGTCTATTCGGTCTGATCCGTCGCGGCTCCTGCGGAGCCGCATTCTCCGAAGCTGCCATTAGCCCTTTGCCCTAAGCCATCCGCCATTCTGATATGCAGATCCTATATGGCATCAACCCCGTCTCGGAAATCCTCGGGTGCGAGGGCGCCGATGTGCGCAGACTCGTGATTGCCGAGGGACGCCGCGGCGACGATCTGAAGCGGATCCTCGAGCTGGCCGCGGCCCGGGGCGTGCCGGTGGAGACCCGAAGGCGCGAGGCCCTGGACCGCCAGGCGGGCACGTCAGCCCACCAGGGCATCCTCTGCCTCTGCGGGGAATATGCCTATGCAGACCTCGAGACCGTCGCCGCCAACCGCCATCCCGCCTTTGCGGGCGGCCTGGTCCTCTTGCTCGACGGGATCGAAGACCCGCAGAATCTGGGCTCCCTGATCCGGTCGGCTCACTGCTTCGGCGCCGGAGGGGTGGTCATCCCCCGGGACCGCGCCGCCGCCGTGACACCCGCCGTGATCAAGGCCTCGGCCGGCGCCGCCGCCCACGTCCCGGTCGCCCGGGTCGTGAACCTCACGCAGGCCATCGACTTTCTGAAAGAGAAAGGGTTCTGGGTCTATGGAGCCGATGCCGTGGCGGACACCCGACTGGAATCGGCGCGCTTTGAAGGCGACATCGGTCTCGTCATGGGAAGCGAGGGGAAGGGGTTGAGGCCGCTCGTCCGGAAGCATTGCGACGTCCTTCTTTCCATCCCGCTTTTCGGCAAGGTCGATTCGCTCAACGTGTCCGTAGCCGCCGGCATCGTCCTGCACGAGATCCGCCGTCAATCCGCCCCCCGTTGAACGGGCCGGCATCCCGCCTGCAAGAGAAGGCAGGAAGAAGGCGGAAGGGCATGAACGCTCGACAAGCCCGGGCCCAGCGCTTACGCTCCGACTCCCCGACCTTCTTGCCTTCTCATTCCTCTGCCCCCTGCGAGTCGTCCGTCCCACTCCATGGCACCGATTTTGCTTTGTTTTGCGGCATGCCTCTTGCTTTTGTTGCGATCGGTACATCGGTATAAAGAAATCCGGGGGGATGCCGATCATTTAAGAAGGGCGGAGGCGCGTGTGCCGCGGGTCTGGTTTCGGAGCCCCTGTCGAGGCGGGACTTCTTCGACATCCTGAGGGAAAAGCGGATCGAGCGAGGAGAAGGAACATGGCAGTCTATGTCTGGGTAGCCCAGGGAAGGTCCGGCGAAATGAAAAAAGGCGAGACGGAAGCCGTCAACGAGGCTGCCGTCCGCGCGCAGCTCCGCAGGCAGGGCCTCAAACCGGCAAGGGTCAAGGAGAAGCCGAAGGATCTGCTGGAGCTGCTCCCCATGCGGGGGTCCGTCAAGGGCAAAGACGTGGTCATCTTCTCCCGCCAGTTCTCCACGATGATCAGCGCGGGTCTTCCGCTCATCCAGTGCCTCGACATCCTGGCCTCCCAGGAGCAGAACAAGGCCTTTGCCCGGATCATCCGGAACATCAAGGAGGACATCGAGGGCGGGTCGACTCTCACCGATGCCCTGAAGAAGTACCCGAAGGTCTTCGACGATCTGTTCATCAACATGATCGCCGCAGGCGAAGCCGGCGGCATCCTGGACACGATTCTGAACCGCCTGGCCACGTACCTGGAAAAGGCCATGAAGCTGAAGCGGAAGGTCAAGGGGGCCATGACGTACCCGGCCGTCGTCCTGTTCGTTTCGTGTGCCGTCATTACCCTGCTGCTGGTCAAGGTCGTTCCCGTCTTCCAGGGCATCTTTGCAGGCATGGGCCGGGAGCTTCCGCTGCTGACGCAGTCCCTCATCGACCTGAGCAGCTTCGTCTCGAACAATTCCCTCTACATCGTCGGCGCCATGATCGTTGCCGTCGTGGCCCTGGTCAAATTCTACCAGACGGACAAGGGGCGCTACCTGTTCGACCGCATGGTCCTCAAGCCCCCGGTGATCGGGCCCCTGATGCGGAGGGTGGCCATCGCGAAGTTCACGCGAACCCTTTCGACCATGATCTCCAGCGGCGTGCCCATCCTCGACGGGCTCGAGATCACGAGCCGCACGGCCGGCAACAAGATCATCGAGAAGGCCCTCATGGAAACCCGGAAGAACATCAGCGAGGGCAAGACGATCGCCGAGCCCCTTGCGGCCACGACCGTCTTCCCGCCCATGGTGGTCCAGATGATCGCCGTCGGCGAGGCGACGGGTTCTCTCGACTCCATGCTGACCAAGATTGCCGATTTCTACGATGACGAGGTCGAGACGGCCGTGGCCTCCATGACGTCCATGCTCGAGCCCTTGCTCATGGTCTTCCTCGGCGGCGTCGTCGGCGGCATGATCGTGGCGATGTACTTGCCGATCTTCCAGATCGGCTCGATTGTCGGATAAAACAGGCAGCAGGCTAAAGGCTGATCAAGGACTGAAGAAAAGCCCCGGACTCCGGAAGGAGCCGGGGCTTTTCCCGTAGGCCCAAAAAATGGTCGGGATGGCGCGATTCGAACGCGCGACTCCTGCGTCCCGAACGCAGTGCCCTACCAGGCTGGGCCACATCCCGACGCCGCAAAGATATATAATTTGTCTTTAAAAGTCCATTATTTTTTGTTACTAAGCCTTGTAGGAGCCGATGAGGAGGGCCTACCGGAAGACGTGCCGGAGGTTGCCGTGAAATCCGGGACCGGGTCGGCTAGCCGGGCGAGCCTGCAGCAGAGAGGGCGTCGTGATCATCTACGATCTCAAATGCGGAAAACAGCACAAGTTCGAGGGCTGGTTCAAGGACCTGGCCGCTTTCGAGGAGCAGAGGGCCGGGAAGCTCATCACCTGCCCGCTCTGTGGGAGTTCGGACGTGGCGATGGTTCCCTCCTCGATCGCCGTCATGGGCAAGAGCCGCGAGCCCGGGGAACGCAAGGCGGGCCTCGGCGATCTCTCTCCGATGAAAATGCTGGCGATGATCAATGATTTTGTGACGAAGAATTTCGACGACGTGGGCGAACGGTTCGCCGAGGTTGCCCTGAAGATCCACCGGGGGGAGGAAGAGAAGAGGAACATCCGGGGAGTCACGACCGGCAGGGAGGAGGACGCGCTGCGCGAAGAGGGCGTGGAGTTCATGAAAATACCCGTGCCGAAGTTCGACAGCTAGCGCCGCCGGCAAGAAGGTAAGAAGGTGAGAGGGTAAGAAGGTAAGAAGTGGACGGGAACGCAAAAGCGTTTCCACTTTCTCACCCTCTCAACCTCTTACCTTCATTTTTTAAAGAGGGGGACATGAAAGGACGATTCGCAGGGGTTCTCGAGACGATCGGCAACACGCCGCTCGTCGAGATCCGCAAGCTCAACCCGAATCCCGGCGTCAGGATCTTCGCGAAGCTCGAGAGCTTCAACCCGGGAGGCTCCGTGAAGGACCGGCCGTCCCTGTACATGATCAAGCGGGCCGAGGAGCGGGGCGAGCTCACCCGCGACAAGGTCATCCTCGAGGCGACGAGCGGCAACACCGGGATCGGGCTTGCCCTGGTGGCCGCCGCCAAAGGCTACCGCCTGTGCCTCACCCTACCCGAATCGGCCAGTGACGAACGCAAGAAGATCCTCAAGGCCCTCGGCGCGGAACTCCGCTTCACCCCCGCCGCGCTCGGGACGGACGGGGCCATCGAGGAAGCCTACGCGATCAAGCGCGAAAATCCGGACAGGTATTTTCTCGTCGACCAGTTCAACAACGAGGACAACATCGCCGCGCACTATCACGGCACGGCCGTGGAAATCTGGGAGCAGACCGGTGGGGAGATCACCATGTTCGTCGCCGCTCTCGGCACCTCCGGGACGGCCATGGGCTGCGCCAGGCGTCTCAAGGAGTACAACCCGGCGATCCGGATCGTCGGCGTCGAGCCGTACATGGGGCACAGGATCCAGGGCCTCAAGAACATGAAAGAGTCCTACCGGCCGGGGATCTTCGACCGCAGCCTCCTCGACGAGAAGGTCAACATTCTTGACGAGGACGCCTACGAGATGGCCCGCCGGCTGCTGCGCGAAGAGGGCATCTTCTCCGGGATGAGCTGCGGCGCGGCCATGCATGTCGCCGTCGAGAAGGCGAAGGAGCTCAGCGAGGGGCTCATCGTCGTCGTCCTTCCCGACAGCGCCGAGCGCTACCTGTCGACGGAGCTCTTTGCCGACAAGGAAAAATCGACGCTTCGCTTTTACGACATCCGTACGAGGCAGAAGGAGTTCTTCCAGCCCCTGCGCGCCGACGAAGTCCGGATGACCTCCACCGGACCCTCTGTCCACCTTGTGCCGCACCTCGGCAGTTACAGGCGCTTCGCCGTCTCGGACCTCATTGCCCGGTATCTGCGAATGAAGGGCTACCGGGTCCGGCACACCATCAACATCGTCGATCTGACGGACAAGACCATCGCCGAGGCGGAACGCACGGGGCTCGAGCACGGCGACGTCACGAAACGGGCCCTGGACGAATTCCTGCGGGAAGCGGGAACCCTCCGGATCAGCCGGGACACCTCTTACCCGGGCGCGCGGGAAAATGTGGAGGCGATGTTGGGCATCGTCGAGAAACTCGTCGAGAAGGGCTACGCCTACGAGAAGCTCCGCTCGGTCTACTTCGACATCTCGAAGCTCGAGGACTACGGAAAGCTCTCCAACGTGGATCCCGGCAAGGTGAAACCCGGCAAGACCCAGGAGAGCGACGAGTACGAAAAGGACAGCTCCGTGGACTTCACGCTGCTCAAACGCTCGACGCTCGCCGAACTCAAGAAAGGGATCTACTACAAGACCCGCTGGGGCAACGTGCGGCCGAGCTGGCATTTGGCCTGCGCGGCCCTGTCCATGAAGATGCTGGGCGACGCCTTCGACATCCACGCCAGCGGCTCCGACATCGTTTTCCCGCACTGCGAGAACGTCCTGGCCATCGGCAAGGCCCTCACGGGCAGGCCGCCCGCCAACTACTGGGTCAACACGGACCTCGTGATGGTCGAGGGCAAGAAGATGTCCCGCTCCCTGGGCAACATCCTCACGGTGGCGGATCTGGAGAAGCAGGGCTACCGGGGCAGCGAGATCCGGTACTTCCTGCTCTCGTCGCATTACCGCAAGCCGCTGAATTTCTCGCCGGGCGCCATGGAGACGGCGAGAAACACGGTCGAAAAGCTCAACGAGTTCGTCCAGCGCCTCATTCACTTCACGCCGGGCGCCGGCTGCCCCGACACGGACCAGTTCGTCTACGACCTGCGGCAGGGGTTTGCCGAGGCCATGGACGACGATCTGAACATCTCGGCGGCGCTGGCCGTTCTGTTCGCCTTCGTCAAGCGGGTCAGCGCCCCCTTGGCGCGCAACGCCTTCACGGGCAAGGAACGCGACAGGGTCCTCGAGGTTCTCCGGTCGATCGACTCGGTGCTGGCCGTCATGGACTTCGAGGAGGACCGGATCGACGACGAGGCGCGGCGCCTGCTCGACCTGCGCAACGAACTCCGGAGGGGGAAGAAGTGGAGGGAGGCCGACGAGATCCGCGACCGGCTGCTGGCGATGGGGGTGGAAATAAAAGACACGCCCGCAGGGACGACGTGGAGAAAAAAATGAGGCCGGCGGCCGGGGCGCAGACAATAGAGGGTAAGAACGTGAGAGGGTAAGAACGTTGGATAAGCCTGCGGCCAATGCTCGCTCCCCGATTCTCTACCCTTCTCACCTTCTCAACCTCTTACCTTCTGATTGTATCCATGCAGGATGAAGGAACTCAAGGTGGGTGAACATGAGCCGGGTGGGTGTCCGGCTTTTTTGTTGTAAGGTCGATCTCAATCCATTACAATACGGCGCGCAAGAAAAAGACCCGGGGAAACGGGACGACCCGTCTCGCCCCGGCAAAGGAGGGCCGCAACCATGGCAGACGAGGGGAAGAAGGGTGCCGGCGCGTGGGACGCCACGCAGTGGCATGTCGTGGCAAAGGGGGAGACGCTGTCGAAGATATCCCAGAAGTACTACGGCGATCCGAACCTGTACGGAAAAATCTTCGAGGCCAACAAGGACGTACTCAAGAACCCCGACCTGATCAAGGTCGGCCAGAAACTGCGCATTCCCTGATGTAAAGGAGGAACGGAGATGAAGTCGAAGAGGTACTGGGTGCCCGTTGTGCTTGTGGTTGTGGGCCTGCTTGTGGCGGCCTGCGGCTCGGCAAACAAGGATGCGGCGACTGCGGCGATCAAGGCGGCCGAGGATTCCTGGAATGCCGTCAAGGCGGAGGTGGTGAAGTACATCCCCGATCAGGCCAAGAGCGTGGACGACACGATCAAGGCCGCGAAAGAGAGCTTCGACAAGGGGAATTTTGACGGGGCCCTCGAGGCGGCCAAGGTCATTCCCGACAGGGTGAAGGCGCTGGTATCCGCCGCGGCGGCCAAGAAGGCCGAGTTGGCGAAGGCCTGGGAGGAGTTGAGCGGCGGCCTGCCGAACATGCTCGAGGCGCTCAAGAGCCGGCTCGACATCCTCTCGCAGAGCAGGAAGCTGCCCGCCAATCTCGACAAGGCAAAGCTGGAGGACGCGAAGGGAGGCCACGAGGCGGCTGTCAGGATGTGGGAAGAAGCGAAGGCGGCCTTCTCGGGCGGCAACCTGACCGACGCGCTGGCCAAGGGGAAAACGGTGAAGGAAAAGGCCGCGGAGGTGATGACGGCCCTCGGCATGCAGGTACCGGCGGCGGCAGCTCCTGCTCCGGCGCCCGCCCCCGCTCCCGCCCCGAAGGGCTGAGAAAGGGCGAACAGAGAATCGATCAGGGACGTTGTTGACTAAGTAGACAAACGCAAGTGCGGGGCTGCTCATTCCCCGCCGGTCTTTGCCGTTTGTCTACTTAGTCAGCAACGTCCCTTTTCTTCAGCGGCTTTTCGTCACGCCCGCGCGGTCGCAGCACCGGAAAACCGGGCAGCGACTGCAGAGGGGCGAAATCGGTTTGCAGATGTTCTGACCGTGCGTGACGAGGATCGTGTTGATGGCGATCCAGTGCTTCTTCGGGAGCTTTGCTCTCAGGGCCTGCTCCGTTTCATGGGGCGTCTTCGTCTTGACGTATCCCCAGCGGTTCGTGATCCGGTGGACGTGGGTGTCGACGCAGATTCCGGCCTTGTTGTGGGCAAGCGTGACGACGAGGTTGGCCGTCTTGCGTCCCACGCCGGGAAGCGTCAGCAGTTCCTCGATCGTGTCGGGCACGCGGGAGCCGAACCGGTCGACGAGCTCGCCCGCCGCCTTCCGGATGGCCTTCGCCTTCGTGCGGTAGAAACCGGCAGGGTAGACGGCTTTTTCGATTTTTTCTTCCGGGAGCTTCCGCATCGTCTCGGGCCTATCGGCCAGGGCGAAGAGCCGTTCCGTGGCGGGGCCCGTCACCTCGTCCTTCGTCCGCGCGCTGATGATCGTGGAGACGAGGATCCTGAAGGGGTCGACGACATCCTCCTCGGCCATGGCCGACACCGGCGGCAGGCCGAACGTCTCGAGTTCCTTCTCGAGCAGCTTCATGACGGTGTGGATGTCGCTGTCTCTCATGGGCGGGATGGCAAAAGGCTAAGGCCAAGGGAAAAGGCTAAGGGCAAGATGCAAGAGGATGGAAGATTTTGCTTATGGCCGTAAGCCATTAGCCCTTCGCCTTTAGCCTGTCTTTTAATTATAGCCTTCCTCGTGGGCCAGCATGTCCAGGTGCAGGGTTGCCACATCTTCCACGTCCAGGATGGCCTCCTCGCCCGCGTTGCGGAAATCGAGCGTCTTGATGTAGCGCTTGCAGACGTCGCAGACGTCGACGCGGTAGCGCTCGTCGCCCTCGACGGTGAAGTAGGAAAGCGACTGCTGCTCCTCGTTTCCGCAGAAGGGGCATTTCACGCGGCGGAAGCGCCACTCGAACCCGCACTGGCTGCAGAACAGGTGCCGCTTCCCCTCCTTGTCCACGAGATGCCCGATCTTGGGCATCCGCCCGCAGACAGGGCAGTACCCCTCGTCCCATCCCATCTTCGTGATCCGCCCGCCGTAGAGGCCGGTGACGAACTCGAGAGACGGCCGCAGGCTCTCCTCGACGAAGAACTTGAGCAGGTCGATCGTGTCGTCGTCCGCGCCCTCCGTCCCGGCTTCCTCGCCCGCGGAGGTGAAGGAATCGTAGACCATCGCCTCGTAGTTGAGCCTTCCGTCCGCGAGGTCCTTCAGGATCTGTTCCGTCTCGACGGGGTTGCGCTTCTTGCCGATCTCGAGCAGCGAGAGGAAAAACCTCTTCGGTTCCTCCAGGTCGATCCTTGCCGAGGAGAAATCGATCAGCGGCAGCCCGCCCTGGAGCTTGGCTTCGATGTGGGCCTCGTCGATGGGGAAGAGGCTCTTGGTGATCTTGTCCCGGTGCTCCTCGCGGAGGATGAGAATCTCGCCGAGGATGTCCAGCAATTCGCTGTACTGGGGGTTGGTGGACTTGTGACGCTCGATGACCTGGAGCGTTTCCCGTAATCCCTTTGCCATTCCCTTGATCTCCCTCCTGAAAACAGGCTTAAGGCTTAGGGCTCAAGGCGTAAGGGGAAATTCCCCATCCTTCCGAAAACCTCAAGCGATGAGCCGATGAGAGTCGGCGCGGGGTTGAGGAAAAAAGAGAATGCCGAACTTACACGACGCATTCCGGCCGGCCCCTGCCGAATCCCGGTGCTCTATATCGTCTTTCCCATGGGGACGCAAGGGAATCTTTTCTACAGGGGTCGCACCAGGAATCCCTTCAGATACAGGGACATGGGGACGTTCAGGATCTGGGGATGATCCCGGTCCTGGAAGAAATGCTCCAGGATCTCGATGCGGCAGCCCCTGTCGGCGGCGGCTTCGAGAAGCGCCAGCCTCAGGCCGTCCTGCGAGACGTGATGGGAGCAGGAGAATGCGGCGAGGAGCCCGCCGGGCCTCAGAATCCGCAGGCTCTGCGCGATGAGGTGCCTCAGCCCCTTCAGGGCCCCGTCGGCGTTCTTTCTTACCCTGGCGAAAGGAGGCGGGTCGAGGATGACCAGGTCATAGCGGTCCCTCGTTCCCGGGGCGTCCGCCAGGTAATCGAAGGCATCGGCCCGCACCGTTTCACCCGAGACCCCGTTTGCGGCCATGTTTTCCCGGGCGAGCGCCAGGGCTTCCCGGGAGATGTCGACGAGCCGCACCCGTCCCGCCCCCCGCAGGCCCGCCCGGATGCCGAAGGCGCCCGTGTGGGCGAAGACGTCGAGGACATCGAAGCCGGCTTCCACGTAAGAGGAGACGGTCTCGCGGTTCCGGCGCTGGTCGAGGAAAAACCCTGTCTTTTGACCCTCGCGCACGTTGACGAGGAATCGCGCACCCGCCTCCTCGATCTCGATCCGCCCGGGGATCTCCCCGTGGAGGACGCCGTCCACGGTGGCGAGCCCCTCGCGGCGCCGCGAGGCCGCGTCGGACTTCTCGTAGATTCCCTTCGGCTGCCGGAGCTCCAGGAGCTCCTCCAGCAGGAGATTCCTCAGCGGTTCCCATCCCAGCGTGTTGAGCTGCAGGACGAGGTGTCCCGCGTAGTCGTCGACGACAAGCCCGGGCAGATCATCGGCCTCGGCATGGACCAGCCGGCAGGCATCGGTCGTGCCCGCGAGGAACTCGCGCTTCCGGAAGGCTGTCAGGAGCCGCTCGCGGAAGAAGTCCCTGTTGATCTCGGTCCGGGAAAACGATAGAATGCGAATGCCGATCTCGCTGGCGGGGTTGTAGTAACCGATCCCGAGAAACGCGCCGCCGGGCGCGTGCACGGAGACGAGTTCCCCCGGATCGCCTTCCGCCGCCTGGATGTCCGTCCGGTACACCCAGGGGTGAAAGGCCCTCAGCCGGTCGGCTGCGGAGCGATTGACGGAAATCGATTTCATAGCCCCTGATCCTTAACCGGTTTGACGTCCGAACGCAAGGCCCAACCCCCGTGATCCGCCCCTGCCATCAAGAGGAATTTTCCCTGATGCTCGGGATCGTCAACGATGCCGCGCAGGCCTACCGGGGGACCATCCCGGCGGACTGCTGGGTTGAGCCTTACATGCCCGCAGAGGAGCTGCGGCACGAGATCGAAGCCGGGGTGCGGTTCTGGGGGGCCGAGAAGGGGGGAGAGCTCGTCGCCGTGATGGGAATCCAGCACGCGGGCGACGTGAGCCTCATCCGGCACGCCTATGTCCGCACGGCGGAGCGGCGGCAGGGAGCGGGATCGGCCCTCCTCGGGGCGCTGCGCATGCAGGCGGCGAAGCCCCTGCTGGTGGGAACCTGGGCTGCCGCCTCCTGGGCGATCCGGTTCTACGAGAAGCACGGGTTTTGCCTCGTCACCCCGGCCGAAAAGGACCGGCTGCTGAGGCAGTACTGGGATATCGGCGAGCGGCAGATCGAGACATCGGTCGTGCTGGCCGACACGGAATGGTTTACACGAGAGGCTAAAGGCGAAAGGCAGGCATCCCTTGCCCTTAGCCATACGCCCTTTGCCTTTAGCCCCGCAGGCGGAAAGGAGTGAACGATGGCGTTGCTGTCTCAGGAAGATAGCGTTCTGATGGTGATCGACATGCAGGGGAATCTCTACGAGTCCATGCAGGACAAGTCCTTCCTGCTGGAGAACGTCCGGAAGCTCGTCCGGGGCATGCAGGTCTTCGGAATCCCCGTCATCGTCACCGAGCAGATCCCGGAGAAGCTGGGGCCCACGATCGAGCCGGTGGTCTCGCTCCTGCCCGATGCTCCGCGCATCCCGAAATCCGACTTCAGCTGCTGCGGGGAAGAGAAGATCATGAAGGCCTTGAAGGCCCTGGAGCGGCAGCAGGTCCTGCTGTGCGGCATCGAGACGCACGTGTGCGTCTACCAGACCGCCGTCGATCTGCTGGGGTTCGGCTACGACGTTCACCTCGTTGCCGATGCCGTATCCTCGAGGACGGTCCTGAACCGCGAGATCGGGATCCGGAAGCTGCGTGACGAGGGGGCCCGTCTGGCTAGCACCGAGATGGTCCTCTTCGAGCTCATCCGCACGGCCGACGACCCCAAGTTCAAGGAGATCTTCAGGATCGTCAAATGAAGGCGTAGGCCAAGGAGGCGATCGATTTAAGCCTCTCAGGGGATGAAGACAAAAGAGAGGGCCCGCTTCTTTCGAAACGGGCCCTCTTTCTTTTCCTAACTTCCTATCTTCCTAACTTCGTAACTTCCTTCTTTCAGTGGTGCTCTCCTGCGGCGGGTTTTTTTTCTTCGCCGTAGACGACGAGGGTTCCGTGCTCCTCCATCTCCCGGAGCCACCGGGGGTGCTGCTTTTTGGCCCATCCCCGGGTCACCCATCCCGTGGCCATG
>JAAYEC010000053.1 GCA_012728915.1 Deltaproteobacteria bacterium | reverse complement strand
CATCCTCTCAGACCAGCTAACCATCGTAGCCTTGGTAGGCCATTACCCTGCCAACTAGCTAATGGTACGCGGGCTCATCCTCCGGCGAAAGCTTGTAAACAGAGGCCTTCTTTGAAAGACGCTCCGCGGAGCGTCAGTGTTATCGGGTATTAGCCCGCCTTTCGGCGGGTTATTCCTGACCGGGGGGCAGATTACCCACGCGCTACTCACCCGTGCGCCACTGTACTCATCGGCCGAAGCCGACTTTCTCGTACGACTTGCATGTGTTAGGCACGCCGCCAGCGTTTGTTCTGAGCCAGGATCAAACTCTCCAGTTTTTATCCTAGATGATTTTGATCGAATCAAATCACTCAAAGCGGACCCAGAAAAACATCCTTCCCTGTATTCAATTGTCAAAGACCTCTGAAAAGAGCCTATACGTTTAGTTTAAAGGCCTTCTCTTGTCAAGAACTTTTTCGACGGAAAAGCAAGCCGTTCCGTCACCGGAAAGGCACTACTATACTCGACATGATAGATATGTCAAGCAAAAATTTCAAAAATTTTTAGTACCCGTGAGATCGTCCCCAAGGCTGCGAACAGGGGGACTAGCGTACGACGATGCGGAAGAACGTCTTCTTGCCTTTTCTCAGCAATATCTCACCGTTTTGTGTAATATGCCACAGGCCGATCTTTTCGTCAAATGTTTTTATGGGCTCCCCGTTGACGTATCCCCCGCCCTGCTCGAGGTTGCGGCGAGCCTCGCCGCGGGACTTGCAGAGCCCGGCCTCGTGGAAGAGCTCGAAGGCCGGGATGCCTTCCTGGCCGAAGTCCTCCCGTCGCTTCTCGACGGACGGGATGGCCGAGACGTCGGCCTGCGCCTTCTCGCGCGGGATCGAACTCGAGGGAAAGAGCGAGGCCTCCACGGGCTTCGCCCCGAAGGCTGCCGACGAGGCCCGCCAGGCCGCGACGGCCGCCTGCTCCCCGTGAGTCACCTTCGTGGCCTCGAAGGCCAGCACCGCCTTCGCCTGGTTGAGGCCGGCGTCGCTCAGGTTGCGAACCTCCCGGATCTCCTCGATCGGCAGGAAGGTAAAGAGGGCCATGAAGCGCTCCACGTCGGCGTCCGTCGAATTGATCCAGTACTGGTAGTACTCGTGGGGCGAGGTGAAGGCGCTGTCAAGCCAGACGGTTCCCTTCTCCGTCTTGCCCATCTTGGAACCCGTGGAGGTCGTGATCAGGGGGAAGGTAATGCCGTAGGCCTGCTTGCCCTCGACGCGGCGGACGAGGTCGATGCCGGCCACGATGTTTCCCCACTGGTCGTTTCCGCCCATCTGAAGGAGACAGTTCTCTTTCTGAAAGAGGTACAGAAAGTCGTAGGCCTGGAGCAGCATGTAGTTGAACTCGATGAAGTTCAGGCCCGTCTCTAGACGCATGCGGTAGCTCTCGGCCGCCAGCATCC
Organism: Deltaproteobacteria bacterium; assembly: GCA_012728915.1. Taxonomy (GTDB): domain Bacteria; phylum Desulfobacterota; class Syntrophia; order Syntrophales; family UBA2192; genus UBA2192. The sequence continues at coordinate 46,943 of JAAYEC010000053.1, read as the reverse complement.
GGTTGACGCTGAAGTGACGGCCGATGTCGCGCAGGAACTCGATGTACCTCAGGGGCAGGAGCCAGTCGGCGTTGTTGACCAGAAGAGCCCTCCCCTCCCCGAAATCGAGGTACTTGGAGAGCTGCCCCTTGATCGCCTCGGCGTTGGCGTTGACCTTCTCCCGGGAGAGGACCTGGCGCATCTCGGTTTTTCCGCTGGGGTCGCCGATCATGGCCGTTCCGCCGCCCACCAGGGCGATGGGCCGGTGGCCGCTGCGCTGCATGTGGGCAAGGGACATGATGGGGACGAGGCTCCCGATGTGGAGGCTCGTTGCCGTCGGGTCGAAGCCGATGTAGCAGGTCACCCGCGTTTCGGCCAGGATACGCCGGGCCTCGGCCTCGTCGGTCACCTGCTCGATGAAACCGCGCTCACTCAGAATGTCGTATACGCTTTTCATCAGACACCTCGTGCGTGCATAAGGCAAAAGGCGAAAGGGGGCTCAATTTCTCGCCCTCTCCTTCGCCCCTGGCCTTTACCCCTTTGCCGTCATTCTTTCAAGCGCAGATTCACCCGCTTGATGGCTCGGGCCCTGCCGCTCTGCGGGTCCACATCCACAACGACGCCCTGCAGCCGCACGTCCCCACGGGCAACCTCGAAGCGGCAGGGCATCCCTGTGAGGAACCTCTCAACGATCATGTCCTTCTCGATCCCGATGACGGAGTTGTGGGGGCCCGTCATCCCCGCGTCGCTGATGTAGGCCGTCCCTCCGGGAAGGATCGTCTCGTCGGCCGTCTGCACGTGGGTGTGGGTCCCCAGGACGGCGCTGACCTCCCCGTCCAGGAACCGCCCCAGGGCCTGCTTCTCCGAGGTGGCCTCGGCGTGCATGTCCACGATAACGGCCGGCGTCTGCTGCCGGAGACCCGCCAGCAGCCCCTTCGCCACGCGAAAGGGGCAGTCTGCCGGGTGCATGAAGACCCGCCCTGCCAGGTTGACCACGGCGACGGGGATTCCGGCGGCCGTTTTCACGACGGCATGCCCGATCCCGGGGCATCCTTCCGCGTAGTTGGCCGGCCGCAGGAGGTTCGGATAGTCGTCGATGAAGCTCAGGGCCTCCTTCTTGTCCCAGACATGATTGCCCGTCGTGAACAGGTGGATGCCGCACTCCAGCAGTTCGTCCAGGGTGTCGCGGGTGATGCCGAAGCCCGCGGCGGCGTTCTCGGCGTTGGCGATGACGAAATCGACGCCGTGCTCCCTGACCACTCCCGGCAGGAGCTCGCGTACGGCACGGCGGCCGGGCCGTCCGACAATGTCCCCGATGAAAAGTATCTGCATGGAGCCCGTCTTACCTCGCGAAGTCCGTCACCCTCGTTTCACGGATGACGGTGACCTTGATCTGGCCCGGATAGGTCAACTCGGACTCGATCTTCTTGACGATGTCCCTGCAGAGGATGAGGGAATCGTCGTCGGAGATCTTTTCGTTCTGCACGAGGATCCGGATCTCCCTGCCCGCCTGGATGGCAAAGCACGACTCGACGCCGTTGAAGGACTTCGCGATACCCTCGAGCTCCTGGAGCCGCTTCACGTACGTCTCGAGCATCTCCCGTCGCGCGCCGGGGCGGGCCGCAGAAAGGGTGTCGGCCACCTGGACGAGAACCCCCAGCAGGTTATTGTTCCGCCCGTCGTCGTGATGGGTGGCAATCGCCTCGACGATGCGCTCGTGCTCGCCGAAACGCTTGGCGAAATCCGCGCCGAGTTCGGCGTGCGTCCCCTCCAACTTGTGGTCCACGGCCTTGCCGATGTCGTGCAGCAGCCCGGCCCTCTTCGCCTCCCGCACGTCAAGCCCCAGCTCCGAGGCCATCATGCCCGTCAGATGGGCCACCTCGATGGAGTGCTGCAATACGTTCTGGGAAAAACTCGAGCGATACTTGAGCTTGCCCAGAAGGGTGATGATCTCGGGGTGGATGTCGTGGGCGCCCACGTCGAAGGAAGCCCGTTCGCCCGTCTCCTGGATGATCTTGTCCACTTCGCTCTGCACCTTGCGGACCACGTCCTCGATTCGGCCGGGATGAATCCGGCCGTCGCTGATGAGGCGCTCCAGGGAGATCTTCGCCACCTCCCGGCGCACGGGATCGAAGGCGGAAAGCACCACCGCCTCGGGCGTGTCGTCGATGATGAGATCGACGCCCGTCGCCGCCTCGATGGCCCGAATGTTGTGGCCCTCGCGGCCGATGATCCGCCCTTTCATCTCGTCCGTCGGGAGATTGACGACCGACACGGTACTCTCGGCCACGAAATCCCCGGCATAGCGCTGGATGGAATAGGCGATGATCTCCTGGGCCTTCTTGTCGGCGATGCGCTTGGCCTCTTCCTCGGCCTTGCGGATGAGGATGGCCGCTTCGCGCTTGGCCTCGGCCTCAAGAGACTGGATGAGCTGGGCCTTCGCCTCTTCGGCCGTGAAGCCGGCGATCCTCTCGAGCTTCTCCTTCTGGTCGTCGATAATGCGGTTGAGGCGTTCGTGCTTTTCGTGCAGGGCGTTTTCTTTCTGCTGGAGCCCCCTTTCGCGGTTCTCGATATTGCTTTCCTTCTGGACGAGCAGATCGATGCGTTTCTCCTGGTTCTCCTCCTTGGAGCGAAGGCGCACCTCGAGCTTGTCGAGCTCGGCCTTGCGGTCCCGGGCCTCCCGCTCGAACTCGGCCTTCGTCCTCAGCAGGCTCTCCTTGGCCTGCAGGACGGCCTCCTTCTTGATGTTGTCGGCCTCTTTCTTGGCCTCCTCGACGATCCGGACGGCAAGATTCTCCGAAGACTGCTGTTCCTTGCGGGTGAGCATCCTCCGCATAAGATACCCGAAGGCGATACCCGCGATGAGCGACGCGATGGCGATGATAACGGGTAAGAAGTCCAAACGAGGTCACCTCCTTGTCCAAGATGGCATAGGAAGACCGATGCGTTTCGTACGATCCTTCCGGTTCAATGCCGTGGGATAAATCCGGGCGGGACTCAATGAAGGGCAAACAGAAGCGATATCGAAGGGTTATTCCTGCCTGGCGGAGAATAAAAGAATCCCCCGCCTATGCCGTGTTAACGAATAACCTTGAACCTTGTCAACAAGGTGGGTGCCCTGTGTGTGGAGTCAGGCTTTCCTCTCGGGAACCTGCACACGTCCGACCAGGGAGGGCTCCCCGTGATTAGGTGTTAGCTCAAAGGATTTTGTTAATCACGCACATCGCAGGGGAATGTTCTTCCCGTTCCCTTCCCGGTCGATGAGATGAATCAACTCCTCGGACCGGGTTTCCAGCTGATTGCAGATCGTCTCCTGCTCGCCCCGCAGCCGTATCAGTTCATCGGCCATATTCAGGGCAACCAGCAGGACGATGTTCAGAGTCGTCAAGTTTTTTGAGGCTCGCTTGATATCCTCCGCTTTGCCGTTGATATGCTCCACGATCCTCAAAACATGGTCATCACTGGCATCACTCAGCACGGAGACGTTATGACCCATGATTTTTAGATCAAACCTTTTTTTCAAACAACAACCCCGATGTCTGCTCTGATGCGTTTATATCCTCCAGCAAATCCAGTAGAGTGTCCACCTTCTGTTTGACGGAATCCCTTTCCTCGTTGAGTTTGGCGATCTTGCTGTTTGCCTCCCTGATTTCTCCGCTCTTTATTTCGACCAGCTCTTCTAACTCCCTTAATCTCTTCTTCAGTGCCTGATGTCCCTCGACGAGTCCCTTGATCCTCTGTTCGAGTTCCCTGAACTTGACGAGTTCCACGATGCCGTTCTACCTCTCCTCCGTGCCTCCCGGATCGAGCCGGGGAAAAGCCTTGCTTTGATTGAAGCTTATGTTCATATTTCCCAAAAAGTCAAGCGGCTTTTTCTCTTCCGGCACCCCTCTCCCCAGCGTTTCGAAGTAGGCCGAGAGCGCCCCGAGCACATTGCCCTTTCCGGTGATCGTCCCCGCGTCCTTCCGGAAGACCGCGCTCCCCCTGAGCCCTCGGGTGTACCAGAACAGATGCTTCCGAAAGCTCTTCACTCCCGTGACTTCCCCGTAACGCCCGACAGACAGCTCCAGATGCTCCGCGATGATGCACCTCTTCTCGTCAAGCGTTGCAAGTTCGATGCCCTCGCCGGCAAAAAACCGGAGCGTGTTGCGGAAGATCCAGGGGTTCCCGAGGGCCGCACGCCCGATCATGACCCCGTCGCACCCCGTTTGCCCGAGCAGGGCCGAGGCATCCCCGGGGGACTCGACGTCTCCGTTGCCGATGACCGGGATTTTCAAGGCCGCCTTGACCCCGGCGATCACGGACCAGTCGGAACGGCCACCGAACCCCTGGACGGCCGTCCGCGGGTGGACGGCAACGGCATCGGCGCCTTCCCCCTCGGCAATCCGGGCGATCTCGAGGGCGTTTTTCTCCTTCGGGGACCAGCCCGACCGGATCTTGACGGTCAGGGGAATCCGGATGGAGCGCCGCGCTTCCCGCACGATGAGACGGACCCGGTCGGGCTCCCTCATCAGGGCCGCTCCTGCGCCCCGGCGTATCACGGGCTTCACGGGGCAGCCCATGTTGATGTCCACGGCGTCGGCAAGGCTCCTGCTCTCGATGATCTGTGCAGCGTCGGCCAGCACGCCGGGGTTCGAGCCGAAGATCTGCGCGATGAGAGGCCTGTCACCCGGGCCGCTGCGCAGGATATCGAGGGTCTTTTTCTGCCCTCTTGCGATGCCGTCGGCACTCACCATCTCCGAATAGCAGAGGCCGCAGCCGAAACGCCGGACGATCGTCCGGAAAGGCAGATCCGAGATCCCCGCCAGGGGCGCAAGGATGAGGTTGTTGGGAAGGTGAAGGCTGCCGATCTTCATCGCCGCTTTTCCTGGAAAGATTGCCCCGTCCTGCGGGGACTCGCGGTCCGGGCCCGGACCACAGTTCCGTTTATCAGCGCGAGCCCCGCAGGTTCTCTTTCAGTCTCGCTTCGACAAACTGCGTCGCCCGGGCCAGATCGTCGGGCGAGTTGATTCCCATGACCTCGCCGGGGTCGGGCGCGATGACGGAGGCCGTCCGGACGCCCTTTCTCCGCGCGATGGCGAAGATATCCGTGAAGTAATACTCCTTCTGGGCGTTGTCGTTCCCGATTTCGCTCACCGCCTCGAAGAGAAAAGGGTTCTCGGCGCAGTAGATCCCCGTGTTGATTTCGCGGATCTTCCTCTGCTCCTCCGTCGCGTCGCGGTGCTCCACGATCCCCAGCACGTTGTCTTCGGCGTCCTTGACGATGCGGCCGTAGCCGAAGGGGTCTTCGAGAAGCGTCGTCAGCACCGTGATGGCCGCGCCGGTGGCGCGGTGGCGGTCCATCAGGTCCCGGACCGTAGATGCCTGCAGAAGAGGCACATCGCCGCAGAGGATCAGGATGGTCCCGCGGTAGCCGGCAAAGGCCTCCCGGGCCTGCAGAACGGCATGCCCCGTCCCGAGCTGCTCGCGCTGGTAAACGAACGCGAGGCCCCGGTTTCCGTAGCGCGCCTCGACAAGCTCCGCCTGGTGGCCGATGATCAGGGCGATCCGGGCCGATCCCATCTGCTCGGCGAGGTTGAGGACATAGTCCAGCATGGGCCTCCCGGCCACGGGGTGGAGGACCTTCACCAGGTCCGATTTCATCCTCGTGCCCTTGCCGGCAGCGAGGATCAGCGTTGCAAATGCGCTGTGGTCCGTCTTCATCCCAAACCCTATCCTTCTTTCTGGTTTCTCTGCGGACAAGCTTTTCAGGTTGCTCCGTGCATGCAATGTGCCTCTTGCCGTTCCAACCCTCTCACCTTCTTCCCTTCTTCCGCGCGGCTCACGGCCCGCCGGGCGGACGCTGCGGCTCCGGCGGTCCTTCCTCCTTCTTGGCGGCAGAGGCCCCCGCCGTCAGGACGATCTGAACCTGCTTGATGGATTTCATGTCGGCATCCTCGATGACAAACTGCACGCTTCCCTCACGGAACTGTTCCATCCTGCGTGGGACACGCCCCATCTGGTGGAGAAGGTACCCGGCCAGGGTTTCATAAGGCCCTTCCGGAATACTCAGCGGGACGATCTCCTGCAGCCGCTCGATGCCGATGCGCGCGTTGACCAGGTACTGGCCTGCGCCCAATCGCCTGCAGGCGCGTTCCCGCTTGTCGTACTCGTCGCGGATGTCCCCCACGATTTCCTCGAGGATGTCCTCGATGGTCACGATGCCAACGGCCCCGCCGTACTCGTCGACGGCCACCGCCATCGGCTCGCCGAGCTTCTGCATCTCGATCAGAAGCGCCCCGGCAGGCTTGCTGATGGGGACGAAGAGGGCCTGACGCAGGACGTCGCGGACGGGCCGGGAGGCCGAGTCCGGCATCGCCTTCAGGATGTCGAAGGCGTTGACCAGCCCGACGACATTGATCCGATCCTCCTGGAAGACGGGAAACCGGGAAAAACCCGTCTCATTGATGAGTTGCAGGGCGTCCCCGAAGGTGTCCTCTTCTTCGAGGGCTGCCACGTTGGAGACGGGCACCATGACCTTGCCCACCCTTGTCTCGGAGAAATCGAAAATCCGATCCACCATTTCCTTCTCCGATCGCCTGACGTCGCTCTGTCTGGCCTCATCGTGCAACAGGTGCTTGAGGCCGTCCTTGGTGATGTAGTGCACGGCGGTCTTGCCCCGCTCCCCGGCGAGGACGTAAATGGTGCCGCGGGCGATCTTCGAAACCACGTAGACCAGGGGGTAGAGCAGCCGGGAGGACACCCAGATAAAGGGAGCGATGATGACGGCTTTCCGCTCCGCGCTGCGGCGGAAATAGCTCTTCGGCACAATCTCGCCGAAAATCAGGATGATCGGGATCATCACCGCCACGGAGACCCACTCGCCCCTCACCGGTCCCAGCCAGGCGATGGACAGGGATGTTGCGAGTGCCGTGCTCGTGATCACGCACAGATCGGTGCCCGTGAGGCATGTGGCCAGAAACCACTCCGGGTTATCGATCAGCCGCAGGGCGATCGCCGCCCGCTTCGATCCGGCCTCCGACTTCTGGCGGATACGGTGGACATCCGCCGCAATCAGGGCCATTTCCCCCCCGGAGAAAAGGCCTTCCAGGATGATGCACACCAGGATCGGCAACAGGAGGAAGAAGTCACTCATCGCCCTTCGCCTCCCTGCTCACCCGTACGCTCAGGATGCGCGTGCCCTTGACCTTCCGCACGACGAGGTGAAGCCCGTCCACGTTGACCTCGTCACCCCGGGCCGGCAGCTTCCCGAAGAGATGCAGCACGTAGCCGCCGACGGTCCCGAAATCCTCCGACGGGAGGGTGGCGCCCGCAAGGCGGTTGAACTCCTCGATGGAGAGGGCCCCCGAGACCATCAGGGTCCTCTCGTCGATCCGGTGGAAGGGCCTCTCACGGGTGTCCCGCTCGTCGTAGATATCGCCGAAGAGGGCCTCCAGGATGTCCTCCATCGTCACGAGACCCGAAATGCCCCCGTATTCGTCGACGACGACGGCCATGTGCATGTTCCGCTTCTGAAAATCCCGGAGCACCTGGTCGGCCCCGCGCTCTTCCGGAACGAAGTAGGGTTTGCGCAGGAGGGCCTCCACCGAGGCCGGGGTCTTTCCCTCTCCCATGAGACCCAGCAGGTCCCGCGCATAGAGGATTCCGACAATGTCATCGGGGCCGGTCCTGTACAACGGGATCCGCGAATAGCCCTGTTCGACGATCTCCCGGTGCAGCGCCTGCGGGCTCGTGGACAGGGGCAGGCTGAACATGTCCACCCTCGGGGTCATGATGTCGCTGACAGGCGTGTCCGCCAGATCGAAGACCCTGTGGATGAGGTCGCGCTGGCCTGTTTCCAGAATGCCTTCTTTGTGCCCGGCGTCGACAAGGCTCCGGAACTCGTCTTCCATGAGGGCTTCTTCCCCTGCCGGCTCCCTGGCTCGCAGAGGGCCCAGGATGAAACCGGAAATCTTCTCGAGAAGCCACACCAGGGGAAACTCCACCCGCTGGAGGAGACTCATGAACGGCGCCACCATGGAGGAGATCTGCATGGAGTAGGTCTTCCCGAAGATCTTCGGGATGGCCTCGCCAAAGAGAACCAGCACCGGGCCCAGCACGGCAACGGCGATCCACTCGCTCCGCTCGCCGAAGAGGCGGATGAAAAACGCGGCGGCCGTTGCGGACAGGACGACGTTGACGATCTCGTTGCCGGCGATGATGGTGACCAGAAGACGACGCGGTGTCTCCAGAAGCCGCTCGACGCGGGAGAGAAACGGGAAGCGCTCCTCACGCATCTTGTGAAGATGCAGGGAGCTGAGAGAGAAGAGGGCGGCCTCGGAGGACGAAAAGAAGCCCGACAGAAGCAGGCACAGTCCCATCAGGACAAGCTTGAATGTGGCGTATGGGTCCAAGCGCTCGCGTACCCGGGCTAGAAATGATTCAGGGGATTCAACGGGTTAACGACGGGCCGACTGTACCGGACAAAAGCTCAAAAGTCAAGGAGGGGCATCGCGCTGCATACCGTCGGAATCCGTTGACTTGACGCCCCTTTTCCGCTATGATGCTGCCCATCTTTCTGAATATTTTCCCTTTATATTCAAGGATTTCCGCGGTCGACAGGGGGCCGCGAGGAGGTGTTTCATGCCGGGGGTGCTGCTGGTCGGAAACGGAGCCCGGGAGCATGCGATCGCCGAGGCGATCATGCGCTCCGGCCATGATCCGAAGCTGTTTTCCTGCATGAAAACCAACAACCCCGGGATTGCGGCCCTGTCGTCGAAGTGCCTCGTCGGGCCCTACGAGGACCTTCCGGCGATCATGGCCTTCGCCAAAACCAACGGCTGCGAGTTCGCCTTCATCGGGCCCGAGGATCCCCTGAACCTGGGGGTCGTCGACGCGCTCACCGCCGCGGGCATTCCCGCCGTGGGTCCCAAGAGAAGGCTTGCACAGCTCGAGACGTCGAAATCCTTCACGCGGAACCTGGTGCGCAAGTACGGCATCCCGGGCAACCCGCGTTACGCAACGTTCACCTCGCTCGACGGCATTGCGTCGTTCCTCGAGGAGTTGCCCGGCGTCGTCGTGAAGCCGGACGGGCTGACCGGCGGAAAGGGCGTGAAGGTGCAGGGCGATCACTTCCAGACGAAAGCGGAGGCCTTAGACTACTGCAGGGAGGTCCTGCGGGAGCACCCCGTCGTGCTCATCGAGGAAAAGCTCGACGGGGAAGAGTTCTCCCTGCAGTGTATCTGCGATGGGAAGACCGTCGTGGCCACCCCGCCCGTGCAGGATCACAAGCGTCGCTTCGTGGACGACAAGGGCCCCAATACCGGCGGCATGGGCTCCTACTCGGATGCGGATCACTGCCTGCCCTTCATGCGGCCCGAGGACGTGGCCGAGGGACTCGCCATCACGCAGAAGGTGGCCGAGGCCATCCACAGGGAGACGGGCGACTACTACAGGGGAATCATGTACGGCGGCTTCCTCATCACCCGCGACGGCGTGCGGCTCGTCGAGTACAACGCGCGCTTCGGGGATCCCGAGGCGATGAACATCCTGCCGCTTCTCAAGACGGATTTCGTGGAGCTCTGCCGCGCTGTCGTAAACGGGACGCTGGACCGGCTCCCCGTGGAGTTCGAGAAGAAGGCCACCGTCTGCAAGTATATCGTACCGAAGGCCTACGGCCTTCCCAAGGACCACCCTGACGCGAAATCCACGTCGGCCAGGATCGACGTGGGCGGCACGGGTTCCGCGAGGCTCTACTACGCATCGGTTGACCGAAAGGCCGACGGGCTCTACATGACCTCCTCTCGCGCCATCGGCGTCGTGGGCATCGCCGAGAGCCTCGACGAGGCCGAGAGGATCGCCGAGGGCGCCATCTCGGCCGTGAAGGGACCCGTCGATCACAGGCCCGACATCGGCACGAAGGCGCTGATCCAGCGGCGCATCGACCACATGCAGCACTTAAGAAGACGATGAGAGGTTGAGAAGGTGAGAAGGTTGGAAGCGTTTTTCTTTCTTCCCCTCTCACCCTCTTACCTTCCCACCTTCTGAATCGAAAACAAGAGGGGCAACGAATGGGCAACAAGATTAAACGGGCGTTAATCAGCGTCACCGACAAGACGGGCATCGTGGAGTTTGCGAAGGGCCTGAAGGGCTTCGGAGTCGAGATCCTCTCGACGGGCGGCACGGCGGCCCAGATCAAGGCGGCGGGGATCGACGTGACCGATGTCTCGGCCTACACGGGATTCCCGGAGATGATGGACGGACGGCTCAAGACCCTGCACCCGAAGGTCCACGGGGGCTTGCTCGCGCTTCGCGACCACCAGGAGCACATGAAGTCGGCCGGGGCGCACGGCATCGAGATGATCGACATGGTGGTCGTCAATCTCTACCGCTTCGAGGACACCGTGGCAAAGCCCGGCTGCACCATCGAGGAGGCCATCGAGAACATCGACATCGGCGGCCCTACCATGGTCCGCTCGGCGGCGAAGAACTACCGCTTCGTCAGCATCGTCACGGACCCCGCGGACTACCCGAAGATCCTCGAGGAGATGAAGAAAACCGGCGGCGAGGTCTCCGAGCAGACCAACTTCACGCTCTCCACCAAGGCCTTCCAGCTCACGGCCCGCTACGACGCCGCCATCTCCAACTGGCTGGGCACCATCCTGCCGGGAGACGGCAGGAAGGATTTCCCCGACGTCTACACGATGCAGTTCCAGAAGGCGCAGGACTTGCGCTACGGGGAGAACCCCCATCAAAAAGCCGTCTTCTACCGCGAAGGGGTCCCGCTGACAGCCGGCATCGCCGGTGGCCGGCAGCTGCAGGGCAAGGAGCTCTCCTACAACAACATCATGGACAGCGACGCCGCCTGGCAGATGGCCTGTGACTTCGAGCTGCCGACGGCGGTCATCATGAAGCACGCCAACCCCTGTGGGGCCGCCACGTCCGGGGGGGATATCCTGGAAGCGTACAGGAAGGCCCTCGAGACGGACCCCGTTTCGGCCTTCGGCGGCATCGTGGCCGTGAACCGGCCCGTCGACGGAAAGGCCGCCGAGGAGATCGCCAAGCTCTTCCTCGAGGTGGTGATCGCCCCGGAGTTCGAGCCGGAGGCCCTGACGGTCTTTGAATCGAAGAAGAACCTGCGGCTCATCAAGGTGGATCCTTCCTGCGAGGCCGGGAGAGCCGGCTACGATTTCCGGCGCGTCGTCGGAGGGCTCCTCGTCCAGGAGCGCGACGCCGACGTCACGGACATCCGCAAGGCGAAGGTCGTCACGAAGCGCAAGCCCTCCGAAGAGGAATACCAGGCCCTGGACTTCGCCTGGAGAGTCGTCAAGCACGTGAAGTCCAACGCCATCGTGCTCGCCACGAGGGACAAGCTCGTGGGTGTGGGCGCGGGGCAGATGAGCCGCGTCGACTCGGTGAAGATCGCCATCATGAAGGCGACCGCCTCCACGAAGGGAACCGTGATGGGCTCCGACGCCTTCTTCCCCTTCCGGGACGTGGTCGACACGGCGGCCGGGGCCGGCGTGACGGCCATCATACAGCCCGGCGGCTCCATCCGGGACGAGGAGTCGATCCGGGCGGCCGACGAGCACGGGATTGCGATGGTCTTCACGGGAGTGAGGCATTTCAGACATTAAAACAGGCGAAAGGCTAAGGGCATAAGGCTTATGGTGAAGATCCTTGTCTTCTCCGCCATTTGCCGTTAGCCCTTTCCTTGAGCCAACAGAACGGAGCGGGCTGATGGAAAAGAAAAGCGACGTTCTGGTAAGCGTGCTGATGGGGAGCGACTCGGACCTTCCGATCATGAAGGAGGCCCTGGAGGCTCTCAAGAAGTTCGGCATCCCCTACGAGCTCTACCTCACCTCGGCGCACCGCACGCCGGAGCGGACGAAGGAGTTCGCCCTGAAGGCCGAGTCCCGCGGCGTCAAGGTCCTGATCGTGGGGGCCGGCGCGGCGGCCCACCTGGCCGGGGTGATTGCCTCGCTGACCCGGCTTCCCGTGATCGGCGTGCCCATCGACGCCACCTCGCTGGGCGGCCTCGATGCGCTGCTCTCCACGGTGCAGATGCCCGGGGGGATCCCCGTGGCCACCATGGCGATCGGAAAGGCGGGCGCCCGCAACGCCGCCCTCATGGCCGCACGCATCCTCGCCCTGAACGACGCCGCGCTGCGGAAGAAGCTGCAGCAGCACGCCGAGCAGATGGCCCGCGACGTGGAGGAGAAGCACAGGAAGCTGGAATGCTTATAAAGCAGGCGTAAGGCGAAGGGCAAAGGGCTTACGGCAAGGAAAGAGTGTGAGTTGACTTCCCCTGCCTTTAGCCCTTGGCCCTAAGCCTTTGGCCATCTCCTTTTGCCATGTCCACCATCATCAAAATCAATCCCGAGAAACTCGAGGCGGACAAGATCGATGAGGCCGTGGCGATCCTGAAACGCGGCGGCGTCATCGGTTTCCCGACGGAGACCTTCTACGGCCTGGGGGCCGACGCGCGCAACGAGGCGGCCATCGGGAAGATCTTCGACGTGAAGGGCCGGGACTTCCATCACCCGATCCTTGTCGTAATCGGCGAGCGGAAACACCTGGAGGTCTTTGCGGCGGACATTTCCGCGGAGGGAAGGACCCTCATGGACCGTTTCTGGCCCGGACCCGTTACGATCCTGTTCAGGGCCTCGCCGGCCGTCTCGCCGAAACTCACGGCCGGCAGCGGGACGATCGGCATCCGCCTCACCGGCCACCCGATTGCAAGAGAGCTGTCGCGGAGGCTCGGAGGGCCGTTGACCGCCACGAGCGCAAACCTCTCCGGCGCGCCGGAGTGTTCAACCGCGGCGGATGTGCTCTCCCAGCTCGGAGGAAAAATCGACGGACTTGTCGACGGGGGATCGACGCCGGGCGGGAAAGGCTCGACCATCGTGGATGCCGCCGGCTCCGCCGCCAGGATCCTGCGGGAAGGGGTGATCCCCGCCTCTCTCATCCGGGATACGCTGGAGAAGGCCGCGCGTGGCGGCTGACCCGGCGGGCACCCGGCCTCCGTTCAGCGGGCACGACTTCGATGTCAGGGAAGGTTCCCGCTGTGCGCCGATTATCCGTTGAAGATTCGGCCGATTTCCGATAGAAAAACGGGCATGGGTCAGAAGGGTCGCTCATTCGCGAAGGTTTACACGGGGAAGGCGCTCATCGCCGATCCCATCCACCAGTACGCGTGGTTCACCGTCCCCGATCCCGCCTGCCCCGGGGAAAAGACCGAGAGGGACCTCCTCGACACGCCCTGGCTCCAGCGGCTCCGGCGGATTCACCAGCTCCAGAGCGCGCGCTGGGTCTATCCCGCCGCCGAGCACACCCGTTTCCAGCACTCCCTGGGAACCATGCACATGGCGGGGGAATTCTGTCGGCATCTCTACCCCAGCCTCAAGAGTGTCTGCCCCGACGTCCCGTCGGCCAGTCTTGTCGAAGAGACGGGCCGGCTCGCGGGGCTCCTGCACGACGTGGGGCACGGCCCCTTCGGCCATTTCTTCGACGATCACTACCTGGACAGCTATGGCCTGACCCACGAAGACCTGGGTCAGAAGATCATCACGAAAAAACTGGCCGGAACGATTGCCGCCTTGAAGCGCAGTCCCACGGGCCCCTTCGCAAGAGGCGAAGCTGTCGACCCGGCGCATATCGCCTATCTCATCAAGATGCCGGGGGGGAGAGGCGCGGGGCAGCCGCGATGGCTGGAGCTTCTGCGGCAGCTCTTTTCGGGGATCTACACGGCCGACAACCTGGATTACGTCCAGCGTGATGCGTTCATGACGGGCTTTTCGCTGGACATGGTGGACATCTCCCGTCTGCGCTTCTACACGTTCTTCACCGAGCAGGGGATCACCCTGCACCAGGCGGGCATCTCGGCCCTGTCGCGTTTCCTCAATGCGAGGCTCAACCTCTACCGCAACGTTTACTACCACCGCACCACGCGGGCCCTCGACCTGCACCTGCAGGAGATCTTCCGCGACACCATGAACCTGCTGCTCCCCGGGGACCCCTCGAAGTCCCTCGGCGACTACCTCGAGTGCGACGAGTGGACTCTTTTCCGGAACGTCCAGCGCTGGCCCAGGGACGGGGATCCGCTGAAGAGGAGGCTCGGGCGGGAGTGGGAAAAGCTCCACAACCGGGAGGTCAAGTGGAAGATGTCCTTCGTCACGGAGCTGTCCGTCGACGAGCTGCCCCGGGGCATACGGTTCTCGGGCGAAAAGGACTACGAGGACGAGATTCGAAGGCACCTCCCCCGCGAACTGCGGAGGAAGCCGTTCCGTGTCGATCTGGCCACACAGGATCCGCGGCCCCTCAATCCGATCACGGAAGAGAACAGGCGGATCAACATCTACAACCCCTCCACGGGGACCACCTCCCCGGAACCCCTCGTGGACCTCTACCGCTTCATCCCGGCACGGGTGGTTCACTTCCGGGTCTTCGCCCTCACCCACGACCACGACGAGGCCATGGCCAGGGCCGCCGAAAAGGCGCTGGATTCCCTCGCAGGACAATCGAAAACGAATATCTGACGGATGGAAAAACGGGGGCCTCACCCTGCCCTCCCTGCCCCCTGCCCCCACAATTGACAGCCCCCCTTCAAGCTGTTAAAAGGGTTTCCTTCTTCTGAAAGGAATGTGCGTGGCCGCGAAGGAAACAACCGACATCACGCTCTTCGTCCGGACCTCCCACGAGGAGATCGTCCGCTGGGACCGCAGGCGCATCGTCGACGCCCTCATGCTGGAAACCGATGTCGATGCCGGCACGGCCGAAGCGATCAGCCTCGATGTGGAAAAGCAGATCATGGCCTCGGGCCTCACGCATCTCACGGCCCCGCTGATCCGCGAGCTCGTCGACGCAAAGCTGATGGAGCGGGGCCTCGAGCAGGCGCGCAGCATGCACATGCGGCTGGGCTTCCCGCTCTACGACGTCAGCCAGCTCATCCTCCACCGGAACAAGGAGAACGCCAACCTTCCCCACGGTCCCGAGGCGTCGAACCTGATCCTCGCCGAGGGCATCAAGAAAGAGTACGCCCTGCACGCCGTCTTCTCCCCCGAGGTCGGCGACGCACACGCGAGGGGCGACATCCACCTGCATGACCTGGGCTACGTCGACAGGCCCTACAGCTCGAGCCAGACGCTGGAGTTCGTCAAGAAATTCGGCATCTCCCTGCCGAACACCTTCTCGGCCTCGAAGCCGGCCCGGCATGCCGAGGTGCTGTTGGCCCACATGGTGCGCTACAGTGCCGTCCTGCAGGGGTGCTTCTCGGGAACGATCGGCTGGGATGCGGTAAACGTCTTTTTCGCCCCCTACCTGGCGGACCTTTCGGACCGTGACATCGAGCAGCTCGCCCAGATGCTCGTCTTCGAATTCTCACAGCTGGCCGTCTCGCGGGGCGGACAGGCCATTTTCACGGAAATCGGAATCGCCTGGGAGGTCCCCCGGCACCTGCGCGGCGTGCCCGCCATCGGGCCGGGGGGGGAGTTCACGGGCAGGCCGTACGGGGATTACGAGAAGGACGCCCAGCGGTTCGCCCGGGCCCTGTTTGAAATCTACAGGGGCGGGGATGCCCTCGGGAGCCCGTTCTTCTTCCCGAAGCCCCTGCTGCGGATCACCGAGGACTTCTTCCGGGCGCCCGGCCACGAGGAATTCCTCCTGCACGTCTGCGGCGTGGCCGCCGAGAAGGGAAATCCCCATTTCCTCCTCGACCGCGGCGGAACCCACAAGATCCTGCGCTGCTGCCGCCTGGACTTCGAGAACGACCGCCTCGCCCGGCAGGACGCCCTCAAGCCCTGGCAGATGCGGTACGCCTCCATCCAGAACGTGACGCTCAACCTGCCTCGCCTGGGCTATCTAGCCGGAGGCGACGACGCGAACCTCTTCTCGCTCATCTCGGAGCGCATGGAACTCGTCGCAAAGGCCCACGCCCAGAAGCGGCAGTTCATCGAAAGGCTGCTTGCCTTCGGCGACGGGGGTCCCCTGGCACTGCTGTCCATGGACTGCGAGGGCTCGCCCTATCTGAGACTGGAGCGGGCCACCCATCTGATCGGCGTGGTAGGGCTCAACGAGCTCGTGCAGGCGCACCGGGGACTCCAGCTCCATGAAGGCGAGAAGGCGATCGGGTTCGGTCTCGACGTCCTCGGCCACATCCAGAAGGTGGCGGCCAGGCTCGGCAGGAAGCACAACCTGCGGTTCATCCTCGAGCAGAGCCCCGCCGAGAGCACCGCCTACCGGTTCGCCCGACTCGACCTCAAGTATCACTCTCCCCTGTCGGGGCGCTTCGTGCGGGGCGACATCGCGCGGGGCGAGCTCTACTACACCAACTCGACCCAATTCAACATCGCCGCGAAGGCCGATCCGTTTCCCCGGATCGCGAGCGAAGGGCTCTTTCATCCTGTCATCGAGGGCAATGCGGTCTCGTCGGTCTGGCTTGGCGAATCCAGGCCGCCGGCCGAGACGCTCGCCCGGTTCGTGAAAAGGATGTTTCGGGAAACGACCGGCAGCCAGATCGTCTTTTCGCCCGAGTTCACCGTATGCCCCACCTGCCGGCAGACGACCCGGGGCATCAGGCCTTCCTGCTCCGACTGCGGATCGACTCGCGTGGAGGGGATCAGCCGCGTCGGCGGGTACCTGACGCACACCTCCCGCCTGAACCGCGGGAAGCTCGCCGAGCTTCGGGACACGCACCGCACCGAGTCCCTCCGGTGAAATCCATTCTATTCGTTTCGCCACTTTCCCACGCCGATGCCCTTCTGTTATCGAAGTGATGAAGTTATGAAGATAGGAAGCTCGGAAAAGAATGGAAATGGAGATTTATCCTATTGTCTCCCCGGTTTTCTTGACATCGCCGGGGCCGATGCCTAAATTGCAGGGCGAAGACGCTGAGGGCTCCGGGCGTCAGGGAACAAATCCTTTTTAAATCGGCATCATAAGGGCGGCCTCCCCCCGGGCCAAGGCGGGGAGTCGCTCGGGTTTCCACAAGGGGTCCCGGGTGGAGAACATCGACGATATCATCAGGCGTATCTTCCGCGAGAGCATCCAGGTCAAGGAGGCCTTTCTGCGGGACAACATCGGGAAGATCGCCCGCGTCGTCGATTCGATCACCGAGGCCCTCAAAAAGGGCAACAAGGTCCTGCTCTTCGGAAACGGCGGAAGCGCGGCGGATGCCCAGCACATCGCGGGCGAATTCGTGAACCGCTTCCTCATCGAGCGGCCGCCCCTGCCGGCCATCGCCCTGACAACGGACACATCGGTGCTCACGAGCATCGGCAACGACTACGACTTCGCAGACGTCTTCTCCAAGCAGATCCGGGCCCTCGGACAGGAAGGCGATATCGCGTGGGGGTTCAGCACCAGCGGCGGCTCCCCGAATGTCATCCGGGCCCTCGAGGCGGCCAAGAAGATGGGACTTGTCACGATCGGATTCACGGGACGCGATGGCGGCACGGTGGGAATGATTTCGGACCATCACATCAACGTGCCCTCCAACGTCACCCCCCGTGTGCAGGAGGTTCACATCGTCGTGTCGCACACGATCTGTGAACTGGTGGACTGGCGGCTTTTCCAGCGTCCCGATCACCGGTAGAAACTCAACAGGAAGACCAGTCAGACATGGGCAACAGATCGAGGCACAGAAAAGAGCACGGTGCCGCCCCGGCCGACACGCCGGATGTGGCGCCCGGCGCGGCTGCGGACGAGACGCCGGCCCCGGGGCCCGAGTCGCAGGAGGACCTTCGCGCGCGGCTGGAAGCCAGGGAGAAGGAGGCCGCGGAAAATTACGACCGCTACCTGCGGGCCGCGGCGGAACTGGACAACTACCGCAAACGGGCGGCCAGGGACAGGGAAGACTCGATCAAGTACGGCAACGAGAAGCTGATCAAGGACATCCTCCCCATCCTGGACAGCCTGGATCGGGCGTTAGAGCAGGCATCGGAGCTGTCGGCCCGGAACAACTTCGAGGCGTTCCACCAGGGTCTCGAGCTGATCCACACGCAGATCCTGGGCTGCCTGGAGAGGCACGGGGTCGCAAAGATCGCGGCCAGGGGCGAGGAGTTCGACCCGGAGAAGCACCAGGCCCTCATGCAGGTCGAGACGCCGGGGATGGAGAGCAACCGGGTCGTCGATGAATACGAGAGCGGATACACGCTGCACGGGAGGTTGCTGAGGCCTTCCAAGGTATCCGTTTCGAAAAACGTCTCACGGGACACGGAGGGGCAGTAACCCAGCACTTCGAGCAGTACAGGAGGTTTGAGCATCATGGGAAAAGTGATCGGAATCGATTTGGGCACGACGAACTCCTGCGTGGCCGTCATGGAAGGCGGTGACCCCGCCGTCATCGCGAACCAGGAAGGCAGCAGGACGACGCCGTCGATGGTGGCCTTCACCGACAAGGGGGAGCGGCTCGTGGGTCAGTCCGCCAAGCGGCAGGCCGTCACCAACCCCGAGAATACCGTCTACGCCATCAAGCGGCTCATCGGCAGGAAGTTCACCGCCCGGGAAGTTCAGTACGACAAGGGAATCGTTGCCTTCAAGATCACTGAAGCCCCCAACGGCGATGCCCAGATCACCATCCGGGACCGCAGCTACAGCCCGGCGGAAATATCGGCCTTCGTCCTCATGAAGATGAAACAGACCGCCGAGGATTACCTGGGGGAGAAGGTGACCGACGCCGTCATCACCGTTCCCGCCTACTTCGACGACTCGCAGCGCCAGGCCACGAAGGACGCCGGCAAGATCGCCGGTCTGAACGTCCTGCGCATCATCAACGAGCCGACGGCGGCCTCGCTCGCCTACGGTCTCGACAAGAAGAAGGACGAGAAGATCGCCGTCTTCGACCTGGGCGGGGGGACCTTCGACATCTCCATCCTGGAGCTGGGCGAGGGCGTCTTCGAGGTGAAATCCACCAACGGCGACACCCATCTGGGCGGCGAAGACTTTGACCAGCGCCTGATGGATTACATCTGCGACGAGTTCCAGAAGGAGCAGGGGATCAATCTCCGCAAGGACCGCATGGCCCTGCAGCGAATCAAGGAAGCCGCAGAAAAGGCGAAGATGGAGCTCTCGACGGCCATGGAGACGGACATCAACCTGCCCTTCATCACGGCTGATGCCTCCGGTCCCAAACACCTCCTCATGAAGCTCACCCGGGCCAAGCTCGAGGCGCTGGTGGAGGAGCTCATCCAGAAGCTCGTGCCCCCCTGCCAGACGGCCCTCAAGGACGCCGGGCTTTCCCCCAAGGAGATCAACGAGGTGATCCTCGTGGGCGGCATGACCCGGATGCCGCGCGTCCAGCAGAAGGTACGCGAAATTTTCGGAAAGGAGCCCCACCGGGGCGTCAATCCCGACGAGGTCGTGGCCGTGGGCGCCGCCATCCAGGCGGGCGTGCTGGCCGGCGAGGTGAAGGACGTGCTGCTGCTGGACGTCACGCCCCTCTCCCTGGGGATCGAGACGCTGGGCGGCGTGCACACGAAACTCATCGAGAAGAACACGACGATCCCGACTCGCAAGAGCCAGATCTTTTCCACGGCGGCCGACAATCAGCCCGCCGTGAGTATCCACGTGCTCCAGGGCGAGCGGGCCATGGCGGCGGACAACAAGACCCTCGGGCGCTTCGAGCTCGTGGGGATCCCGCCTGCCCCGCGCGGGATGCCGCAGATCGAGGTCACCTTCGACATCGACGCAAACGGCATCGTCCACGTCTCGGCCAAGGATCTCGGCACCGGCAAGGAGCAGAGCATCCGGATCACCGCCTCGAGCGGCCTCTCCAAGGAGGAGATCGACAAACTCGTGCGCGAGGCCGAATCCCACGTGGAGGACGACAGGCGCAAGAAGGACCTCATCGAGGCCCGCAACCAGGCCGACTCCCTCGTCTACCAGATCGAGAAGAACATCAAGGAGTTCGGCGACAAGATCGACGCCTCGGAAAAGACGAAGATCGAAGAACACGTGGCCAGGGTCAAAAAGGCCATGGAGGGCGACGACGCAGGGGCCATCCGCAGCGCCCAGGATGAACTCGCCCGGGCCTCCCACAAGCTCGCCGAGGCCATGTACGCCAAGACGGCGGGTGAGCAGCCCGGGGCGGGCCCCGGCGCAGGTCCTGAGGCCGGGCCCAAGGCCGGAGGCGCCAAGAAGGACGACAACGTCGTCGATGCCGAGTTCGAGGAAAACAAGTAGAATTCCGCGATCCCGTGAGCCCGGTGCTTCCAGCAAGTACCGGGCTTTTTGTTGCCGGGCAAGCCGGGGACCCGGGCGGCGGGCTCGAGACGAAAACTCCGGGGAAAGGGATCGGTTGAAATCGTCCTGCGAAAGGGTATATAGGTCGGGACGGAACGATGGATCCCTGTGACGGAACGCTGGAGCCCATGAAAAAGACCCTGTCCGCGCTGTTTCTCGCTTCGATCGCCCTGGTGTGCGCCTCCACGGCAGCGGCCCAGGCCGGGCCGGGCACCGAGCCGCCCGTCATCGGGGCGCTGCTGCCGCTGACGGGAAGGCAGGCCGCCCCGGGGAACCGCGCCCTCGACGGGATCCTCGCGGGGCTGGATCTCTTTGACGGGAACAGGGCGTTGGCCGTGCTGCGCATCGAGGACTACGAGGGCAGACCGGAAGAGGCCGCCCGGGCCGTGGAGCGACTCGCCGCCGAGCCCGGCGTCATGGCGATCATCGGTCCCCCCGAGGCCGACGCGGCGCGGGCAGCCGCCGAGGCGGCCCAGGCGGCGCAGATTCCTCTTCTCGTCCTGGGGCCCGTCGACCTGCCCGGGGTCCCGCGGGAGTTTGTCTTCAGCGAATTACGCTCCGACAGGAGGGAAGCAGTGGCCCTCGCCTCCTATGCCGTCAAAGACCTAGGCCTGTCCCGTCTCGCCATCTTCCATCCGAGTCATGCCTACGGAACGTCCATGGCCGGCGCGTTCCGGGAGGAAGCGCTCCGCCTGGGCGCCAAGGTCCGTCGCGTCCAGGCCTACAGGACGGATCAGACCGACTTTTCCGCCGAGATCCGCAAGCTGGCCGCCTTCCGGAACCCGCGGCCCCCGACGAAAAAGAGGGGGGTCGAAGCGGCGAAGCCCGCTCCTGCCCCCGCGCTCGATTTCGACGCCCTCTACATCCCGGACGCCTTTTCGAGGCTGCAGATGATCCTCCCGCAGCTCTCGTTCCACGATGTCCGGGGCGTCCAGCTTCTCGGCACGTCGCTCTGGTATTCCCCGGAGGGAATCCGCCGGGAGGCGGACTTTTTCGAAGGGGCGATCCTGACGGCCCCCTTCTTCGCCGAGAGCGACAAGCCGGCCGTGAGGGATTTCGCGGACACCATCTTCGGGGCCACGGGGCGGGAACCCGATTACCGCGAGGCGCTCGCCTTCGACACGGCCAGGATGCTCGGGGAGACCCTCCGGGACCGGGCCGTCAGGGACCGAAGGTCGCTGCTGGTCCGCCTGAAGCAGATCGAATCCTTCGAGGGTGTCACGGGCCGGGTGAGCGTTTCCAAGACGGGGGAGATGCGGCGGCGGCCCTTCATCCTGAAGGTGGAGGGAAAGAGCATTGTGGATATCACCCCGGCGTACTGACGGGGTTCGGGGAAGGAGCAGAGAAGGACATTCATGCGATTCTTGCTGACCAACGATGACGGGATCTACGCGCGCGGCCTGAGCGCGCTGTATCAGGAGCTGTCGAAGGAGGCGGACTGCATCGTGGTGGCCCCCGAGGTGGAGCAGAGTGCCGTGGGGCACGCGATCACGATCTCGCGGCCGCTCATGGTCCGCCAGGCCCGGAAGAACGGGCAGTTCATGGGCTGGGCCGTGACGGGGACCCCGGCGGACTGCGTCAAGATCGGTCTCCGGGAACTCTCGGACAAGCCCGTGGACCTCGTCGTCTCGGGCATCAACCTCGGGGCCAATGTGGGCATCAACGTGCTGTATTCCGGGACCGTCTCGGCCGCGACGGAAGGCGCGATTCTGGGGGTCCCCTCCATCGCCATCTCGCTGGGCACGCACAGTCGGAACGCGGACTTCGGCTTTGCCGCGCGCTTTGCCCGAAAGATCGCCCGCTTCATGCTCGAGCACAGCCCCAACCGCCGGATTCCCCTGAACGTGAACATTCCCGCCGTGCCGGAAAAAGACATCAAGGGGATTGCCGTCACCCGGCAGGGGCAGGCCAGGCTCATGGAGCAGTTCGAGAAACGGGTCGATCCGCGGGAGAACGTATACTACTGGCTTGCGGGGGAGACGCAGATCACGGACGCGGAGGACAACGGGACCGACTTCCTCGCCCTGCGCAACGGCATGATTTCCATCACGCCCATCTACTACGACATGACCCGGCATGACGTTCTGGACGAACTGAGGGGAACCATCGGGAAGCTCGCACCCTGAGAGCCGCAGGCCGTCCCTTCGGCGAATTCGGGGCGACAAGGTCCCGAGGCAAGGGGAATCCTACTGCCGTGCCTCGTCAGGAAAGGGGAAACGGGGGGATCTTTCAGCGGGTCAGCAGGACCGGAATCCGGCTCTTGCGGACGACATGGGATGTCGTGCTCCCGAGCAGGAGCTCCTTGAAGCGGCTGTGCCCGTGGGTCCCCATCAGCATCAGCTCCACGGCCCCTTCGTCGATGAAGTGGAGGATCTCCTTTTCCTCTTTCCCCCCCAGAACGATGGTGTCCCGGTCGATGAGATAATCCTCCAGGGTCGACTCCGCCTTCGCGCTCAGATCAGCCGAGAGCTTGGCCTGGTCCGTCACGATGAGAATCGTGAGCGGCCAGTGCGTCTTGTCGGAGAGTTCGGCGGCAATCTTCAGGGCGCGCTCGGCGGGGGGGCTGCCGTCGAAGGCGACGGCCATGCTCTCGATCTCGACGAATGTCGCCGGCGTCACCAGGACGGGCTTACCGGCCTTCCGCACCACCGCCTCGGCCGTGGAGCCCAGCAGCACGCTGCGGCTCAGGGGGTAGTGCTCGCCCCGCTGGGCCAGCAGGATGAGGTCGGCGCCCTGGCCTTCACGGACGATCTCCTCGTCGATGATCCCCGTGACCCTCTTGACATCGGACGTGAGCCCCTGTTTTTCGCAGCGCTCACGGAATTCCCGCAGGATGCTGTCGGCCCGGGCTTCGAGGGCCTTTTCGACGACGGAGAAGAATTCCGGGCCCGGAGACAGGCTCGCGGCGCTGCAGATGTCGTTGAGAACGGGGCCCTGGAGCACCTTGATGTCGACCACGTGCAGGCCCGTCAGGCGGGCGTCGAGCCTTCCGGCGATGTAGATTCCGTATTCGAGAGCCGTTTTGCTGTAGTCGGACCCGTCGGTCGGGACCAGGATCTCCCGGAACATCAGCCGTCCTCCTCGTCCTCGTCATCCTCGAGGCCCTCGGTCTTCGGCCCCGCGCCGTCCCCGGTCTTCTTCTCGAAGTCGCCCAGTTTCCGGAGCATCCGGTCGAACTCGTTTTCGTCGAGGTCCTCGTCGCCCTGTCCGACGGCCAGGGCCGCGGCCGTCCCGGCGGCAAGGAGCATATGGGCGCCGACCGTCTTTCCGCCCTTGAAGGTCGCCTGCTCCAGGAGTCTCCCGTCCCGGTCAAAGGCGGTGTAGGGCCCCTCCCTCCGGTCGGCGCGGAAGGTTCCCTTCTCGCGGATCTGCCCGTTCCTGTAGTAGGAGGCGTAATCCCCCTCGAGCTTGCCGTCGCGGAAGGTCTCCTGTTCCTTGAGCTGGCCGTTTCGGTAGTACAGGAGATACTCGCCCTCGAGCCTGCCGTCCGGGTTGTAGCACTCCCTCTCCCGGAGCTGGCCCGTCTCGTAGTAGGACGTGTACTGGCCGACGAATTTATCCTTCTCGAAGGTGCACTTCTCGCGGATCCTGCCGTCGCGATAGTAGGATGTGGCCTCCCCGTGCCGCTGTCCGTCCTTGAAGGACATCCGCACGAGGAGCTGGCCGTTTTCGTAGTAGGATTCGTAGATCCCGTTGAGCTTTCCCTTGAGGTAGTTTCGCCTCTCGCGGAGCCTTCCCTTGCTGTAATGGGAAAGGTGCTCCCCGTCCCGGCGTTTCGGGGCAAAGAAATCCCAGTTCATGGTCGGCCGATTCGATTCCTCGAAGGTGTTGGCGTCGGTTGGCCGCGGGGCATGCTTAAATACAGAAGGTAAGACGGATTGAGGGCAAGAGGGTCGGAAAGGCTGAGATCATCCATCGACTGTCGGCTTCTCCAACCTTCTCACCTGCTCCTCCTCTCGCCTTCACATTCTTCGGGACGGACCGAAAAACGACATACGGCCGTTACAGTCCCAGTTCCTGGCGTATCTTCTCCACAGGGAAGAACACGGCGTCCTGGCCCTTGAGCCCCCTGCGCAGGGCCCGCTCGTTCTGGTTTTCGAACTCCTTGAGAAGATCGATGAGCCGCCTTTTTCCCTCGGGGGTCTTCACGGCCTCCCGCGGGGTGATGTTGCCGATGGCGGAGATCTTCTCGTTGATCCAGTTGTCAAACTGCCGCGCCGCGGTTTCTCGGCCGGCCGATCCCCCTTCCGGGAAGCCGGCTCCCCTCTCCGTGGGAGCCTGTTCGGACGGTTTCTCGACGCTCTTGTGGACGGTTGTCCGGTAGGCGATGATCCCTGCGAACATCTTGTCCAGGATGGCATGGAGGGTGTCGGCCCGTTTGGCCGACGTGCACTGGACCACGAGGGAGTCCCGCTTCAGGAACAGGACGCCCGGGGCATTCCGAGGAGACCCCTTCACCCCTTCACGCTGCAGCCAGTAGAAACGACGCACCTTGGCGGGCAGGAAAGAGCCGGGCTCGCGAGGTTCCGACGCGGCAAACAAGGCAGAGCGTTCGATGATCCTGAGAAAGGCGTCGTAGTCGTCCACCCGGTAAAGGAGGCTCGTCAGGGAGGACTTGTCCGCCTCAGGGTCGGCCGGCGTCTCGGCCTTTTCGACGTTGTGCACGGCATTCTCGACAAGGGCGCAGATCTCGGCCGAGGCCCGTTTCAGGTAATCGCGGAAGTTCCGGTAGTTCTCCCTCTCCTCGTTGTAGATCTCGAGCAGATTCTGCTCGATGAACCGCCTGAGTCTCTGGGGGATGACGGTGATGGGCATGCCCCCGAGAAGCTGGCGGCCGCGGACCTCGATGAGGCCGCCGTAGAGCAGATCCCACTTGCAGAGCGTCTTTGCGGCGGTGGGTTCCGCGAGGGCGTACGCCCGGTCGGCAAAGATGTCCCGGATCTCGGCCCCCTGTCCCGGTTCGACCCGCTCAACCTCGTACACGCTCAGGACGGAACGGGAATAACTCTGCAGGATCTCCCGCTCCAGCGCGGAGAGCTGGTTTTTCCGGCGGTCCAGGTACAGCTCGGGAAAGGTCTTGTCGTATTCGTCCGTGACGAAGTGCAGCGAGTACCAGGAGAGGAACCGGGAGAACTCCTCCTCGCTCTGGAAGTTGTCGTAGAGTTCGTCTTCGTCGTCTCCGTAAACGCCGCGCCCCTCAAAGTACTCGTAGAGGGCGAGTTCGTACTCCTCGTAAAACCGGTCGGAATTGGAAAAGCGGGTAAGCCGGTAGTGGAGATCGGAAATGATCCTTCGGCAGCGGGCGAGATCGTAGTCGATGACCCGGGCAACCCGGCTTTCCGTTGAGTCGTCCCGCCCGGCGGAAGAACCCCCGCGATCAACCGTTGACATGTCTGAGTGACCTCCTGTCGCAATCGAACATAAAGCCCGGACCGCATCCCCTTTACAAGGAACTCCTCAGGGCAGGAGCCGGGGCTCTACATCCTGATATGACAGACCCCCTTTCGTATTGGTTTCATATCATGGATGATTGAAGACTAGCGCATTTCGACAGGCCTGTCGAGGAAAAAAAGATCGTCTATTTCGTCTTGAATAACGAAGGGTTAGCAGATGGGAGCCGGGCCTTTTTCTCCTGCCCGGAGGGCCGTTCGCAAGACGAAAAAAGGCAGGGGGCCGGCCTCGTTCAGGCCCCCTGTCGCATGCCGCGCCGAGGGGGATGATCCTGTTCGGGGAGCGACCTACGACAGGGCCGTATGGGTCACGGAAATCAGCAGGCTGCCCACGAGAAAAAGCCAGAATAACCAGTACATCGTCTTTCGCTTCAACTGCCGATCCTCGATTCTGACCCATCCGCGCCGGGCTGACGTCTGCATCGCAGTCATGGGTCTTGCGTCTTCCTTCATACATCGGATGAACGGGAACGGATCTTGAGGGCGGGACGCGCGATTTCGGCCACCCGGCTGCCTCGATGAGACGGAGCGGGGGAACGCCCGGGACGGCAAGCCGGGCGCCCGACCGAGAAACGGCACCGGGCAGGACCTGCCGTCTTCGAACACGGCGTCGCGGGGGCTATTTGCCTCGATGCCGCCTGTATTTCATACCCATCCCCGTCGGAGTCGTGAGGGTCAACTCCCCCCTCGTCACGGCATACCCCCACGTCAGGGGGGCGCCGTTTTTCATTTGAATCTCCATCCGGGCCTTGTCGAGAATGCGGAAACTTCCCGGATAGGCGACCTTTTCCACGGCGCTGAAAAAGGACACCCTGCCGTCGTCGAAGAACTCGATCGTGTCGCCCCCCTGCGCGTCGCGCCGCCATTTGCCGAGCAGCATCTCCCTGGCGTGCATGAGGGCGGGTTCCGCCTCACCCGGTGCGGACACCGCCGCGGGAGGCGAAACGTCGGCCTGTGGAACCGCAGGCTCCCGGGGCCTTGCGGCCTCTTCCGGCACGAGGCCGGCACAGCCGATCACGAAGGGAAGCAGGACCAGGCTGAGGACTGCCCGGGTTCTGAAGTGGCCCATCCGCGACGTCTCTCCTTCCGGTGCGGGCTTTCCCCGCGCCTTTTTCTGCATTTGTCTCACGCCTCGATACGTTCTGCAAGCCGGTATTCGTCGTAGCGGTCGATGAGGCGGTCCAGATACCGGGAGTTCATCTGCCTCGAGGCGAGCGCCCGCTTCACAGGAGGCAGTTTCAGGATGGCCCCCAGGATGGATGCCATGATCCGGTGGCTTCGAAGGGCATGGGTGTCGAAGATCAGGTTCTGCAGTTTCCCCCTCTCGACGGCCATGAGCAGCAGCCTGCGTGCGGAGTCGACAGGCGTGATCACCCGCTCGGGGCGGCGCTCAAGGGTCATGGCGCCCGCCTTGCAGTTCCGGACGCACACGCCGCAGCCCAGGCAGGCGTCCCCGTCGACGAGGGCCCTCCTCTTCGTGCGTTTCTTCGGGTCCGCGGCGGAGACGAGGGCCACCGCCCCGATGGGGCAGACCTCGACGCAGCGGCCGCAGCCCGTGCACGCATCTCCATCCACGACGGGCAGGAAGTTGGTCGTGTGAACGGGGTGCAGGTGGGCGAACTTGCGGGCGGCGGTCATGGCCTCGCAGCAGCAGCCGCAGCAGTTGCAGATAAAGCTCACCCGGCGCTGGACGTTCTCACCGAACTGGACGAGATTGTGCTCGTAGGCCCGCTCCAGGAGTCCCATGCACTCCGACACCGTCACGGGGCGGACAATCCCGTGACGGATGAGGGAGTCGGCGGCGCGGTTGAAGGTCATGCAGATGTCCATGGGGGCGTCGCAGGCCTTTCCCAGATGCCCCATCTTGTGCCGGCAGTAGCACAGGGCGATCCCGATGTGGGAGGCCGTCTCGATGATGCGGCTGGCGCGCTCGTAGTCCAGGACGTGAAGCCCGCTGTCGGCGGGCAGCGCCGGCTCATGGACGAGGGCCCGCCCCAGCTGGGTCTCGCCTGCCACAAAGAGGGCCTTGATGAAGTCCTCCTCCACGTTGATGTACTGGTAGTACAGCTCGCTCAGGGCCTTCTGGTCCAGGTCGGTTCTCAGGCGCATCATCGAGAACTCGAAGAAGCCCGCCATCGGCGGCGGCAGGATGTAGACCCGGTTGCCGTTCTCCTCGACGTCCAGAAGGACGCCCCGGCTGGCAAGGCCGGCCAGAATTGCCTCGGCCTGCCTTTCCCCCGTCTTCCAGACCGCGGCGGCCTTCCGCGCGTCGAAGGGCCGGATAGGCAGCAGGGAAACGAGCTCCGCCTCCTTCTCCGAGAAAAGCATCCGGAGAATCCCGTGGAGAAGCTCCGAGGGCGGGGCCCCCTGAGGGAACAGGTTGATGCGCTCCACGAGACGGTGATAAGCATTCTTGAGATGCTGATGGGCCATGTTCGTCATCCCACTGGCCGGGTTCTTCAAGCCAGGCTTACTGTCGAATCTCTTGTATTAGTTTACCAGAAGCCCAAGACCGTTGACAACCCCGTCGCCTCAGCCCGTCGCACGCATGACCCGAATCCGACAGTTTCCCTTCCGGGATTCTTCAAGCTCGAAGTCCGTGAAGTCAGGAACATCGCTTCCGCTCTTCCTGACGTCCTGAGGTCCGAAGCACATGGCGTCCAATCCCAACAGGGCGTCCAACGACGTTGCCGCTGTTGACAGAACCCCCGCTTTCCCGATAAGAGGACCTCAGCGAAAAAGGGGAAGGGATTGCGGGGATTGCCGTCGCTTTCGGACAGACTGAAGAGCCTCCGGGCAGGACTCCACGCCGCCATGCGCAAGGACCGTGTCGCCCTGCTCCGGGAACTGGGGAAGCTCCCGTCGCTGAAGAAGCCGGGAGAGCTTGAGGTGTCTCTTGCCCGGCTGGAGAAGAGGCTGGAGACGGCCGCCGCGAGAAAGGAGCGGCGCCGCGCGGGCCTTCCCCGCGTAAGCTACCCCGGCGCCCTGCCCATCGCCGCCAGGCGTCACGACATCGTCGAGGCCATCCGCAGAAACCCCGTCGTCATCATCACCGGGGAGACCGGCTCGGGCAAAACGACGCAAATCCCCAAGATGTGCCTGGAGGCGGGTCGGGGTCTCGACGGCCGGATCGGCTGCACGCAGCCGCGGAGAGTGGCCGCCGTGACGGTGAGCCAGCGCATCGCCGAGGAGATGGGGGAAGGCCTCGGCCGCTCCGTGGGCTACAAGATCCGCTTCGAGGACCGCACGTCGCCCGAGGGATTCATCAAGATCATGACCGACGGCATTCTCCTCATGGAGGCCCAGGCCGACCCCTTTCTCAACGAGTACGACACGATCATCGTCGACGAGGCGCACGAGCGCAGCCTCAACATCGACTTCGTGCTGGGGATTCTGAATAACCTCCTGCAGAAACGCCGGGACCTCAAGATCGTCATCACCTCCGCCACGATCGACACGGAGAAGTTCTCCGCCGCCTTCGGCGGGGCCCCAATCATCGAGGTCTCGGGGCGCCTGTATCCCGTGGAGATCCGGTACGAGCCCCCCGGGGAAGACCCCGAGGAGCTGACCCCTGTCGAGGCCGCCGCGAGGGCTGTCGACGGCCTCCTCGATGCTGGCGGAGACGGGGATATCCTGGTCTTCATGCCAACGGAGCAGGACATCCGGGAGACCTGCGACCTGCTCGAGGGGCGCAGTCGCCGGGGGGTGAAGATCCTGCCCATGTACGCCAGACTCCCCTCGCAGGAGCAGAGGCGCATTTTTGTCTCCATCCCGGAGCGAAAGATCGTCGTGGCCACCAACGTCGCCGAGACCTCCATCACGATTCCCGGCATCCGCTTCGTCGTCGACACGGGGCTTGCCCGCATCGCCTATTACAACCCCCGGACAAGGACCTCGGGGCTGCCCGTCCGGCCCATTTCCCGCAGCAGCGCTGACCAGCGGGCGGGCCGTTGCGGCCGTGTGGAGAACGGCGTCTGCATCCGCCTCTACTCCCGCGAGGACTACGAGCGCCGAAGCCTCTACACGCCTCCCGAGATCCTGCGATCCAACCTGGCCGAGGTCATCCTCCGGATGCTCACCCTGCAAATCGAAGACCCGGCGACCTTCCCCTTCGTGGATCCGCCCGCGCCGAAGAGCATCCGCGGGGGCTACGACATCCTCGAGGAACTCGGCGCCATCGAACGCGCGGGGGGCGCCGACGGGGATGCCCGCTGGCGTCTCACCGATCGGGGACGCCGGATGGCCCGGCTGCCGCTGGACCCCCGGATCTCCCGGATGGTTCTCGAGGCCGAGAAGGAAGGCTGCCTTCCCGAGATTCTCGTCATTGCCGCGGCGCTAAGCACCCAGGACCCACGGGAGCGGCCTGCCGGAAAGGAGAAGGAGGCCGACGCCGCCCGGGCCCCTTTCGTGAGCCCCCTGTCGGACTTCCTCACCCTGCTGACCCTCTGGGAACGCTTCATCGAAAATGCGCCGGGCGCAAGGTCCCCGGGCCGGCTCAGGCGGTTCTGCAGGGACCACTTCCTCTCCTTCCGACGGATGAGGGAGTGGCGCGACGTCCACAACCAGATCCGGGAGATCGTCGAGGAGGAAACCGCCGGGCGAAGGGAAAAGCCACGGGGAAGGACAACCGGCAGCGACCCCCAGGACCGGTACGGCCGGATCCACCGCGCGGTGCTGAGCGGCTACCTCTCGAACATCGCCGTGAAAAAGGAAAAGAACGTCTACAACGGAACGGGAGGCCGCCGGGTCGTGATCTTTCCCGGTTCCGGCCTCTACAACCGCGGCGGCGACTGGATCGTGGCGGCGGAGGTCGTGGAGACGACCCAGCTCTTTGCCCGCACGGCCGCCAATATCGACCGGGACTGGCTCGAGGCCCTCGGCGGCAGCCTCTGCCGTCCCACGTACTTCAATCCCCGGTGGGACCGCCGGCGCGGCGAGGTGACGGCCACCGAGCGCGTCAGCCTCTACGGCCTCGTCATCGTCGAGGCGCGCCGCGTGTCCTACGGCCGCATCGACCCCGGGGAGGCGGCACAGGTGTTCATCCGCGAGGCCCTCGTGCCGGCAGAGATCGACAGGCCACCGGCATTCCTCGCGCACAATCGCGATCTCATCGATCGGGTGCGGGATATGGAAAACAGGCTCCGGAGGCGCACCCTGCTTGCAACGGACGATGTCCTGGCCGCCTTCTACGAGGAGCGCCTCCGGGACGTCTTCGACGTTCGGACCCTGCAGAGGCTGATCCGCGACCGGGGAAGCGACTCGTTTCTCCGGATGACCGAGGAGGACGTGCTCCGGCAGGCGCCCGACCCCGGGGAGCTCGCGCTCTTCCCCGATGTCCTCCCCTCGGGCCGGCTGACGCTGCCGTTGAGCTACCGGTTCAGCCCGGGCGATGCCGCCGACGGGGTGACCCTCAAGCTGCCGGCCAGTGCGCTCACCGGCCTCAAGCCCGGGGCCCTTGAGCGGGCCGTGCCGGGACTTCTCAAAGAAAGGGTGGCGGCTCTCGTCAAGGCCCTGCCCCGTGACATCCGGAGACACCTCGTTCCCGTCCCGCAGTCCGTCGAAATCCTCCTGGGGGATCTCAGAAAGGGGGAAGAGTCCCTTCCCGCCGCGCTTTCGGAGAGCCTGAAGCGCCGGTTCCACCTCGATGTGCCCCCCTCGGCGTGGGACCTTGAGGGGCTGCCCGATTACCTGAGACTCCGCTACGCCGTCGTGGATCCCGGCGGGAGAGAGATCCGCTCGACGCGGGACCTGGATTCCCTGAGAAAGGACCGCCTGGAAGAGGAGGAATCGCGGGCCTTCAGCCGGGCAAAGGCAGCCTGGGAGCGCACGGGAATCAAGGGATGGCAAGAGTCCGGGCTGCCTGACGAAATTCCTGAGGAAATCCGGCTGGATCCGCGCAACGCGCTCGAAGGGGTCGCCTACCCGGCCCTCGTCGCCGCAGGCGATGCCGTCGATCTGAGGCTGTTCAGAAGCCGCAGGGAGGCCGGGGAGGCCCACCGGGCGGGTATCCGGGCCATGCTGACCCTTCATGTCAGGAAAGACCTGGACACGTGCCGCCGCTACCTCGCGCTGCGGGGCGAGATGAGAGTCTGGTCCGTCTACTTCGGAGGGGCCGCGGCGCTGGAGGATAGTCTCTACCGGGGAATTGTCCGCCGTCTCCTGGAGAAGGACATCCGCACTCGCCGGGACTTCGAAGACTACGCCCGCTCCCTCGGCCCGCTGCTGCTCAAGGCGCCCCGCGAACTGCTCGGTGAAGTCGAGCCCGTGATGCGCACCTATCACGAAACCCGGCAGGCGCTCTCCGGACTCGAGGCGGCCAACCGCTCGAATCGAACGGTGCTGGGGTTCCTCACGCAGATGCGCTCCGAGCTGGACCGGCTTCTCCCCGTTTCGTTCCTGGAGATGTACGACCGGGAGCGGCTCCCCCATCTTGCCCGCTACCTCAAGGCCCTGCAGGTCCGCGCCGACAGGGGATCCGTCCACCTAGAGCGCGACCGGGCCCGGGCCGCCGGGATCCGACCCTATGAAGAGAAACTGGCGTCCCTCCTTGCGGATGCCGCCACTGGGCCCAGGGCAAGGGCCATCGACGAATACCGCTGGATGGTGGAGGAGTACCGGGTGTCGCTCTTTGCCCAGGGGATCAGGACCCCCTGCGCTGTTTCGCCGAAAAGACTGCAGGAGAAGATCCGGGAAATCGAGCGGATGGCATAAAAATTTGCTGGGATTTCCGGGACAGATGTACTAAAAGGTTACGTTTCGAAGGCGGGGACATTCCGCTCCGCCCGGGCTCGGGCGACAAGGGCAACCCTCGATGGAAAAGACCATCCTGATCGTCGATGACGAGGTAACCGTCCGGGAAATCTTCAAAGATTTCTTCGGAGCCGCAGGATACCGGGTCCTGACGGCGGAAGGGGCCGACAATGCCCTGGAAATCCTGCGTGAGGGGCAGATCGACGTGATCTTCCTGGACCTTCGGCTCTTCGGAACCAACGGGCTCGAGCTGGGCCGCCGGATCCGCAGGGAAAAACCGCTCTCCATCCTTTTTGCGATCACCGGGTGGGCCGGTCTTTTCGAGGTGGAGGAGTGCCGGGAGGCGGGGTTCGACGATTTCTTCGTCAAGCCCGTGGAGTTCGACATGCTCCAGAAAACCGTCGAAGATGCCTTCGACCGGGTTGAGCGGTGGAGGAAGAGATAGCCCCGGCGCGCAATGCAGCCTTGACAACCGGGCCGGCGGCATTATTTTTAGAGCGCCCGTTCTTTTTCGTCTGCAATCAACACCCTGTCCCTTAAAACAAACGGAGGAGGACTCGATCATGCCAGCGAAGGAAATCCTGTACGACGCCAACGCGCGGGAAAAAATCACCAGGGGAGTCAATACCCTGGCAGATGCCGTCAAGGTGACCCTGGGGCCACGGGGCCGCAACGTGGTGCTCGAGAAGAAATGGGGGGCTCCCACGATCACGAAGGACGGCGTCACGGTGGCCAAGGAGATCGAGATGGAGGACATCTTCGAGAACATGGGCGCCCAGATGGTCAAGGAAGTCGCCTCCAAGACCTCGGATCAGGCAGGCGACGGGACGACGACGGCAACGATCCTTGCGCAGGCGATCTTCCGCGAAGGCGCCAAGCTCGTCACGGCGGGCATCAACCCCATGGAACTCAAGAAAGGGATCGACAGGGGCGTCGAGCTGATCGTGGAGGAACTCGAAAAAATCTCAAAGCCCGTGAAGGACAAGCAGGAGATCACCCAGGTGGGTACGGTCTCGGCCAACAATGACGCCGAGATCGGCACGCTCATCTCCGATGCCATGGACAAGGTCGGCAAGCAGGGCATCATCACCGTCGAGGACAACAAGGCGCTCGACACGGTACTCGATTTCGTCGAAGGCATGAAGTTCGACCGGGGATTCATTTCCCCCTACTTCATCACCAACGCGGAGAAAATGGAGGCCGTCCTGGAGGACGCCCTCATCCTGATCACCGACAAGAAGATCAGCAACATGCAGGAGATCCTTCCGCTTCTCGAGCAGGTGGCCAAGGCCGGCAAGCCGCTCATGATCGTCGCCGAAGACGTGGAGGGCGAGGCCCTGGCGACGCTCGTGGTCAACAAGGTCCGCGGGGTGCTCAAGTGCGCCGCCATCAAGGCGCCCTACTTCGGCGACCGGCGCAAGGGCGCCCTGCAGGACATCGCCGTCGTCACGGGCGGCAGGGTGTTCTCCGAGGAGATGGGCGTCAAGCTCGACTCGGCGACCGTCAAGGACCTCGGCCGGGCCCGCCGGATCGTCATCGACAAGGACAACACGACCTTCATCGACGGCGCCGGGAAGAAGGCGGACATCGACGAGCGCGTCCGGCAGCTCCGGAAGGAAATCGAGACCATCGAGCAGGACTACGACCGCGAGAAGGCCATGGAGCGCCTGGCCAAGATGACCAGCGGCGTGGCCATCATCAAGGCGGGCGCCGCCACAGAGATCGAGATGAAAGAAAAGAAGGCCCGCATCGACGACGCGCTGAACGCAACCCGCGCGGCCGTCCAGGAGGGTGTCGTGCCGGGCGGGGGCGTTGCCCTCATCCGGTGCGCCGGTGCCCTGGCCAAGGCCACGCTCGAGGGCGATGCCCGCTACGGCTTGGAGATCATCCGAAAGGCCGTCGACGAGCCGATGAAGATGATCGCGAAAAATGCCGGCTACGAGGGCTCCGTTGTCGTGGAGAAGGTCCGCGAGAAGAAGGGGGCCTTCGGCTTCGACGCCGACAGTGGGGAGTACGTGGACATGATGAAGGCGGGAATCATCGACCCGGCCAAGGTGGTCCGTCTCGCCCTGCAGAACGCGGCGTCGGTGGCCTCGCTGCTCATCACGACCCGCACCATGGTGGGCAAGAAGGCCGAACCGGAAGAGGCATAGGCAGCCCCCAAACGCATATGCCGCAAGAGGCGTTCCTGTCCCCGGGGAAGCCCGATCTTCCCCGGGGGCTCTTTCCTCAACGAATCGCACGCCGACCAGGAGGAGCGACGGGACGCACCATGACCTTCTCATCGAAATCCCCGTCCAGGGACAACGCCATCATGATGCCCGCCTCGCTCGGGGAGACCCTGCTGCGGGAGTTCAACCATCTCGGCGGAAGGGAGATCCTGGAGCGCATCCTCGGCGAGCCGGATCCCCGCAAGGTCGTCGAGGCATTGCCGGCCGGCGATTTCTTCTGGCTCGTCAAGAAAATCGGCGACGACGACTGCCTGCCGGTCCTGGAGCTGGCCACGCCGGACCAGTGGCAGTACCTGCTGGACCTGGAGATCTGGGACCGCGACGAGATCAACCCCGCCGAGGCCCTGGCCTGGCTCCGGCGGCTCTTCGAGGCGAACCGGCCCAGGACGGTCGAATGGCTGCTCGACGAGGGAAGCGCCCTGCTCTATCGTGTCTTCCAGACGGGCCTCGAGGTCCTGGTCCGGGAGGAAGACAACAAGGAGTTCGAGATCCCCGAGGGATTCTTCACCCATGACGGGGTTCTGTACCTTCAGTCCCGTGATGCGGAGGCCGAGCCTTTCCTCCGGGTGTTGACGGGGGCCATCGCCGCGGCGAGCCAGGCCGCTTATCAGACGCTGATATCCGGTCTTGCCAGCACGGTCCCCTCGGAGATGGAGGAGGGGATGTACCGGATGCGCACCGTGCGTCTGGCTGAGTACGGATTCCTTCCTTTCGAGGAGGCCCTTTCCATCTATTCCCCCCTCTCTCCCGATCAATTGAAGCGTGGGGGGAGGCCGGATACCGTTGATGTGTCCGCCGCGGGCGAGCCGGAGGCCCTCGTTCCCTTCCTTCCGCTTCACGAGGCAGGGAATGCGGGAGCGCTTCGGGGGGCGCTTTCCCGGATCACGGATCCCCTGGTTCTAGACCGAATCCGCCTGGAATTTGCGGGGCTTGCCAACCAGGTGGCATCCGTCCAGGGGCTCTCCCGGATGGAACTGGATAGCCTTGTCGGAATGGCCCGCAGGGCCGCCGGCTACATCAACATCGCGCTGGAGGAAATGACAGGCAAGGATCGGGACGGCGCGCGGGAGCTGCTGGAGAAGAACCCCCTGGAAGCGATCTTCCGCGTGGGGTTCGGGTTTGTGCTCAGATTGAAGCGGGTGGCCGAGAACTGGCTGAAAATTGCCTGGTTCCGGAAGGCGGGGTTCGAGAACGGCTTCTGGGGCGATGAGCGCAGCCTTCTTATTTCGGGTCTGCTCCTGAAAAAGCCCCTGCTGTACACGGGCCTCGAGGAGGGGGAGGCGTACCGGGATTTCGCCGGGGGTGAGGACCTCTCGGCGGCCGGCATGGCCCTGATGAAGCTGATCGCGCTGGATGGATTCATGGACGCCCTGACGAAGAAAACCGCCATCGACCGCGAATCGGCCGGCCGCGACGACCTGACCTGCTTTCACCTGCTCCTCACCTTCTGGGCCCGTATGCACCTCGGGCTCGAACCCGGCTTCGAGGCCATCAGGCCCGACGAGGCTCGATCCCTTTTCGCATCCCTGCGCGAGGGTGAGACGACGCCGCCTTACCGGATGGCCCGCTTCGAGGACGTCTTCGTCGAGGAGATGCTTGCCTTTGCGGAAGGATTGCCGGGTGACTTGCGCGCCACCCTTCGGGAGGAGCTGGCGAGTATCTGGGACGAGTTCCGTTCCGAATACGAGGAGGTCCCCCCCGCCGACACGGACATGAAGCACAACCCCTTCCTGTTGATCCGTTGATCCGTTGATGGGTTGATTGATGAAGCGGGAAGAAAGAGCCGCAAGACAGACAATCCCCCTCTTTCCCCCTTTTTCAAGAGACTGTGTCATCATCGGCTCTCGTCATTGCGAGCGACCGAAGGGAGCGCGGCAGTCTCAATCGTTTCGATACCATCCGAGATTGCTTCAGTCGCTTCGCTCCTTCGCAATGACATGGTGACACCGTCTCCAAAGGGGGAGGGAGAGGGCGTTTTTTCGTTGCCGTGCCGCTCCGTACCCGGACCCGGCACCCTAATTTTTCGCCACGAGGCGCCTGACCGCCGCCTCCAGGCCGTCCAGCGTCAGCTCGTACATGGGAAAGATCTGGCGGACGATGCCGATGGTGCGCACGCGATCCCACTCCCACAGCGACGCGGGGTTGAGCCAGACGGCATGGCGGAAAAGCCCCGCGAGGAACTTGAGCCGGTCGATGCTCGGACGGGTGCTGCGCTGCGTGTAGTCGATGGCGCCGCCGGCGTACATGAGCTCGTAGGGAGACATGCTGGCGTCGCCCAGGAGGATGAGCCTCGTTTCGGGGTCGCGCAGGGCAAAGTCGTCGAGTCGCTCGGGACGGTAGTATCGCTGGGCATCCTGCCAGACGACATCGTAGACCGTGTTGTGAAAATAGTAGGTCCGGAGGTCCTTGAACTGGGAGCGGGCGTAGCTGAAGAGGGTCTGGACGATCTCCACGTAGGGTTCCATGGACCAGCCGCCGTTGTCGATCATGAGAATGACCTTGAGGCGGTCCGTGAGCCTGCGGTCGAAGACGATCTCGATCTCGCCCGCGTTGCGCAGGGTCTCGCGGATCGTCTTGTCCACGTTGACGAGGTCCTTCGGGCCTGCCGGCACCATCCGCCGAAGCCTCTTGAGGGCCTCCCCCAGTTGGGCCTGCGTGAGGGGCCCGTCCTGGGAGTAATCCCGCCAGCGCCGGTCCATGGCCACCTTGACGGCCGACCGGTTGCGTGAAACGCCGCCCACGCGCATCCCCTCCGGGTGATATCCCGAGTGGCCCACGGGCGAGGTGCCGCGGGTGCCGATCCAGCGGTTTCCCCCGTGGTGGGCCTCGGTCTGCTCCTTCAGGCGATCGAGGAAGTACTGGATGAGCTCCTCGGGGGTCATCTTCTTAAGTTTCTTTTCGTCCACCCCGAAGGCGGCGGCCACCCCTGCCGGGTCTTTGAGCCACTCCTCGAGCAGGGCCTTCGCGATGTCGGTCAGCTCGTGGGTCTCGGGGTCCTTCAGCTCCACCCCCCGGAAGTGGTGGAGGAAGACCTGGTCATAGAGATCGAAATGGCGCTCGCTCTTCACCAGCAGGGCCCGTGCGACGGTGTAGAAGTCCTCGAGTGAAGTGACGAGCCCCATCGAGAGGGCCTTCTGCAGGCGCAGGTAGGACGTGGGCGTCACGGGGACGCCGCGGTCGCGCAGGGTGTAGAAAAATTGAATGAACATGTTAAAAACAGGCGTAAGGCAAAAGGCTTAAGGCTTCAGGAAAAGAAAGCTTCCGAGCTCTGCCGCGGTCATGCATGACCATTCATTGGCGACGAAGCCGTGCGATGGCCCTGGCGGCAAGCGTCAGATCGGAGCTCTTCTTGTAGAGCACCCCCAGGTAGGGTACGTCGCCCCGCTGGAGGAGGGCCGGCCTGAAATCGGGGTCCGACCGTAGGGCGCGGATCCAGTTGATGAGCTCCCGCGTCGCCGGCTTCTTCTCGACGCCCCCGATGTCCCGCAGCCGGTAGAAGGCCTGGATGCAGGCCTGCGCCGTCTCCTCGCTGAGCTTCGGAAAGTGAACGTCGACGATCCGGCGCATCATCTCCGGCTCGGGGAAGGCAATGTGGTGGAAGTTGCAGCGCCCCAGGA
This sequence comes from Deltaproteobacteria bacterium, assembly GCA_012728915.1. GTDB lineage: Bacteria > Desulfobacterota > Syntrophia > Syntrophales > UBA2192 > UBA2192. The sequence goes on along the minus strand of JAAYEC010000053.1, from coordinate 8,699 downwards.
AGGGATCCGAAAGGTCCTTCTTGGCGTTGGAGGTGATGATGACGACGGGGCGGTTCTTCGCCCTCACCGTCTTGTCGATCTCGATGATGTCGAAGGACATCTGGTCGAGCACGTCGAGCATGTCGTCCTGGAAGTCCGCGTCGGCCTTGTCGATCTCGTCGATGAGCAGGACGGTTTTTTCGTCGGCAACGAAGGACTGGCCGATCTTGCCCATCCGGATGTAGGCCTCGATGTCGCTGACGTCGCGCTTCGAGTCGCCGAAGCGGCTGTCGTTGAGACGCGTGAGCGTGTCGTACTGGTAGAGGGCCTCGACGAGTTTCATGCTCGACTTGACGTTGAGGGTCAGCAGCGGCATGCCGAGGCTCTCGGCGATGGCGTAGGCGAGCATCGTCTTGCCCGTGCCCGGCTCGCCCTTCAGCAGAAGCGGCATCTCCAGGGCAATGGAGATGTTGACAATCTTCGCCAGTTCCTCGTCCAGGACGTATTTCGATGCGCCCCGAAAGGCCCGGGGCTTCTTTTCCTGTTCCTTCATGTTTTTCTCCGTCAGCGGTTTTCGTCCAGAGGCAATGCAAACCCCCGGAAGGCAATCCCGGGGGGTAATCGGTTCTACTTCAAAACAGGGGAAAATGCCACGGGGAACACAGCGGTCATTCGAACCCGGAGAGGTCGAAGCCTTCCTCCTCCATGGTCTCCCTGACGGCCGAGACGGCCTTGCGCCCCTCGACGGCGGCCTGGATCGCCTTCTCTCCGTGCAGGTCACCCAGGAGGATGGCCCCGGCAACGCAGCGATCCTCGATGACGAGTTTGCGGTAGATGCCTTTGCCCTCGTCCGAACGCACGGTGCAGCGATCTCCGCCGTCGGCGTCGATGTTCCCCATGGAGAAGAGGTCGATCCCTGCGACCTTGAGCCGGTACGACTGCAGCGTCCCCGGGTAGACCGCCTCCCGACCCGTCATGTTGACCCCCGCGGCGCGGCCCTGTGCCATGGCGGGCGGCCAGATGCCGTAGTAGACGCCCCGGTGCTCGACCAGGTCGCCCGCGGCATAAATATCCTCCACGCTTGTCCGGAGCCGGTCATCGACCTCGACGGCTTTCCCGATCTTCAGACCCAGCCTGCGGGCCAGGGCAAGATCCGGGGCGGCGCCTGCCGAGAGAAGCACCATGTCCGTCTCCAAGGCCCTGCCGTCCTCCAGGACGACGGCGAGGCGTCTGTCACTGCGCGCGATCTCCCGGGGGACGACACCGAGGTGGAACGTGAAGCCCATCTCTTCGAGACGCCTTCTCAAAAAGACGGCGGAGGCGGCATCCGTCTGCCGTGGCAGCAGGCGCTTGTTCCGCCCCACCACGGTCACCTGCAGCCCCCGCCTGCGAAGCCCGTTGCCCGCCTCGATACCCAGGATTCCCCCGCCGATCACGACAAGGTTCTTCGCGGACCCGGACCACCGGATCATGGCATCGGCGTCCGCCACGGTGTGGAGGGTAAAGACCCCTTCCAGATCGTTGCCGGGTATTTTCGGGACCACGGCGCGGCCGCCCGTTGCCAGAAGAAGCCGATCATAGGCGTAGGTCTTCCCGTCGGAGGCAAGAACCGTCTTCTCGACGGGCAGGATATCGACGATTTCCGTGGTGAGCCGGATCTCGATCCGATTCTTCTCGTACCAGGAGCCGTCGTGCAGGGTCAGGGCCCTGGTGGTCTTCTCTCCCGCGAGATACTCCGGCAGGGCGGGCCGGTAATAATAGTGGTGGTCCTCCCGGCTGAACATGCGAATCTCCGATCCCGGTTCGAGTTTCCTGATGGTCTCGGCGGCCGCATTGCCAGCCACCCCGTTGCCCATGATCACGTAACGGCTCATTTTATTCCCTTTATGTTTCCGTAGCTTGAGAATTCGCGACAGTGTACACTCCGGCGGACACACCGTCAAGTCGTAATGACTTGTCTGTCGGAATTGGTTGTCGATGGTTGATTTTCGTTGCTCTTTGTCATTCGATTGGCTATGATTTTCCCTTCCGAGGGTTTTATGTCTGCGGAGATGATGAACACCAAGGAGTTGGCCGCCTATCTGGGCATCAACGACAAGCAGGTCTATGCCCTGATCAAGGCGGGACGGATTCCGGGGACGAGAATCACCGGCAAGTGGGTCTTTCCGAAAAAGCTCATCGATGAGTGGATCGGGGAAACCGCCCGGGCCGGACTCAAGCAGGCGAGGGAGAAGAGCCGCACCGTGGAAGGGGCGATCCTGGCTTCGGGGAGCAACGACCCCGTGCTGGACGTTCTCCTGACGGCCCTGCGTCGTTCCCACCCCGATTTCTACTTTTTCTGTGCCAACACGGGGAGCACGGAGGGGCTCAAGGCGCTCGGCGCCGGCCACACGGATGTTGCCTGGACGCACCTGCTCGACCCGGAGACGGGGAGTTACAATATCCCTTTTATTCCGAAATTCATCCCCGGGGCCAAGGCCGTCCTTGTTCATCTCTTCCGCCGGGAGATCGGCATTGTCACCGCCCCGGGAAACCCGAAAAAAATCAGGAGTTTTGAAGACCTTTCCGCGAGCGGCGTCCTTTTCGTGAACCGCCAGGCAGGTTCGGGAACCAGGCTTTTGCTGGAGAGCGAACTGAGGAAACGACGTATCCCGCCGGCAGCCATTGCGGGTTACGAACGGGAGGTTCACACCCATGTCGAGGTCGGGCTCTCCATCCTCTCGGGAGAGGCCGACGCGGGGCTGGCATCGGTGGCCGTCTCGCGCCTGATGGGCCTCCACTTTATCCCCGTGACCCGCGAGCATTTCGACATGGCCCTCGGACAGACGACGTACTTCCACCGGGGCATCCAGGCCCTCGTGGACATCCTGCGATCCCCGGGGTTCCGGGAGCGCTTCGAGAAACTCGGTGGCTACGGTTTCGAGGATTCGGGGAAGATCCTACATTCAACCCTTTAAGTGGAAAGGAGAAACCATGAGACACAAACTGCAATCCGTTCTCGTCGTCATGCTCGTCCTGGGCATGGCAACACTGGCCCAGGCCCAGACGAAGGGCTTCGTCTTCATGGCCAGCACCATCGGCCCCGTCGACGCGGGGATCGTGGCGGTCCTGGAGGATCAGTTCGAAAAAGAGACGGGCATCCGCGTCCGCCACGTAGGGGCCGGGACGGGAGCCACGCTCAAGATGGCGGAAAAGGGCAACATCGACCTGGTCATGGTTCACGCAAAGGCGCTGGAGGAGAAATTCGTGGCCGACGGCTACGGGACGGAGAGGATAGACCTGATGTACAATGACTTCGTCCTCGTGGGGCCCCCTTCGGATCCGGCAAAAATCCGCGGCATGAAGACGGCCGCCGAGGCCCTGAAGGCCATCGCGGCCAAGCAGGCGACCTTCGTCTCGCGGGGAGACAAATCAGGCACGCACGTGGCGGAAATGGTTCTCTGGGAAGGGGCTGGAATCAAGCCCGCCGCCCCGTGGTATGTCGTCTACGAGAAGGGCACCGCTGGCAACGCCGCGACCCTGCGGTACGTGAACGAAAAGCAGGTCTACACGCTGATCGACCGCGCCACCTACCTCTCCCTGAGAAAGGAGATCGCGCTCGATATCCTCGTGGAGAACGACAAGGCCATGCTGAACTTTATCACCCTCATCCCCGTCAACCCCAAGAAATTCCCCCGCGTGAACCACAAGGACGCGATGAGCTTCGTCAAATGGCTCACCAACCCCAACAAGGGGCAGAAGATCATCAGCACCTTCGGGAAGGACAAGTACGGAAGCCCCCTCTTCTTTGCCAATTCCAAGGAATGGAGAAAGAAGAAGGGCATCAAGGAATAGGAAACCGCCGCTTTCCGCACTCATCGACAAGAAGGAGGATAACGTGATGAAATTCAAGAAGAATATGTTCCTTACCGGGATCGCACTGGCTACCGCCGCACTGCTCGTCGCGGGCGGGTTCACGGCCGCCGAGGCCGCCAAGCCCCAGAAAGCGGTCATCCTCGCGACGACGACGAGCACGCAGGACACGGGGCTTCTTGACGTGCTGATCCCCATTTTCGAGAAAAAGACGGGCTACTTCGTCAAGACGATCGCCGTCGGCTCGGGCCAGGCGATGGCCATGGGCGCCAAGGGTGAGGCCGACATCCTGCTCGTCCACTCGCCCGCGGCGGAAAAGAAGTTCATGGCCGACGGCAACGGCGTGGAGCGCAGGCTCGTCATGCACAACGACTTCATCATCGTAGGCCCGCCCGCCGATCCGGCCGGAATCCGGGGAATGAAAAAAGCCACGGAGGCGTTCAAGAAAATTGCCGGCTCGGGCAGCATCTTCATGTCCCGCGGTGACCGCTCGGGAACGCACGTCAAGGAAATCGACATCTGGAAAGCCGGCGGCGTGAAATATGAAGGGGAGAAGTGGTACCAGCAGACGGGGCTCGGCATGGGACAGACGCTGGCCGTGTCGGCTGAGAAGAAGACTTACACGCTGGCCGACCGGGGAACCTACCTGGCCCTGAAGAAGAACCTGGGCCTCGACATCCTCGTCGAAGGGGACGGCATTCTGCTCAATATCTACCACGTCATCGAGGTAAATCCCAAGAAATGGCCCAAGGCCAACTTCCCCGGCGGCAAGGCCTTCGCCGACTTCATGGTGTCCAAGGAAACGCAGGACATCATCAAGACCTTCGGCGTCGACAAGTACGGCTCACCGCTGTTCTTCCCCGATGCGGGCAAGAAGGAGGAGGCGCTGGGGCTGTAAATGGACATCATCCTTGAAGGCATCCGGCAGGCCTTCATCCTGCTTTTCACATTTGACCGCGAAGTCCTGGGGGTCACCTGGTTCTCGCTGAAAGTCTCGGGAACGGCGACGCTGATCAGCCTCTTTCTCGGGATGTCCGTGGGAACCGTGGTGGCCCTCACGCAGTTCCCGGGGCGCCGGATCGTGGTGAGCCTCATCAACACGGGGATGGGCCTGCCTCCCGTGGTGGTGGGGCTCTTCGTCACGATTTTCCTCTGGCGGAACGGGCCGTTCGGTTTCCTGGAGATCCTCTACACCCCGTCGGCCATGATCATCGCCCAGGCCGTCATCGCGACCCCCATCGTGATGGGGATTTCACTCGCGGCCATACAGCAGCTGCCCCGAAAGCTTCGGCTGCAGATCCTCGCCCTGGGGGCCACGCGCCTGCAGATGGTGCTGGTTCTCATCCGCGAAGCGAAGCTTGCCCTCCTGGCGGCCGTTATGGCCGGCTTCGGCGGCGTCATCTCAGAGGTCGGCGCATCCATCATGGTGGGCGGCAACATCATGGGCTATACCCGCGTCCTCACGACGGCCACCGTCATGGAAACGAGCCGCGGAAACTTCGACATCGCCATCGCACTGAGCATCATCCTGCTCCTGTTTGCCTACCTGATCAACCTCGTTCTCACCTACGTCCAGCAGCGGGAGCGGCCGCGATGACGACGATCCTGGAGGCGAAAAACCTGAAAGTGATCCGAGGGGGAAGCCTGCTGGTCGACGTGCCCGACCTCGCGATCATCGAAGGGGAGACCCTCTCCCTCATCGGACCGAACGGGGCCGGCAAGACGACGCTGCTGCAGGCCTTGTCCTACCTGAGCAAGCCTTCGGCGGGAGAGGTTCTCTTCCGGGGGCGGGTGGTGGGACCGGATTACGGCGCCCTTGAGTTTCGCCGAAATCTCACCATGGTCTTCCAGGAGCCCCTGCTCTTCGACACGACCGTATTCAACAACGTCGTCTCGGGGCTCAAGATGCGCGGCCGGGGGGGTAAGGAGTCACGGCAGATCGCAAGGGCGCAGCTCGAGCGCTTCGGCATCGCCCACCTGGGCGAACGCTCCGCCAAGACGCTTTCCGGTGGGGAGGCCCAGCGGACGAGCCTCGCGAGGGCCTTTGCCCTGTCGCCGGAGGTCCTCTTTCTCGACGAACCCTTCGCGGCGCTAGACCCCCCGACGAGGGAGTCTATCGTCGCGGACCTGGAAAAGGTGCTGGCCGAGACGAAGACCACGACGATCATGGCCACCCATGACCGCAACGAGGCCCTCCGTCTATCGGATCGCATCGCCGTCATGGAAGGGGGACGCATCGCGCAGATCGACCGCCCGTCCATCGTGATGAACCGGCCCGTCGACGAGTTCGTGGCGCACTTCGTGGGAACGGAGACGATCCTCGAAGGCGCGGTCCGGGAAACGAACGAAACAGCCCTGTTCGTTTCCGTCGACGGCTCGGTCATCGAGGTCGTCGGCAGGGGCCGCGTCGGCGAGAAAGTGACCGTCTGCATCCGTCCCGAAAACGTGACCCTCGCCATTCCCGACGGGACCGCGAAGACAAGCGCCCGAAACACCTTCCGCGGCCGGATCGGCCGGATTATCCCCCTGGGGCTTGTCCACCGGGTCGAGATCGCCTGCGGGTTCCCGCTCGTCGCCTTCGTGACGACACACGCCCTCGAAGACCTTTCCCTCAAGGAAGGCGACGAGGTCGCCGCCTCCGTGAAGGCCACGGCCATCCACGTGATCCGCAAGGGCGGCGGCTGAGAGGCGCGTTGTCATCCTCTGGAGGCCAGCAGCAGACGCATGAAAATCTACATTGGATTCGACGACACCGACCATATCGACGCTGACGTCGGTACGGGGAAGCTGGCGCGCCGGTTCGAGGAGCACCTGCCGGAGCGGTGCATTCTCCAGGGCGTCGTCCGTCAGCAGTTGCTCGTCGACGACCGGATCCCCTATACCTCGCACAACAGCTCCGCGTGCCTCATCGTGGAGGCCCCCGGCAGCGACTGCCTGGATACCCTGCGCGAACGGGCCGTCCGCCATATCGAAACGCAATCCCTGGCAGGAAGCGACCCGGGGCTTTGCATCGCCTGGAGCGACAACGGGGCCCTGGCACCCCTCGTGGAATTCGGCCGCCGCTGCACGGAGCGCGTGGTCCCGCAGGCCGAGGCCGTTCGGGCGGCCAAGGGCTTTCACCTCTCCGGCCATGGGGGCACCAACGACGGTATCATCGGAGCCGCGGCCGCCGTGGGACTCACGGCATCGGGCTGGAGCGGCCGCTTCATCGAATTCGCCCGCCTGCGGGAGCTGCCGGTCATCGCCACGGTGGCCTCACTCGAGGAGCGCGGCATGTCCGTTGTCTCCATGGACCGCGACGCCCTTTCCCCGCGCCCTGGAGACCGGGTGGACACGAAGGGGTGGCTGAGGCCGCGCCTGCTTGGCCATCGCGCGGTCGTCCCCGTGCTACCGTCCGGCGACGGGTTGTGGTATACCCTCTGGGAGAAGCGCAGCAAGACATCCCACGGGAGGTGACGAACATGCCGGGAAAAATTTTCTACCGCGAGCGCGGAAAGGTGGGCGAGGGGGAGAAGAAGCCCCGATTCAAGCTCGTGGCCGTGTCGGGGGTCGCCATCGACATTTACGCCGAGCATCTGCGGAAGAAGGAGCTCGAGCAGATCGCCAAGGCCGCCGGCGCGAAGCTCGTCCTGCTGGAGGGGGGCGCGAAGGGAAGCGAGGCGGAGGTGGAAGTGGCTGAACCGCCCCGGGGACGGAAGCCCAGGAAGTAAAGGACACGGTTTCGCCCGCATGACCGCGGCGTCGAGCCGATGCGTACACAGACGAACGGAGGAATCATGGTGCTGATCCGGGAGCGCGACAGCAGACGTCTGCACGTCAAGAGCAGGCTCATGGGAGAGAGCCTCGTCAGCCAATCCTTTGCCGAAGGCTACGAGGTAGCCCCCCAGCAGAGGCTGTTCCCGGATGTGCATGTCCTGAAGATCGGCGGGCAGTCCATCTGCGACCTCGGGAAGAAGGCCCTGCCGCAGGTGGTGAGGGAGATCGCCGCCAACAAGAAGAAGCACAGGATGTTTCTCCTGACGGGCGGCGGAACGCGGAGCCGGCACATCTACACCATCGGCCTCGAGCTTGGCATGCCGACGGGGATCATCTCCAAGTTCGGCAGTTCCATCTCCGAGCAGAACGCCCTGCTGGTGGCCACGCTGCTTTCCCCCTGGGGCGGCATCAAGATCGGCCACGACGAGATCATGAAGCTGCCGACCTACTTCGCCCAGGGCTGCATCCCCGTCATGCACGGGATGCCCCCTTACGACTACTATGCCCTTCCGTCGCCGACATGGCGGATCCCCATGCACCGCACCGATGTGGGCACTCTCATCGTGGCGGATCTCATCGGGGCGAAGAGCTGCATCCTCGTCAAGGACGAGGACGGCCTCTACACGGACAATCCCAAGAAGAACAAAAAGGCGAAATTCATCGAGAAGATCGGCGCCGGGGAATTGATCCGGAGAAACCTGGACGACCTGATCATCGAACGGCCCTGCCTGGAGATCCTCCGGGACAGCGAAGTCCTCGACCGCATCCAGATCGTCAACGGCCTCCGGAAAGGCAACATCACGAAGGCCCTGGCAGGCAGGCACGTGGGGACGATCATCACGAAATGACCCCCCCGTCCGCGAGGGAGACCTTCCTGTCATCGCGCCCGGCCGACGTGCGTTATTGTGGTCATGAGGAAGGAAGACGTGCAGCGACACGACATCATCGGGAAAAAGAGGTTGGGATCATGAAGAAAGGATTTCTCGTTTTCGCCATTGTTTTCGCCGTGACACTCGTTCTGACGGGCATGCTTTTCGCCCAGGCCAAAAAGGGGCCCGCCGCCGACGGCAAGGCCCTGTGGGATTTCATCCAGAAGGAAAAGTACCAGAGCT
>JAAYEC010000052.1 GCA_012728915.1 Deltaproteobacteria bacterium | reverse complement strand
CCATCTCGAAGATGTCGTGCTCCACCGGCTCGGGCAGGGGGTACTTGCCGTCGACGCCCTTCATGCCGGCACCCAGCATGAGGGCAAAGGCCAGGTAGGGGTTGCAGGCCGGGTCGGGCGAACGGAACTCGATGCGCGTCGCCGTCTCCTTGCCGGGCTTGTACAGGGGCACGCGGATCATGGTGGATCGGTTGCGGCGGGCCCATGCGCAGTAGACGGGCGCCTCGTAGCCGGGTACCAGGCGCTTGTAGGAGTTCACCCACTGGTTGGTGACGGCCGTGATCTCGCGGGCGTGACGCATGATGCCGGCGATGTAACTCTTGGCCATGGAGGAGAGGAGGTAGGGGTCCCTGGCGTCGAAAAAGACGTTCCTGGCGCCCTTGAACAGCGACTGGTGGACGTGCATGCCGCTTCCGTTCTGGCCGAAGATGGGTTTGGGCATGAAGGTGGCGTAGACGCCGTTCTGCCGGGCGATCTCCTTGACGGCCACGCGGTAAGTCATGACCGTGTCGGCCATCGTCAGGGCGTCTTGGTAGCGCAGGTCGATCTCGTGCTGGCTCGGGGCCACCTCGTGATGGCTGTACTCGACGCGGATGCCCATGCTCTGCAGCGCGAAGATCGTCTGGCGGCGAAGATCGGTGCCGCGGTCCACGGGGAGCCCGTCGAAGTAGCCGGCCCGGTCGATGATCTTGGCGTCGGTGTCGTTGGTGAAGTAGAAGTACTCGAGCTCGGGCCCCACGTAGAAGGTGTAACCCTGCTTGGCGACCCGGGCGAGAATCCGCTTGAGGGCATGCCGGGGGTCACCCGTGTAGGGGGATCCGTCGGGGGTGAGGATGTCGCAGAACATCCGGGCCACGGGGCGGTCACTGGGGCGCCAGGGGATGAGCTGGAACGTTGCGGGGTCCGGCATGGCGATCATGTCGCTCTCCTCGATGCGGGCGAACCCCTCGATGGAGGAGCCGTCGAACCCCATGCCCTCCGACATGCCTGCTGCGAGCTCGGAGGGGGTCACGCTGAAGGTCTTGAGCCTGCCGAGGACGTCGGTGAACCAGAACTGAATGAAGCTGACGTTCTTGTCCTTGACGAATTTCTGCACATCCTTTGCGTCTCGTATGCCGGTCATCGGGGTCTCCTTCATGGAATGGGAGTTCCTTCCTTCCGTCCGGGCGCTGTCGGCTCCCGTAAAAGGATGACGGATTGTGACAGAGGCGGTCCAAAAATCAAGTTTTTTCGCTACGACCGGCTCACGGCCGCCTCTCTTCAGTCCTCGACGGCGCGTTTCTCCCTTTGTGGTCCGGAATTTGCATATTCACGTCGACGATATGGCGTAACCGTGAAACCCTGTCCCGCGGACCTGGAGAAAGACGGAACCCTCCCGTCATGATGCCCAGCGGGCCGGATTGCGGGGGTCGAGGCGCTTTCGACATTGCCCTGTACCTGTGATATCCAGGAATCATCCTGTTGAACGTCCGTCGTCTTGAATGGATCCCCCGTTCGCCCGGGGGCGAGCCCTGTTCCGGGGATCGTCCGCGCGGGGCCGTCCTGTCTCCGAGGGGCGACCCAGGTGCAGGCGCGGGTCACAGGGTAGCGGAGTATCAAGCAGGAAAGTCCGGAATGGAAGAGAGTCGGTCGGCATGATCCAGGGAAACGCAAACCAAACCAGAGAACGAAAAACAGGAGGAACGGGAAAATGAAGAGAGTGTGGATCGGGCTGTTGATCATCGCGTTGACCGCGGGGGTTGCCTTCGCACAGGCGAAGGGGACGACGAAAGAGGCGCAGGCCATGCTGGCCAAGGCCGTCGAGTTCTACAAGGCAAACGGGCAGGCGAAGTCCTTTGCGGCGTTCGACGATCCGAAGGGCAAGTTCGTCGATCGCGATCTCTACATCTACGTCAGCGATCTGAACGCAAAGATCCTCTCCCACGGTGCCAACAAGGCGCTCATCGGCAAGACGATCATCGATCTCAAGGACTCGGACGGCAAGCTCTTCATGAAGGAGCTCGTCGACAAGGCGAAAGCCGCGCCCAGCGGCACCGTCGACTACAAGTGGACGAACCCGCAGTCCAAAAAAGTCGAAGCCAAACAAGTGTTCTTCCAGAAGGTGGGCGACGTGATCCTCGTCTGCGGGGCCTACAAGTAATCGGTTCATGACGGAAAGGCCGGACGGGGCGCGGCCCCGTCCGGCCGCCTATGTCAAAAAAGGGGACGGGACGATGAACAAGATCCTTCGCGACCTGAAGCTGGCCAAGAAGCTCCTGATCGGACCCGTGGCGGTGTCCCTGTTCCTGCTGCTCCTGGCGGCGGGCACCTATCACGGCATGACGAGTCAGAAGGCGGCCATGGACGACATCTACAACAACCGCTTCCAGGGCTACCAGAACAGCTCGGAGATCAGCCGGTCGATCGCCAATGTCCACGCCAGTCTCTACAAGGTGGTCAGCTGGGCGGGTGCGAATTACGAGAGCGCCAAGGTGGAGGCCCTCGGCAAGGAGCAGAAGGCCGCCCTCGAGAGGAACATCGCCTTCGTGCAGGGCCTCCAGAAGAGCGATCGGGTGACCCCGGAGGAAAAAAAGCTCTACGACGCGACGCTGGCGCAGCTCAAGGCCTACCAGGAGCCGGCGGTCGGACTGCTGGACATGGTCGCCGTGGATGTCAACGGGGCGGCCCTGTTCATGACCATCAGCGATGACAAGTATCAGGAGCTCGGAAAAACGCTCTCCAGTCTCATGGACCTGGAAAATCGGCTGAGCAGGGAGAACTACGAGGGTTCCATCAGGGATTCCAACAGGCTGCTGAGCTTGTTCGCCGTGGTGCTCGCCGTCGTCATCCTGCTGGCCGTCGCCGTCAACCTGGCCATGGCCAGGCTGATCTCGAAGCCCGTGAAGGAGTCGGTGGAGGTCATCAAGAAGGTTGCCGAGGGGGATCTGACCCAGGACATCCGGGTGCTCTCCCGGGACGAGATCGGGGAGCTGGCCGAGTCGGTCAATACCATGCGCAAGAAGATGGGCGAGGCCGTGGGGCAGTCCATGGCCATCTCCAGCGTGCTCTCCGACTCGTCGTCCCAGCAGGCGGCCTCCATTGAGGAGACGTCGGCCTCGCTCGACGAGATGGCGTCGATGACGAAGCAGAACGCAGAGAACACCACGGCGGCCAATCACCTGATGATCACGGTGCGGGAGGCCATCGAGAAGGCCAACCAGGCCATGATGGAGCTGACGCGCTCCATGACGGAGATCGCGCGGGCGAGCGAGCAGACCCAGAAGATCATCAAGAACATCGACGAGGTGGCCTTCCAGACGAACCTGCTGGCCCTCAATGCGGCCGTCGAGGCGGCGCGGGCCGGCGAGGCAGGGGCGGGTTTTGCCGTCGTGGCCGACGAGGTGCGCAACCTGGCGCTGCGGGCGACGGACTCGGCCAAGGACACGGCCAATCTCATCCAGGACATCGTCAACAAGGTCCGCGGCGGGGAGAAGCTGGTCACGGTGACCAACGACGCCTTCGGCAGCGTGATCGGCAGCTCGAAGAAGGTCCAGGAACTGATGGAAGAGATCGCCGCGGCATCCCGCGAGCAGTCCGACGGCATCCACCAGATCAACCGCGCCGTCGCGGACATGAACCAGGTCACCCAGCAGAACGCCGCCAACGCCCAGGAGCTGGCCTCGGTGATGGCCATGTTCCGGGTGGAGAGGTCGCAGGCGGCCCGTGCGGACGCGCCCGGGAAGCGGGGACGCTGGACCGGGGCGCCGTCGGAGCCGGCGGATTTCACGAGTCCCGACCCCGAGACCGTCATCCCCATGCAGGAAACAGGGCAGTTCTGAGACGAGGGGACCGCGGAGTCCGTTGCCGCGCAAAAAGGCGGGGGTCTCCCCCGCTTTTTTTTGCGCAGGATGACGCCGGAGGACCTACAGCGCCGGGGCCCCGAACGTGTCGTACTGGTTCCGGTCGGGCACCCCCCTGCGGTCTTCCACGTTGTCGCTTTGGTCCTGGTCTTTCCAGCGCATGGCGTTCCTCCTTTCACGTTCCGGGCGCCGCCGCGTTCATCTCCTTCTTTTTCAGGTAGACCAGGATCGCCGCCAGGGCGGCCTGGGTCATGCCGGGGATCCGCTGCGCCTGACCGAAAGAGGACGGGCGGACCGCGTCGAGCTTGATCCTGAGTTCGTTTGAGAGGCCGGGGATCGCGGCGTAGTCGATGCCGACGGGGATCTTCTTCCGCTCCGCCTCGCGGAATCTCTCCACCGCCTCTTTCTGGCGCCGGATGTATTCCTCGTAGCGGGCCTCGATCTCGATCTGCTTCCTCACGGCCTCCTCGACGGCGGGCAACCCGGCGTCGAACGCCGCGAGATCCTCATAGCCCATGTCGGGGCGCTTGAGGAGCTGGAAAAGGGACAGGGGCTTGCGGACGGGAAGCGATCCCCGCGTCTCCAGGATCCGGTTGGTCTCCGCCGAGGGGTAGACCGTCTTTGCGGAAAGACGGCGGATCCCCTCCTCGATGCGGCTCACGCGCGCCCGCAGCTCCCGGTAGTGTGCATCCGGGACGAGCCCCAGGGCGTGCCCTTTCCCCATGAGGCGGATCGCCGCGTTGTCCTCCCGCAGCAGGAGGCGGTATTCCGCCCGGGAGGTGAACATCCGGTAGGGTTCGTCGACCCCGCGCGTGACCAGGTCGTCCACCATGACGGCCATGTAGGCCTCGGAACGCTCCAGGAGGAATGGCGGCCGGCCCTGGACCAGCAGGGCCGCATTGATGCCCGCCCAGAGCCCCTGGCCGGCGGCCTCCTCGTACCCCGAGGTGCCGTTGATCTGCCCTGCCAGGAAAAGCCCCGCGACGCGTTTGGTCTCCAGGGTCTGACGGAGTTCCGTCGGCTGGACGTAGTCGTACTCGATGGCGTAGGCCGGACGCATGATCTCCGCCGTCTCCAGGCCGGGGACGCTGCGGACGATGTGCTCCTGCAGCTCCAGGGGCAGGGAGTTGCCCAGTCCCTTGGCGTAGATCTCCTCCGTGTCGAGTCCCTCGAACTCCAGCGTGACGGGGTGGCGTCCGCGCCCGGAGAAGCGCATCACCTTGTCCTCCAGCGAAGGGCAATAACGGGCGCTCACCCCGGTGATGACGCCCGAGTACAGGGGGGACAGGCCGATGTTGTCCCGCATCAGCCGGTGCGTTTCCTCCGTTGTGTGCGAGAAGTAGGAGGGCAGGCGCTCCTCCCGGAGCGTTGTAGTCGTGTACGAGAAGGGCCGGGGCGCGGGGTCGCTGTCCTGGCGCTCGAGCCTCCCGAAGTCGATCGTCGAGGCCTTGAGTCGCGGCGGGGTGCCCGTCTTCATGCGCCCCATGACGAACCCGAGCCCCCGCAGAGATTCCGCCAGACCCACGGAGGCGATCTCTCCTGCACGGCCTGCGGGGGTCCGGAAGGTCCCGATGTGGATGAGCCCGTTGAGGAAGGTTCCCGTGGTGACGACGACGGCCCGTGCGGGGTAGAAGAAGCCCGTGCTGTCCACAACGCCCGTCACCCGGCCCGACTCGACGGCCAGGCGCTCCACGAGACCCTGGCGGAGATCGAGCCCCCTCTGGCGCTCCACGACGGCCTTCATCGCCAGGCGGTAGAGCTGCTTGTCGCATTGCACACGGGAGGACTGAACGGCGGGTCCCTTCGAGGAGTTCAGCAGACGGAAATGGACGGCCGTCCGGTCGGCGATTTTTCCCATCTCGCCGCCCAGCGCGTCGATCTCCCTGACGAGCTGGCCCTTGGCGAGGCCGCCGATGGCGGGGTTGCAGGACATCAGCGCCACGGAGTCGAGGTTGATGTTGAACAGCAGCGTGGCGCAGCCCATGCGGGCGGCCGCCAGGGCCGCCTCGCACCCCGCGTGACCGCCGCCGACAACGATGACGTCATGTTCCCTTGGCATGTCCGGTTGCCACCCGGATGTGTTCTGCCCCGGCGCAGGGCGGGGCGCGGGTTCCGCGGTGGCGCGGCGAAAGACCCGGAGGATGATCGTCCTTGCCTTTGCAGCGACTATTTAATAACATCCCCTCAAAAAAACAACCGATTTCCCTTCATGACGAAACCCGCATCCCGGAGAGCCCGGAAACGCTACTTCGATTTCAAGAGCTTCCTCGTCGATCGCTTCGGATGCAGGGTCTACAAACTGCAGATCGACGCGGGGTTCACCTGCCCGAACCGCGACGGGACGATCGCCGTCGGCGGCTGCGCGTACTGCGACGGGCGGGGCTCCAGTCTCCGGCAGAAGGGACCGCTGCCCGCAGTCGCGCAGCAGATCGCGGACGGGAAGGCCCTGTACCGGAACCTGCGGGGCGCGGCGAAATTCATCGCCTACTTCCAGACCTTCACGAACACCTACGCGCCCGTCGAGAGTCTTCGGGCGCTCTACGACGAGGCCCTGGCGCAGCCCGACGTGGTCGGGCTCTCCATCGGCACGAGGCCGGACTGCGTGGACGAGGACGTCCTGCGGCTGCTCGAGGGCTATGCCGGACGGTCGCACGTCTGGGTCGAGTACGGGCTGCAGTCCATCCACGACGGGACACTCGGGCGGATGAACCGCGGGCACGACTCGGCGTGCTTCGCGGATGCGGTGCGAAGGACGGCGGGCAGGGGGCTCTTCATCTGCGCGCACATCATCCTCGGGCTTCCCGGCGAGACGCGCGCCGACATGATGAAGACGGCAAGGGCCGTCGCGGCCCTTCCCGTCGACGGCGTCAAGGTGCACTCCCTGCTGGCGCTGCGGGGGACGGAAGTGGGCCGGCTCTTCGAGGAGGGAAAGATCTCGCTGATGGGGCAGGAGGACTACGTATCGACGGTCTGTGACGTGCTCGAACTCCTGCCGCCCTCGGTCGTCATCCAGCGAATCACGGCGGAGGGCTACCGGGATATCTACCTCGGTCCGGGCTGGGCTCAGAGCAAGCTCAAGGTGCTGAATGCCATTGACAGGGAACTGGAAAAAAGGGACACATGGCAGGGCGCGAAGTATATGGAAAGAGACTAAGGGCGAAAGGCGAAGGGCGAAAGGCGAAAGGCGAAAGGCGAAAGGCGAGGGGCGAAAACGGATGAGGCACTCGAGGATTTCGATGATCCACTTTCGGGACAACGTGAAGAAGATGAAGGGCTATGTGCCGGGGGAGCAGCCCCCGCCGGGCACGAAGGTCATCAAGCTCAACACGAACGAAAACCCCTACCCCCCCTCTCCGGAGGTCATGAATGTCCTCCGGGGGTTCGAGGGCGAGTGGCTCCGGCGCTACCCCGACCCCCTGGCCGGCATGGCGCGGGAGGCCGCGGCGAGGGCCTTCGGCGTGCCCGCCGACTGGGTCATGGCGTCGAACGGCAGCGACGAGATGCTGGCGCTGCTGGCGCGGGCGTTCCTCGAGAAAGGACGGAGGATCGCCTACCCCGTGCCGACCTACTCGCTCTACGTCACCCTGGCCGAGATGCAGGATGCCTCGACGGCGGAGGTCGACTACGACGAGGAGTACAACCTGCCCGTGGAGGGGTTGCTCGCGGTGCAGGCCGACCTGACCTTCGTCTGCTCGCCCAACAACCCCTCTTCAACGGTGTCCCCCGCCGGCGATCTCGCCCGGCTGGCCGCGGGCCTCAAGGGCGTGCTGGTGGTGGATGAGGCCTACGCGGAGTTCGCCGACGGCAACGCGCTGGGTCTCGTCTCGAAATATGAGAACGTCATTGTCCTGAGAACGCTGTCCAAGGCGTATTCCCTGGCGGGGCTCCGCGTGGGCTTCGGCGTGGCCCGACCCGAACTGCTGGAGGGGCTCATCAAGATCAAGGACAGCTACAACGTGGATTCCGTGGCCCTGCGCCTGGCCGCCGCCGCCATGAACGATCAGGCCTGGATGGCGGCCAACGCCGCAAGGATCAGAGCCTCGAGGGAAAGGCTCGCGGCGGAGCTGGAGAGGATGAAGTTTCGGCTCTGGCCGGCGCAGGCCAATTTCATCCTGGCCCGCCCGCCGAAGGGCGATGCCCGCTATCTCTATCTGGAGCTGCGGGACCGGGGCATTCTCGTACGCTACTGGGACCGTCCAAGGCTAGACGACAAGATCCGCATCTCCGTCGGTACGGAGGAGGAGAACCGTGCCCTGCTCGACGCTCTGAAGCCGCTGATCCTCTAGGCCTGGCCTGAGATGTCGACCCCCCCATCCTTTTTTTGTGGGGGCAGCGAAGGGGGGGGGAGGATCCCTGTCCGGCCGGCTACCCCTTCAGCCACGCCTTGACGCGCGGGATCTCTTCCGCGGCCCACTGGGACGACAGGCGCCGCTTGAGGAAGAAGGCGAAAAGGTCGTCCATTGTCCTGAGGCCCGTCTCGACGAGGCCGATCCGCTCCAGGATGCCGCCTTCGTTTTCCACGCCCTCCTCGTCGAGGCCTCCCGTCTGCGGCAGCTTCATGGACTGAAACTGGAACCGGTCGGCCTTCAGGGTGAACTCCCACCGGTCGCTGTCCCTCTCGAGGCGCAGCCGGGCCTCCCGCACCTTCTTGCCCTCCCGGATCGCCGCCTTGCCCTCCCGAAGGTCGGCGTGTAGGCCCTGGCAGGAAACGGTTTCCGAGTATTCCCCCTCGCCCGATTCCAGGACGACCCGTTTCTCGAAGGTCAGGCGCACATCGACCTGGCCGGGAAGGGAAACCGTCCCGTCCCGCTCTTCCGACTTGAACCACAGCCAGGTCATGAACTCCCTGGCCAGCAGGGCCGGGTCGGTCTTTTCCGCCGATCCGCGGGCCGGTTCCAGAAACGATCCGCCGCCCAGCACCGTTAGAGCCGCGGCCGTCTTTCGGTCGAGGTGCTCCGGGTCCCAGGGCAGGCAGGCCGTCAGGCGGGCGTTGAAGGTGATCTTGAAGAGGTCCTCGAAGATCTCGAAAACCCTGTCGGCATGGGATCCGACGAGGAGCCAGCCGCCCGGGACGGACCAGCAGACATCGTAGAAGGAGGGAACCGGGTGGGCCTTCGTCAGCAGATGCAGGAACACGCGCTCCTTGATCTCCCTGGCCTGCTCGCGGAAGAGGCGCGTCCTGCCGCTGTCCTTGAGCGATTTGCGTTCCTCCTCGAGGCACTTGAGGCGAAGCAGGGCCGGCGGGACGGACTTCCTGTCGAGGCGCAGCGAAAAATAGAAAAAGTCCCCGGCGCAGTAACGGCCCCCTTCGAAGGCGGTGTCGAGCGGGTTCTCCAGGCAGGTCCAGCCGAAGGCCTGTTCCTCGGCGGAGGCCGTCAGGTCCCGGAAGGCGTATTTCTTGATCTGGCGATCGAAGAAGGGACGAAATTCCGCGGGGAGCTCCCCCTTCACCCGGTACCTCGAAAAGGTCAACGATCCTTTCAACAAACCCATGGGACTCCTCCTGAAGGCAGGCACGGTAGCGTATCACACTCCGTTTTGTCAATGCTCATTCTGTGAATCGCCGGGGAGAGCGGGGCATGCCGATACGATCAGAGAAGGCAAGAAGGTGAGAGGGTAAGAATGTTGGATCAACCGGCAGCGGGATTCATGCCCTCCGTTCCTCCGCCCTTCTAACCTTCAGACCCTCTTACCTTCTATTCCGGAGGGCGCCCTGCGTCCGGCCGTACCGGATCGCGGAGGCGGCAAGATCCGCTGTGGACAGGGGGATCGATTTGTGCTACCTATCTGCCGAAATTCCGAGGGGTTCTGCCAGATGGGCATCAAGGCGATCGGGGTTGTCGGCAACGCCGGCAAGGGGCATGTGGTGGAGAGCATTGCACGGCTCACGGAGTGGGCCGGAGGCAAGGGCCTCGAAATCCTCCTGGAAAAGGAAGCGGCCGTCAGGCTGGGCGCGCGGGGGTACCATGGGGACGAGCTGGGAGGCCGCGCCGATCTGGTCGTCACGATGGGCGGCGACGGAACGCTCCTGCAGGCAGCCCGGCTCATGCGCAAATCGAATGTTCCGATTCTCGGCGTCAACATGGGCACCTTCGGTTATCTCACCGTCATCAACCTCAACGAAATGTTCGATGCCCTGGAGGCGGTTCTCGCGGGGGACTACCGAACGGAGTCGCGCATGATGCTCGACGTCACCGTGCAGGACGAGCAGGGAGGGAGCTTCGAGTGCTCCGTGCTGAACGATGTCGTCATCAACCGCGGCAACTATTCGCGCATGGTGGACCTGGAAACGGTCGTCGACGGCCGGTACCTCACGACCTACCGGGCCGACGGCCTGATCGTCTCGACGCCGACGGGATCCACGGCCTATTCGCTTTCCGCGGGGGGACCCATCGTGGTCCCCGTGCTGAACATGATCATCCTCAATCCGATCTGCCCCCACACGCTGACTAACCGGCCGGTCATCCTGCCGGAGGATGCCGTCCTGAAGCTCACGCTCTGGACGCGCGAGGCAGGGGCCATCATGAGCTGTGACGGCCAGGTGAGCTACACCCTGAAGCCCGGGGACACCATGACCGTCCGCAGGTCGGACTGCGTCACCAACCTGATCGTCTCCCCGCGGAGGGGCTATCTCGAGATCCTGAGATCGAAACTCGGCTGGGGGGGCTCGCCCACGGCGACGAGCCGAACATAGCATGCTGAAGGAACTGGGCATCACCAATTTCGCCATCATCGACCGGATCGTCCTGGCCTTTCACGACGGCCTGAACGTCATTTCGGGAGAGACGGGAGCGGGCAAGTCTATCCTCATCGGGGCCATCGGGCTGCTGCTCGGGGACCGAGCCTCGACGGACCTGATCCGCTCCGAGGAGGATGCCGCCGTCGTCGAAGCGGTCTTCGACATCGGCGCCGGCAAGGTCCTCCGGGAGCGCCTCCAGGAAATGGGATTCCACCCGGGCCGCGAGATCGTTGTCAAGCGCGTGGTGTCCCGATCAGGGAAAAACCGGGTCTACATCGACGGCAACCTGGCCACCGTGGCCATGCTCGGCGAGATCAGCGAGACGCTCGTCAACGTCTGCAGCCAGCACGAGCACCAGGTCCTGCTCGACCCGGAGAGACACATCGACATTCTCGACGAGTTCGGGAACCTGGGAGCCCCGCTGGGCCGGTACGCCGCCCTGTACGACGAATACCAGAAACTCAGGGCAAGGCGGGACGACCTGGCGGCGAAGAACCGCAACCGAGCCGAGCGGGAGGAGTTTCTCCGGTTCCAGGCGGGCGAGATCGAGCGAGCGGCCCTGAAGCCCGGCGAGGACGCGGTCCTCCTGGACGAGAAGAAGGTCCTGTCCAACGCCGCCAAGCTGGCCGAGCTGGCGCGGGGCGCCTGGGAGACGCTCTACGGGAGCGAGGAGCCGGTGCTGGGGGCGATTGCCCGCGTGACGGGCCACATCCGGGACATCCGGCGCATCGATCCGAATTTCACGGTCTCCGAGGACGAGATGAAATCGCTGGCCATCCAGCTCGAGGATGCCGCCCGGGGACTCCGGGATTATCTCGGCAAGATCCCTTCCGACCCGGCGAGACTCGAGGAGATCGATGACCGTCTCGAGGCGATCGGCAGGCTGAAGAAGAAATACGGCGGTTCCATCGAGAGCGTCCTCAGGACCGGGCAGTCCCTCCTGGAGGAACTGCAGGGGCTTGCGAGTGCCGCCGAGGACATCGAGGCGATGGAGGCGGAGCTGGCGAAACGCAAGGGCCGGCTCCGGGAGCAGGCCGAAACGCTCTCCGCCGAGAGGCGGCGCGTCGCCGCGTCCATGGAACGGGCGATCGAATCGGAAATCCATGCCCTGATGATGGAGAAGGCGCGGTTCTCCGTCCGGTTCGCCGAGGTGCCGCCGGACGAGGAGGGCCTGGCTCCTCTGAACCCGAAGGGCATCGACCAGCCGGAGTTCCACCTGTCCACGAACGTGGGAGAGCCGCTCAAACCGCTCCACCGCATCGCCTCGGGAGGGGAGCTATCGCGGATCGTGTTGGCCATGAAGAAGGTCCTCGCGAAGGCCGGCTCCGTCGGGACGGTCGTCTTCGACGAGGTCGACAGCGGGATCGGGGGCGCCACGGCGGAGGTCGTGGGACGCAAGCTCCGGGACATCTCGAGGCACCACCAGGTCATCTGCATCACGCACTTGCCGCAGATCGCCTCCTTCGGGCGGACCCACTACAGGGTGACCAAGCAGGTCTCCGACGGACGGACCCGGACGGATGTCCGGCAGCTCTCCGAGGACGAACGCGTCGAGGAGATCACGCGGATGCTCGGCGGCGTGGAGATCACGGAAAAGACGCGCGCGGCCGCGAGGGAGATGCTGAGGACGGCGAGGAAATAAACCAGGGGCCGGGCCCCGGGAGAAGGGGAGGCGGGTGAGGCCTTCCCGGGGTGGCGTGCCGGGCGATCTTCAACGACGAACGAAACAGGCGGGGAAGGGGATGCTCAGAAAAGCGAAGACGGGCGACGTCAAATGGATCCACCGGATCATCAACCTCTCCGCGGCCAAGGGGGAGATGCTGCCCCGGTCGCTCATGGACCTCTACAGCTGCCTGCGGGAATTCTACGTGTACATGGAAGAGGAGGAGGGGCCCATCGTGGGCGTCGTCGCCATGCACCTGTTCTGGGAGAACCTGGCCGAGGTCCGCTCGCTCTACGTTCAGGACGAATACCGGCGCAAGGGCATCGGCAAGAAGCTCGTCGAGGCCTGCATCTCCGAGGCGATCACCCTGGGGATCTACCGGATCTTCGCGCTCACCTATCAGAAGGATTTTTTCACTCGCATGGGCTTTCGCGAGGTCCCGCGTACGGAACTGCCGGAGAAGATCTGGTCGGACTGCTTCAAGTGCTGGAAGTATCCGGATTTCTGCGACGAGTTTGCGATGATCATCGAGCTGTGACCGGCGCCCGTCGGTCCAAGGGGGATTCGGCGTGAGGCCCTTGAAAAAGGGGGCGTTGCTCGTCCTTTGCTGCCTGCTCCTTCCTGTTGGCGGGTGCTCACTCTTCCGGCCGCCCCCCGCCGTCACGCCGCCGCCCGCGGCCCCGCCGAAAGAAGCCCCGCCCCTGGCGGCGGTCCCGCAAGCGGAACTCCCAGAGTTCCGGGACGACCTGGACCGGGAATCCCTCGTCAGGGCCCTCCGGAAGAGCCTGGAGTACTTTGCCCGCATCCCCGGCCGCACGTCCTACCGGCTGGGAGAGACGCGCGTCACCGCACGCGACTTGAAGGTGTCGCTGGAAGCCTTTCTGGCGATGGTCGAGGCCGGGGCGTCTCCCGCGGAGATCGGCCGGCGCGTGCGCGAAGACTTCGAGGTCTACCGGGCCGCCGGAAGCGGCCCGACCGGCAGGGTCCTGTTCACCGGGTACTACGAGCCCGTGCTGGAGGGATCTCTTGCCAGGACCGACGTCTACCGCTACCCCATCTACCGCAGGCCCGACGATGCGGTCGTGGTCCGCCTGGGGAAATTCCGGGAGAAATACGGGAACGAGCGGCTGATCGGCAGGCTCGAAAACGGCGAGCTCGTCCCCTACTACAGCCGCGAGGAGATCGACGGGGCGGGCGCCCTGGAGAACCGGGGTCTCGAGATTGCCTGGTTTGCAGACCCGGTGGACATTTTTTTCCTCCACATCCAGGGATCGGGGATGATCTGTCCCGCCGGCGGTTCGTGCTTCCAGGTCAGCTACGCCCAGTCCAACGGGAGGGCCTACCGCAGCATCGGGAAGCTGCTCATCGACTCGGGAAAGGCAACGCGGGAAAGCCTTTCGATGCAGGGAATCCGGAAAACCCTCCGCGACAACCCCGATCAGCTCCGGGAGATCCTGTATTACAACGAGAGCTACGTGTTCTTCCGCACCGTCGGGGAAGGCCCCGTGGGCAGCATCGGGGTCGCGCTCACGGGCGGGCGCTCCATCGCAACGGACCCGGCGGTCTTCCCTCGCGGGGCGCTGGCCTTCGTGAAGACCCGAAAGCCCGAGATCGGCCCGAAAGGCGACATCCGCTCCTGGGTGCCCTTCTCCCGTTTCGTCCTGAACCAGGACGCGGGAGGGGCCATCACGGGGGCGGGCAGGGTCGACCTGTTTTGCGGCAGGGGCCGCGAGGCCGAGATCGCGGCGGGGCATCTCAGGGAGGAGGGAGAGCTGTATTTCCTGGTGCTGAAAGCCGAAAAGCGGGGCACGGCGCGGTGAGTTCCGACGACCCGGGCACCGCGGTCTGCGACAACCGCATCCGGGCGAGGGCCCGGTAAGGCGGAGGGGGCCACGCCTCTCGGATCGTTCGCCGGCATGATTCATCGTGAGTATAAGGGGGATCCGTGACGGCAAAGCGGGACACGACCGATGGGATGTCGAAGAAGGCCGGGATCTCGAAACAGGCGCCGGGCCGGGACGCTGCGGGGCAGGGACGCCATCGGAACGCGGGGAGCCTTGCGGAAACGATCGCTGCCCGGATGACCCCCGGGCTGCTCGATATCCTCCATTCAGCGGGCAGGATTGCCGGCGAGACGGGGTGCCGGGCCTATGCCGTGGGAGGCCTGGTCCGGGACCTGCTGCTGGGCCGGGAAACCTGCGATCTCGACATCGTCGTGGAGGGGGACGGGATCCGGTTTGCCCGGAGCCTCGCCGGGCGTTACCGCACACCGGTCAAGGGCTATGAGCGGTTCGGGACGGCCTCGTTCTCGATGCCCGGGGGGGCCAAGGTGGATGTCGCCACGGCCCGAACGGAGGTCTACGACGAACCCGCGGCGCTCCCCCGCGTGACGCCGGGCTCGATCCGGGACGACCTGTTCCGGCGCGACTTCACGATCAACGCCATGGCCCTGTCGCTTGCCCCCGGGGAGTTCGGCCGCCTGCTCGACGAGTACGGTGGCTCCCGCGACGTACGGGACGGGATCATCCGCGTCCTCCATGGCAGGAGCTTCATCGACGACCCGACGAGGATCTTCCGGGCTGTCCGCTTCGAGGCGAGACTGGGCTTCCGGATCGTCGCCGCCGACGAGGTGCGGATCGCCGAGACCCTGTCGCTCCGGCTCCTGGAGAGGCTTGAGGACTACAGGATCGTCGCCGAGCTGAGACTGATTTTCCGTGAGCCCGATCCGGTCAAACCGCTGAGAAGGCTGGGGCAACTCGGCGTCATCGAGGCCCTCGAGTCCCTGCGGGGCGAACGCGCGTCCCTGGGCGGACCCCTGGAGAAGATCCGCCGTATCCTCCGGTCGGGGAATTGCTGAGGAAAATTGCCGGGTTCTTCTTTAATCCCGGCAGGGCCCGCCGTTGACAGGCGGGGGCATTTCTGTTATACGTCCGGGACGCCCGGGTCCAGGCCCGGGCGATTTCCGATGAGTCGACGGGGGGACATGACGGAGAAACGAAGGATACTGAGCGGGATCCGGCCGACGGGAAAGCTGCACCTGGGCAACTACCTGGGGGCCCTGCGGAACTGGGTGGACCTGCAGAACGACGGCGGCTATGAGTGTTTCTACTTCATCGCCGACTGGCACGCCCTGACGTCCGACTATAACCGAACGGAGGAGATCCGGGAAAACCGGGTCGACATCGTCATCGACTGGCTGGCCGCGGGGCTCGACCCGAAGCGGAGCACGCTCTTTGTCCAGTCCGCCGTCATGGAGCACGCGGAGCTCTTCGTGCTGCTGTGCATGATCACCCCGCTTTCCTGGCTCGAGCGCAACCCCACCTACAAGGAGATGAAGCATGAACTCGTCGACCGCGATCTTTCCACCTTCGGGTTCCTGGGCTACCCGGTCCTCCAGGCGGCCGACATCATCATGTACAAGGCCTACGGCGTGCCCGTGGGCGTCGACCAGCTGCCGCACGTCGAGCTGACCCGGGAGATCGCCCGGCGGTTCAATTTCCTCTACCGGGAGATCTTCCCGGTTCCCGAGCCGCTCCTGACGACGGTCCCCAAGCTCCTGGGCACCGACGGGCGCAAGATGAGCAAGTCCTACGACAACGCCATCTACCTCAGCGAGCGCGGGAAGGAACTGCGCCGCAAGATCGAGTCCATGTTCACGGACCCCCGGAGGCAGCGCAAGAGCGACCCCGGCCGGCCGGAGGTCTGCAACGTCTTCGCCTTCCACAACATCTATTCGCCGCCGGCGGAGATCGCCCAGATCGACGAGGACTGCCGCAGGGCGGCCATCGGCTGCGTGCAGTGCAAGAAGCGGCTGGCTGATCGGATCGAGGAAGGCCTCAGGCCGATCCACGACAGGCAGGACTACTACCGCTCGAACATCCGGGAAGTCCATGACATCATCGCAGACGGCAACGAGCGGGCCCGGCGGGTGGCCCGGGCGACGATGGCCGAGGTCCGCGACGCCATCCGGATCTGATCGCCATGAGCTATGAGGTCAAACTCGACATCTTTGAGGGGCCCCTCGATCTTCTCCTGTACCTGATCCGGAAGAACGAGCTCGACATCTACAACATCCCCATGGCCCTCGTCACGGAGCAGTATCTCGAGCATCTCGAGATGATGAAGGCCCTCAATCTCGATCTGGCTGGCGAGTACCTGGTCCTGGCGGCCACCCTCGTCCACATCAAGTCCAGGCTGCTGCTGCCCGCCGAGGAGGGAGCGGGGGAGACGGAGGAGGAACAGGATCCCCGGGCGGAGCTGGTCAGGCAGCTTCTGGAGTACCAGGCATTCAAGGAGGCGGCCCTCAGCCTCGGCAAGCGGACGCTGCTGGACCGGGACGTGTTCAAGCGCGCCGTTGTCGAGGAGGAGGTCCCAGACGGACCCGAAGAGGCGGTGATGGAGGTGAGCCTCTTCGAGCTCATCGAGGCCTTCAGGCAGGTCGTCGAACGGATGGACAAGGAAGACCTCCTCGAGATCGACACGGAGCGGATTTCCCTGTCGGACCGGATCAACGAGATTCTCGAGGACCTTTCGCGGGAAAAGAGCCTTTCCTTCACGGACCTGCTGAAGGCGAGCCGGACCCGGAAGAGCATCATATACACGCTGCTGGCCATCCTCGAGCTCATGAAAATGAGGGTCGTCAGGGCGTTCCAGTCCGACCCGTTCGGGCCGATCCGAATATTCCCGGCGGTGGAGGAATCAGCCGATGGATGACATGAGATCCGTTGTCGAGGCGCTGGTGTTCGCGTCCGATGCCCCCGTGACGGTCGAGCGCCTGAAGGACATCCTGGGGGAGACGGACCGCAAGACGCTCCTGGAGATTCTGCAGGACATCGAGCTGGAGTACCGGCAGCGCCGCGGCGGGCTGTGCCTCATGGAAGTCGCCGGGGGGTACCAGTTCAGGACCAAGGCGGAGTTCGCCCCCTGGGTCCGGAAGCTCCGGGGGGTCCGCCCGGTGGCGCTTACCCCTGCGGCCATGGAGACCCTCTCCGTCGTCGCCTACCGGCAGCCCGTGACGAGGCAGGAGATCGAGAAGATCCGCGGCGTCGATGTGAGCGGCTCCCTCAAGGGCCTGCTGGAGAAGAAGCTCGTCCGGATCGTGGGCCGGAAGAATGTCCCCGGCAAGCCCAT
Source organism: Deltaproteobacteria bacterium (assembly GCA_012728915.1). Classification (GTDB taxonomy): domain Bacteria; phylum Desulfobacterota; class Syntrophia; order Syntrophales; family UBA2192; genus UBA2192. The sequence continues at coordinate 2,045 of JAAYEC010000052.1, read as the reverse complement.
CATGTACGGGACGACCAGGCGGTTCCTCGAGGTGTTCGATCTGAAGGATCTGTCCGAATTGCCCACCCTGAGGGAGATCACGGAGATGGAGGAGTAACCGCCGTGGAGGAGCGGCTTCAGAAGATCATCGCCGCCGCGGGTATCTGCTCAAGACGGGCAGCCGAGGATCTCATCCTTGCCGGGAAGGTCCAGGTCAACGACCGGGTCGTCCGAAAGCTGGGGACCAGGGCCGACCCCGGGCGCGACGAAATCCGTGTCGACGGGCGGCTGATTACGACCGAGGTGGAGAAGGTCTACCTCATGCTCAACAAGCCCGCCGGGTACGTGACGACGCTGAAGGATCCCGAGGGTCGGCCGATCGTCACCGACCTTCTCCGCGAGATCGGCCAGCGCGTCTTCCCCGCGGGGCGGCTGGATTACGATTCCGAAGGCCTCCTGATCCTGACCAACGACGGCGATTTTGCCGAACGGATCCAGCACCCGCGCTATGAAGTCCCGCGAACCTACCTCGCGAAGATCCGCGGCAGGGTCACCCGGAAGGAGATCCAGTCCCTCATTAACGGGATCGAGCTTGAAGACGGCCCTTTCACGGTCGACGGCATCCAGGAGGAGAAATACAACGAGAAGAGCCAGTGGCTCCGGGTTTCCATTTCCGAGGGCCGCAACCGGATCATCCGGCGGGCCATGGAGGCCCTGGGGCATCCCGTGGCGAGGCTGATCCGCGTCTCCGTCGGGAACCTCGAACTGGGCGATCTCAAGCCGGGCCAGTACCGACGGCTCCAGAAGAGGGAAGTCGAGCGGCTTTTGAGGCCCCGGAGGAAAAAAGCGTAAAAATGTTCTTGACATTCCGGGATATCCGAAACTAATATCCAATGAAAACGCGCAATTAATCCCATTTCATTTTTGATTGACAAGGCCTTGCGGCTTATTCCGCATTTCACGGGGGGGACCATGAACAAGTCGGGATTGATCGAGGAGCTGGCAAGAAGGGAGAACCTGACAGAGAAAAAGGCCACCGACGTGGTCAACCTCATTTTCAAGGGATTTACGGAAGAACTCAAGAATAACGGACGGATCGAGATTCGCGGGCTCGGGAGTTTCGTCGTGCGCAACTACGAGTCCTACACGGGGCGCAACCCCAAGACGGGCATGAACATCACCGTGTCCCCGAAGCGGCTGCCTTTCTTCAAGGTGGGCAAAGAACTCCGGGACAAGGTGAACCTCGAGGACGACGACGAGCGGCCCGTCGAGGAGTAGCCCTCTTCCTTGAGCCCCGTCCACAAGCATGCTAAAACGCGAGGGATCATGATCGAATGATCCCTTTTGCATTTCGATGGGACTGAAATCCAGCCTTCGCCGATTCCTGACAAGCCCCGGGTTCAGCCATCCCCTGATCCCGGCGGGACTCTTTGCCGTGACCGCGGTGACGACACTGCTGGCAGGGGCCCTGCAGGCCGGCGTGAATCCCCTGGAGCAGCCGTCGGAGATCTGGAGAGGCATCCCCTTTTCCTTCACGCTGCTGCTCATCCTCGGCTGCCACGAGGCGGGCCACTGGCTGGCCTCCAGGAGGCACGGGGTGGATGTGAGCCTTCCCTACTTCATCCCGGGCCCCACGATCGTCGGAACCTTCGGGGCCTTCATCGCCATGAAGTCCCCCATCTCGGACCGAAACGCCCTGATCGACATCGGGGCTGCGGGGCCGCTGGCGGGGCTGGCCGTGACGATTCCCGTCCTGCTTGCGGGACTAGCTCTCTCGCAGGTCGTACCCGCGTCGCAGACCGAGGGGGTCGGCGTTCACCTCGGGGAATGCGCGCTCTTCTCGGCCGCCAACTGGCTCGTCAACGGCGCGATCGGGCCCGATCAGGACGTGATCCTCCACCCCGTGGCCTTCGCGGGCTGGATCGGCCTTCTCGTGACCTCCCTCAATCTCATCCCCGTGGGGCAGCTGGACGGCGGGCATATCCTCTACGCGATTTTCGGCCAGCGGCAGCGCGAGGTGGCGTGGATGGTGGTGGGGATGCTTCTCGTGCTCGGTCTCGTGGGCT
>JAAYEC010000051.1 GCA_012728915.1 Deltaproteobacteria bacterium | reverse complement strand
TGACATTATATATGGTATAGGTTTAGCTTTTGTCATTGGTGGTGCAATATTTACATTCCGAATAAATCCTTATAAGCCTTTTTCACGAACACAATACAAACAAGCTGTCATTGAGCGACACGGTAAACGAACTTAATGGATTGTCGTTTAGTTATTTTTATTTGTTACGACATTTAGGAGTAGAGGTGTCCTATGGCATTTAAAGCAGCGGTATGTCCAAGTTGTGCGGGCGAATTACAGGTTCCGGATAACAGGGACTTGGTCAAATGCATGTATTGCGGAAGCGATATAATCGTCCGCGAGGTACTTCGCACTGGGAGCACAGTAAACATTGAAAATATTCTCAAGCTTGCCAGGGTGGCTGAAAAAAGCAATAATTATATTGAGGCTTATAAATATTTCTCGCAAGTCTTAGAACATGAAACGCAGAATGCCGAAGCTTGGTTTGGTCGTGGTACGGCAGTAGGAAGGCAATCCACTATTGATGACCTTAGATTGAAAGAAATGATAAGCTGCTATGAAAATGCAATGCAATATGCGTCAGAAAATGAGAGAAAAAAGCTCATGGAGGATGCAGCCAACACAATAAACGAAATAGCAGTAAACTGTTGGAATAAAGTAATCGCATTGGAACCAGAAGACCATAAAGACTACGCTACTTGGATTGAGGAATATTATAATGGAGTTACTATTGTAGTAAGAGAGTCGTTAACGGCAGCTCTTGAATTTGCACCAGAAAATACTTTAATCCTCAAGAACATCATTTGTATTTCAACGGACGTGCTTGGCCGTGCACCTCGCAGTGCAACAAAGGACTTGCAGAAGATGATCGACGATTTTGTTCGGAGGTAAAAGTTGCTCGAGTCTGACTATAGCCCCCCCAAAGCCCGCAAATTCTGGACCCGAATGATGGGTTTTATGATAAATGAAATGGCAAAATGACTGTGCAGACAATACAGTAGGGAAGAAACGGGCTTAATATACGCGACTCCATGACGTCGGACCGCCCCTACCGTGTCAATGATCGCCTTAATCGAGCCACCGATAGTCGCCGTAATGGAGCCAGTGACAGAGGGTTAAAAAGGGGGTTCGGACCCTTCATTCATTCCGCCGATTTCACCTCCTTTCGAGAGAGGGTTTTCTGATCTTTGACAGGTGGAGTGAGAGCCTTGGGCGGCGTGCGTGCGTCACGATAGCTCTTGCCGTCGAGGACGACCTTGTAGGCGCCGTGACGGAGCCGGTCGATGGTGGCGGCGCCCAGGATGCGGTTTGGAAACGCATCGTGCCATTCGGGGATGTCGAGGTTCGAGGTCACGAGCGTGCTTTTGCTCTCGTAGCGCTCGGAGATGACATCGTGGAAGTCCTCGTCCTGGGGACCCTTGAGGGGCTTGAGGCCGAAGTCGTCGATGATCAACAGATCGATCGACGTCAATCGGGCAAAGAGCCGGTCATAGCCGTTTGCGGCCCGGGCGGCATGCAGCTGGGCAAGCATCCGGGCGGCGGTCGTGAACAGGACGTCGTGGCCGGCACGGATCGCGCAGTGGCCCAGGGCCTGGGCAATGTGACTCTTGCCGGTGCCGCAGGGACCGACGACGATGACGCTGACCTTCTCGTCCATGAACCGGCACGAGGCCAGCTCCAGGATGAGGGCGCGGTTGATCGAGGCGTTGAAGGTGAAGTCAAACTCCTCGAGCGTCTTCTGGTTGCGGAAGTTGGCCCGGCGGATGGCCGAGGCGAGCCGTTTCTGGGATCTGCGGGCAATCTCGTCCTGGATGATCGCGGCCAGGAAGTCCATATAGGAGAACTTCTCCTCGATGGCCTGTCGGTTACGGGCCTCGATGGAGTCCAGGATCCCGGAGAGGCGAAGCTGCTTGAGCAAGGGGATGAGCTCGGGCATGGGATTCATGGCGCTCACCTCCTCAATGCAGCTGCTGCTCGCCGGCCCCGCGCAGGAACCGGCCCTGAAGGGTGTAGACCGCAGCCAGCGGCGGTGCCTCTTTCTCCATCGGCGCCTGATCCAGGCCCTGCTTCAGGATCTCCTTGACAGTGCGGTACCGGGGATTGTCGAAGTGCAGCGCCCGCCGACAGGCGCTCTCCAGCCGTACCGTCCCGTAGGGCTTCCCCAGGGCGATGATCCCCTGGGCGGCGCGGAGATTGTCCAGGACGCGGCTGCTGAAGAGCCGCTCGATGATCTCATGGCACGAGGGGCCGATCGCCTCGGCCTGCCGAAGGCACCACTGGGGGTCCCGGAGTTTGTAGGCCAGGGCCTCGGGCGGCATGTGGTCATCGACCGTGGATCGCCGGCCGGGCCTATGGAGCCGCGGATGGCAGGCCACCAGCTTCAGCTTATGATAAAGCTTGACCGTGTTGTCTGTGGCCTTGAGCCACAACTCGCGGCCGATGAGCTGAAACGGCGCCGAGTAATACGCCTTTTCGAACTGGACATGGCCGTTGCCGTGGACCTTGACGCGGCTCCAGGCGGCGATCTCGACCGGGACTGCCGGCAGGGACTTCAGGATCGCCTTCTCCGCCTCGGCAAAGAGCGTCAGCGGCTTTTGGCGGGTCGTGCCGTGGATGCGGTTTCCGGCCGTCTCCAGGCACCATCGCCGAAGCTGCCCGTTGGCGTCGGCCAGGGATCGAAAGTCGCGCAGGGGCACGAAGGAGCCCTTGACGTACTTCACGCCGCTCTCGACGCGCCCTTTCTTCTTGGGATCCCCCGGCGGGCACGGCGAGATGAGAAAGCCGTACCCTTCGGCCAGCTCCGCATAGGTGCGCTGAACCTCCGGGTCATGGAAACAGGCACGCGTTATGGCGCTCTTGAGGTTGTCGATGATCATCTTGCCGGGGATGCCGCCGAAGTACTCGAAGGCGCGGCGGTGACAGGCAAGCCAGCTCGACACGTTCTGGTCCGTGACAACCTCGGCGTGGACATGGCGGCTGAAGCACAGGGTCATCACAAAGATCCACGTCTTCAGCATCGCCCCCGTGAAGGCGTCCACGATTGTGGGCCCCTTGCCGAAGTCGACCTGAGCGGCTTCCCCGGGCTCAAAGTCCAGGCAACAGCTCGCTTGCGGCTGCCGAATCCTCAGCCGGTCCACGAGGCGGCGAACCGAGGAGTAGCTGCCGCGAAAGCCGAACCGATCGACCAGGGCTCGGTAGATCGTCGTCATCCGTATGCCCTGCTCGACCCATTGCCGGATCTGCTCGGTAAAGGGAAACGAAAGGGATACACGGGTGGGATTGACCTCCGGCTTGATCTCGAAGGCCGCAGCCAGGATCTCGTCATCGGGCAGGGGCTCCTTGCCCAGCCAGCCGTTCTGTTCGGCGATCCGGCGGACCTGTTTGCACTTGCCGCGGCCCATCAGCTTCGCCAGGGCGATCGTGCGGTCGCTTTCGCCCATGCGCATGCGATGGATCACGTTTCGGTACTGGTACATCTCGAACCTCCTGTTGCTCATGACAGCGCTCCTCCCGGCTTATAGCTTTTACCGGGAGTGAAGCAACGTGGATGCCGCGGTCCGAGTCCCCTTTCAACCCTTGTTCCGCCTCCCCGCGACAACAGGGTGGCTCGATTACGCCGATCATGGAGTGGCTCCATTACGCCGATCACCAACTGGCCGCATTACGGCGATCACGTATTGGCTCTATAGCAGCGATCAGTAACATACCGCAAGGGCCTCGACGCCCGGATCGCCTACGACGAGATCGTGAAGTGCTCCGGCAGCCAGTTCGACCCGGTCATCGTACGGGCCTTCGAGAAGGCGTTCATGGCGGGCAAGATCGTTTAAGGACAGGCCTAAGGCCAAGGGCAAAAGGCGTAAGGTCAAGGGAGGGGAAAATCCGGTACCCTTTGCCATTAGCCTTTTGCCGTTTGCCTATCTTTTCATCACGTCCACCCCGGCGGGGGGTTGGAAGGTAAAGAGGCTGTCGGGGAGGTCCCGGTTGAGTTCGATAGACGAAAAGGCGAGGGTCGTCACGTTGCCGTAGGGATCGAACAGGACGACCCTCACGATCTGGAAGGTCTCGCTGCTGACGGCAACCTGGAGTTTCCTCACACCCTCCTCGGGGTTCACGGGCACGAGATCGAGAAGATAACTGCCCGATTTCTCCGCCGCCTTCCCGGCAGCAAGGGAAATCTTGAAATCGTCCTTCAGTTTGCCGATGCCGGCGAGGAACCGCACGCTGACGGTGGACTTGAAGATGCCGGCGGAATCCTGCACATAGGCCACTTTATCGGCCGGAACGTAGAGCCAGGCTTTTTCCGGATTGATCACGAGTTCCTTGGCGGCCGGCTTCGTGTACACCCACCGCATGCGCTTTGGCTTCTTGAAGTAGAAGATGCCTTCCTCGCGCTCCGTTTTTTTCATGGCCTTCAGGGCCACCGTCTGGATGAACCGGGCCCTGACCTGCCCCGTCCGCTCGTAGGTATCCTGGATCTTGCGGACTACGTCGTCGAGGCTGAGGGGTTCAGCCCCCCACGAAGGCGCCGCAAAAAAAATGAAAAGCAAAAAAACGAAGAATGAAAAGGGGTTTCTCATCGTCCGTTCCACACAGCGGGAAAAAGAGATTTTACCGCGGGGGAAAGTGGCATGATTTTTTATTGGTGAACAAGTCGGCACGGCTGCAGCCGGGGAAAACGGGAAATGGCCTGAAATCGTGCAATGCATTGATATTATTGTATTATTTATGTGCTCGCTCCATGGGCAATTCGATAAAAAACGCCATGATTCTTGAAGTTGGAGATCCTGCCAACAGCCTTATAAACATATCTGTCCACATCGCTGTGGATGTTCGACAACGCCCCTTGCGCCTCCCTCTGCGTGCCTGGCGTTCGCACCGCCGGCGCCCCGGAACCGGCCCCGGGGATGGATCTGCCCCGTGGCCCCTGCGGAAAACCGCGGGGGAGCCTCCGGACAGGGCTTCCCCTCCCCCGCGGTGCCTGTTCACGCGATTTTCAGTCTCCAACCGAAGGGGTCCCCCGAAATCCCGTACTGGATCTCGAGGATCTGGTTGTAGAGTTTTTCCGTGACGGGACCCGTCTTGCCGCCGTTGATCAGGAGTTCCTTTCCCCGGCAGAAGATCTGGCCCACGGGGGAGACGATGGCCGCCGTCCCGGAGGCAAAGCCTTCCCTGAGGGTCCCCCTGGCCCCGGCCTCGAGAATCTCGTCGAGCGAGATCGGCCTTTCGGACACCTTCATGCCGTTGCGCTTCGCGATCTGGATGACGGAGTCACGGGTCACACCGGGCAGGATGCTGCCCCCGAGAGGCGGGGTGACGAGCTCGTCCCCGATGAGGAAGAAGATGTTGCTCGTCCCCACCTCCTCGACGTACTTGCGCTCGACGGCGTCGAGCCACAGGACCTGGGTGTAGCCCCTGGCGGCCGCCTTCTGGCTCGCCATGAGGCTTGCCGCGTAGTTTCCCGCGGCCTTGCAGAAGCCGATGCCGCCCCGCACGGCGCGGACGTACTCCTCCTCGACCCAGATCTTCGTCGGGCTGAAACCCTGCGGGTAGTAGGCGCCCACGGGCCCCACGATGACGAAGTAGAGGTACTCGTTGGCCGGGCGCACGCCGAGGGCCGGCTCCGTGGCGAGCATGGTGGGCCGGATGTACATCGAGGTCCCCAGCCCCCGGGGGATCCAGTCCTTTTCCAGGACGACGAGCTGCTTCAGCGCCTCGAGGGCGAACGTCTCGTCGAGGGCGGGCATGCAGAGCCTCTCGGCGGATGCATTCATGCGCCGGATGTTCTCCCAAGGGCGGAACAGGTAGACGGATCCGTCGGCGCCCCGGTAGGCCTTCAGGCCCTCGAAGATGAGCTGGCCGTAGTGAAGGCTCATGGCGGCCGGGTCCATCGGGATCGGGCCGTAGGGCTCGATCCGCGGATCGTGCCAGCCCTTGCCCGTCTTGTACTTCAGGGTGAAGATGTGATCGGTGAACAGCTGCCCGAATCCCAGTTTCGACTCGTCCGTCGGCTTCGGTTTCATCCTGTCCGCAGAAACTTTTGTCACCTTGATTTCCATGGCTCCTGCTGCTTCCTCCTCTTCTTGCGGCGTTCCTCCCCCTTGCGTACCTGACGTGCAACGGGCACGGTGCCTTCTCGCATACGCCTTTGCCGTTCTTCAGTCAAGACCGCCCTGATGAAAACGGTTGCACGCGCATCCCCGCAGCTTGCTGCGGGGGAAGCGAGCATAATAACAGATAAACTGTTCCTTACGTTTCTAAATTCCTGGCACCTTGGTGCGAGGAATTTTAATTCTTCCGGACCGCTCGAAAATGCCCGAATGCAAGGCGCCCCGAACAGATAGAAGTTAGGAAGCCACGAAGAGCGGAAGATAGGCGTGAATTGAAGATTTTTGTATCTTTCCGCGCTTCCTCGCTTCTGCTCTTCCTAACTTCACAAACGCCAACCCGATAGGCGATCGCAGCGCAAAGCAAAGGATGCGCCCCCGGTCAACCGGCCCTCAGTTTCCCCGGTACTGTAATAAGTTCTCCTTGCCGATCTTCGAGATCTCGAGGCCCTTCATGGGCTCGCCCAGCGACTTGGACACCTCGGCGAGAATCTCAGGGTTCTTGTAGTGCGTCACGGCCTTGACGATGGCCGCCGCACGCTTGGCCGGATCCTTCGACTTGAAGATGCCCGAGCCCACGAAGACGCCGTCGGCCCCGAGCTGCATCATCATGGCCGCATCGGCCGGCGTGGCGATCCCGCCCGCCGAGAAGTTCATCACGGGGAGCTTGCGGTCCTTCGCCACGAGGCGTACCAGCTCGTAGGGCGCCCCGAGGGTTTTCGCCTCCGTCATGAGCTCCTCCTCGGGCAGAACGGAGAGCCTCGCGATCTCGTCGGTGATCGTCCGCATGTGGCGCACGGCCTCGATCACGTTGCCCGTGCCCGCCTCGCCCTTCGTGCGGATCATGGCGGCCCCTTCCCCGAGCCGACGCAGGGCCTCGCCCAGGTTCGTGGCGCCGCAGACGAAGGGCACCTTGAAGTTCCACTTGTTGATGTGATACTTCTCGTCGGCCGGAGTGAGCACCTCGCTCTCGTCGATGTAGTCGACGCCGAGGGCCTCCAGGATCTGGGCCTCCACGAAGTGGCCGATCCGGCACTTGGCCATGACGGGGATCGTGACAGCCTTCATGATCGCCTCGATGACGGCGGGATCCGTCATGCGGGCGACACCGCCCTCGGCCCGGATGTCGGCAGGCACGCGCTCCAGGGCCATGACGGAGACGGCCCCGGCGTCCTCGGCGATTTTTGCCTGGTCCGCCGTCGTCACGTCCATGATGACGCCACCCTTGAGCATCTCGGCCAGACCGGATTTCACGGTCAGGGTTCCAGACTTTTCCATCTATCTCCAAGCCTCCTTGTGACGATTCAATCGGGATGCCGGGGATCTTCAGAATACCCGGGGATACCCCTAACACAGGGAACCATATCAGAAAAGCCGGACCGGATAAAGGGCTTCTTCAATCACGCCGGCGTACCGCCGCAGGCGATGGGGCCCACAATTTTTCCTACACGACGCTTCTGTCCAGAGCCCTGTACTGGATCGCCTCCGCCACGTGTCCCGGGCCGATGGTCGCCTCGCCCTCGAGGTCGGCGATCGTTCTCGCCACCTTGAGCACCCGCGTGTAGGCCCTCGCCGAGAGCCCGAGCCGGTCGACGGCCATCTCGAGGAGCTCCCGGGACTCCTCGCCCACCGGGCAGAACTCCTTGAGTTGCCTGCCCGTCATCCGGGCGTTGAGCCCCGCCGGGCCCCCGGAGAAGCGCCGCTGCTGGATCGCGCGGGCCGTCTGCACGCGCCCGCGAACGGCGGCCGATGACTCCCCCCGGCCGCTTCCAGCCAGCTCCCGGTACGGCAGGGACGGCACCTCCACGTGGATGTCGATCCGGTCGAGCAGCGGCCCCGACACCTTGGAGCGGTACTGCCTGACCTGCTGGGAGCTGCAACGGCAGGTCTTCCGGGCGTCAGCGAGATACCCGCAGGGGCAGGGGTTCATGGCCGCCACGAGCATGAACCTCGACGGAAAGGTCGCCGTGATCACTGATCGGGTAATCGTCACCTGCCCGTCTTCCAGGGGCTGCCTGAGAACCTCGAGGACGTTGCGCTTGAACTCGGGCAGCTCGTCGAGGAAGAGCACGCCGTTGTGCGCGAGACTGATCTCGCCTGGCTTCGGCGTGTGCCCGCCCCCCACGAGCCCCGCGTCGGAGACCGTGTGGTGCGGCGCCCGGAAGGGCCTCGTCGCCACGATCGCCTCGCGCCGGTCCAGCAGACCCGCCACGGAGTAGATCTTCGTCGTCTCCAGGGCCTCCTCGAAGGAAAGCTCGGGCAGGATCGTCGGGATCCGCTGGGCGAGCATCGTCTTGCCCGACCCCGGGGGGCCCGTCAGAAGGATGTTGTGCCCGCCCGCGGCGGCGACCTCCATGGCCCGCCTGGCCTGCTGCTGGCCCTGGATTTCGCTGAAGTCGACGGGATAGGCCCTCGCCGACCCGCAGGCCGCCTCGGCCCCGCCGGTGACGGCCGGGATTTCCTTCGCCCCGTTGAGGAAATCCACCAGGTCGCTGAGAAATCCCACGGGGATGACCTCGAGCCCCTGCACAAGGGCCGCCTCGCCGGCGTTTTCCGCCGGCACGATCAGTCCCCCGAGTTTCTGCGCCCGGGCCATGAAGGCCGACGGCAGGACCCCCTGCACGCCCTTCACGCGGCCGTCGAGGGAAAGCTCTCCCGTGACCAGGAAGTCCCGGAGCCTGTCTCGCTCGACGAGACCCTCGGCCGCAAGAATCCCGAGGGCGATGGGCAGGTCGAACCCGGTCCCTTCCTTTCGGATATCGGCCGGGGCCAGGTTCACGGTCACCCGGTTCTCGGGAAAGGGGTACCCGGAATTCTTCATGGCCGCCTTGATGCGGTCCCGGCTCTCTTTCACGGCCGTATCGGGCAGGCCCACCGTCGAGAACTGCGGAAGGCCCCTCGAGATGTCCACTTCCACGTCGACGGGAAACGAATCGATGCCGACAACAGCGCTGCTGAGGACTTTGACGATCACGGAGCACACCTGTTCACAAACGTCGTTGCGTTGGTTTCTTCTGCATTTTGGAGGGGTTAGCGCATCATATAGGATGAACGGGAATTTGCAAGCACTTTCGGCTTCCGTTTTCCCGGGGCCTGAGGTATGAAAAGCCCCTCGACAACAGCCCGAATACATGGCAGACAACCCGGATCCGGTAACGGCTGACAGAACGAGACGAACTGCAAATTGCGTGGAGATGCAAACGGATCGAGCCTGTTCCGTCCGTTTCCATTTCCGGGCTTCTGAACTTCCGGTTTTCCCGTCCGCGCCTTCTCTCGAGAAACGGGAAAACCATGCGGAATGGAGTGACGCACCCGTGATCGGCTTCTTCGACTCCGGATTCGGCGGCCTCACGGTGCTCAGGCGCGTCGTCGAGGCGCTGCCTCGATACGATTACCTCTACCTCGGCGACAACGCCCGCGCGCCCTACGGCAGCCGCTCGCAGAGGGTGGTCTACGAGTTCACCCGCGAGGCCGTCGATTACCTTTTTCGCCGGGGCTGCCCGCTCGTCGTCATCGCCTGCAACACTTCCTCGGCCAAGGCCCTGCGGCGCATACAGCAGGAGCACCTGCCCGGCTCCTATCCGGACCGCCGCGTCCTGGGCGTCGTTCGACCCCTCGTCGAGGAGGTGGCCGAACGGAAAATCTTCCGCAAGGTGGGTCTTCTCGCCACGGAAGGGGTCGTCGCCTCGGAGGCCTACCTCCGGGAGATCGAAAAGCTCGACCCCGCGATCCGGGTCTTCCAGAAGGCCTGCCCGCTGCTCGTCCCCATCATCGAGGCCGGGGAGCAGGACTGGGAAGGCGCCGAGCTGATCCTGCGCCGCTACCTGGACGAACTCCTGGCCGAGGCGGGCGCGATCGACGCGCTGCTGCTCGCCTGTACCCACTACCCCATCCTCTACGGCACGATCCGTCGCATTGTGGAGGCCCGGGTGGAGGTCCTCGAGCAGGGGCCCATCGTGGCGGCGAAGCTCGCGGACTACCTGCGCCGCCACCCCGAGATCGAAAGGCGTCTCACTCGCGGCGGCCGGCGGACCTTTCTCACGACGGATCTCACCGAGCGATTCGATCGACTAGCCCGGATCTTCTTCGGCGAGCCCGTCCGCTCCCGGCTCGTCGCCTTCGACAGGGAGGCGGAACGCGGCGGCCGGTGAGGCGCATCCCGTCATCGCGAACGTCTCCGAGGGCAAGCCCCCCGCCTTACCCGCCGGTTGCGCATGATCCGGCCGGCCTGTTTTCGACCCGGCAAGCGCCTTGACGGCCCCCTTTCTTCTGTGCTAGCGTACCCAATATTTTTACGGCGGCTGACCCCGCCGTGGCGGGTTGAGCATGCCGCAGTTCACGCACCTCGACGAAAAAGGCAGGGCCCGGATGGTCGATGTGTCGGCCAAGCGCGCGACCTCGCGGGAGGCCGTGGCCCGCGGCCGGGTCCTCATGAAACCGGAGACGGCAAGGGCCATCGAGAAGCAGACGGTCGCCAAGGGAGACGTCCTGGCCGTCGCGAAGATCGCCGGCGTCATGGCGGCCAAGCGGACGAGCGACCTCATCCCGCTGTGCCACCCCCTGGAGATCACGGCCGTCGACGTGGCGTTCCGCACCGATGCCCGCCGTGGCGAGATCGAGATCGAGGCGGCGGTCCGCACCCGGGGCCGGACGGGCGTGGAGATGGAGGCCCTCACGGCGGTGAGCGCCGCGGCGCTCACCATCTACGACATGTGCAAGGCCGCGGACCGGGCGATGACCCTTTCGGACATCCAACTCGTGCTCAAGCGGGGCGGCAAGAGCGGAACCTTCCGGCGAAAGGACTGACGGGAACACTCCCGTCGCAGGAACCCATGTCAACTCGGGTCTACACCATCAACAGGGCGCTCGTCGTGCCGTTGGCCCTGAACGCCGTGCTTTTGCTGACGGTCCTCGTGCTGACGTTTATCCGCCAGGGCACTGCGGCGGAGCGGTTCCTGCTGGCGGCGGCATTGGTCCCGATGGCCCTGATCGCCGTCGAGTCGTCCCTGCGAAGGGTCGCCGTGAGCGAGCCGGGGCTTTCCCTGACGAAGTTCTTCAGGCAGAGGTCTCTCAACTGGGCGGACATCACCCATGTGGGGGCCCTCTCGCTGAGGAAGAAGACCTACCTGCTCCTGACCACGACGAAGGGGTACTACGTCCTGTCCAACGCGTACGGCCGGTTCGGGGAGCTGGCCCGCGGCGTCATGGCAGGCGTGGAGGCCGAGCGGGTCGAGCAGGGCGCCCGGGAGATCCTCGAAACGGCGGGCGAAAACCGCATGAACATCTTCGCGGCCTGGATCGCGGCGGCGCTGCTCGTGGCCGTCGCCGCCATGAAGATCGCATCGTGAAGCGCATCCGCAGCCTGCAAGGCACGCGCCGGAGAAAAAGGAAGAGGACATGAAAGTCACGAAGGCTCAGCCCGCCCGCAAGACGGCATCGACACTGCCCGGCATCGACGAGATCTTCGAAAAGAAGCTCGAAGAGCTGACCATCGTCCTGTCGGCCGGACAGGGGAAGAAGAGCCAGGTATACAACGAGGTCCTCGCCCTCGTGGAGAGGGGCCTGATCCGGATCGCCCTGAAGCGCAACAACAACGTAAAAACCGCTGCGGCGGCCTTCCTGGGAATCAACCGCAACACGTTACAGAAGAAGATGACCGCGCTGGGCATCCCCTGCGGGAAAGCAAAATAGGAACTGTCGGGCCCCATGCCGTCCGCCCACACGATCAGCCGCCTCCGATTCCTTCGCCGTTCATCATCCGATACGAAAGCCGGACTCGCCGGGGCCGGGGTTGCGCCTCGGACAGCCGGCCTGCGCACCGGGAGGGCCGCTTCATGAGAGCCGGCGTGCTCGCCCTCCAGGGGGCTTTCCGCGAGCACATCCGGGCGCTGCGGGCCCTTGGCGCCGAGGCCGTCGAAATCCGGCTGCCCGCCGAACTCGACGAGGTGGATGGGCGGACATTCACGGCGAGGCCCTCGGACCGGAGCCCTTTCACGCCGTGTTCATCCGCGCCCCGCAGATCCTGGGCGCGGGGCCGGGCGTGGAACCGCTTGCCTGGTACCGGTGCTCGGTCGTGCACGCCCGGCAGAAGAACATCCTGGCCGCCACCTTCCACCCCGAATTGACGGACGACACGAGGATCCACGGGCTCTTTCTGCAATTGTTCGACCGCAAGGCACGATAATTGAAGGTGCACGGGGTGGGTCCCTGCCCCGACGGGAAGCCGCCCCGTGAGAAGCGGGGCGGGCCCGACGCGAAGGAGAACCCCCGGGCACGGCAGGGGCCGTTAGGGGAACCCATGATCAGCATGCTTTTCCGGCGGACCCCGCCCTTCTCGATCGTCCTGTTCCCGCTGCGGCCGTCGGTCCTGTTCTGCGGCATCGGCGGCATCCTGGCCGTAAAGAAAGGCCCGAAGCCCGTCTCCGCGAATGCGAGGGCGGCAGGACCCCGGGGTCCTACAGGGCCCGCGCGGGCCGGAATGGCCCACGATGGCGCGGCCGGAGCGGCCCGTTGCCTCATAAATAAATGTTACCGAAGATGGGGCTCAGGTCGCTGACGACAGAGAGTCCGTTTATAGCAGAGATCGAAGATTTTTTTAAGTTTGTGTTCCATGGCCTTGCGCAGCACGAAG
>JAAYEC010000050.1 GCA_012728915.1 Deltaproteobacteria bacterium | reverse complement strand
GGGGGGGGGGGGATGGGAGGCGTACAGGGGGGAGAAGCGCCCGCCGCTCGGGGTTTCTCCTGCCCCATTCGTCAGGCCGAGCCGACCGTGCCGGAGAGCCCTGTCGCGGTCTTGAGCCGCTGCAGTTCTTCCCGCACGCGCGTCAGCTCGTCGCTCGTCTCCTTGAGGCGGCGGGCAAGCACTTCCGCCATGACCATATAGTAGATTGCAGCGAAGGCCACCCGGTCCTCTTTCCGGAGGTTTTCCATGGCGGCCACGTCCGTGGCCAGGCAGACCGTTTCGTCAATGGCCGACACCGACGACGTCCGGGCGGAAACGGACAGGAGGCGCATCTCGCCGAACACGTCGCCCGTGCGAGCAAGGACCTTGATCTCCACGCCTTGACGGGTGACGCGGACCTTTCCCGAAACGATGAAGTAGATCCGCTGGTCGGGCTCGTCCTCCCGGGTGATCGTCTCGCCGGGCCCGTACTTGAGGATCTGGCTGCAGCCGAGGATCTTGCGGAGGTCCCTCTTGTCGAAGGCCTGCAGCTTCGGGATTTTGCGGAGCGCCCGGATGATCTCGCCGTTCCCCTGGAGGACCTGCATGGCTGTCTTGCTCCCGGAAAAGGGTGTCTGCGCCGGAGGCTGTCCCTGGCGAAGCGTTCAGCCCCTCGGGATGAAATTTATGAAAGATTCATGCCAATGAGGAATGGCAAAGGGCGAAGGGACCCTTACCCTGTCCCCTTGACCCTGCTTTGCGCCATTGACTTGGGCCGTCTCTTCGTTTAATTTGAAACGCCCGCCATTCCGGCGGATTGGAGTTTTCATGCGAGTCGGCATCATCCATACCCGGGGCTCCGCCTGCCAGTGCGGAGAGTCCATCCGAAGGGGCCTCGCGGCCCTGGGCCACGAATCCCTGCTCGTGAACTCCGGGGACGTCGAGCTTCACGTCCTGGAGATGGCCCGGGTCTGCGACATCGTCTTCGACCACACGGACACCTACCGGGGAAGAGGACGATTTCGCTCCCTCGTGCGGTCTCTCCTCGAGGCGCATGGGCTGCCCGTCGCGGGCCCCGACGCGAGGGCCTGCGCCCTGGCTGACGACAAGGCTGCGGCAAAGATGCGCCTCGCGGCGTCCGGCATCCCCGTGCCCCCGGGTTTCGTCGTGACTTCGGCAGGAGAAACCCTGCCGGGCTGGCTCGCGCCTCCTCTGATCCTCAAGCCCGTCTACGAGCACATGAGCCGGGGGCTTGCGCTCGTCCGGGACAAGGCCGAAGCATCGGAGCGACTGTCGGAACTTCTGTCCCGACTCGGCGAGCCCGTCCTCGCGGAGATGTTCATCCCGGGACGGGAGTTTGCCGTCTCCGTCGTGGACGGGCCCCGGGGGCCGGAGGTCCTGCCGCCCCTGGAGTGGCTGGCCGGGGGCGAGGGGATCCTCACGGAGGAATTCAAGAGTCGGAACGTGCTCCCCGGGCGCCGGGACGCCGCGAGGGCCCGCCTGGAACCCGAAGAGCTCCGGGAGCTGGAGGCCCTTGCCGTTGCCGCCTTCGGGGCGCTGGGTCTCAGGGACTATGCCCGCTTTGACGTGCGCCGCTCGCCGGGGGGGACGTTCTTCTTCATGGAAGCCAATGTCACGCCGAGCATGGAGCCCGAGGAGGCGCTGGCCCTGTCGGCCCGCTGGGCGGGCATGGATTTCCCGTCCCTGCTGGACCGGATCATCTCGGCGGCGCTCAGGCGGGCACCTGCGCCGAGGGGAGCGACAAGGGAGATGACGGTCGGCCTGCCCGCCGGCCCAGCCAGGCTCCGGCTGCCTGCGGGGGTGCACGTGCCTCCGCCCTCCACGCTGGAGCTTGCCCGCCTGCTCGACGTGCGCCCCGGGGAGGGGGTGCTCGACCTGGGCTGCGGCAGCGGGGTTCTCGCCCTGGCGGCGGCCATGCAGGGCGCCGGGAGGGTGGTGGCGGTCGACGTGGATCCCGCTGCGCTAGACGCGGCAACCGAAAATGCCGCGCTCAACGGGCTCTCGGACCGCGTCGAGATCCGGGCCGGCTCCTGGTATGAAGCCCTTGCGGGAGACGAACGCTTCGACGTGATCGTCGCGACGCCGCCGCAGACGCCGGGGCAGAGGCCCTTCGGGCCCCGTTACGGGGGCGCCGACGGCACGCAACACCTGCTTGCGGTCATCGACGGGGCCCTGGGACGGCTCGATCCGGAACGGGGCCGACTCTGGGTCGCGGCCATTTCGATTGCGAACGTTTCCCGGGCCCTGGAGCGGCTCCGGGAACGGTTCGAAACGGTGGAGATCGTCGGCCAGACGCAGCGACCCTTCACGGCCCGCGAGTACGACGAAATGGATGAGGGGCTCTTCCCGTATCTCCAGGCGTTGAACCGCCAGGGGATTTCGGAGTTCCACCAGATCTCCGGGGAGGAATACGCCTTCCGGAACCTCTTTATCCGCGCCTCCGGGGTGAAGAGCCCATGAGGCGGCTCATCATCAACGCCGACGATCTCGGCGCCGACGTGGCCCGGAACGAAGGGATCTTCGAGGCGATCCGGGCGGGGGTTGTGACGAGCGCGAGCATCCTCCCCAATGGGCCCGCCCTGGATCACGCGATCGAGGGGATTCGCGCAGGCGGCTTCGACCGGGTCTCCTTCGGGGTCCATCTGAACCTCAGCGAGGGCCGGCCGCTGGCATCGGGTCTCTCCCGCCTCACCGGCCCCGACGGGCGTTTCCTCGGCAAGGCCGGGGCGCACAGGCTCCTCATGGGCCCGGGGGATGCATCCATCGAGGCCGATATTGCGAGGGAGGCGGCCCTGCAGATCCGGAGACTCTGCGATGCGGGGGTTGACGTGACGCATATCGACGGCCACCAGCACGTCCACGTCTTCCCCGCGGCCCTCCAGGCCGTGGCGGTTGTCGCGAAGGGCCTAGGCATCCGCAGGATGCGGATCCCGGAGGAGACGCTGCGGTTCGGTGACGACACGCCGGCCGGGTTGATGGAAGAGGCCCGGCGGTTTTCAGCCCTGGGCCGCAAAGCCCGGAAGGTCCTTGCCGGTATGCGGATCGCGGCGAGCGATCACTTCCGGGGGCTGGTGCTGAAGGGCAGGCTCGACCCGGCGGCCCTGGTGAAACTCGCCGGGACGCTGCCCGAAGGCACGACGGAACTGATGGTCCACCCGGGGCGGGCCGCCGATCGGGAGCCCTTTTCGGCCTTCTCCTCGGCGGACCGCGAACGGGAACTGGAGGCCCTTCTGGACCCGCGCTTCCGCCTTGCCCTGGACTCGTCCGGGGCGGTACTGATTTCCTTCAGGGAGATGGATCGGTGAACCCGTTCAAACTGCTCATCCTCACCCCGACGGCGCTGCCCGCCGTGACGGGCAACGCCATGACGGCCGAGCGGTGGCGCCGTTCGCTCGTCGGCACGGGGCTCGACGTGCGGGTCATCGCGACGGAAGGCATTGCGGCACAGGACCTCCTGAGGGACATCGACCGGTTCGCCCCCGATATTTTTCATGTACACAACGCCTTCCGTGCAGGCCGTCTCTTGCTAGATGCCGCCCTGTCCGGCGTCCGGGGGCGCCTGCCCCTGGTCGTATCCCCCTCGGGCACCGATCTGAACATCGAGTCCCGGGTTCTCGGCAGACGGGAGATCGTCGAGGAGGTTCTGGACAGGGCCGACGCCATCATCGTGCAGAGCGAGGAGGGCCGGTCGAGACTGGCGGAGATCGTTCCGGCGAAGATGGACCGTGTCTTCTCCGCCCCCAAGGCCTTCGTGTGGCTCGGCGAAGAGCCGTACGACCTCCGGGCGTCCTGCGGTTTTGGCGCCGGGGACGTCCTGTTCTTCATGCCGGCCGGGATCCGGCCTGTGAAAGGCAACCTCGAATGCCTGCTGGTCTTCGAGACGGTGCACGGCCGGCGCCCGAACGCACGCATCGTCTTCTCGGGGCCCGCACTGGACAAGGTGTACGCGGACCGGTTTCAAAAAGAGGTGCGGCGGCGGGCGCAATTTGCGCGATGGATCCCGCCGATTGCGCCGGCGGCCATGCGGTCTGCCTATGCCTCCGCGGATGTGGTCCTGAACGGTTCCTTCTCCGAGGGGCTTTCCAACGTGCTGGTCGAGGGGAAGGCTGCCGGCAGACCGCTTTTCGCCTCCGACGTCCCCGGGAACCGCTGGCCCGTGCTGGGCGATCAAGGCGATGCGCCCATGGGGCTTCTCTTCGAACATTCCCGAACGGACGATTTCGTGGGCAAGGCCCTGAAGCTCATCGACGACGAGGGACTTCGGCGACGCCTGGGAGAGGCAGGGGCGGCCTATGCATCCCTCATGCCCGGGCCCTGCGACGAGGCGCGCGCGCTCATTACCGTATATAGAGACGCAATGGGAGGGCTGCGAGGGAAGGAACCCGCGGGATCAGGATGAGCGGGAAGCGCCGTGCCGGAGCCTGCGCCCCGCTGTCATCCCTTCTTCAGCTGGTCCGCCACGGCCTGGGTGGCCCTGGCGATCGCCTCGGGGTCCCCGAGATAGTAGCTGCGGATGGGGCCCAGGTCGTCATGAAGCTCGTAGACGAGGGGGATTCCCGTGGGGATGTTGAGCTCCACGATCTCGCTTTCGGGGACGTTGTCCAGGTACTTGACCAGCGCCCTCAGGCTGTTGCCGTGGGCGGCGATGACGACGCGCCTGCCCTCCCGGATGGCCGGCGCGATCGTTTCGTGCCAGTAGGGGAGGAAGCGATCCACCGTGTCCTTGAGGCACTCCGTCAGGGGGATCTCTTCGGGTTTGAGGTCCCTGTAGCGGGGGTCCCTGCCGTTCCAGCGGGGGTCGTCCGCCGTCAGGGCCGGTGGGCGGATGTCGTAGCTGCGGCGCCAGATCTTGACCTGCCTCTCGCCGTGCTTCTCGGCCGTCTCCTTCTTGTTGAGCCCCTGGAGGGCCCCGTAGTGGCGTTCGTTGAGACGCCAGCTGTTGTGGACGGGGATCCACATGAGATCCATCTCCTCGAGGACGATCCAGAGGGTCTTGATGGCCCGCTTGAGAACGGAGGTGAAGGCGACGTCGAAGACGTAGCCCTCCTTCGCAAGGATTCGACCGCCCTGGTGGGCTTCCTCGATCCCCCTGTCGGACAACCCCACGTCCGTCCAGCCCGTGAATCGGTTTTCCCGGTTCCAGGTGCTCTCGCCGTGTCGGATCAGTACGAGCTTGTGCATGGCGGTTCCTCGCAAAGGGGAAATCTTGCGGATGGTTATAGCCCTTTCGGGGCCGACAGGTCAACGATTTCCATGCGGTGGTTCGCCTCGGGGTGCCTGGAGGACGGGCCTTCCGTGAGCACGGCCAGATCGCCGGGAACCCCGTGCCCGACGAGCCACCGGCTGATGTAGCCCTTCCAATCCTCGGGGTGGTCCGGTTCGTAGACGCCGTGCACGCCCCACGTGAACTGCAACCGCTGGCAGGTGGCCTCAAGGGCACTGACGGCGACAATCCAGACCGGCAGCCGGAACCGGGCGATGACCCGGGCGGTGGCGCCGCTGCGCGTCGGCACGAACACGGCAGCGGGCGTCACGCGGTCCACTGTCGTCCGGACGCTCATGGAGATGAGGTCGGTCAGCCGCGCCCGGTCCTCGCGGCGCTGGGCGCTCAGCAGGTCGGAGACGGCGTAGCCGGCCAGTGCCGGCTCCGTGGCAGCCGCGATCCGCGCCAGCATGGCCGTCGCCTCCACGGGATAGCGGCCGATGGCCGACTCGCCCGAGAGCATGACGCAGTCCGTCCCGTCGAGGATGGCGTTGGCCGCGTCTGTGGCCTCGGCCCGGGTGGGGCGGCGGCTTGCCGTCATGGACTCGAGCATCTGGGTCGCCGTGATGACGGGCTTGCCGAGGAGATTGGCCTTG
The DNA here is from genome assembly GCA_012728915.1 of Deltaproteobacteria bacterium. Taxonomy (GTDB): domain Bacteria; phylum Desulfobacterota; class Syntrophia; order Syntrophales; family UBA2192; genus UBA2192. Next base: position 10,306 of record JAAYEC010000050.1, on the reverse strand, counting down.
CGCATGATGGTCTTCTGGATCAGCGCGATCCGTTCGATGGGGATCTCCACGCCCAAGTCCCCCCGGGCGATCATCACGCCGTCGGCCGCCTCGAGGATGGGGTCGATCCGTTCCAGGGCCCGGGCGCGTTCGATCTTGGCGATAATCAGCGGGTGATAGGCCATGGCCTGCGCCGCGTCGCGGACCGTTGCGAGGTCGCTCTCGCTCTCGACGAAGGACTGGCTGACGGCATCGAGCCCCTCTGCCGCTGCAAAACGAAGCCACCGTCGATCCTCGTCGGTGAAGGCGCTGATCCCGAGGTCGATGCCCGGCAGGTTCAGCCCCACGCGGGAGCGGATCTCGCCGCCCACGGCGACCCGGCACCGGACGTTCGCCCCGCTGACCTCCTGCACCTCCAGCTGGACGATGCCGTCGTTGAGAAAGAGGGTGTCCCCCCGCTTCACGACGTCGGGCAGACGGGTGAAGGGCGTGGTGGCCCTCGTTGCATCGCCCGTGACGGCCTTCGTGGTCAGGGTGAACGCGTCGCCCGCGTTGAGATCGACGGATTCCGGCTCGAGTTTCCCGATGCGGATCTTCGGGCCCGGCAGGTCGCCGAGGACCGCCACGCGCTTTCCCGCAGCCCTCGCGGCGGCGCGGATGCCGGCGATGACGCGGCGGTGCCGGTCCGTGTCGCCGTGGGAGAAGTTGAGCCGCGCCACGTCCATCCCGGCGCGGATCATCCGTTCCAGCACGTCCGGGGACTCCGAGGCGGGGCCGACGGTGCAGATGATCTTCGTCTTGTGATCGGGCAGAGGCATGATTCCTCTGGTCGTTCCTATCGTCTTCGTTTCCCGGCTCGCGGCCCCGCTCTTCTCACTGTCTCGCCGTTCTGACGTTGCGGGGCGGCTTCTCGCCGCAGTTCGTCCGGAAGGGGTTGATGTCCAGGCCGCCGCGCCGCGTGTAGCGCGCGTACACCGTGAGCCCCTCGGGCCGGCAGCGCTGCAGGATATCCGTGAAGATGCGCTCGACGCAGTGCTCGTGAAAGCCGCCGTGCTGCCGGAAGGACACGAGGTACTTCAGCAGGCCGGCCCGGTCGATCCGCGGTCCCCGGTACCGGATCTGAACGCTTGCCCAATCCGGCTGGCCCGTCAGGGGGCAGTTGGTCTTCAAAAGATTCGAGACGAGCGTTTCCTCGACGGCGGGGCTCCCCGCCTCGAGATGGGACGGGTTGGGGCTGTAGTCCCGTATTTCCGCTTCGAGGTCGTCGATGAGCTCCCCGTCCAGCTCCTCGATCCGCTCGTCGTCGAAATCCGCGGGCAGCCGGATCTCCACCCCGACGGCGCAGCCGCATGCCTTGCCGATGTCTCCGCACAGGCGTTCCCGAAGGGCCTCCGGAGAGGCGAGCGGGGTCTGGTTGAAGGAGTTGAGGTAGAGCTTGAAGGACTTCGACTCCACGAGGTTCGGCGACTCGGCGGGCACGATGAAGGTGGCCATGGCCACCCGGGGCTTGCCGTTCGGGTCGAGCCACGACAGCTCGTAGGCCGTCCAGATGTCGGCGCCCGTGAAGGGCAGGGATTCCCCGATGCCGAGCTCCCGGCGATGGGGGCCCCGGGGAACAGGTTGAAGCAGCGTCGGGTCGCAGGTGTCCTTGTACGGGATGATCTTCATGATCGGGAACAGGGTTTGGAGGGCCGGCTACAGGGGATGGCGGTGTCCCGGATGGCCATAAGGGTCGCGAGCGACGCGAACAGCGCCGCCCCCGTCACCGCGATCTTCGCCTGTACCGGGGCAACTCCCTTTCGCGTGTCGGTCCGGCCATTGCGATGCCTCTTCATTGTCCGTTCTTCCGCTCCGCCCTGCCTCCTCTCTTGCCCGGTCGTCCCCCGGCCGACATGAGGCCGTGGCGCTTGAGGGCCTCGCCGGCGGGAGAGGAGATCTGGAGATTTTTTCTTTTCGAGGCCGTGCCGTCCATGGTATTTTGCCCTTCGGAGCGGTCGAAAATCACACACAGGATACCCGAAAGCGTTGAATCCGGCAATGTCCGATCGATACACCGTGCCGCAGTGGGAACGGGCTGCTCTTCTCACGATCGATGTCCAGGAGGATTTCCTGCATCCAGGTGCCGCCACGTGGAGCCCGGACAAGGACCATGCCGTTTCCGTGACAGCCGGCTTGGCCGACCTGTTTCGCAGGGAGGGCCTTCCCGTCGTGCACATCGTGAGGCTCTACCGGCCCGACGGCTCCAACGCCGATGCCTGCCGCAGGCAGCGGATCGAGTCGGGGCACCGCATCGTCGAACCCGGCACCGGCGGGGCCGAAATCGTCGCGGCGCTCAAGCCGTCCGGCGCATCAAGGCTCGACGCGGAGACGCTCCTGGCCGGGGGGATCCAGTCCTGGACGCCGCGGGAGTGGGTGATCTACAAGCCGCGCTGGGGGGCCTTCTACTCCACGCCGCTGGAGGGGCACCTGCGGGCGCAGGGCGTGACGACCCTCGCCGTCTGCGGGTTCAATTTCCCCAACTGCCCCCGGGCGACGATCTACGAGGCGACGGAGCGCGATTTTCGGGTCGTCATGGTCCGCGACGGAGTCTCGGGTCTCTACGAGCGGGGAATCGAGGAGATCCGCCATATCGGGGTCGCTGTCATGACCGCCGGGGAGGTGGCGGCGGCCTTGCGTGCAGGGAAATAACCAACCGGACAAGGGAGGGTAAAGAGACATGAGAAGGATCGTGACTGCCGCATGCCTGGTTTGTTTTCTCGGTGTGCCCGCCGCCCCTGCGGCCGATGTGATGGATCTGCTCAAGTCGGTCCCGCTGCCCGCCGTGACGGGGCCGGCGCAGGATTCGGCAACCGTCGCCTCGGGCCTGAAAGAGGCCCTGTCCGTGGGGACGAAGAACGCCGTCGGCCTGCTGTCCGGCAAGGACGGGTACTTTGCCAACGAGGCCGTCAAGATCCTCCTGCCGGAGAACGTGCGCCGCCTGGGCGACGCCCTGCGAATGGCGGGCTACCAGAAGGAGGTGGACGCCTTTGTCCTCAGCATGAACCGGGCGGCGGAAAAGGCGGCTCCCCGGGCGGCCGACATATTTGCCGGGGCCATCCGCGAGATGTCCATCACCGATGCGCAGAAAATCCTCGGCGGCGGCAACACGGCGGCCACGGAGTACTTCAAGTCGAAGACCTCGACGCAGCTCTTCGATGCCTTCAAGCCCGACATCTCGAAGAGCATGAGCGAAGTCGGCGTAACGCGGGCCTACAAGGCGATGACGGACCGGTACACGTCGATGGTGCCCTTCGCGAAGGTGGAATCCCTCGACCTGGACCGCTATGTGACCAACAAGTCCCTCGACGGCCTGTTTTACATGGTGGGGCAGGAGGAGACGAAGATCCGGACCAACCCCGCCGCACGCACGACGGAGCTGCTCCGGAAGGTCTTCGCAAAGTAGACGCGAATAAAAAAATCCCCCTCTTTCCCCATGGCGGCTTCGCAGCAGTCACGGGATGATCGGGGAAACTGCAAATCCCCCTTCATCCCCCTTTTGCAAAGGGGGACCGAGGGGGATTTTTCTGCCGGGCCCTACTTCGACTGCAGCACGCGGCCGATCGTCAGGATCTCCGCTTCCTTCGTCCCTTCGTAGAGCTCGAGGATCTTGGCGTCGCGGTAGTACTTCTGGACGGCGTACTCGTCGATGTAGCCGTAGCCGCCGTGGAGCTCGACGGCGTTGTTGGCGCAGAAGACGGCCGTCTGGCCGCCGAGGAACTTGGCCATCGCCGACAGGGTGTAGTCGGGCTTGCCGATGTCGAACGTCCAGGCCGCCCGGTAGGTCAGGGTCCGCAGGGCCTCGATCTGGATCGCCATCTCGGCGAGCTTCTTCTGCGTGAGCTGGTACGAGCCCAGAGGCGCCCCAAAGGCCGTCCGCTCCTTGCAGTACTTCACGCTGGCCTCGAGGCAGGCCATCGACAGGCCGAGGGCCTGGCCGGCGATCATGGCACGCGTCGTGTCGAAAAAGTGCATGAGCTGGTAGAAGCCGCGGCCCTCCTTGCCCAGGAGGTTTGCCTGGGGCACCCGCACGTCCTCGAAGGCGATCTCGGCGGTGTCGCTGGCGCGGATGCCCATCTTGCCCTTGATCTTGGTGCGCGTGATGCCCTTCGCGGCGGCATCGACGATGATCATGCTGAAGCTGTTGTGCTTCTTCTCCTCGGGCTTCGTGATGGCCTGCACGACCATGAAGTCGCAGACGGTGCCGTTGGTGATGAACATCTTGTTGCCGTTGATGACGAAGTCATTGCCGTCGCGGACGGCGCGCGTCTTGTAGCCCGCCACGTCGGTTCCCGCGTTGGGCTCCGTGTAGGCCCCCGCGGCGACCCACTCGCCCCTGCAGACGGGGGGAAGGTACTTCTGCTTCTGCTCCTCCGTTCCGTTCTGGAAGATCGCCTCGCAGCCGAAGGGGGCCGCGATCACGTTGAGGCCGATCCCCATGTCCACGCGGGAGAGCTCCTCGGTGATGATGGCGTTGCCGAGGAAGCCCGCGCCGGGGCCGCCGTACTGTTCGGGGATCCAGGCCCCGACGAGGCCGTTCGCGGCGGCCTTCCTGCGGATCTCGGGGGTGTACGTCTCGTGCTCGTCGCACTCCCGGATGTGGGGCGTGAACTCCGCCACGGCAAACTTGTAAGCCATCTCCCTCAGCATCTTGAGTTCTTCGGGCAGTTCGAAGTTCATCTCCTATCTCCTTTCTCGTCGGCCCGGCGCGGCGGGAGGTCTTCTCGCTTCGCGCCGGGGCCATGGTTGATCGCCGTCACCCGTCGCGCCTGTTGCTGTTACGCCAGATGCCCTGAACCTCGGCCGCCTTGATCAGCTCGTCACGCGTGTCGGGGTGGGCGATGCCGATGAGCTCCTCTGCGCGCTGCCAGGTGTTCTTTCCCTTCATGTTCACCTTTCCGAACTCGGTGACGACGATGTGGTTGATCGTCCTCGAAACGGTGACGATGCCGCCGGGGGGCAGGTAGGGGACGATCCGCGAGCGGATCCTGCCCTCCTTGTCCTTGTAGCTCGAGGGCAGGCAGACGATGGACTTCCCGCCCCTGGACTCGTAGCCCGCGAGCACGAAGTCGAGCTGGCCGCCCGTCCCCGTGATCTGCCGGAAGCCCGAGGACTCGGAGCAGACCTGGCCGTAGAGGTCGATCTCGATGGCGTTGTTGATCGTCACGACGTTGTCGTTGAGCGCCACGATGGAGGGCTTGTTGGTGTAGCTCACCGGGTAGGTGGCGCACCAGGGGTTGTCGTCGAGGAAGTCATAGAGCAGCTGCGTGCCCAGGGCGAAGGTGTAGACGAGCTTGCCCGGGTCGATCTGCTTCTTTCTGCCCGTGAGCTTGCCGGCGTTGAACATGTGGACGTAGGCGTCCACGAGCATCTCCGTGTGGCAGCCCAGGTCCTTGAGGTCCGACTCGGCGATCATCATGCCCACGGCGTTGGGCATGCCGCCGATGCCCAGCTGGATGCAGGAGCCGTTTTTCATCTCCTCGACGATGAAGAAGGCCACCTTCTTGTCCAGCTCCGAGATGGGCGGCGCCGGGATCTGGGTGAGCGGCGGGTTCTCGCCCTCGACGATGTAGTCGACCTCGCTGATGTGGACCGCCTCCTCGAAGCCGCCGAGGCAGCGGGGCTGGTTCTTGTTCACCTCCACGATGACCGTCTTGGCCCGGTCGCAGAGGGCCTTGGAGTGGGAGCACTGGGGTCCGAAGTTGAAGAAACCGTTCTTGTCCATGGGGTTGACCTGGAGCATGAAGACGTCCAGGTCGTCGATCTCCTCGCGGCAGTACCGCGGGACCTCGCAGTACTTCACGGGCGTGTAGTAGACCGGGACGCCCTTGTCGGCGAACTTGCGGTCGGCCCCCGAGAAGTGCCAGCTGATCCAGGTGAAGACCTCCCCCTTGGGGTCGGCCAGGATCACCTCGGGCGCGTAGGCGGTGACGCAGCTGCGGATCTTGACGTCCCTGAGTTCCCCCTTGCGGGCGGCCAGGGCCTTGTCGCAGGCCCGGACCATGCCCAGGAAGGAGCCGTACTCCACCCAGTCGCCGGACTTGACGACGCGGGCGGCCTGCTCCGCGGTGACGAGTTTCTTCTTGTACTGATCCATCAGGCTCATGGAATGCCTCCCTTTGTCATGCGGCTCCGCGCGGGCCGGCCCTCGCGGACCGGTCTGCACGGGGTTGCCGCCGTGTTCCGTCCGAATCGCTGGCCGGCGCTTACACCATCTCCAGGGCCGTGGCCATGGACACGCCGCCGCCGCCGCAGAGGGTGGCGAGCCCGAGGGTCTTGCCCCGCTTCTTCATGGCGTGGAGGAGCGTCACCATGATGCGGCAGCCCGTCGCGCCCACCGGGTGCCCCAGGCCGCAGCCCGAGCCGTTGACGTTGGTGATCTCCCGGTTGATGCCGAGTTCCTTCTCGCAGCCCAGGTACTGGCCGGCAAAGGCCTCGTTGAGCTCGATGAGCTGGAAGTCGGAAAGCTTCAGGCCCGATCGCTTCATGAGATCCCGCACGGCGGGCGCCGGGCCCATCCCCATGATCGAGGGGTGACAGCCGCCGTAGCCGACGGCCTTGATCTTGGCAATGGGCCTGCAGCCCAGTTCCTTCGCCTTCTCGGCCGTCATGATGACCATGGCCGCCGCACCGTCGTTGATGCCCGAGGAGTTGCCCGCCGTGACCTTGCCGATCTTGGGCAGGAAGACGGGCGGCAGCGCCGATATCTTTTCCATGGTGAGGCCGGGGATGAAGTGCTCGTCCTTCTCGAAGATCACGGGGGGCTTGCCCTTCTTCTGGGGGATTTCGATGGGAACGATTTCTTCCCTGAAGTCGCCTTCCTTCGTGGCGCGCTCGGCGTTGTTGTGGCTTCGAAGGGCCACGACGTCCATCTCCTCGCGGGAGATGTTGTACATCTGGGCGATGACCTCGGCCGTCTGCCCCATGATGTAGGGTTTCCCTTTCAGCAGCTCGATCACGGGGCCTTCCTTGACGGGACCTTTCTCGAGGCCCGGCTGGAGGCGCGAGCCGCAGTAGAGGGCCTCGATCATCATGTCGTCGAAGCTCGTGTTCTGCAGGCGGCAGCCCCAGCGGGCGGCCTGCACCGCGTAGGCGACCCCGGACATGTGCTCCACGCCGCCGCCGAGCACCACGTCCACGAGTCCCGCCTGGATCATGGCCATGCCGGAGATGACGGACTCCATGCCCGAGATGCAGACGCGGTTGATGGTGACGGCCGTCGAGGTTTCGGGGATGCCCGCGTCGAGGGCCGCCACGCGGGCCACGTTGAGGGCGTTGTAGGGTTCGATGCAGTTGCCGAAGCGAACGTCGTCGACGGCGGCCGGGTCGATTCCCGCCCGCCTGACGGCCTCCTTCATCGCGGCGCTTCCGATTTTGTAGGCGTGCACATCCTTGAGGGAGCCGCCGAAGGAGCCTACGGCCGTCCGGCAGGCCGATACGATGACTACGTCTTTCATGGTGGTCTCCTTTTAGGCATTAGGCGTCAGGCATCAGGCTTCAGGTTAAAGAGGAAGAATCTGTCTGTTTTCCTGTCGCCTTGGACCTGTTGCCTGTTGCCTGCAGCCTGGTGCCTATTTCTTATAATCGAACACCCCCTTGCCGCTCTTGCGGCCGAAGCGCCCCGCGCGGACCAGCTTGACGAGCAGCGGGGCCGGCCGGTACTTGTCGCCCAGCTCCCGGTACAGGTTCTCCTGCACGTGCAGCAGCGTGTCCAGCCCCACCAGGTCCGAAAGCGCCAGCGGCCCGATCGGATGGTTGCAGCCCAGCACCATCCCCTTGTCGATGTCCTCGGCCGAGGCCACCCCCTCACCCAGCACGAAGAAGGCCTCGTTGAGCATGGGGCACAAAATCCGGTTGACCGCGAAGGCCGGCGCCTCGTTGACCACGATCGTCTCCTTGCCCAGGCTCTTGCCCCACTCCAGGGCCGCCTGCAGCGTCTGCTCCGAGGTCTCGTAGCCCCTGATGACCTCCAGCAGCTTCATCACCGGCACGGGGTTGAAAAAGTGGGTGCCGATGAACTTCTCGGGCCGCTTTGTGACGGCCGCCATGGCCGTGATGCTCACCCCCGAGGTGTTCGAGAAGAACAGGCACTCGGGCTTCACGATCGTCTCGAGCTCCTGGAAGACCTTCTTCTTGACCTCGAGCAGCTCGATGATGACCTCGACGACCACGTCGGCATCCGCCGCGGCCTCCTTGATGTCCAGCGTGGGCCGGATCCGGCCGAGGACGGCGTCCATGTCGGCCTGCGTGCGCTTGCCCTTCTCCACCTCGCGGGCCAGGTTCTTCTTGATGGTGTTCATGCCGCCGTCGACAAACCGCTGCTCGATGTCGCGCATGGCCACCTGGTAGCCCGCCTGGGCGCACACCTGCGCGATCCCGCTGCCCATCAGCCCCGCTCCGAGTACGCAAACCTTCCTGATTGCCATGGTTCAGTCCCTCCCGAAAAAGGTTATGTCCTGCGACGGATCGTTGCCGCTGAAGACCCGGGTCTGACGCGTGCCGGGCCTCGTCCCTCGCGCCTTCTCGTGCAGAGGAGGCGGGGCCGGGTGGCGTTGGCCCAGCCCCGTATGACAGAATGACAGTGGACGTCCCCCCTTTGCCGCTGGTGCCCCGAAAACCACTGCGATCGAGACGCTTTGAAAGGGCCGGGTTGTCCCTTCCTCCAGTGAGGAATCCCCCGGCAACCCGGCCGGAGATTCAGCGCGAGCTGCAAAGGCTCCATGCGCTGTATGGCGAAACCGGCCAAAAATCAATATTAGAAGAATACTACCGGAATATTACATAAAATGTAATATGTCAGGGAAGTTGGGAGAGGTAGGTCTGGAGGTTGATCTTGCGGTTGTTGAGGCCGAGCTTGTGGCGGATGCGGTGGCGGCAGATGTTGACGGCGCTGGGCGTGACATTGAGGAATTCGGCGATCTCCTTCGTGGTCTTGCCCTCCTTGATCAGACTGGCGACCTGGAGCTCGCGCGGCGCCAGGTTCATGTGCAGGGAGGAGAGCTTGTTCGAAAAGGGGGCGATGATGTCCTTGAGGTTCGACTCCAGGATGAGGATACTCGTACGTGCGACGGGGTCGGGCCGCCCTTTCTTGAGCTTTTCGATGTAGGGCAGGACGAGCTTTCTGACGTTTGTCAGCACCTTCTCTTCCAGTTCGTTGCGGTCCTCCTCGCGGCGCTTCAGCAGGACCCGCAGGGCCGCGTTGAGCTCCTCGAGTTCGCGTGTCTTGTTCTCGAGCTGCTGTCCCCGGATCTTGAGCGTCTCGTCGGCCCTCCTGAGTTCGGTGATGTCGACGAGCGAGGCGATGCTCTTGCGCGTCCCCGGGATGAGGTCGACTGTGAGGAAGACGTCCCGGGTCTCCCCGGCCTTGCTGATGAAGCGGAACTCGTAGTTCTTCGGCGGTCCCTCGGGGTCGACCCGCCGCAGGCGGTGGTATTCCCTCATGCGGTCCACGTCTCCGGGGTCGATGAACTCGGTCCAGCTCTTGCGGTTTTCCGTCTCTTCCCGGCTGTAGCCGAACTGCTTGACGAACTCCCGGTTGACGAGCGAGATCGTGGTGTCCTCCTCGAGGATCATCGTCGCCGCGCCCGTGGTCTCGAAGAGCGTCCGGTACCAGGTCTCGGACTCCTGCAGGCGCGCCTGGGCCCGCTTCTCCTCCGTGATGTCCATGGAGTTGCCGAGGATGGCCGGCTTACCGTCCAGCGTGATGGAGGCCACCGTTTCGAGGACCCAGCGGATGCTGCCCTGGCGGGTGATGATCCGGAACTCGTGGGGCGAGGCCCGCTCGCCGCGGAGCATGGCCCGGGCATTTTTTTTGACGGCCTCGCGGTCCTCGGGATGGACCATGAAGCCCGATTTCCTGCCGATGAGCTCCCCGGCCGAGTAGCCCGCGTAGGAGGCGGCGTTGGCGTTGACGAAGCGGAACCGGCCGTTCTGGACGACGTAGATTCCGGCGACGGACTTCTCCGTCAGGGTCCGGAAGAGGTGCTCGCTTTCCTTCAACGAGTCCGCAGCACGGCTCTGCCCCCGCCTGCCTTCGGCGATCATGGCGGCGGCGCGGAAGCTCATCCGGGTTGACTTTGACCGTGGCACGGGATGCCTCCTCGGGTTGCTTCGAGGGTCCTTGTACTACAAAGCGACGACACGGTAAAGCCTGAAAAGGGCTGTCCCGTTGCCTCATAAATAAATGTTACCGAAGAGGGGGCTCAGGTCGCTGACGGCAGAGAGTCCGTTTATAGCAGAGATCGAAGATTTTTTTAAGTTTGTGTTCCATGGCCTTGCGCAGCACGAAGGG
>JAAYEC010000049.1 GCA_012728915.1 Deltaproteobacteria bacterium | reverse complement strand
TCGCGTTTGGTTCGCGGACTCATCGTCACGGCTCCCAGAGAAGGTCTCTCTCCCGGTAACATGAATTATGAGTCAACGACCACTATGCATCGTCACCTCCGGTAACATTTATTGTGAGGCAATTCGGCGGGATAAAAACCTGTTGAACTGCCGGACGATACCGGCTACATTTTCCCAATTTATTCACGCCTGCATGCCGTGAGAGGGGCGCCATGGGGATGGAGCATACGTCGAGGGCCGGGGCGAAGGTCGCGCTGCTGATGAAACGGGGGGTGGACATCCCCAATCCGCTGAGCCTGGACATCGGGGACGACGTCCGGGTCGACCGGATCTCCGCAAGCGGCGTCACCCTCTATCCGGGCTGCAGGATTCGCGGGGAAAAGACGGTGATCTCCGCGGGCAGCAAGCTCGGCCACGAGGCCCCGGCGACCGTCGAGAACTGCCGGCTCGGGTCCGGCGTCGAGCTGAAGGGCGGTTTCTTCAGCAACTCCGTCTTCCTGGAGAAGGCCAGCATGGGCATGGGCGCCCACGTGCGCGAAGGGACCCTCCTCGAAGAGCAGTCCGGCGGCGCCCACTGCGTGGGGCTGAAACAGACCATCCTGTTTCCGTTCGTGACGCTGGGGAGCCTGGTCAATTTCTGCGACTGCCTGATGGCCGGGGGCACGAGCCGCCAGAATCACAGCGAGGTCGGGAGCTCCTACATCCATTTCAACTTCACGCCCGATGCGGACAAGGCGACTCCCTCCCTCATCGGCGACGTACCGCGGGGCGTCATGCTGAACCAGCCCCCGATCTTCCTGGGCGGCCAGGGGGGCCTGGTCGGGCCGTCGTGCCTGGGCTACGGCAATGTCGTGGCAGCCGGATGCATCCTGAGAGGGGATTACCCGGAAGGCAACCGGCTGATCCGCCCGCCGGCGAGCCCCGGCGCCGTGAAGGATTTCATCGCCGCGGCATACCCCGGCTTCACGCGGATCGTGGAGAATAACCTCCTCTACCTGGCCAACCTGGCGGCCCTGGACGCGTGGTACCGTGAAGTGAGAAAACCCTTCCTGGAGGCACAGGAATTCGGCCCGCTCCTCTTCGCCGGCGTGATGGACCAGCTCGACCTGGCCCGGAAGGAGCGCGCCAGGCGGCTCGAAGAGATGGCCGAAAAAGCCGCGACCGACGTTCCTGCCGGGCAGCCGCCGGCAGCGGCCCGTGCCAGGCGCGAATTTCGCGAGCACGTCAGGGTTGTCACGGGCGTGTTCCAGGAACGCACGCGGAGCGACGCAACGGAGAGACTTCGAGACGCCTTTCTCGAGGACTTCCGGAAAGCGGCCGGCGAGGACAGGCGGGACTACATCGCTGCGATCCAGGGCCTCCCGGCGGAGGTCTCCGCCGGGGGCGTCCGGTGGCTCGGCAGCCTTGTGGAGGATCTCTGCGCAAGGGCCGCAAGGGTCGTGCCGTCGATGAACCTGTTTAGGAATCCGGCATAAATCTGACGATCAAGGAGAAAGCAGATGGGCAAATTATTCGGAACCGACGGGATACGGGGCGAGGCGAACCGGCACCCCATGAGCGCGGAGATCGCCTTCGGCGTCGGTCAGGCCGTGGCGCACATATTAAGGAAAAACGGGCACCGCGCCCGGGTCATCATCGGGAAGGACACCCGCCTCTCGGGATACATGCTGGAGGGCTCCCTCGAGGCCGGGATCACCTCCATGGGGGGCCATCCCTACCTCGTCGGCGTGCTGCCCACCCCCGGGATTGCCTTCATCACCCAGAGCATGCGCGCCGATGCGGGCATCGTGATTTCCGCCTCCCACAACCCCTACCAGGACAACGGGCTCAAGATCTTCGGCGGCAACGGCTTCAAGCTGACCGACGAGCAGGAAGAGCACATCGAGGACCTGATCCTCAACAAGAAGCTCAACGATCTCCTCCCCACGGCCGGGGGTATGGGCAAGGCCCAGCGCATCGGCGACGTCCACGGGCGGTACATCGTCTTCCTGAAGAACACCTTCCCCCGCAATCTCTCCATGGAGGGGATGAAGATCGTGCTCGACACGGCCAACGGCGCCGCGTACCGGGTTGCCCCCGAGGCGTTCATCGAGCTCGGCGCCGACGTGGACGTCATCCACAACAGGCCGAACGGCATCAATATCAATGACCAGTGCGGCTCCCAGCACACCGAAGACCTCCGGAAGCGGGTGGTGGAGAGCGGGGCGGCCATCGGCCTGGCCTTCGACGGGGACGGCGACCGCCTTATCGCCGTGGACGAAAAAGGCAACGAGATCACGGGCGACCAGCTGCTCCTGGCCTGCGCGCTGATGCAGAAAAAGGAGGGGAAGCTCAAGAACGACCTGCTGGTGACCACCGTCATGAGCAACCTGGGGTTGAGGATCGCCTGCCGGAGATACGGGTTGAGCCACCATGCCTCCAGGGTAGGGGACCGCTACGTTCTCGAGGATATGCTGCGCCTGGGGTCGGTTATCGGCGGCGAGGACTCGGGCCACATGATCTTCCTCGACCACCACACCACGGGCGACGGCATCATCGCCGCCATGCAGCTGATCGCCGCCATGGCCCGGGAGGGGAAACCCCTCTCCGCGCTGGCGGCGATGATGGACATCTTCCCGCAGAAACTGATCAACGTGGACGTGCAGCGCAAGCCCGCAATCGAGACCGTTCCGAGGCTCGTGGAGGTCATCCGACAGGTGGAGGCCGAACTCGGCGACGAGGGGCGCGTGCTGGTCCGATACTCCGGTACGCAGAACATGTGCCGCGTGATGGTGGAAGGGCCGACGGACACCGCCACGGAGAGATACTGCCGTCAGATCGCCGACGTGGTGAAGAGCGAGCTGGGCTGAGCCGCTTCGGAAAGGGGCAGACCATGGGCATCACCGTACTGGTGACGGACGACTTCGACCACATGAGCCGGGTCGCTGCGGACATTGTCATCCGGCAAATCGCCGGAACGCTCGGCGGCAAAGAGCAGATGGCGCTCGGACTGGCCACGGGAAACACCCCGACGGGGCTCTACAAGCTCCTCGCGGAGGCGGCCAACCGGGGGCGGTTCGACCCCGGCCGGATCCGCAGCTTCAACCTCGACGAGTACGTGGGCCTTCCCGGCGAAAACGCCCAGCAGCGGACGGTTCATCCCGAGAGTTACGCCTGCTTCATGATCCGGGAATTCTTCGGGCTGCTCGGGAAGGGATTCATGGAAACCAGCGTCCCCTGGGGTTCGCTGATCGATCAGAAACGGCTGATCCGCGAGTTGAGGCAAAGCAGGGAGGACTGGGAACCCAGGGGAACCGATGCCGGGAAATCCATTGTCATCAAGGCACGCGCGGCGTCCCCCTATCTGGCCTGGATCCGCAAGGACATCCTGGACGGATACCGGCGGAAGATCAGGGCGGCCGGGGGGATCGACCTGCAGGTCATCGGCGTGGGCGGCCGCGGCCACGTGGCATTCCACGAAGCGGGGATCCCGTTCAAGGGCTCGTCGGTCATGCTGGTCAAGCTCGACGAAAACACCATCGCCAACGCGGTGAAAGACGGCCATTTCGCGACGGCCGCCGACTCCCCGAACTATGCCGTCACCATGGGAGTCGAACTCGTATACCGGGCGAAGACGGTCCTGCTGCTGGCAAACGGCGAGCGGAAAATTGAACCCGTGACGCGGTCGCTCCTGGGCGGCGTGACCCCCGAGGTCCCCATATCCTACGGCCAGGTCTATGCCGAGAAAGGCGGCAACCTGATCTACGTAATCGACCGCATCGCCGCGAGGGAGCTCCTGGCCGAGAGCCGTCAGCTCAACCACAGGGGCATCGTTCTGAAAAACCTGGCCAAACAGTAGGAAAAACACCCCGCTTCAGCCCCGTCGCAGGCGGCGCCCTGCCCCCCCGCACGCGCAGATTCGCCACCCGCCGGCGTGCCTCCGCGCGGCTTCCGCCGTGACGGCCGGAAGCCGAATCCCGGAAGGGCGGATTCCGCACACGATCGCCATCCTCGACTTCGGATCCCAGTACAACCAGCTCATCGCCCGTCGCGTCCGCGAGTGCCGCGTGTACTTCGAGATCCTCGATCACGACATCAAGCCCTCCGCGCTGAAGGCCCGAAAGGTGAAGGGCGTCATCCTCTCGGGAGGGCCCGCCAGCATCTTCGACAGGGGGGTGCCGAAATGCGACCCGGGGATCTTCGAGCTGGGCGTCCCCGTCCTTGTGATCTGCTACGGCGTTCAGCTCATGGCGCACACGCTGGGCGGGAAGGTTACCCCCTCACCCATGCGCGAGTACGGGCCCGCCAAGCTCGAGCTCAACGAGAGGGGAAAGCGCTCTCTTCTGTTTGCCGGCCTTGAGGGGCGCCACCCCTTCCCGGGGCCGGATCTGGCGGTGCGGATCCTCGGACCCATCACGAAGGACCGGCTCGCCGTCGTGCGAAAAGCCGACGCCATCCTGCGTAGGGTTAAGGGTAAAGGGACGGAGAAAAATCTTCTTCCTTCCCTGGACCCTGGCCCCTGGACCCCGCCGTTTGAACGGACCGGAAAGACCGAACAGACTGGACAGACCCGAGAAACCTGAAAGGTTGATCGCACGCGAACGAAATTCATCTTCATCACCGGCGGCGTTCTCTCCTCCCTGAGCAAGGGGCTGGCGGCGGCCTCCGTCGGCGCCTCGCTCAAGGCCAGGCCGCAGGAGGGCAAGGATGGGAAAAAGAAGAGGGCATAGGGAACAGGGTCCAGGAAAGACAAGAACAAAACAAACGGGCAGGGACGGGAAACGGTTCTGTCCTTTTTGCATCCTTATCCGCCCCCGGGCAGTGGACCTGCCTTAACCGGCTTGACAAACCACAAGATCTCGTCATAATTTTCACAACATTCATCAGACGACTCAACATGAATTCGATCGTGAACGACAAGATCCCGGAAATTCTCCAGTTGTGCCGAAAGCACAATGTAAGGAAATGCTCGCTGTTCGGTTCGGCAGCAAAGGGGTCTTTTCAGAAAGGGATCAGCGATCTGGATTTCCTTGTCGAGTTTGAACGGATGGCACCGGCCTGTCTGGCGTAGAGCGACTTCGGGCTGAGGGAGGATTTACAGAAACTCTTCGGTGTGTCCATAGACCTCATCGAACCCGGCCCGATCCGGAACCCATACTTCGAAAAGGCCGTGGACGAAACGAAGGTCCTCCTCTATGCAGCAGCGTGTCATCCGTAAATATGTTTACGACATCGCGCCAGCCTGCGACCTCATCGCGCAGTTCACAAAAGGAAAGTCCCTGGACAACGATCGCTCCGATCCGCTGCTCCGTTCGGCCGTCGAGCGGCAGTTTGAAATCGTCGGTGAGGCTTTGAGCCAGGCGATCATCGTCCAGCCGTCATTCGTCGAACGGGTCACCGATGCCGCCCGGATCATCACTTTCCGAAACCGGCTCCGTCACGGGACTACGCTCGTATCCGACGAGGTCGTGCGAGGCATTATTGAAGCCTGACTGCCCAAGCTCATTTCCGAGGTTCGCCTGCTTCTCGAAGAAATGAACGGCCGGCGCAGTCAACCGTAATCTCTCGGCCCCACAACTTCTCTTTTGCTCTCAATCCACCCGATGCGCTTTCGGGAGCATCGCCTTCTCCAGCGAGGTGAAGAAATACTGACAGGGCTTGGCATCCGTCACGGGAAGCCGCAAAATCCCTGTGGACCGCCGGGCCTGTTGCATATAAAGTATGAAAAAATGAGCCGGGAGATCCCATGAAGGCGCCCCCCTGTGCATTCAACGAGATCGTCGGGAAGATCGGAGCGCTGACCCTGGAGGTACGAACGCCGCTCCCCGCGGAAGAGCTCGAGGCGCGGCTGATGGCGTTCTTCGGGGCCGGGGGCCTCGGGCTGGACCTCGAGGAAGAGACAGCAGGCCGGCTGCGCTTCGGGGGCGGCGGGGGGCACGTGACGGCAGCCTTCCGCCCCGACGGGGACAGGACGCTGCTGAGGATCTCCACAAGCGGGTGGGCTGAGCCGGTGAAGCGGTTCGTCACCGGATTGCCGTAGAGCTGCAAACCGGTTCCCGTCAGGAGGGACGGGACAAGACACACGAAAGGAGGGAGCGAAGATGAAGATGAAGAAGGGATTCGTTTTGTCGGCCTGTGCCGCGGCGCTCGCGGTCGCGGCGGGGGCGCCCGGTGCGTTTGCCTCGGACCTCGGGCGGCCGGGAAGTGTGAGCTACGAGGAGTACTCCGCCCAGCCCAAGATCGAGCCCGTGACCGTGGAGGTCGGCGGCACCTTCGCGACGGCGAAGATCGAGTACATCTCCTTCCGAAACGTGGAGGGGACCGACCGGTACGCCATGACGGGAATCACGGGGAAGGGCAAAGGGTCGGGCGTCAAGACCCTGGTCGCAGACTACAAGAAAGTCCGGCTCGAGGCGAAGAGACTGATGTCCAGGCTCTGCGGCAAGAAAAGGGCCGTCGTGGAGTCGGATCTTCTTTCCGAGGATCAGTTCACGACCCGGTTCCGCTGCCAGTAGGAAGCGGCGGGATTTTCATCTCTTGCCGTCCCATGCCGGGGAGCACTCCGGCTCAGGCCCTCACGTCCACGACAAGCCTGCCGCGGATTTTTCCCGCGAGCAGGTCCGCGGAACGGGACGGCAGGTCGTCGAGCGAGATGACATCCGGCGTGATCATGTCGAGGGCCGACGTCGGCAGGTCGCGCACCAGCCTCGACCAGGCCGTCTTGCGCCGATGGATCGGGCACAGGACGGAATCGACGCCGCGAAGACTCACGGCCCGGAGGATGAAGGGCATGACCGTCGTCGGAAGGTCTGCGCTGCCCGCCAGGCCGCAGTTGGCGACACAGCCGCCGTAGTTCATTTCGGCCAGCACGCGGGCAAGGACCCTGCCGCCCACCGTGTCGACTGCGCCGGCCCAACGCTGGGTCTCCAGCGGCCTCGGCTGCACGGTCCACTCCGGACCGGCCACGAAGTCCATGGCGCCCAGTTCTTCGAGGTATTCATGCGTGTTCTCCTGGCCGGGGGCGGTGAGGGCGGCGACGCGATACCCCAGGTAGGCGAGGATGGCCACGGCCACGCCGCCCACCCCGCCGGCGGCGCCCGTGACGAGAACCGTGCCGCTGCCGGGCTTGAGCCCGGCCTCCTCGAGCGTCATGACGCAGAGCATGGCCGTGAACCCGGCTGTGCCGACGGCCATGGCGTGACGCGTGTCCAGCCCCTCGGGGAGCGGCACGAGCCAGTTGGATTTCACGCGGGCCCGCTGGGTGTAACCGCCCCAGTAGCGCTCGCCCACGTTCCAGCCCGTCAGGACGACCCTGTCGCCCTCCTTGTAGAAGGGGGACTTCGACTCGAGGACGGTACCCGCCAGGTCGATGCCCGGAACCATGGGGTACTCGCGGACGATCTTCCCCGTGCCCGTGACGGCCATGGCGTCCTTGTAGTTCAGGGAGGAATACTCGACATCCACCAGGACGTCGCCCTCGGGCAGATCACTCACGGTGAGCTGCTCGATGGCCTGCCGTACCCTGTCACCCTCCTGCCTCAGCACCAGCGCCTTGAATGTGTCGGACATCTTCGCCCCTCCTGCGTCGTGGCTCGGGTCCTTTTGGTCTGTTCCGTCAAATCCCCCCAGCCCCACTGATCGTTCACGAACCCGGATCTTCCTCTCCCCTATATTTTCACCCTGACCCCGGTTCGACAACTCACGTCCCTGAGTCTATCGAAGGGCTCTCCGTGGAGGGCGAGGGAAATTGACGAAGATCGCCACACCTCGCAAGGCTCGGCTCGCGATGACTTCTTTGATGTTCATCCCGCTTCCGCGGCCCGGACGGGTTTCTGCTCGAACTCGCCGCTCCGGATGAATTGTACCGCGTTTTTGAAAAACGCAAGCCCCATTCCCTCCTCGGGGAGTTCTTCCCGGGTCCAGCGCGGGTGGTTCGTGCGGTGCGTGTAGGCGTCGGGGTGGGGCATCATGCCGTAGAGTCGTCCCGTCTCGTTGCAGATGCCGGCAATGGCGTCGACGGCGCCGTTGGGGTTGTCGGGATAGGTCATCGCGGGCCTGTCGCTGTCCTGCGTGCAATAGCGCGCGACCACCTGCTGCTGCCGGTGCAGGCGTTTGAGGATCGCCGCGCTTCTGGCCATGAACTTCCCCTCGCCGTGGCGAACGGGGAGGTAGACCTTTTTCAGCCCCCGCGTGAAGACACAGGGGGATTTTTCGTTGATCGAGATCCAGACCCAGCGGTCCTCGAAGCGGCCCGAGTCGTTGAAGGTGAGCGTCACGGTCTGCCTGAAGTACTCGCCGTCGACGGCCGGCAGGATGCCGAGCTTCACCATGAGCTGAAAGCCGTTGCAGACGCCTAGGATGAGCTTGCCCCCGTCGATGAAGCGCCGGAACTGGTCGCGCAGGGGCTCGCCGCTGCCCTTCACCCTGGCGTGGATGATCCGGTTGGCCCCCGCCTGGGCCGCGCCCAGGTCATCGCCGTCGAGGAAGCCGCCGGGCAGGATCAGGAAGTGGTAGTCGTCGAGGCGCTTCTCGCCGCTGAGGATGTCGTGGATGTAGACGATGTCCACCTCGTCCGATCCCGCCAGCCGGCAGGCATGGGCCATCTCCCGCTCGCAGTTCGTCCCGTTCCCCGTCAACACAATCGATTTTACAATTCTCGGCATGTTTTTTTCCTTGTCTTACGATTGAGATTGGAAGGTTCCGCCGTCCGAGTTGCGGCTTTTTCGGGCATCGCACTCATCGGGGCGGAGCGCCCGCAGCGCAAATTGTCTGATCCCGAAGGGCGAGTTTTTGCGTCTGCAGCGCAGCAAGATGTAGTGCGGTCGAAAAAGCTGCATCGGGCCCAGGGACGTTTTCAATCGAAACTCCTAGAATCGCAGCGTCCTCTGCCAAGCCTCTTTGAGCTCTTCGATCTTCTCCTCGAGGATCACGCCGCCCCTCAGGCCCCTGACGCGGAAGAGGCCGTCGTCGGTCACGGCGCCCACGCAGGCCAGCGTATTTCCCGCCAGGGCCGCCTCGAAGGCGGCTTTCTTTTCCGGCCGGACGGTCGCGACGAAGCGGCTCTGCGACTCGGAGAAGAGCGCCTCGTCGTCGCGGGCGATCCTGCTCGCGGGCACGGCCGCCAGGTCCACATCCATGCCGAGGCCGCCGGCAAAGGCCGTCTCGGCCAGGGTCACCCCGAGGCCGCCGTCGGAGCAGTCGTGGCAGGAGGCCACGAGCCCCTCCCGGATGGCCTTCGCCAGGGCCCGGTAGAGCGCCAGGGCGCGCTCGCCGTCCACCTTCGGCACGTCGTTGCCGACAAAGCCGTGCAGGGCGTACCACTCGGAGCCGCCCAGCTCCCTCTTCGTCTCGCCCAGCACGTAGACGAGATCGCCTGCGCGCTTGGCGTCCATCGTCACGGCCCGGCGCACGTCCTCGATGCGGCCGATGACCGAGAAGAGCAGCGTGGGCGGAATGGAAATCTTCGTGTCGCCGATCTGGTAGTCGTTCTTCATGCTGTCCTTGCCCGAGATGCAGGGCACGCCGTAGATCAGCGTGAGCTCATGGAGGGCCAGGTTGGCCCGCACGAGCTGGGCGAGCTTGTAGTGTCCGTCGGGCGTCTTCTCCGACTGGACGGGGTCGCACCAGCAGAAGTTGTCGAGGCCCGCGAGCCTATCCGGCGAGCCGCCGACGGCAACGGCGTTGCGCACGGCCTCGTCGATGGCGCAGGCCGCCATGTGCCAGGCGTCGATGTCGCCGTAGCGCGGGCAGATGCCGTTGGCCACGACGACGCCCTCGAAGGACTCGAGGACGGGGCGGATGACGGCGGCGTCGCTGGGACCGTCATTGGCGGCGCCCACGAGCGGCTTCACCACGCTGCCGCCCTGGACCTCGTGGTCGTACTGGCGCACGACGGACTCCTTGCTGCAGATGTTGAGGCGCGAAAGCATGGATCGGAGGGCGCTGCCGTAGTCGGCAGGCTCGGGGAAGCCGGGTTCCGGATGGCGCGGGGGAACCCACCGGGCCGTAAGCCTCATCTGGGGCACGCCCTCGTGAAGGAACTTCATGTCGAGGCAGGCCGCCGTCTTCCCTCCGTACCGGACGTGGAACTTGCCCGAGTCGGTGAACGTGCCCAGGACGGTGGCCTCCACCTCCATCTTTCGGGCCAGCGCCATGAACTCGTCGATGCTCTCCGGCGGGATGGCCAGGCTCATGCGCTCCTGCGCCTCGGAGAGGAGGATCTCCCAGGGCGCGAGGCCCGCGTATTTCAGGGGCGCGTTGCTGAGCTCCAGCTCCGCCCCGCCCGACATGCCCGCCATCTCGCCCACGGAGGACGACAGGCCGCCCGCGCCGTTGTCGGTGATAGCCCGGTACAGGCCGCGGTCCCGTGCCATGAGCAGAAAGTCGGTCATCTTCTTCTGTGTGATGGGATCGCCGATCTGGACGGCCGAGACGGGCGAGTCCTCGTGGAGTTCCTCCGAGGAGAACGTGGCGCCGTGGATGCCGTCCTTTCCGATGCGGCCTCCGGTCATGACGACGAGGTCGCCCGGCCGGATGGACTTGGTGTGGCTCGGCTCGCCGAGGATCTCGGCGGGCATGATCCCCGCCGTGCCGCAGTAGACGAGCGGCTTGCCGAGGAACCGGTCGTCGAAGACGATGCATCCGTTCACCGTGGGGATGCCGCTCTTGTTGCCGCCGTGCTCGACGCCCTCGCGCACGCCCTCGTAGATGCGCCGCGGGTGGAGGATCCGCTTCGGCAGCGGCCTGTCGTAGAAGGGGTCGGCAAAGCAGAAGACGTCCGTGTTGAGGATGAGCCGCGCGCCCTTGCCGGTGCCGAAGGGGTCGCGGTTGCAGCCCACGATCCCCGTGAGCGCCCCGCCGTAGGGGTCGAGGGCCGAGGGCGAGTTGTGCGTCTCCACCTTGAAGACGAGGTTCCAGTCGTCGTTGAACTTGATCACGCCGGCGTTGTCCACAAAGACCGAAAGGCACCAGTCGTCGGCCCCGAGACGGCGACGGATTTCCTTCGTGGCGGCCTTGATGCAGCTCGCGAAGAGCGAGTCGATCTCGAGGCGCTTCCCGTCCGGCTCCTCGTAGGTGATGAAGCTGTTGAAGATCTTGTGCTTGCAGTGCTCCGACCAGGTCTGGGCGAGCACCTCGAGCTCCATGTCGGTGATCTTCGCGCCGAGCCCCACGGCCTTGCGGGACTCGATGACCGCCGGGTCGTTCAGGTAGGCCTGGATGGCCTTCATCTCCTCGAGCGACAGGGCGAGCGTCCCGCGGCTGCTGATGGCCATCAGCTCCGCGTCGGAAACGTTCAGGTCGATCTCCTCGATGCGCGGGTCGTCCACCCCCGTTACCCTGGGGACGTAGGCCGTCATGCCCTTCCCCGGATCCCAGCCCTTCCCGTCGACGATCTCGTAGCGCTCCGTGAGCTCGTTGGCAAGCACGTCCGAGGCGATCCGCTCCGCATCGTCGCGGCCGATCTTCCCGCGGATCACGTACTGCCTCGACGTGTAGACCCTGAGAGGCGTGCGCCTGCCGATGAGCAGCTCGATGGCCTCGGTGGCCGTCCTGCCCACGTTGTCCGTGACCCCGGGGCGGAAGCCCACCTCGATGAGCCAGTCGAAGCCGTCGGCCAGGCCGCGGTTGATGGCGTGGCGCTGGATAATGGGGTCCGACAGGGGGCCCGTCGCGGCCTGCCGGAGCTCCGTCTTCCTGAGGTTGCCCTCGATGGTGAAGACGTCGATCGTGTCGACCTTCTCCACGTCGAGCCGGAGGTTCTCCACGATGCGCCGCCTGACCTTCTCGCCCAGGGCGTCGCGGAGGTTCTTTCTGAAGCCGATTTCGATCCGGTTGACCATGGTCTCCTCTTTTTTGCGCTACCCGCGCAGGTTGTATTTCGCCAGCTTCAGATGCAGCCCCCGGCGGCTCAATCCCAGTTCACGGGCCGCCTTCGAGATGTTGCCCTCGCACTCCGCGAGGACCCGGACGATCATCTGCTTCTCGATGTCTTCCGTTTTCTCCCGGATGAGCTCCTTGATGCTCCGTCTGTCGCCGTTGCCCGCGGCGGGCTCGCGGATCTCGACGGCCTCGATGAGCTCGGCGGGGACGTCGGCCATGACGATCACGTCGCCTTTCGCCATGAGAACGAGGCGCTCGACGAGATTCTCCAGCTCCCGGATGTTGCCCGGCCAGTCGTGCTCCTGCAGCAGCTCCAGCACCTCGGGGTCCGCCCCGGCGATGTGCCGGTCGAGCTTGCGGTTGAACTTCCCGATGAAGTAGTCGAGCAGGGCCGGGATGTCCTCCTTGCGCTCCCTCAGCGGCGGGACGTGGATGGGCATGACGTTGAGACGGTAGAAGAGGTCTTCCCGGAAGCGGCCTTCCCTCACCTCCTGATGGAGGTTGCGGTTCGTGGCGGTCACGAGCCTCACGTCGACCTTGATCGTCTGGATGCCGCCGACGCGCTCGAACTCCTGGTCCTGGATGACCCGCAGGAGCTTTACCTGCATCTCCCGGGGCAGATCGCCGATCTCGTCGAGGAAGAGCGTCCCCTTGTGCGCCAGCTCGAAGCGGCCCGGCTTGCTCGAGACGGCTCCCGTGAAGGCCCCCTTCTCGTAGCCGAACAGCTCGCTCTCGATGAGGTTTTCGGCAATGGCCGAACAGTTGATCTTGATGAAGGGGTTGTGCCTCCGGGGGCTGCCCGCGTGGATGGCATTGGCCACGAGCTCCTTGCCCGTGCCCGTCTCGCCGGTGATGAGCACCGTCGTCGTCGAGGGGGCCACCTTCCGGATGACCTCGAAGATCTTCGCCATCTGCGCGCCGGCTCCCACGATCTCGCTGCGGTCGATCTCGGTCGGGGGGAGCTGCACCTCCTCGTCGCCCAGCACCCGCGTCTTGACGGCCTTGCCGATGACGCGCTTGAGTTCCTCCTGGTCGAAGGGCTTCGTGATGTAGTCGAAGGCCCCCTTCTTGAGGGCGTCCACGGCGGTGGCGACGGTGCCGTGGGCCGTGATGAGGATGACAGGGACGGCCGGGTATTCCTCGGCCATGCGGTTCAGGAGCCCCATCCCGTCGAGCCTGGGCATTCTGAGGTCCGTCACGCAGGCCGTCACATCGTGGCGCTTCAGCAGGGCGAGCGCCTCCAGGCCGTCGGCCGCCGTCTCGACCTCGTAGCCCTCCTTGGTCAGCATGGCCTTGAGCACCAGGCGCATGTTGACCTCGTCGTCGACGACGAGGATCTTTTTCCTAGATATTTTGGACACTTGAGTCCCCATGACGGATGATTGGAACACAGACTCTAATTTACTTTTCCCCGTCCGTCAAGGCTCTTTCGGGCCGCGACTACTGCATGCACACCCGCCCCTCACCCCTGCGGCGGGTTGAGCCGTATGTAGAAGATCGACCCCTGCCCGGGGATCGATTTCACTCGGATGGAGCCGTTGTTGTTCTTGACGATCCGCCGGCAGATGGAAAGACCCAGTCCCACGCCCCGCTCCTTCGTCGTGAAAAAAGGTTTGAAGATGTTCTGGAGGTCTTCCTTCGACATCCCCTTCCCCGTGTCGCGGATGGAAATCCCCACGGCCTCGCCCTCCTCGCTCTCGATGCGGGTCGTGCGGATCGTCAGAGTGCCACCGCCGGGCATGGCCTCGATGCCGTTGAGGGCGATGTTAAGGATCACCTGCTTCATCTGCTCGCCGTCAACGTGGACCCTGGGCAGGTCGGGGTTGAGTTCCGTCTCGACGGCGGTCCCCTCGGGCAGGCCGCTCACCCGGATGACTTCGACAGCCTTCTCGATGATGCCGTTGATATCGTAGAGCCTGGGATTGACGGCATAGGGCTTCGCGTAGTTCATGAACTGCGTCACTACGTTGTTGAGACGATCCGCTTCCTCGACGATCACGTCGAGGAGTTTCCGGTTCTCGGGGTTGTCCGTCTCGGAGCGCAGGTACTGGCCGGCGCCCTTGATCGAGCCCAGGGGGTTGCGGATCTCGTGGGCCAGCGCCGTGGCCATCTCCTCGAGCAGCTGCGACTTCTCCCTCTCCAGCTCCTGGTCGAAGCCGTAGACGGACGAGAAGATGTCCTGCGCCTCGGGAAAGAAATAGTTGAAGACCTTTTTCATGATCTCCCGGAAAGGGTCGTAGGAGATGACGATGAGGAAGGAGGCCGTGAGCACGTGGGTGAAGTAAACGGGCTCGATGGTGCCGAAGAGCCCCAGGATGAAGAAGAAGGTGCCCGTGGCGAACAGCGTGACGACGGACAGGACGAGCCCGCGCACCATGATCTCGTAGAGTTCGGGCAGCCGCGGGTGCATGATGATGATCAGCACGAAGTACAGAAGGCCCGCCAGGGCCAGGTTGGAGATCGGCGGGAACCGGAACCCCAGATGATGGAAGATGTCCAGCAGGCTGACGGCCGCCGTGATGGCGCAGGCCATCGTGACGTAGACCATACGGGTGCGGTCCACGCCGGGGGCGCGCCGCCGGATGAACAGGAACAGGGCCCCGAGACAGTAGAGGATCGTGAGCCACAGGTACGCCACGAGCGCCTGCTCGAACCAGGCCTCACGTGCGAGAGGCGTGGACCAGGCAGCGGCCCACATGAGGCTCGCGACCGATGCGGCGGCGACTTCCTTTCGCGACAGAAAGCTCTTGCCCCGCAGCATGCTGCGGGAGAATTCGATCAGCAGGGGCGGCAACAGCAGAAACCCCGCGTTGCTCAGGAGGCGCCAGAGGGGGTGCTCGAAGAGGCCGTTGACGAAGGTCCCCCCCTTCTGGAGGAACAGGGCGAGGCAGACGAGGGCAAAGGAGACCTGGACGGCATCCTTGTCCTTCTTGAGGAGCAGGGAAACGGCGATCGTGAGACTCACCGCCGCCAGGATGAAAAGTTCCATAAGGGATCCCGCCCGGGTTCAACGAAAAAAGACCATCACCGCCGTCCCGCTTTGAGCCCGAGCTGCGGCATGGCCCCCGGCAACTCCCCGGATTACGCATGTTTCCGGGACCTTGCGTTTTCGCCATCATAGCGGCAACGCCGGGTCAAGTCAAGATCAGGGACGTTGTTTACTAATTGGAATAACTCGACAGGCCCCGATTTCATCAGGATTTCGACATCACAAGGTTATTCCAATTAGTAAACAACGTCCCTGGTCCCTGATCTTTCGTCCGGTCTCTATAGAATCTCCCTATCTAATTTTCCTATAATCCCTCTACATTGCTTTTTCACGTCTCGACCGGCGAGGATAGACTGTGTTCTGTGCCAACCTTTTTTCCGCGTTTCGGTTGCGCAGGATGCCTCTCAAGACTTCATCCTGCACAACCGAAACAGGCGCGCGCGCGGGTTTCCGTCCCGGGCTGCTACGTAAAACGAACACCTCCGGGGTGTCAGGGTTACTTGAACGATCAGGGGAATTCCAGGTGAAAGGAGGTGAGAAAACGGTTCGTTGAAGCGGGAAGGCCCGGATGGGAAAGGCTTTCCGGTGCTTCGGTCTCAGTCATCCATTTTTCCATTTATCGATTCATCATTCACAAAAGGAGGACTTGTTATCATGGCACAAGAGCATACCTTTGCATCTCCGGGGCCCGCGGGCCTGGGCGCCCTCGCGGTGGCCTGCTTTGGTTTCGGCGCGGTATTTCTCGGCTGGGTGAAGGCCGAAGGCCTGCCCATCCTGTTCGCCTGGCTCGTCGGCGGCGGCGTCGTGCAGTACACGGTTGCCGTCATGGAATTGAAAGATCATAACATCACCGGCGGCAACGTCTTCCTGTTCTTCTCGG
>JAAYEC010000048.1 GCA_012728915.1 Deltaproteobacteria bacterium | reverse complement strand
TCGCGTTTGGTTCGCGGACTCATCGTCACGGCTCCCAGAGAAGGTCTCTCTCCCGGTAACATGAATTATGAGTCAACGACCACTATGCATCGTCACCTCCGGTAACATTTATTGTGAGGCAATTCGGTCGCGGGCGGACCGGTGCGGCGCACGGTGAACGCGGCGTCTCCGGGCAGGCAGAGAGGCGGCACGGCCGGGAAAGACGGGAGGGCGCACGGGCCACCGCCATCGGGCTGCGCAGGTCCGCAGCCCGGGACGGCGTCATTTGAATTGGCCCGTCTCGTCGAAGGGAAGGCGGAAGGAAGGGGCTCCCGTATGAACCGAGCCCTTGAGGCGGTAGGTGAACCCCGAGGCGTAGCTGCCCTTCCTCGCTTCCGAGAGCTGCCGCAGGATGTCGGTGAGTCCCGTGTAGGCCTCCACCTGGACGAGCTTCGTGCTCAGGCGTTCGACCTTCACGCCCTGGTTGGAAACCCCGCGGGCAAAGGGCTGCCCGTTGATCTCAAGTTCGAAGGACAGGCCGTTGACCTCCAGGTCCGCGTCCGTGGGGTTCTGGATGCGGAGCTCCATGAGAAACGTCTGCTCCAGGAGCCGCATCTCCTTCGGCGTGAGGTTGACGATGTCGATGCGCGGCTTCTCCCCCATCCAGAACAGCGAGGCACAGCCGGAAACCAGGACCGCGAGAATCGCCAGGCAGGCCGCAACGGCGCTTCGTTTCATCTGTTCCGCCTCCCTATCATCGTTTGCTTGCCGGACAGGATACCAGAACTCCGTCTCGAATGGAACCGCGGCCCTGCGGCGGTTTTCGCCAACGAGCCCGGGGACGGCGGCCACGGCGCTCCGCCCATGCACGACAGGGCCGCCCGTGGAATGCGTTTTCGGCGCGGTTGCCCCTTGCTTTTTGGGGGCCTCTCCCGTATGGTTCCGTGAGGCTTTCATCCCCCGGACTGCAGCCGGACCATGGACAACGACAAGAAGATCATCCTCTTCCCCGCGGCATCCCACTTCCTGTTCCACTTCTACGAGATCGCCTTCCCCGCGCTCGCGATCCCGCTGACCCTCTCGCTGGGAATGGATCTCAAGGACGTTCTCGCCCTGGGATTCCCGATGTATCTCCTGTTCGGCCTGTGCGCCCTGCCCTGGGGATTCTTCGCCGATCACTTCGGCAACCGGCTGGCCCTCACGATCGGGTTTTTCGGCGCCGCCGCCGGCTCCTTCCTCACCGCCCTGTCGACGACGCCCTCGGGCATCCTGTGGTCGCTTGCGCTGATCGGGGCCTTCTCCTGCATCTGCCACCCGGCAGGAATGGGCCTCATCTCCCACGGGGCGAAGAACCGGGGGGCCGCGCTGGGGGTCTTCAGCGTGGCCGGGACCGTGGGCCTGATCGTGGGCCCCTTTCTCGCAGGTCTCATGAACTGGCTGGCGGGCTGGACGGTGGCCTACGCCGTCATGGGGGTCGTGAGCCTGTTGTGGGGCTTGGCGCTTCTCTTCGTCCGCATCGACGAGACCCCCGTGACGCATGAAAACACCGGCGAAGGCGTTGAACAGGGCAGCGGTTTCCCGCTCGGAACGGTGATCCTCTTCTTCTGGATCGTCACCCTGGGGGGGCTCGTCTACCGGATCAACATCGTCGCCCTTCCCGCTTTCCTCGAATACAAGGCGGGGTTCCTCGCCTCAGCCCTGCACGACCTGCTGAAGATCCCCGCCGCGGCGGCCACGGCGACCATGGCCGCCGCCTCGCTCACGTCGCTGATCTACGCCGCGGGGATCTTCGGCCAGCTCTGGGGGGGACGGATCGCCGACCGCCACGAGCTCAGGCGTCTCTACATCCTCTTCAACGCCACCATCCTGCCCCTGGCGCTCCTCATGGCGTTCCTGACGGAACAGTACCTGGTCGCCGCGGCAGCGGCCTACGTCTTCTTCGCCCTGGGGATCCAGCCCGTCGAGAACAGCCTCGTCGCCGCCTTCACGCCGCCCCGCTGGCGCAGCACGGGGTACGGCCTGGCCGCGATTCTGGTCTTCGGGGTCGGTGCGCTGGCGGTTTACCTCGTCGGGTGGGTCTCGGCGCGCTGGTCACTGGGGACCGTGTACCTCTTCTCAAGCGCCCTGCTGGCGCTCATCGTCGTGAACATCGCCTGCCTGTTCGCCGTCACGCGCGGTCGTGACCTGTACAACCGTCGGTGACAACGGCCCCGGGAACGCGGGCTGCGGGGGACTCAGGGCTGCTCGGCGGAAAGCTTCACAGGCCTGCCGCCAATCTCGAGGGTGGTCTTCGAATAGGTGTACTTCCGGATGACCCTGCCGCCACGGAAGTGCATCACGTCGACGCCGCGGCGCCGCTCGGGCTGCCCCTCGCGGCCTTTCTCGACGGACGGCCAGTCGAGGCGCCAGCGGAAGAGGACCTTCCCGGCCTTCTCGTCGACGAAGAGGTCCTCCGTGGTGAACCGGAACCCGCCGTGATTCGCAAACCAGGGGGCCCAGGCCCTGCGGAGGGCCTCCTTGCCGCGGATCCGGCCGCCGGTCCAGTTCTCGAATTCCACCTCGTCGTCCAGCAGCTCCATGACGCGGTCGAGGTCATGGTCGTTCCAGGCGTCGTTCCAGCGGGACAGCAGCGCTATCGTTTCTTCACGGTCGAGCATGGGCCGGCCAGTCCTGCCAGGGCAGGGTGCAGGGGACAGGGCTCAAGGCGATCCGTTTCCTTGCCCTGAGCCCTCCTCACTTCAATATGATTTTCGGGTCCGCAAGGCTGCCCTCCGGAACGATGATGCGCGACTGTTCCTGGCGCTGGGCATCCTTGATCTCCTCGGCGAGCTTCGCCAGGAACTGCTCCATCACGTCGGGAAACTTCTCGGCCGCCTCCTGGAGATTCTTGGCGTCGATGGGGAACTGCACCGGCAGAGGCCCCTGGGGCGACATGATGTTCGTCTGCCCCACGAAGAGGAACTTGCGGGTCTTGTCGATTTCCCCATTGGGTTTTACGGGTGTGAGCTGGCGGAGGGCCGCCGTTCGCATGTCCGTGTACATCTCTTCCCTGTACAGGTTCTGCAGGTTGACCTTGACTTTCCTCTGTGGCCGATCATCCATGTCCTTCCCGTCTCCTCTCGTGGCTGCCCGCAGTGCAGGCGCGTTGCCGCTCCCTTAGCACATTCCCTGCTTCAAGACAATCGCCCGCTTCCGGTCGAAGGGCGGGGGCCGAAGAGCCGTCTCCCCCGCGCCGTCCCCTTTCCTGTTTTTCCTCGTGCCCGAGCGGCATCGCGCAGAGGGATCGCTCCGGTTTCACGAATCCCTTTCCGATGCCCCCGCAGGAGGGGCTGTCACCGGTCGAGGCCCCGCCAGGCCCCACTCTTCCTCGTCCCGACCGAGCCCGCGCGCCGGGGCCCGCATCACGGCCTCCGAGGCGAGGCTGTGACCGATCATCCTTTCGCTCCGGACGTGTTGCCCGAGCAGCTCCAGCGCTTCCCGCCCGGTCATGGTTCTGCCTCCCCGGGTGACGTACCGGGGGAAGAATCACACAAAACGCGGCGCCGATCAACCCCGGAGAATCCCCGGTGGCCGGTCCCCTGCCTGGGCCCCGGGGACGATCGCCCGAAGATCCACGGCGGCACCTGCCCGCCAGGGCCTGCCGCGTATTGACAGGCACTGCCGTTGCCCCTAGAATGTCGGCGGCTGAGCGATCAGCGCTTTCGAGCTTTTTTGAGGGGCCTGCGGGCCCAGCGGGATCTGCCTGGAGCTCAACGGTCGCACATCGGCGACGGAAGGAGGGATCGGTCATGGCGCTGGACCTGTCGGCCATCGGACGCCCCATCGGCCCCATCGTGCGCGAATACGGGTGGAAGGACGTCATCCTCTACGCCCTGTCGGTGGGCGCGGGGTTCGACGAGCCGCTCTACACCTGGGAGAAGGACCTCAAGGTCATCCCCACCTTCTCCGTGGCGACGATCTTCGACTTTTTCTGGGCCGTCGCGAAACACTCGAACCTCAACCCGCGCGGGGCCCTGCACGGCGAGCAGGAGGTCGTTTTTCACAGCGCCATCCCCGTCTCGGGAACCCTGACCACGAACGGGACCATCACGAACATGTTCGACAAGGGGAAAAAGGGCGCAATCATCCGCGGCGAGAGCACCACCGTCCACTCCAGCGGGACGCGGCTCTACACCAGCGTCATGAGCATCTTCAGCCGGCTCGACGGGGGATTCGGCGGGCAGGAGGGAATGTCCCGGGCCGTCGAGTTCCCCGGACGCGAGCCCGACGGCGCGATCGACGCACGGCCCTCTCCCGATCAGCCCCTGCTGTACCGCCTCACGGGGGATTTCTTCGCGCTGCACGTGGACCCCGCGTTCGCCCGGGCCGCGGGCTTCGAAAAACCCATCATGCACGGCCTGTGCACCTTCGGGTTTGCCTGCAGGGCTCTCCTGCAGTGCCTCATCCCGGGCGAGCCCGAGCGGACCAAGCGCATCGCCTGCCGGTTCACGAGCCCGCTCTACCCCGGCGAGCCCATCCGGACGCTCATCTGGAAAACGGCGGACGGCAACGCCCTCTGGAGGGTGATCCACGCCGCCACGGGCCGGAGCGTCATCGACGGCGGAGAGTTCGAGTACGGCACCCGCTGATCGCCGCATCCCCTACCGGGGCACGCCGGGGCCATCGGATGCCGGGAAAAGAAGGGGGCGAGACCGCAAGGAACCGGGGCCGGGTCGTCTCGCGGGCCCGCCGTGCAACCAATGTCCGAACATCTAATACCCGCGTCGTATTTTTCATGCCCGCCTCATTGCCCCCTTTACTTTCCGGGGTTCCGGGTTTATTTTTCACGAACCTCCTTCCACCCCGCGGGCTGCGGTCCCGTTGCCGCCCGGCCGTTCAGGTGCCGGCGGGCCGAATGCTGCAGCCGCAGGGCAACAAGAAACGCGGGACGCGTTCAAAAGGAAGGAGGGATTTCCATGATCTGCAGATTCAGCGGAAAGAGGGGCACGAGGGGGTTCACGCTAATCGAGCTGATGATCACCGTGGGCATCATCGCCATCCTGGCGTCCATCGCCGTGCCGCAATTCATCCAATACCGGCAGCGCGGCTTCCGGACCGAACTCACCTCGGATCTGAAAAACGCCTACACGGCTGCACAGGCCTATTTCGCCGACTACCCGGGGGCAACGATCGACGGCATCGCCAAGCTCACCGCAGCGGGCTGGCTCGCCTCGCCCCGCGTGAGGTGGAGCTCCGGCGACCTTCGAATCGATTCCGGGGCGGTCTCGCTCATGCACAGCCAGCTCCCGGCCTCCAGGAATACGGGCTCCGTCAGCAGCACGGGCGCGATCAGCCTTCCCGGGTCCTGAGCCGGCGTTCTGACCGTCCCGGCCCGGCGCGTCAGGTCCAGCCCTTTCGCCACATGTCCTCGTCGTCGTAGACCTTCTCGTCGGCGGCGTGGGTCTCGGCGGCATCGGCCTCGTAATCGCGCGGGGGCTTCCCCTTTCGCGTGAGATGCTCCCGGTACCACTCGTGGGCCGTGATCAGCGACATGACCTCGCTCGTGCCCGTCCAGATGGAGGCGAGGCGGATGTCGCGGAAGATCCGCTCGACGGGAAAGACGTTCGTGTAGCCGATTCCCCCCATGACCTGCATGGCATTGTGGACGGCCTTCTGGCAGGACTCGGTGATGAACTTCTTCGACTCCGAGACGAGCCGGCGGATGAGGTTCGCGTCCGCCCCCGCGTCGACGGCGCCGGCCGTCATCCGCGCCATGGCGCGGCAGGCATCGAGCAGCATGGCCGCCTCGGCCACCTGGAAGCTCACGCCCTGGAACTGGTTGATCACCTGCCCGAAGGCCTTGCGGCGAGTCGTGTAGGCCGTGGCGACGTCGAGGGCCGCCCGGGCCGATCCGATCGTCATGGCCGCCGTGCCCAGCCGCTCGGGGATCATCATCGTGTTGAACACGTCGTAGCCCCCGTGAAGCCTCCCCACCACGTTCTCCTTCGGGACCTTCACGTCGCGGAAGACGAGACGTCCCGTGCCTCCGCCGCGACAGCCCATGAGGCCGTAGAGGTACTTCGTCTCCACGCCGGCTCCCCGCTCGACGAGCAGGCAGGAGATCGCGTCCCGGGGCTTCGCGCCGGGATTGGTGCGGGC
The DNA here is from genome assembly GCA_012728915.1 of Deltaproteobacteria bacterium. Lineage (GTDB taxonomy): Bacteria > Desulfobacterota > Syntrophia > Syntrophales > UBA2192 > UBA2192. The sequence goes on along the minus strand of JAAYEC010000048.1, from coordinate 34,828 downwards.
GTAGACAAGAAAGAAGTCCGCCCCTTCGGCCCCCACGATGAAGCGCTTCTGGCCGTTGAGCAAAAAGTGGTCGCCCCGGTCCTCCGCTCTCGTCGTGGCGCCGAAGAAATCGGAGCCCCCCCGTGGTTCCGTAAGGCACTCGGCGGCAAAGCGCTCGCCCCTCAGCAGGGGCTTCACGAACCGCTCCTTCTGCTCGTCCGTGCCGTGCAGGACGATCGCGTCGCAGACGAGTTCCGCCCCCACGCCGAATACGCAGGCCATCTCGTAGCCCAGGGTTCCAATCTCCTCCATGATCATGCATGTCGTGACCCAGTCCATCCCCCGGCCGCCCCACTTCTCCGGGTAGCGGCAGCCCAGAAGGTTACGCCTCCCGGCCTCCTGCAGGAACTCCTTCGGGAACCGGATCGCATCGGCGTCCATGTCGAGGATCATCTGCCGGGGGACCCACTTCACGAGATCCCTCGCCTCCTGCACGATTTGTCGCTGTGACGGCGTCATCAGAAAGTCGTACATCGCCCCCTTGCCTCCTTTCCCGCCGGCTGCGTGCCCGTCGGGTTTCTTTTTGCCACAAAGGGCGGGCAAAAGAAAGGGGCGGCCTTGCGACCACCCCTTCCTGTATCCTGACGCGGGGAAGGTGAGAACCCTGGACGGACCGGAAATCAACCGCGGACCTTCCGCTTCTCCAACCGTCTTCCCCTCAAGGACTCCTATGGTTTTCTACTTGGATACCTCCTGCCAGCCCGCGGCGCCGGTGTACCGGATCCAGGGCCCGTTGAGGGTCTTCACCTTGACGTAGTCCCCGGTCATCTCGAAGTTCGTCTTGAGCATGCCCGTGCTGTCGTCGGCGCCGCGCCCCCTGTAGACGGCCCACTGGTGCTTGCCGTAGTCATAGACGGAGACCTCGTGAAGGCCGGCAGCCAGCGCAAACTTGTCGTTGACCATGTTGACGAACCCTTCCACCTTGCTGCGGGTGATCGTCGTCATCTTGTGGAAGTTCCACTTCTTCGTGGAGCCGTCATAGACCGAGGCCCCCAGGAAACCGTACCTGAGCGTCATGTTCCCGGACTTGCTCGACACCGGCTTGAAGGCGGGCGTCCCCACGTTGGCCGGGTCCTGCTGCGCGTGGCAGGCGAGGGCCCATGACAGCATCAGAACGGCGGCGAGTAAAATGACAATCCCTGTTCTTTTCATGAGAGACCTCCTCGGGAGTTTGTGCTGACGCGAAAAGGGTTTGCAAGGCCCATGCCCACCGGCCGCGGCCGGTCGCCTTCTCTGCGGGATCCCGGGTCCGCCCAAACTTGAGCATGGGCCCCCGGATGCGCGGCATCCCACGGGGAAAGGGCCATAAAAAAGGCGGCCCGAAGGCCGCCCCGTTCTGCTTCCGCAACCTGGAAGACCGTCAGGCCAGGTTGATCGTGTGAGTCTTCAACAGGAATTCCTTGAACTGCTCCTTCGTGGTTTCCCTGACGTCGGAGAGCTTGACCAGGATGGCGTTGTTGTAGAACGAATACCCGTCGTCGATCTTCTCGGGGTTCTCGTCATCGTCGATGAAACGCTCCATGAAACGCAGGGCGAGCTTGCGGGCCTCTTTCTCGTCCTTGGCCTCGATGAGGTAATGGTGGTGGCGGATGTCCTCATCCTCGCGCTCGGTGATCTTGATCCAGTAGTCGGGCATTGTCCCTCCCGGTTCTTCATGATGTTTTTTTGCGTTTTTACCACGTCGCCGTCCGACACGCAACGACTCTTTTCACGCGGAGCACGGCCTCATCGAAAAGAGCCGCCCTCTCGACGGGCGGCCCCTGTCGGTTTTCGCCCTCCGGTGCCGGGGCTCAGAGCCGCCACCAGCGAACGGGGTCCGCAAAGCGGAAAAGGCTCCTCAGGAAGATCTCGTTGCAATCCGCCGCCGCGCCGCTGCAGCATCGGATGATCCGGGACCAGCTCTCGTAGACGCCCTGGACCGTCCTGGAGACGTCGCCGTAAGCCAGATACGCGGCATACCCGGGAAAGGGGAATTCGTCACGAGGCGCTGCGGCCGGCTTCGGCTCGACCGTCGGGGGCTGCGCCTTCGGTTTTCCCGCGGCGGCCGCGCGTCCCGGCGCTTTCGGCAGGGCGGCCTTCTTCACGCGGGCCGGTTTCGCCGCGGGCTTGCGGGCGGCCCTTCCCCTCGTTTTCGTCGGCTCGCTGGGCTTCAGTGCGCTCAGCTTCTCCAGGATGTCGGTGCGGCTCTTCCTAGCCATGGACAATCTCCTTCGCCAGAGCGAGGAAGTCCTCGGCTCCCTTGCTCGACGGGCTGTATTCGAAGAGGTTCTGCTGCGTGATCTGGGCCTTGACGATGTCGACGTTCACGCGGATGACGGTGCGGAAAAGCTTGTCGGGGAAATGGCTCTTCAGGGCCTCGTAGGTCTGCTCCGAGAGGCTGCTTCGGCGGTCGAACTTGCAGGCCAGGACGCCCAGGAGCCCGAGGGACGGATTGAGGCCGCGCCGGATGTAGCCGACCTCCTCGAGCAGCTGCTTGAGCCCCAGCAGCGGGAAGAACCCCGAGTCGACGGGAATGAGCACCTCGTCCGCGGCCACCAGCGCGTTCTTCGTGAAGATGTTGAAGCTCGGGGGGCAGTCGAAGAGAATGAACTCGTAGCGGGTTTCGAGGGGCTGCAGGGCCGTCTTGATCCGGTCGAAGGCCTGCCCGCGCAGCAGCTTCTCCTCCACGTCCTTCAGGGCGTTGTTGGAGGGGATGATATCCGTCCACCCGGTCGCGACGATGTAATCGGAGGCCACGCCCTTTTCGAGGAGGAGGTCCTTGAGCGTCGGCCCGTCGTCTTCGATGATGAGCCCCACGGCGGCCGAGGCGTTGCCCTGGCTGTCGAGATCGACGAGCAGCGTCCGTTTCCCAATGGCCCTCAGGGCCGCGGCGAGACAGACGGCCGTCGTGGTCTTGCCCACTCCGCCCTTCTGATTCGTGATGGCGATCTTTCGGGCCATGACCTCCCCTGCCGGATCTGTTCATTGGATCCTTGAATTCCATAATATAAATAGGGTGAAATGACAAGGGCGAAGGACGCGGCCTGCGTCGAGTCGACCCTCAGCGCCGACTGCCCCAACCCCTGCGGGGGCTTCGGCATCTTCGACGGCTACAACTGCTACGCGAGCAGCCCGCCTGCCGACCGCACGGCAACGCCGGCCCTCTGCGGCCCCGCCACGGACTGGCAGAACCTGCAGCGGGCGCCAGGCAGGGTGACGGTGCAAAACGTCTGCGAACCGTGAGGCCGGGCTGCCGGGCCGGAAGACAAAAGCGTGGAGGCGCCTGCCCGGGTCCATGCGGACCTCGCAGGGCCGAAACTCCTGGAGGCCGCGGGGCCCCGGGAATAAGCCCGCGTTTCGGGACACCCGGACGAATCCGGTCGGGGTTTCAAGCGGTATCCGGAACCGGAGGGGCCGCCCCGCGCGGGGCGGCCCCCCTGCGCTAGAAGGCGTAGACGAAGTTGAGCCAGAACTTGTTGCCCTCGGGCTTGTTTCGCGCCTCGAACTCGGGCTGCCATTTCGCCGTGAAGCTCATGTTCTTGTAATTGAACTGCGCCGCGGGCCCGATGGCGAAGACCCGGCCCTTGTTTCCCACGTCGTTGCCGTTTTTCTCATCCTCTGTCACCTGTTGGTAGTAATACCCGTTGAGACCGACGGCCCACTCCTTGCCGATGTGGTAGCCGACGGTGTAGTCCACGTGGAACTCCTGTCCCGACCGGTACTTCGTGTCGTCGTTTTCCGTGTTGATGTCGTACATGAACTTGGCCGAGACCTCGAAGCCGCCGTCGCTCAGGAAGGTCACGCCGAGGACGGGCTCGAAGGTCCAGTAGTTGCGGCCGATGTTGGCCAGGCGGTCCTTGTTGTAGCTTCCCGTGGGGATGTAGATGTCGAGGCCCACCGTCACGTGGACGTTCCGGGAGTGCCAGCCGAGGATGATCGGGTCGATGATGATGTCGCCCAGCCCGAACCGGTCGTCGTCGCGGCCGGGGACGCTCACGTCCTGGTAGGCGATCGGGATGAAGGCGTGGACGGCCCAGTTGGCCCCGAGGACCTTGTAATTCGTCACGTGGACGAACCGGAGAACGTCGGCCGCCACCTTCAGCTTGAAATCACCGGGGGCATCATTGCCGTTATTGTCCTTGAACTTCGATGCCGTGTAGTAGGTCAGGTAGTTGATGAAGTAGGTCCCCGGGGGCGGCAACGCCCCGGCCATGAACCCCTCCGCGCCGTTCGGGTAGGCCCCCCCGCCGCCCTCGGTGGCGAGCGCCGGCGACGCCAGCGCCGCCGCCGCAACGAGGACGACGACCCACAGACTGAATGACTGCCGCTTCTTCATACCGCTGCTTCCTCCTTCCTGGGATTTTTCACGATCAAAAAAGGCCGCCGGGTCCCCGCCCCCGCAGCCTGCAGAAAAAAAGCCATGGGCGGTTTCCGATCCACCCATGGCTTGCTTTCACCCGTTGCCTTACGGCCGGCACGTTACGATGGGCAGACCCGCGAGCTGCTGCCGGCCCACCACCAGCCGATAGAATGAATGCGCGCCTGCCCTGCCATCATCGTCGATTTCCTTGAAAAAAGTGGATGCAGTTAACCACAGGTTGCCCCGTTGTGTCAAGGGCGTTCTTGTTGACGGCCGCGCCCCCCGATTCCGCTAAAGGATTCGTGTCGGCAGGCCGAATAACGGGTAAGGATAAAATCCCGGGGGAGCCGCGGCCGGACCCGGGCAAAACGAGGCTGACCCATGACGACCTTTACACCCCGCGAGATCAAGAACCGGAAGTTCAAGCAGAGCCTGATGGGGGCCGACGCCGAGGAGGTGAAGGACTTCCTGAAGATCGTGGCGGCGGAATTCGACAGGATCCTCACCCAGAATGCCCTGCTGGAGAAGCGGCTCACCGAGCAGACCGTCCGGTCCACCCTGGGCACGAAGAAGGAGGCCGAGAAGCAGCGCCAGACACTCGAGAGCGCGGACAAGGCCGCCGGGGAGATCATCGCCCGGGCGAGGGAAGAGGCCGACGGGATCCGGCAGCAGACCGAGCGGGACCTCGCCGAGCTGCGGCGCAAGACCGAGAGGGAAGCCCACGAGAAGGCCCGCCGCGAAACGGCCCTGATGCTGTCGCAGGCGAAGGTAATGGCCGACGAGGTGATCCTGAACGCCAAGCAGAAGGCCGAGAAGATCGAGGCCGAGGCGAAAGAGGCGCTGGCGGCTGCCGCAGCGTCGGTACCCGACTTCGAGCGGCCCCTTTCGATCCCCCCATCGCCCGGCGAAGGCGCCTTCGGGTCCGACGAGGCCGAAGACCTGAGCAGCGAAGAGGCCCTGCAGAACTTCGACTCCCTCATCGCCGAGGCCCGGGTGAAGGCCGAGACGATCATCCAGACCACCCGGGCGGAGGCCGAGATGGTCACCAGCGGCCTCATCGGCCGTACCCTGGGGGAACTCAACAAGGAGCACGAGCGGCTGCTTGCCGCCGTGCAGAACGCCGTCCACAAGTCCGAGGAGATCGTCAAGGCCGCCCGCGAGGAGGCGGAGCAGTTCGCCGTGCGCAGAAAGAGCGATGCCTTCGAGGAGTGCAACGCCGTGCTCCTCGAGGCCGAGCGCAAGGCCGGCGTCATCCTCAGCCGTCTGAGGTCGCGCAGACCGTCCCACGGGATCAAACCGGGCGTCGAGGGGAAAACGGCCGGCAGCGGCGGAAAGACAAGTCCAAAATACCAGTGAGCGGATGCCGAAGCGAAGGCCCCTCCTCCCGCCGGCTCTACGACAGGAAGCCCCGTCCCTGCGGCGGGGCTTCCTGTTTCGCGGGGCCCTGTCGGGGCGCCTCGCATCCCGGCCCTCATCCCTGGCGGCATAAAAAAGCCCCCGGCCCTGAAGCACGGGGGCTCGCCTTTCCATTCGGCGGGCGCGTCACGTTTTGGCATCGGTGGTCCCCGAGTCAGTCCCTGCTTCTTCATGCCTCGATACGTCAGAGCGGGCCGCGCTGTGCAGGACCTTGCCGCAGCAGACCCATACCCATCCCCCCCCGTAAGAGACGGGCTGGACGTCCTGGGAGCAGGAAGGGCAGACGACTTTCTTCATCGGCGCTCAACCGCGGAGGGAAAATGAAGAACTGGAGCGACGATGACAAAAGGACGGCCCGAAGACAATGGCTAAAAAACAGGGATGGATTGGGGATGAATTCTCCCTATATTTCGATTGACCGGAGATGCGATTGGAGATTGACCTTCTCGTTGCTCAACCCGAGTTTCTTCCGGATGCTCTTCCTGTGCGAATCGACGGAACTGGTCGCCACGTCCATGACGGCGGCGATCTCCTTCGTCGTCCTGCCGTCCCGGATCAGCGAGGCCACCCGGGATTCCGTGGGCGTGAGGCCGTGATACCGCATGGCCCTCATCAGCGGTGACAGGACCTCGTCCAGGTGGGTTTCCATGATCGAGAGGTAGGATTTCTGCCGCTCGTCGAGGCGGGTGCCCCTGAGTTTTTCCACGTAGGGGAGGATCAGGTTCTTCATGTTCGCCATGAAGCGTTCCCCGATCTCTTTCCGGTCCTCCTCCCGTTGCCGCAGCAGCACCCTTGTCGCCGCATTGAGCTCCTCGAGAATCCGGGTCTTTTCCTCCAGCTCCCGCGTTCGCTCCTCTACCAGGGTCTCCAGGTGCTCGCGGTGCCGGGCCAGTTCGGCTTCCATCATCTTCTGAGCGGTGATGTCCAGCCCGATGCCGGCGACGTAGGGCTTCCCGGAGGCGCGGAAGGGAAATTTGCAGCCCAGCCAGAAATGGCGCCCGCCGTCGGGGCTGACCGTTTGTTCCATGACCTCGGTGGGGCGATCGGCTTCACGCACGGCCAGATCGCTCTGCCGGAATTGTTCGGCGATGTTCGGCGGCCAGATTTCGGCATCGGTCTTTCCCATCCAATCCTTCAGCCAGCTCCCGAAGCTGTCCTCGCACCTCCTGCTGAGGTACACATACCGGCCCTCTTCGTCCTTGATCCAGGCAATGGTGGGGCTGTTGTCCATGAAGAGCCGGAAGCGCTCCTCGCTTTCGCGCAAGCTGTCCTCCGCCCGCTTCTGTTCCGTCATGTCGCGGAAGATCAGAACCCTCATGGTCCGGCCGTCCGCCCTCCCGAAGGTTTTCGCGCTCGTCTCGGCCGGAAAGGTCGACCCGTCCTTGCGCCGGCAGGTGAGCATCCCCCGCCATTGGCCGTTCTTCTCCACGGCCTCGACGGCCTCGGCCAGCGCCTCGTCCTGTATGACCATCCCCGCCCGCCCCACCCGACGGATCTCTTCCTCCGTCATTCCCAGGAGTACCCGGGCGGCCCGGTTTGCCGCGACGATCTTGCCCGCGGGCCTCGCCAGCATGATCGCGTCCAGGCTGTTGTCGAAAATGGACCGGAAACGCTCTTCGCTGTCTCGCAGCCTTTCCTCCATCTGCCGGGACCGCGATTGCGCCTTTTCGAGCTCGGCAATCCTCGCCCGGAGGCGGGCCAGCTCCCGCTTCCGTTCCCGCCCCGCCGCGGATGAGTCGTTCATGGGGTTCCTCGCTTCCCGGAATCGTTTGCAGGTTATCTATCACCACGGTTTGCCCGCCCCCGCAACAGAAATCTGCGGGCATGACGTCCGGGACAAGGGACCCGACGGGCGCAAAGAGCGTTGCAATTGATCCGCCGATGTGGAAAAATCGTGGCGGCTCCGATCTCGCGCCGGGGGGGATGGCCTCGCGAAAACCGGCGTGCTGCGACGGTCGGGTTCCGAAGGGCGAGGGCTGCTCCTCCAATGGCGGCACACGGCCGATCTGCCGCATGATGCACAAGGCCGACGCCGGGCCCCCGGCGAAGGAAGGAGGAACGGGAGATGAGCACGGAGGCGTTCGGCTTCGAGAAGTGGTTTGTCGAGACGATGATGGGGCTCGCGCCCGACCCGGAGACGGTCCGGGTGGACGGGGCGCCCCCGGACATGACGGACTTCGCGTCCAACAAGGCCTTCTCGGTGAGCTTCGCCTCGGGGATGATGCCGGGCCCCTTCGGCATGGCGACGATCCTGCCCGAGCTCGCCGCGGTCACGAAAATCCAGATGGACCTGCTCTACAAGATCGCCAAGTACCACGGCCGGCTCGATCAGGTGAACCGCACCCTCGTCCTGTACGTCTTCGGCTGCGCCCTGGGCGTGACGGCGGGGCGCCTGCTGGTGCAGAGGGCGGGCTCCCGGCTCATCGTCAAGGCGTTCAGCACGCAGGCGGCGCAGAAGATCGCCGCGGCCATCGGCGCGCGGATCGGGTCTAGCTTTGTGCAGCGAAGCGCCGGTCGCTGGATCTGCATGGCCACGGCCCCGGTGTTTGCCCTTCTCTCCAAGCGGATGACGGAAAAGATCGGCGGGTACGCGGAGGATCTCTTCCGGCAGGACATCGAAATCGAGACGATCGAAGACTGAAGGAGCGCGACGGCGCTCCCGGACCCCGGGGGACACCGTGGACGACCACATCGCCCTGGACCAGCTCGAGGCCCTGGCCTGCAGCCTCGGCATCGAGGTCCGCCACGAGAGAATCCCGCAGGACGACGTCGCGATCGCCGGCGGGCTCTGCCGGCTCAAGGGAAAGAACGTCATCGTCCTCGACGCGCGGGCGGCGGCCAGGGACAGAGTCCGCACCCTGGTGCAGGCCCTGAAGCCCTTCGACCTCAGCAACGTCTACATCCGCCCCGCCCTCCGGGAACTGCTGGAAAAACCCTGAGAGGCCCGCCGGCTACTGCGCCTTCGGCATCTGCGCCTGCCCCACCCTGTAGTCGAAATCCCCCAGGGGCCGCTGGAACGTGAATTCGAAGGGGTCCGCGACGAGAAGCTTCCCGGCCGTACCGACACTGTCGCTGGGGATCGAGAAGGGCAGGGATACGAGGAACATCGCCGACCCGAACACGCCGGCGACGAGCCCCACGGGGCGGACGAGCAGCACATCGGCCACGATCGCCATGCCGTCCTTCGGCGGTTCGGCAAAGGCCTGCGCCGTGCTTGCGAAGAGAGCGCAGACAACCAGAAACACAATCGCCGTCTTCTTCATGGAACACCCTCCCGGGAACCGCGGTTCCCCGTCGTATTCGATGGCCGCAGTCTCGTTTCTTTCCCGCGGGAAGTCAATACGACGGCAGCATGAATTGCCCCTACGACGTTCTTCCGACCCGCCTCGCCCGCGCGGCGTACCCGGCCCGGGCCGCTCCCGGCGTCACTCCCCGATCGGGGCGCAGGCCTCCTGGCCCGCGAAGCGCCGCGCCGCCCCCCGCATCCCGGAAAGAACGGGACCGTCGCCGTCGGGGGCTTCTTTCCGAGGTTGCCGACGGCGTGAAGGAGCCGGCGGGGTCAGCCGGCCCAGTGGACGATCTCCCGGGCGTCCGCCCTCGTTCTTTCGAACCGGTTGAGGGGGCAGTCCGGATCGGGGTATCCGAGCGCGATGCCGGCCACGATGCGGCGTTCCTCGGGAATGGAGGCGACCTTCCGCAGCACGTCGGGGTAGCGGACCGCGGCGGCCATGATGCACGTGCCGAGGCCCCTGGCATGCGCGAGCAGACAGATCGTCTGGACGACGAGCCCCGCGTCGAACAGGGCATACTCGACGGCCACGTCCCGTGGAACGGCGACGACGATCAGGCAGGGCGCCCCGTAAAGGCCGGCCATGCGCGCATAGAGCCGGTTGCGGGCCTCCCGGTCCGCCCGGTCGATGCCCATCAGCTCCAGGATGGTCCTGCCCATCCGGCCGTAACGTTCCTTGAGAGGTGAGGGCCACGCCTCCGGCATGGGGACGTCCGGGGACGCCGCCAGCCCCCCGGACAACATCCGCTCGTTGGCCTCCCTGAAGGCCGCAAGAGGCGCTCCCGTGAGCACGGTGAACTCCCAGGGCTGTGTGTTCCCCCAGGAGGGCGCCCACCGGGCGGCATCGAGGATCTCGTCGATCAGCAACCCCGGGACCTTCCTCTCGGTGAATTTCCGGATGCTTCTTCTGCCTTTCACGGCCGCTTCCAGTTCCATGGCCCGCCTCCTTTCTCCGGCAATCGTTCCGAGCCAACGGCCCGCCGCGACGCCGGCCCCCGCGGCGGACTCTCCCCCCGCGACAGCCCGTCATGGGCATTCGCCGGCCCGTCTCCGACCATCGGTCATCGCGTCTCAAGGGTCTCGGGTTCGAACGCGGGGACCGGGCGGATCCCCCTGTTTTGATTATAAGGACAACGGAGAGAAGGAAAAGAGAAAAAATCCCCCCCGGGGGGATCGTCGCGCACCGCCAAGTTCAGGACAGATTGCACACGGTAATCTCCGGCCACGCGCCCAGCCGCACCGGGGTGAAGGTCGTGCCGATGCCGCGACTCACGTACAGACGGGACTCGCCGATGCGGTGAAGACCCTCGGGGTACGGGGTCCGCAGGTGGGCGAGGCTCGTCGCCCCGCCTCCGGGCAGGGGCAGCTGAATCTGCCCGCCGTGATAGTGGCCCGACAGCGTCAGCGCAATCTTCCGTTCCGCTGCGGCCGGAAAAATTTCGGGGCGGTGGGAGAGCAGGAGGGTCGGGATATCCGGGGCAAGCCCCGCCAGGGCCGCGTCGAGGTCGTCGTTGCCGATCCGCATGTCGTCGATCCCCGCAACGGCGAAAGGTCCCCGCGCGGCCCGGATCACCCGGTGCGCATTGCAGAGAAGGGGGATGCCGTGCTGCCGGAAGATCGTCCTGAGCCTCTCCGGGCTCGCGACCCAGTGCTCGTGATTGCCCAGGACGGCGAAGGTCCCGTAGCGCGCCCTGACGCGAGCCATCTCCTCGAGGCACCCCGGCAGAAAGGCGATCGAATTCGAGACGTAGTCCCCCGTCAGGGCAAAGACGTCGGGCTCCAGCGCAATCACGGCCTCGGCGTAACGCCTCAGGTCGCTGCGGGTCATGTAGGGGCCCGCATGGTGATCGGTGAGCTGGACCACCCGGAGCGGAACCCCGAAGGGCAGAGAGAGCTCCCTCACCTCGTGGGATCGCCCCGCCCGGGCCGCCCCGTATCCGCAGAGGACAAGGGGCGCGGCCGCGATCGCCCCGGCCCCGGCCTGCAGGATCAACCGTCGTCCGGGATCCGCGGACGATCCGCCCGCCCCGGAGGCGGGTCCATGGGAACGCCCGGCGACCGCCCGCCGGGCTCCCCCCGCCAGCCGGAGGGCGGCCAGCAGCAGGGCCGAAAAAATCGAACCCAGGCCCCAGACGGCCGGCAGGTAGAACAGGAGAGCCTGTGCCGGCGCGGGCGGGTCCACCCAGGGCACTGGCCTCAGGAGGATGAGGACGTTCATGGCGAACAGCAGGCCGATGACCGACCCTGCCAGGAAGACCGCCAGGAGCTTGAATCGCTCCGAGCTCTGCGAGGACCGGACGGCCGTCCGCAGACGGAGGAACAGGTAAATCTGGGCGAAGACCGCGAGACCGACGACGATGAACCGGAGGGTGCCGAAGGTGACTGTAGGTACCATAAGCCGTTGATTCAATCTGCCACAGAATCGGCGCGCCCGCAAGCCGCGAGATGGCGGGCGAATCCCCCCGTCTTCGCACCGGTGCGGGGGAGGAAGCCGACCCGGCCCGCTTGACGTCGCCCGCGCCGCTCTGTTATAAATCCGAAAGGACAGGGATCCACGGGTTCATCCATCCCTTTCCCCTCCTTCCCGAGAGGCAGCAGCCATGTTCCCGCGCCTCGAGAGATTTCTTGCCGCCCTCGCCGTGGCGGCGATCGCCGCCACGGCCGCGTTCTGGGCATTCCCCCCAGGGCCGCGCCTCCCTGCCCCGAATCCCGGGGCGGTTGCCTCCCGGCCGGTGCCCGTCGAGCCCACGGCCGCGGAGGTGGCGCCGGTTTTCGCCCCCCCTCCGCAGGATGCGCCGACGTTCCCGGCGAGGAGCGAGACCCCGGTCGAGCCGCCGCCCGCCAAGCCCGGAGAGGCGGGGCGGGACCTGCCCGCCCTGATTTCCCGGTCCCTGCGCGAAGCGCTTCCCGACACGCCCCTGTCGGACGAGCAGGTCCGCGAGCTGACCGAATCCGTCCAGGCCTTCCGGGAATCGATGCAGGCGCTCCGTGACACGGAACGGACCCCGGAAAACGCGGAGAGGATCCGCGAGTGGATGGAGCGCGTCGAGGAGAACCGCCGCCGCTTCGAGAAGACGGCGGGCGTAAGCATCAACGAGTTTCTGCGGCGGACCACGAGGGACGGGATCGACAATGACAGGCACGAAGAAAACGGGACGGTTGCGGAGCCTCTCGATCGCCCTGGCCGTTAGCCTTGTGCTGGCCCCCGGATGCATCCGGGCGGACGGCGACGAGGTGATCGCGATGATCGACGGCAGTCCCATCACCCTCTCGGAGATCGAGGGGAGCGCCGCTTTCCAGATCTACCGGCTCCGCGGCAGCATCCACAGCCTCCTGCAGCGCGAGGCCCGGGAGATCGCCGACCGGCGCCTGCTGGAACGCGAAGCGGCCCGGCAGGGGCTGAGCGTGGGGGCCCTGCTGAAGAGGGAGGTCGACGGCAAGACCGCCCCGGTGACGGAGAAGGACGTCGATGCCTACGTCGCGGCGCATCCCGCCGAGGCGGGCGGGGGCGCCGAGGGCCGCGGACGGCTGACGGCCTACCTCGAGGAGCGCGCCCGGATCCAGCGGAAGCTCGACTACCTGGCCTCGCTGCGGAAAACGTCGGACTACCGGTTCCTTGCGGCGCCTCCCGAACGGCCGCGTGTCCGGGTGGAAATCGAGGGCGCGCCGCAACGGGGCCCGGCGGACGCGCCCGTCACGCTTGTTCACTTCGCCCGATTCTCCTCGAAGCCCTCCGCCGAGAGCGCGGAGAAGATCCACCGCCTCCTCGAGGAGTTCCCAGGGAAGATCCGATGGGTGCACCGGAACTTCATCGGCACCCAGGACCCCGTCGCCCTGGCGGCTGCGGAGACGGGGGAAGCGGCCTTCCGGCAGGGAAAATTCTGGCAATACCATGACGCGATCTTCGCCCGCGGCGGCAGGGTCACGGCCGAGGCGGTCCGCCAGGCGGCCCGGGAAGCGGGCCTCGACCCGGACCGTGACGAAGCCGGACAGAAACAGGGGGCCCTGCTCCGGAGGGTCCGGGAGGATATCGGCATCGGCGTGCGCCTCGGCGTGCAGGCCGCTCCGGTCGTGTTCGTCAACGGGATCTACTTCGGCGGGACCTTCCCCCTCGAGGACCTGAGGGCCCTTGTGCGCCGGGAGCTCGAAGGGGTTCGTAAGAAAGAGGCCCTGAAGTGAGGGGGCGCTGACCGAATCAACCGACACAGGGGAAAGGAGGAAGATCATGAACAGGACAAACGTCTGGATCCTTGCCGTGCTGGCCCTGCTGTGCCTCGCCCTGGCCGCGCCGCAGGCCCTGGCCCAGGGGAAGGCGGCGCAGCTCAAGCCCAAGCGCCTCTCCAGCACGGGCGACAGCATGACCGAGGCCATCGACGCGGAGCTGCCGGCGGCCAACCACTGGGCAAGCTGGGTCAACGGCTACCACGGGTTCTGGGAATGGCTCTTGGGGCTCACCAACGTCAACAGCCACAACCAGCGGATCACGAAGGCCTTCGGGAGCTCCGGCCGCGCCAACTACATGGAGGCCAAAAGCGGAGCCGACATGTTCGACTTCCCGGCCCAGGCAAAGCAGGCCGTCAGCCGCAAGGCCTCGTACGTGACGGTGCTCATGGGTCACAACGACGTCTGCCAGGACCGCTTCATCGACATCCCGTCGGACGAGGTCTTCGAGGACCGCTTCCGGGAGGGGATGGAAACGCTGAGACAGGGCCTGCCGGCGGGGGCCACCGTATACGTCGTGGGGATCGTGGACATCTACCGGCTCTGGCAGGTCGCAGGCGACAAGAGGGCCCTGGGGATCGTGGATTGCGAGGTCTTGTGGGCGGCAACGCTGCTGAGGTGGTACCCCTGCGGCACCATGCTCAACCCGCTCATCGGGGAGGCGGGCCGGCAGTTCACCCGGGAGCGTAACGTCGCGTTCAACGCCATTCTCCGGCGGGTGACCGAGGAGTATCAGGCTCAAGACAGCAACCACCACTACGTCTTCACAGACGAGATCTTCAAGTACCCCTTCGTCGAAAGCCATGTCTCGGACATCGACTGTTTCCATCCCTCCGCGCCGGGGCAGAGGAAACTCTCGGAGATCACCTGGCGGCACGGGCCGTTTGCCGAGCCCCCGAAATGACCGGAGCCGGTCGCCGGAATCGGGGCAGGCAAGGAAGCCCCGCACCTTCGATGCGGGGCTTCTCTTTTCGCGGCGGCGGCGAGTCTGAACAGCCGGAAGGCCCGCCCGTTCAGGCCAGGTCCGGAAGGGGGATCTCCGGGCGGGCAGGGGCCGTTTTTTTTGGGGCATGCAGGCGCCGTTTGTACTACAATGCAGCAGTACGCCGCAAGCGCTCCGGCGGCGCGCCGGCTTGCGAGCCCCGGTTCAGGAATCGGACATGAAGACCCCCTTCGCGCAGAAACTGGCATCCGCCCGCGTCACCTTCCGCACGGCCCTGGCGACGCTCCTGGCCGTCATGCTCATCGGCACGGTCCTGCTCCTCGGGGGCCTGTCCTACTACAACCTGAAGCGAAACGCCGACACCCTCTCGGCGCAGGTGCTGGACGAGAGTTCCCTGCGCATCCGGCACTGGGTCGGCACGCTCCTCACCCGCGCCCGTGACCAGGGCGAGATGAACCGCCAGATCCTGAGCACCGTCCAGATGAAGCCGGAGACGCTGAACTGGCTGACCCGCTACCTGCAGCGGGTCATGGAGACGCAGACCCACTTCACGTTCCTCTCGGCCGGCTTCGAGAACGGCCTGATGCTTTCCATCGAGCGCCTCGCGGAAGGCGGGTTCAGCATCCGCGAGGCCCGGTTCGACCGCAAGGCCGGCAAGGCGGTGATCCTCGACTTCACGCCCGAAGACTATCCGCGGCGAAAGGCGTTCGACCGTCGGGAGTTCCCGCTGACCGGCGCGAGAATGCTGCCGGAATGGTACAGCCTGGCCCGCGACGCCGAGGGGCCGGTCTGGACCGAGGGGCGAACGCTCCGAAGCGGCGCACGGGCGGTCCCGGGGATCAGCCTGGCCACGCCTGTCTACGACCGGGACCGGCAGTTCGTCGGCGTGACGACGGTCGACATCGACATCAGCGCCATCTCCCGCTTCCTCAACTCCAACCCGATCGGCCGGGCGGGCTTCGCCTTCATCATCGAGCAGACAAAAGAGGGGGTGCACCGGGTTCTCGCCCACCCGCAGCCGGAGATCCTCACCCGCGAATTCAGGGACGAGCGGGGCCGCACGCAGTTCGAGTTCACGCCCTGGCGGAAGCTCGCCGACGAGAAGGTCGTGCGCTTCATGGACAAATTCACGCAGGACGGCGGCTATCTCGGGCACGACCTCCGGATGTTCCGTTTCGGCGCCGGCGGCAGGGACTATTTCGGCTGCTACCGCCGGATGGCGGGCAGCAACGTGCCGGGCTGGACCATCGCCCTCGTCATCCCCTACAGCGAGATCATGGGGGCCGTGGACCGCAACAACCTCGAGACCGTGGGGATCGGGATCGCCGCCTTCTTCCTGATCCTGATCTCGAGCGCCTGGATCTCCGCCCTCGTCGCAAAGCCCCTGCGCCGGATCGCCCTCGACTCCGAGGCCATCGGCCGCTTCGAACTGGAGCCCCGGCCCCTGGAGCGCTCGCAGATCAAGGAGGTGGATCAGCTGATGGTGGCCACCCACGACATGAAGCGGGGCCTGCGCTCCTTCGGCAAATACGTGCCGGCCGACCTGGTCCGCGAGATCCTCGCCTCGGGGGGCGAGGCGGAACTCGGCGGACGCAAGGCCCATCTCACGATCTTCTTCTCCGACATCGCCGACTTCACGTCGATCTCGGAACGGCTCGCGCCCGAGGAGCTCGTCGAGCAGCTCGGCGAATACTTCGAGGCCATGAGCAACGCCCTGAGGCGTCGGCCCCCGGGGACGCTCGACAAGTTCATCGGCGACAGCATCATGGCCTTCTGGGGGGCACCCACGCCCAATGCCGATCACGCCGTGTCGGCCTGCCGGGCGGCGCTTGCCTGCCTCGAGGAGCTGAAGGCGCTCCACGAGAGGTGGAAACGGCAGGGGAAGCCCCTGTTTCACCAGCGCATCGGCATCAACTCGGGCGAGGTGATCGTGGGCAACATGGGCAGCGCCAGCCGCCTCAACTACACCGTCGTGGGCGACACGGTGAACACGGCGAGCCGGTTCGAGGGCCTCAACAAGCTCTACGGCACGCAGATCATCATCGGCGAGAGCACCCGGGCGCTCGTGAAGGACCAATTTGTCGCGCGTCCCCTCGACTTCGTCTCCGTCAAGGGAAGCGCCAGGGGGATCCGGATCTACGAGCTGATGGCGGAGACCGCTGCGGCCGACGAGCGCACCCGCTCGATCGCCCGGCTGGCTGAACAAGCGCTCGATGCATACCTCGGCCGCCGCTGGGACGAGGCCATGGAGCACGGCGGGAAGATCCTGGAGCTCAATCACGGCGACGAGCCCGCCCGTATCCTGATGGAGCGCTGCCGGCGATACCGGGAAACCCCGCCGCCCGAGAGTTGGGACGGCATCCACCGGGTCGAAAGCAAGTGACGGCGCCCGGCCCGGGGAGCCGAAATCAGTCCCCGGACGGTAAACCGGATCCTCCCTGGCGCGTTTTACAAGAAAAGACCGTTTTGCCCGCGCCGGCATCCCGGGAGACCGGGGAGCGGTTTCGCGGCCCGCAGCGCCTGCTGCGGCCTGCGCCTCGGTGCCGGTGTCCGGCCGGAGACGATCATGAACCTATGGAAACCCTCCCGGTATGCCCTCGTCTGGTGCCTGGCGCTGCTGATCGCCGTACCGATGCCGATCATTGCTCAGGAAACGTCGCCCGATGCCGCAAGGACGGGCGCCAGGGCGTTTTCCCAGCCTGAGCTGGACCAGTTGCTTGCCCCCATTGCGCTCTACCCCGATTCGCTCCTCGCCCACCTTTTCATCGCCGCCACCTACCCCCTGGAGGTGGTCATGGCGGAGAGATGGGCGCGGGAAAACAGGAGCCTTCCCGCCGAATCGTTCAATGCCGCCCTGGAGAAGCAGAACTGGGACCCCAGCGTGAAAGCCCTGGTTCCCTTTCCCGACGTCCTCGAGATGATGAGCCGGAAACTGGACTGGACCGAGAAGGTCGGCAATGCCTTCCTCGCCCAGCAGGCCGATGTGATGGACACGGTCCAGAGGCTCCGCAAGCGGGCCCACGACGCGGGGAGCCTCAAATCGACGGAGCAGCAGAAGGTCATCGTGGAGCGGGACGTCATCCGTGTCGAGCCCTCGAGTCCTTCGATCGTCTATGTGCCGGTCTACGACCCCTGGTGGGTCTACGGGCCGTGGTGGTGGCCGGCCTATCCCCCGTACGTGGTCTACCCCTATCCGGCCGGCGTGGCGATCGCGCCGGGGGTCATCTGGTTCGGCACGGGTCTTTTCGTCGGGGCCTACTGGGGCAGCTGGGGGTACTGGGGCTGGCACAATCACACCTGCTACGTGAACCGCGCCTATTTCCGCGGCGGTTACGGCAGCCGCGGGGGACAGGGGGGAGGAGCCGTGGGCCGGGCCTGGGCGACACGGCAACAGGGCGCACCGGGCGCGTCCGGAGCTGCCGGCGGGGTTGCGGCAGCACAGCCCTGGCGGCACGACCCCGCCCACCGCAGGGGAGTCGCTTACCGGGACACGGCAACGGGCGAACGGTACGGTCGGACGAACCGCGCGGCCGTTGAGAACAGGCGCAGCTTCCGCGGACACGAGGCCTCCGGGGCCGGGCGAACGGCCGGCGCGGAGAGCCCGGCGATGAGCGCCCGCGGGACCGCCAGGCCCGACCCCTCGGCCGTCCGGGAGGCGCTGTCAGCACGGGCCGGAAGGACGGGTGCCCCGGGGCGAAACGATGCGCTCTCCCTGCGGACAGGCAGAGCCGACGCGGTCTTCTCCCGGGCGGGGAGGCCGGATCGGGACGGCCGGCGAGAGATCGGGCGGGCGCAGACGGGCGCGGAAAGGCGGCCGGGCCGGGCAGTCGTGGAGCGCGGCCTCGCGGGGCGGGCCTTCGAGGGGATCGGGCGGGGCGGAGAGGTCCGCCGGCAGAGCGCCTGGGGCCGCGGGAGCCTCGATGCCGCACGAACCGGAGGCGGCAGGCCCGGGGACGCCGTTCGCGGCTTCCCGCAGGGAAGAGCGGCAGCGGGCAGTGCCGTCCGCGGCATGCCGCAGGTCAGCGGAAGGGCCGGGGATGCCCCCCGCACCTTCCCACAGGGAAGCGGCGGCGCCGGGGGCGGATTCTTCCGGGGAGGCCACCGCTAGGGCCGGCGGACCCCCCGGGATGGACCGTGCAAGGCCCCCCTGCGCGAACAACGGTAACAGGAACCCGCTACCTGCCCGGTTTCGCCGGCGGGGCGGCCTTCTTCCGGCTCCCTGGCTTCCCAGCGGACGCCGCTTTTTCGAGCCTGGCGATCCGCTTTTTGAGCGCGTCGATCTCCTTGATCAGCGGGGCGTGGAGCCGGGCCTGGGCATCGGCCATCATCTGCTGGATGCGACCCTCCAGGTCTTTCGTGGCCGCTTTCGACTTCGCAAGGAGTTCGATCATGAGCGCCCTGCCCTCCTTTTCGGTCAACTCCCCCTTCTTGATCAGCTCCGCGACCGTCTCCTCGACCTTCTCCTTGCCCAGGTAGAAAAGACCAACCCCGAGCAGCCGGGCCTTCTTGATGAAATCCTGCATGTGGGTTCCTCCTTTTCTTGCAGGATACCGTCCCGCGACGCACAACGCAAGCAAAAGGCGTCGGCACGCCACGGCGCGGGGCCCGCAAGAAAGATTGGAAAAAACGTCTTTTTCTGGTAACAAGGGCCAGGGCGGACCGTCGGGGCCGCTGCTGCATCTCCGCGGAGCAAGACGCACAGGTGGCATTCAACGTTTCGATCCTCTTCAGGCTCATCAGCAGCTATCTCCTGATCATCGTCGTGGTCCTGCTGTCCGGCCTGTACACCATCTGGAACCTCAGCGAATTCAACCGGCTCATCCGCGCCGTGGCCTCCTACGACACGCGGATGATCCAGCTCGCGGAGGAGTGCCAGGAAACCCTCTACAACGCCAACGCGGCGGAAAGGAAGTTCTTCGTCGCCGGCGACGAGACATACCTGAGACAGTTCAAGGACATCGAGGCCGCGCTTGCCGGAAAGCTCAGTGAGCTTGCGACGCTGGCCGACACGGAAAAAGAGCGCGCCCTCCTGGAGGCCATTCGGGCGTCCCTGGTGCGGTACGGCGCGCTGTTCGACGAAATGGCGGCCCGCGTGGGAAGCGGCCGGATCCCCGCCGACGAGGCCGCCCTGTACCGGATCGAGCAGGACCTGATCGTCGGGGACACGGGACAGAACCTGCGCGAGTTGGCGAGGATCTCCTCCGATGCGCGCGAGGAAAAGCTCCGGGAGATCGAGGCCCTCTCGGTGCGCAATGCCGATGCGATCCTGATCTCGCTCGTCGTGGCGGTGGTGCTCATGATCGCCATCTCCATCCTGAACACGCAGTCGATCAACGTCCCCATCTCCCGCCTGCGGGAGAAGACGAAGGCCGTCGCCCGGGGAGACTTCGGAGACCCGCTGGACATCGGCTCGCCCCCGGAGATCCGGGAGTTGGCCGCGGCCTTCAACACGATGTGCGACCGGCTCCGGGAGCTCGACCAGATGAAGATCGATTACATCAGCCATCTCTCCCACGAGTTGCGTACGCCGCTGACCGCGATCCGGGAGGCCTCGAGCATGCTCGAGGAAGGGCTCTTCACGCAGATGCCGGAAAAGCAGCGGGAGCTGCAGACCCTCATCCGCGAAGGCTGCGAGCGCCTGATCCGGTCCGTCACCCGGCTGCTCGATTTCTCGATGATGGAATCGGGCATCATGCCCCTGGTGGTGCAGGAAGCGCCCCTGAGGCCGCTCGTGGAACGGAACCTGCAGCGATTCTCGCCCGTCGCCCAGCGCAAGCGGATCGACATGAGACTCGACATCCCGTCGGACCTGCCCCTGATCCGAATGGACGCCGAGAAGATCGAGGTGGTGGTCGAGAACCTGCTGAGCAATGCCCTCAAGTTCACCCCCGACGACGGGCACATCACGGTCGCCGCCCGGCACCTCGGGGACGAGAAACTCGTCGAGGTGGCCGTTTCCGACACAGGCCGCGGAATCCCCGAGTCGGGGCTGAAGGAAGTGTTCGAGAAATTCAAGCGCGTCGACGACGGCAAGGGCGCCGTGCGGGGAACGGGGCTCGGGCTTGCCATCGTGAAGCACATCATCAAAGCCCACGGAGGTCGGGTATGGGCCCAAAGCGAACTCGGCAAGGGAAGCACCTTTACTTTTTCCTTGCCTGCCTGATCCTGACCGGCGTCTCCGGGTGCGCCGGCTTCCAGGGAGTGATCTCGACGCCCGACTACTGGCAGGCGGACCAGCAGATGGCGGCCGGTCATTACGAGGCCGCGATCGACCGGTACCGCGAGATCGGCCGCCTCTACCCGAGGGCGGCCGACGAGGGCCTCTTCAAGATCGGCTGCATCCAGGCCCACCCCCGCAACCCGAAGAAAGACTACGGGAAGGCCCTGGAGAGCTTCCGGCAACTCGTCGCCGAGTATCCCGGGAGCGCGTACCGCGTGCCGACAGACGCCTTCATCGCGGTCCTCGTCGATCTGGCGGGCCGGGAGAAGGATCTCGCGAACCGCGACCGGGGGGCGCCGGCCCTGAAGAGGCAGGTCGACGCTCTCGAGAGACAGCTCGATGCCCTGCAGAAACAGATCGAACAGATGAAGGAAATCGACCGGAGCCGGGAAGAGAAGCGGCGACAGACGCCGCCGCGCAAGTGAGGATCCGCCATGCAACGAATCCTGATCGTCGATGACGACGTGAGTGTTCTGAAGGTGCTGCAGATGCGCCTGGAATCGGAGCGCTTCTCCGTGACGGCGGCTTCCGAGGCCGGCGAAGCGAAGAAGAGGCTCGAGGAGGAGACCTACGATATCGCCCTGTTCGACCTGAGGCTCGCGGAGGGCAGCGGCATCGAGCTGATGAAGAGCATCCGGGACATCGACCCCGACCTGCCGGTGATCATCCTCACGGCCTACGGGACCATCGAGAGCGCCGTCGAGGCCATGAAGGAGGGGGCGTACAGCTATCTCACCAAGCCCTTCGACTACCGCGAGCTGCTCGTCCAGATCCGCAACGCGATCGAGAAGTCAAGCCTGTCCCGGGAGGTGAAGCGGTTGAGGCACATGATGCGCGCGGACCTGGAGGGGTCGAGCATCATCGCGCGCAGCGAGGCCATGAGGCGGGTCCTCGACGCCGTGGCGCTTGCCGCCGAGACGGATTCCAACGTCTTCATCAGCGGCGAGAGCGGCACGGGCAAGGGGATGGTGGCCCGCGCCCTGCACAGGCTCAGCAAGCGCAGGGAGCAGCCCTTCGTCGGCATCAACTGCGCGGCGATTCCCGCCACCCTGCTGGAGAGCGAGCTCTTCGGGTTCGAGAAGGGGGCCTTCACGGGCGCCGTGGCGAGCAAAAAGGGGCTCTTCGTTCAGGCCGACAAGGGCATCATCTTCCTCGACGAGATCTCCGAGATCCCCCTGGCCATGCAGGGAAAGCTCCTCAAGGCCCTCGAGGAAAAGGAGTTCTACCCCCTGGGTGCCCACAGGACGGTGAAGGTGGACGTCCGGATCGTCTCGGCGTCGAACAAGGAGATCGTCCAGGAGGTCGAGAAAGGGACCTTCCGCAATGACCTCTTTTACCGCGTCCATGTCGTGCCGATCAGGGTGCCGCCCCTGCGGGAGCGCAAGGAGGACATCCCGGTGCTCGCGGAGCACTTCCTGGGCAAGGTGGCCCAGAAGCTCGAAAAACCCGTCAAGCGCCTCTCGGCGGGCGCCATGCAGAAACTCATGATCTATGCCTGGCCCGGCAACGTCCGGGAGCTCGAGAACATGATCGAGTGCGCCGTGGTCATGTCGACGGAAAACGTGATCCCCGAGGATCTCATCATCGTCCCGGGACAGCCGGACGCAAAGCAGGCGTTCAAGCCCCTGAAGGAAAGCAAGCAGGATTTCGAGAAGAACTACCTGGTCCAGCTCATGAAGATCAGCCGGGGGAACGTCAGCCGGGCCTCCAAGCTGGCCGGCAAGTACCGGGCCGATCTCTACGAGCTGCTGGAGAAATACCGGATCGATCCACTGGACTTCCGAAAGGACTGAGGGGCGGTGCATCGCTTTGTCAGGCGCTTTGAAGGGAAAACCCTGCAAGGAAAGCGTCGGCAGACAGGGGCGCCCGCCTCGGCTCGCATGACAAGATAAGCGTATTCAAGGAGTTGGAAAGTCAGGACCGGATGGTACGGGCCTTGCTCTAGAAACCCTCGTCTGAAATTACGGTGGTCGCTGATGAGAGTCCTGGTTGTAGACGATGACCCCTTCATGACGGAGATCCTGAGACTCTACCTGCTGCGGGCAGGCCACGAGACGGACACGGCTGAAAACGGTCTCGCGGCCCTTCGCCGCCTGGAGAGCGCCCCTTACGACGTCGTCATCACCGATGCGGTCATGCCGGGGATGTCGGGCTTCGAGCTCTGCGAGGCAATCAGGACAGGGTACCCTCACATCCGAATCATCGGGATGACCGGCCAGGTCAACGTGAACGAGTTCGAAAAATCCGGCGCCCACCTGTTCTTCCGCAAGCCGGTCCCCTTCCAGGATCTGCTCAGGGCCATGCAGGGCCTCTTTCAGACGGATTCATCCGCAGCGCTGTAGCGTTCGTACACCCCCATCCCCGTCTCCATCGGCCCCGCTCCCGGGGGCGATCGTCCGGCCAGATGCGCACGGCCCCTCCGATTCCCGTCCGTCGAGGTGCATGGAGGGAAAACCATACACAGCAACCAGCTGATTTCAGGGATTATTTCAGAATATCGCCCCGGGTTGCGTAGGATCCTCCCTGCAACAAGACCCGCATTCCCAAGGGTCTCCAGCTTGCCGGAACTATCCAGATAATCAATTATATCAAGAACATGAATTATTTCCGCTTCGGGTGGTATGCTCGTTGCCTATAGGCTCCGCGCAGGCAGTTCACCTGCCCGATCTCTGCCGGCAGGCATTACGGAGCGGCACATGGGCCTTGCGAGGCGACTCGTCTTCCGAAAAAGACTTTTTTTGTCCTTTTTTTTCCTGTTGATCCTGACCGGGTTTGCCCGACAGGCCCTTGCGGCCGACGTGACGCTCGCCTGGGACGCCAACAGGGAAGCAACCGTGGCGGGCTACAGGGTCGGCTACGGGACGGCCAGCGGGAGCTACCCCAGCACGGTCGATGTGGGCAACTGGACCAGCGTCAGCATCAGCGGCCTCGAGGCGGGGCGGAAGTATTACTTCGCCTGCAAGGCCTATGACGTTTCGGGCAAGGAGAGCGCGTACTCCAGTGAAGTCTCCTACACGGCGCCGGCCACGGCCTGTTCCTACACGATATCGCCCGCGAGCCAGTCCTTCGCCGCCTCCGGGGGGACGGGAAGAGTGACGGTCACCACCCAGGCGGGTTGCCCCTGGAGCGCGTCGAGCACCGCCTCCTGGCTGACCGTGACGGCGGGCGCGAGCGGCTCCGGGACGGGGACGGTCGGTTATTCCGTGACCGCCAACACGGCCGCCGCGGCCAGATCGGCGCGCATCACGATCGCCGGCAGCAGCCTTGCGGTGAGCCAGCAGGCCGCATCGGCAAAGGCAACCATCACGAGCTCGGCCGGGACCGGCGGCAGCATCTCGCCCTCCGGTTCGGTTGCAGTGGCCATCGGGTCGAGCAAGACGTTCACCGTGAGGCCCGGCTGGCTTTACAGGATCTACGACGTCAAGGTGAACGGCGTCTCCGTGGGGGCGGTCAGGTCGTACACCTTCTCCGGCGTCAGGGACAACCAGACAATCAGCGCTACGTTCAAACGGAAGTTCTAGAACCGTCCTGATACGGATCCCTCCCTGGGGAATTTTTGTTTTATGCCCCCTCTATTCCCCAGGGAGGATGTCCCTTCGCACCCCCCGGCAGTACGGCCGGACCGGGAAGGAATGCCATGCGGGCAACGAAGATCCCATGGCCCTGCGGCGAGGAGCCGCCGGGATCCGAAATCACCATCACAGCCGCCTCCGGGCAGGGGGGCGTCATCACGCCCTCGTCCCGGCAGTCCGTCGGGTACGGCCGGAGCCGGATGTTCGTTATCCGGCCCCGGGAAGGCTACGCGATCGGCGATGTCGAAGTGGACGGCGTCTCGATCGGGCCCGTGAGCCTGTACATGTTCACGGACGTCACGGAGGATCACACGATCCGCGCCACGTTCAGGAAAAAGGACCGGCGCTCCGCCGGACGGGACAGGGAGGAAAAACCGTGCTTTCGAGACTGAGACGCCCCATGCTTGCCGTTGCGTTCGTCTGTTACCTGACAGCCTTCCTGACGTCGCCCGCCCTGGCGGGGATGGTGGGGGGCCTCGCCTCGGCTCCCTCCGATCCGGGAAAGCCCCGCTGCGAGGAACTGAGCCGGATCCAGCGCGCACTCGAGACCGAGGTCGTGAGGGCGGGCCTCGAGGCGCACGGGCTCTCGCCGGCGGAGGCCCGCGAGCGCCTGCAGGCGATGTCCGACGAGCAGATCCACCTCATGGCCCGGGCCTCGGATCGGGTGCTGGCCGGGGGAGACGGCGGCGGTGTCGTCGTCGCGGTGCTCGTCATCATCCTGCTGGTTCTCCTGATCCTCTACCTCCAGAACAAGAAGATCGTCATCCGGTAGGCGATCCGCCCGGGTTCCTCAATCGCCCGCCCCCGGGGCACATGTCTTGCAGATGATCGGGCACTGAATCCGTTCGAGGGTGGTCATCATGGGATTTCTGGATGCCATCATGCAGAAAAGGCCCCGCAGGGGCATCAGCAAGGCCGTTTCGATGGAAATGGCCGAGGAATGGTCGGGCGGCGACGGCATCGACATGGAGCACGCCGTCGTGATCCATGCCCGGGACCGGCGAAAGGGGCTGGCCGACCAGTACGGCTACATCTCCAGCCTGCATGGCTTCCGCAGCCTGGACTGGTTCATCGAATCCCAGGAGATCCTGCACCGCGGGGCTCGCAGCTACGAGATCTTCGTCATTCTCACGAGCGACGGGGCCCGCCTGCGCTACTACTTCGACATCAGCAGCTTTCACAAGTAGCCCGTCCCCGGCGGGGGCCATCCTCCGCTCCGCCTTCAGGGACCGCAGCATTAGGAAGTACCTACCGTTTTACTCATTATCTACTCATATTGCCTTTCCCCCGGATTTCCCGCATTCTTCAACCAGGGCTTCCCCCGTGGCCGCCCTCCCCATCCCGGCGATGCCGGGGGGGAGGGAGGAACCGGGGCCTGCCGCGGCAGGCACGTCGAGGCGAGGGTAACGCGTCAGCGGACCGCCAGAGCGGGAGATCCGGCCCCGGCCGGGCGACCAGGCGGGCTTTTCACGAAAGGAGGGTTTTACCATGAGCAAGAAAACGGTCGGGAAAAAGGACGCCGGCAGGGGCAGCCGGGGGGAGCTCACGAGCGACCCCCGTGAATCCGCTTACCTGCTGCACAACATCGTCCAGGGCTTTTCCATCCCCGCTTTCGTCATCGGGAAGGACCACCGCATCCTCTACTGGAACCGGGCCCTCGAGCGCCTGAGCAAGATCCCGATGAGCGAAGTGGTGGGGACCGACCAGCACTGGAGGGCATTCTACGCGGAGCCGAGGCCCTGCATGGCGGACCTGCTCGTCGACGGCGCGGCCGATCGGATCCCGAAGTGGTACGAGGGCAAGTATGAGACGTCCGAGCTGCTCGAGGAGGCCTTCGAGGCGACCGACTTCTTCCCCGCCCTAGGGGAAAAGGGCGTCTGGCTGCGCTTCACGGCCGCGGCGATCCGGGATACCCGCGGCGAGATCATCGGCGCCATCGAAACCCTCGAGGACATCACGGAGCGCAAGGTCGCGGAACTGGCGCGCCGCGAAAGCGAGCAGCAGCTCTTCAGCATCATCGAGGGCTCGCCCATCCCGACCTTCGTGATCGGGCTGGACCACAAGGTGCTCTACTGGAACCGTGCCCTGGAGCAACTCAGCCGAATCCCGGCAGAGGAGATGATCGGCACCAACCGTCACTGGCGGGCCTTCTACGCCAAGGAACGCCCCTGCATGGCGGACCTGCTCGTCGACCAGTCCCTCGAGACGATCCCCGAGTGGTACGGCGGGGTCGCGAAGTCGAAGCTCCTCGAGGACACCTACGAAGCCGAGGGCTTCTTCCCCGATCTCGGGAAGAAGGGCCGGTGGCTGAGATTCACCGTGTCCCCCATCCGGAGCTCCCGCGGCGCCCTGGTCGGCGCTATCGAGACCCTCGAGGACATCACGGAACGCAAGGAGTCGGAGCAGCAGTGCCTCGAGAACGAGAAGAGGCTCCACAGCATCGTCCAGGGGTTCTCTATCCCCGCCTTCGTGATCGGCAGGGACCACCGGATCCTCTACTGGAACCGGGCCCTGGAGAAACTCACCGGGCTGAAGGCCGTGGACATGGTCGGGACCAACCAGCAGTGGCGGGCCTTCTACGGGAAGGAGAGGCCGTGCATGGCCGACCTGCTCGTGGATGGCGCGACGGACAAGGTGGCCAAGTGGTACTCGGGGAAATACCGCAAGTCCGACCTCATCGAGGAGGCCTACGAGGCGACCGACTTCTTGCCGGATGTCGGCAAAGGCGGACACTGGCTGCGGTTCACCGCGGCGGTCATCCGGGATTCGCGGGGCGAGCTCGTCGGGGCCGTGGAGACCCTGGAGAACATCACGGGACAGAAGGTTGCCGAAAACGCCCTGAAGAAGCGCACGACCCGCAGGAGCGGCAAGTCGTCCTAGCCGCCCCGCGGCAGGCCGGACAATCCGTCGACCGTGATCCCCGTTCAGGCTGAAAGGAAGGAGGTCAGCACATGAGACCGCACGCCACGAAGCTCATCGAGATCGTCGAGCAGAATTCCAGGGCGATCGCCCAGCAATGGTATAAGAACGTCAAGATCAACCCCAAGACGCCGGTCTATCACACGCTGAAAGAGGAAAAGGCCATCGAGCAGGCGCTGACGTTCTACAGCGGCTTCCTCAAACTCTTCGCCACCGAGAAGCCCTTCGAGGATGCCTACGCCCTGTTCTCGAAGTACGCCGACGCCAGCTACCGGGACGGCATCCCCCTTCCCCAGGCGGTCTACGCGCTCATCCTGATGAGGCGGCACATGTGGCTCTTTGCCGAGTACCAGGCCATCTTCGAGACGGCCGTGGACCAGCGGCATGCGCTGGAGAGCCAGAGCCGCATGATCCTCATGTTCGACTATGCCGAGTTCGTAGTCATCGACCGGTATGACGAGCTGATGCGGAAGGAGTGCGAGGACAAGTGCAAGGCCATGAAGGTCAGAGGGCCGCTGCTCTCGCTGTGGGGAGGCGAAAAACCGAAATAGGGGGCGCCTCGACCCGCCTTGCGGAAGAGAGTGTCCGGGGGCCGCCCCGCAGCGGACGGCCTCCTTCCCGCCGGCAGGCCGGGCGACGGGCCGCGCCTTGCGTCGTGTCCCCGGAGCTGCGGGGAATCAGCGTTTCCGGCGCGTGTCGTAGTTCTGGTAGTGCGCGGAGATCTTCGGGTTGTCGAGGTCTTCCTGCGACATCCTGGCGACCATCTCGAGCCCCCGCATGTCGAGCTTCACCTGCCTGATCTGCTTGTCGTAGAACTCGATGTCGCTCTTGAACCGCTTGCGCTTCGCGATGTCCATGAAGGGTTTGCCGTTGAGCTCTTCCTGGAGGGCGTTGCGCTTTGCGCTCACGTCCTTGAGCTTCGCCCGCAGGACCTCCAGCCTTCCCGCCGCGCCCTCCTTCACCCGTTCGAAATCCACGGGCCTGCCCTGCCCCCCTTGCTCCACGGGCCGGATGTCGAGCACGGGACTCTTGGGGGCGTCGGCCGCGGGCGGCCGGGCACCCGCCTCCCGGGGCCTGCCCGGCGGCGGAGCGGCTGCCCCGGACCCCACGGGCGTCCGGATATTGGCCACGCCGTAGTGGACGGCGGCGCGCTCGCTTGCATCCATCGTCCTGATGCAGACGTCGACGAAGAACGGCCCCGGGGCCGTCGAGAAGGGGATCACGATGCTCGGGCTCTTCAGGATGTGGCTGATCGTGTGCTGCCGGCCGTGCACGACGGTGGGGATGGCCGCGTAAACGCTCATGCCCATCTTCTCCATCCGGGTCCGCGAGGCCCCGGAGATCATGTTCGTCAGTTCCCCTGCAGCATCGATGATCTCCTGGGTCACCCCGTCGAACCGCTCGCCCAGCATGTTGGCGACGATCTCGCAGATACAGGCCTCGGAGAAGCTCAGCGCCAGAGACCCCAGCGCATCACCCGTGATGCCGATGATGCCCGAGACATCCCCGCAGGCCGCACCGTCCGCCTTGACGCGGGGCGTGCCCGGGACGGCATCGATGTGGGCCATCTTCTTCAGCACCTCCAGCGTTCCGGCCAGGAAGGGGTTGATGTATTGGACGTCCATGGGGGACCTTTTTCGTTACGGGATGGGGCCGACCGGGCCCCGGGGAGCCTTTTCTCGCCCCTTCCGGAAAAGGCATGCAACCGGGATGCCACCGCGCCGGCAGGCCCCATGCCCCGGGCCGCGCCCATGACGCCGGGACGGGAAAATCCGCTGTCCCATCGGCGCCTGACGCTGTTCCGCGCAGGCGGTCCGCTGCCTGCGTCTCCGCCATGCCGGAAGCGCCCCCGCGGGGCCCTCACTCGTCTGCGGAATACTCGATCCCCGCGTTCCGGAAATTCGGCGGGATCCGGCAGACGCGATGATTGCTGTTGGCGAACACGATCTCGTTGGTCCCCTCGGCGTGAAGCTCCATCGTCGCCTCGTTGTAGAACCGGAAAACGAGCTCCGTGCTGGCTCCCCGCAGGTTCCGGATCTGCATCTGCACGAGCACCCGGTCGTACAGGAAGAAGTCCTTCTTGTACTCGCACATGGCGTTTTTCGTGATAAGGACGAGGCCGTCGCGGATGGACTCGAGACCTCCCGGCACGCACTCCTTTACCCAGAGGTCCCGCGTGATCCCCTGGAGCGTGAAGAAATGCACGAAGTACATGTGCTGCAGAAGGTTGGTATCCCCGATCGTCACCGTCGTCCGGTATTCGTAGACCTTGCCCATGCCGACCCCTTTCCGGCCTGTTTTCGGCCTTATCTACCAGCAAACCGCCGGGCACGGCAACAAAAAACCCGC
Source organism: Deltaproteobacteria bacterium (assembly GCA_012728915.1). Classification (GTDB taxonomy): domain Bacteria; phylum Desulfobacterota; class Syntrophia; order Syntrophales; family UBA2192; genus UBA2192. The sequence continues at coordinate 5,521 of JAAYEC010000048.1, read as the reverse complement.
CGGCACCGGCGCTCTGCGGCGGTGTCCCGGTCGGCCGCGTGCGGCGGGCCCGCGGCGTGAACGGATTCCTGCGTCCCACCCGCCGCAGCTTCGTCCCCCCAGGGCCGCTCCTTCCCTGCCCCAGAGTTTCTCAAAAATATATATTGACAAACCGGTTTTACATGTATATTAATCAAAAATTACGTCAGACCTTACGCTAGAGTTCCAGGTATCCATTGCAGGATTTGGTTCGATGGCTCCCCCGTTTGATGAACCTGTCAGATGCGGGGAGTTTTCTTTTCCGTAACGGCTGGCGGGATTCCAACACCAGGAAAGGGACCATGAAAAGCGACATCCAGAAGGTCCGGAACATCGGCATCAGCGCCCACATCGACTCCGGGAAAACCACCCTGTCGGAGCGCATCCTCTTCTACACCAAGCGCATCCATGCGATCCACGATGTCAAGGGCAAGGACGGCGTCGGCGCGACGATGGACTCCATGGAGCTCGAGAGGGAGCGGGGGATCACGATCGCCTCCGCGGCCACCTTCTGCGAATGGCTCGGCCATGAGATCAACCTCATCGACACCCCCGGGCACGTGGACTTCACCATCGAGGTGGAGCGCTCCCTGCGGGTGCTCGACGGCGCGGTCCTCGTGCTGTGCTCCGTGGGAGGCGTCCAGTCCCAGTCGATCACCGTGGACCAGCAGATGAAGCGCTACAAGGTTCCCAGCATCGCCTTCGTCAACAAGTGCGACCGCAGCGGGGCCGACCCGTCCCGCGTGATCGCCCAGCTCAGGACGAAGCTCGGCCACAACGCCGTGGCCCTGCAGATCCCTATCGGCCTGGAGATGAACTTCCAGGGCGTCGTCGATCTCGTCGACATGAAGGCCCTGTACTTCGACGGAGAAAACGGCGAGGTGGTGCGTACCGGAGAAATCCCCGCCGAGCTGCGCGATGAAGCGGCGGCGAAGCGGGCGGAGATGATCGAGGCGGCGTCCATGTTCTCCGACGAGCTCATGGAGGCGGCCCTCGAGGAGCGGGAGATCCCGCGGGAGCTGCTGATCGCGGCCCTGCGCGCCGGGACGATCAGCCGCGAGCTGACGCCGGTGCTCATGGGCTCGGCCTACAAGAACAAGGCCGTCCAGCCCCTCCTGGATGCCGTCTGCGCCCTGCTGCCCTGCCCCTCGGATGTGGAGAACACGGCCCTGGACATGGAAAAGGACGAGGCGCCCGTGACGCTCGCCAGCGACCCGGCAAAGCCCGTCGTGGCGCTCGCCTTCAAGCTCGAGGACGGCCCCTACGGGCAGCTCACCTACATCCGCGTCTACCAGGGCGCGATCGCCCGGGGCTCCACCATCGTCAACGTCCGCACGGGCAAGAAGGTCAAGGTGGGCCGCGTCGTCCGTATGCACGCCGACCAGATGGAGGACATGGAGGCCGTCCCCGCGGGCTACATCGGCGCCCTGTTTGGCATCGAGTGCGCCTCGGGCGACACCTTCGTCTCCCCGGGCGTCAATCTCACCATGACCTCCATGTATGTCCCCGAGCCGGTCATCTCGCTGGCGATCGTGCCAAAGGACAACAAGGCCCAGATCAACATGTCCAAGGCCCTGAACCGTTTCACCAAGGAGGATCCGACCTTCCGGTGCCACGTCGACCCGGAGACCAGCGAGACGATCATCGAGGGTATGGGCGAGCTGCACCTCGAGGTCTACGTGGAGCGCATGCGGCGCGAGTACGCGGCCGAGGTGACCACGGGCAGCCCGCGGGTCGCCTACCGCGAGACGATCACGCAGCGCGCCGAGTTCAACTACACCCACAAGAAGCAGACAGGCGGCTCCGGCCAGTACGGCCGCGTGGCCGGCTGGCTCGAGCCCGTCGCCGACGCGGAATTCGTCTTCGAGAACAAGGTGACCGGCGGTGCGATCCCGACCCAGTTCATCGCGGCCTGCGAGAAGGGCTTCCGCTCCTGCCTCGCCAAGGGCCCCCGCATGGAATTCCCCGTCACGGGCGTGAAGGTCGTCATCGACGACGGCGCCTTTCACACGGTGGATTCCTCGGACATCGCCTTCCAGCAGGCGGCCCGGGGCGCCTTCCGGGAAGGCTACGCGAAGGCCAGGCCCGTCATCCACGAGCCTGTCATGAAAGTCGTCGTCGAGACGCCCACCGAGTTCCAGGGCCCGGTCATCGGCCTGCTGAACCAGCGCCGCGGCATGATCGTCGGCGCGCAGGACGAGGGCGTCCTGTCCGTCGTCGAGGCCCACGTCCCCCTGGCCGAGATGTTCGGGTTCTCCACGGCGCTGCGCTCCGCCACGCAGGGAAAGGCGCAGTTCACCATGGAGTTCGCTATGTACAAGCTCGTGCCCCAGTCGGTCGCCGAGAAGATCGCCGAGGAAGTGGCGGCGAGGAAGAAGAACGCGGCCTGAAAAGAGCCCTTGCCCCGCTCTTGCTCCCCCTTGACGGGATCGAGGCGGGAGGGTTCCCTCTTCAGGAACGGGGAAACAGGGGAAAAGCGGCCCGGCAACCGCGTCATTAAGGACCCCGGACCCCGTTTGGGAACAACGGCATCGTGCCCATGCAGACCCGGTCGATCGAAACCGTCATTCATCCGAGAAACAGGAATTGCCACATGCTCAAGAAAGATCTGATCCTCCGCAACCCCCTTCGGTCCCTGGGCCGCGAGGGCGAAGAGATCCTCACGGCAGGCCGCTTCGGCGCGGTGCTCGCCCCCGCCGGGGTCGGCAAGACGGCCTTCATCGTGCAGCTTGCCCTCAACGCCATGCTGCAGGAAAAGAACGTCCTGCACATCAGCCTCGACGAGCCCGTCACCAAGGTGAGCCTCTGGTACGAGAAACTCTTCCAGGACCTGGCGAGCCGCTCCAGGTGGACGCGGCTCGACGGGGCACTCGAGGACCTGCTTCCCCACCGGTTCATCATGACCTTCAAGACGGAAGGCTTCACCGTCCCCAGGCTGGAGGAGCGGCTGACGGACCTGACGGCCCAGAACATCTTCCGCCCGGAGATGGTGCTCATCGACGGGTTCCCCTTCGGAGAGGCCACCAGGGAGCGCCTCATGGCGCTGCAGTTGCTCGCCGTCCGGCTCGGGGTCTTCGCCTGGTTCACCGTTCACACCCACCGGCACGAAGCGCCGACGCCCGATGGGCTCCCGCCCGCCCTGGCGGAGGCCGGAGACCTGTTCGACGTGATCCTGAGGCTCGAGCCGAAGGGCGCCGACATCGTCGTGGAGCCCCTGCGGGGCATCGCCGTGGAGGCCGGCGAGAAGCGCCTGCACCTGGATCCTGCGACGATGCTGATCCGGGGCGAAAACTGACACGGACGGGGCGCCCTGCGGGGACCCCGTCATCACCCACATCCATTTCACCGGGACCGGGACGCGCTTCCTGGAGGTGAACGGGAAGAAGGCGATCGCCGGGCTCTTTGATCGGAGCTTTCGGTAATCTCATAGCCAACGGAACATTCGAAAGGCCGTCTCCTTGTCGGGGACGGCCTTGCTGTTTCATGGGGGCTGTGTCGGCTGCGTTGACTGGCTTCCCTGCCTGCTTCAGGCCGGAATAGCCAACTCGGCATCGGTCAAGCCGGTCAACACCGTCCCCAGTCGTTCAATCCGTTCCCAGCGGGACGCGGTAACCGACCCGCTCGCAGGACTCCCCGATGCGGGCCCGAGGTCCAACGGCCTGCCCTCCGCAGGGACGGTCTGGCCCGTCCGTGGCCGGCTCGATCTGTGCCTATTCCGGCTTCTCCTCTTTTTTCTTCTTTTCCTTCTTCTCTTTCTTCTCCTGGCCTTCCGCCGGGGCCTTCGCCGCCTTTTCCTTCTTCTCCCTGCCACCCTCCGCCGCCTTTGCAGGGGCCTCCCTGGCCGCCTTTTCCGCCGCGGCCTTGTCGGCCTTGGCTTTCGCCTGATCCTCCGTCCTCTTCTCGATCGCGGCAATTGCCTTCAGCCGCGCATCGGCGGCCTCGATCTGCGCGCGCAGGTTCTTGACGATCGCGTCCCTGTCCATCCGGGCGGGCTCCATCTTTCTTTCGGCCAGGAGCGCCAGGCGGTTTTTCAGCTTTCGTTCGTACTGCTCCTTCCTCCGCAGTTGCGTCTGCTTCAGCTTCGATGCCATACGGATAAGTCCTCTCCTTTTCCTTGGTTTGCCCCGGATCCCGGCAGGCCCGGGGCGATCCCCGGCTCGCAGGCCCGATGAACGATCCGCTTCTCTCTATCAGGGATCGCGCCGAATTTCCACCCTATTTCCGGGAGCCTGTCACGGCGCTTTCCCCCTCCCGCTCCTGCCCCCTCCATCGGTTTTGTGGTATGCTGTCCGTCATCTCTGCGGTCTCGGCGATAACAGATCGCCCGGGACGAAAAAGGAGGTTCCCCATGCTGGTGCAGTTCAGCATCGTCCCCCTCGCCAAGGGGGAAAGTATCAGCGGGCAGGTGGCAAGGATCCTGGACCTCGTCGACGGCAGCGGTCTCCCGTACCGGCTCACGCCCATGGGGACGATCGTCGAGGGCGGGTGGGACGAGGTGATGGCACTGGTCGGGCAGTGCCACCGCGAGGCCCTGCGGGACGCGCCCCGTGCGCTGACGACGATCACGATCGACGACAGGCCGGGGAAGCCCGACCGCATCACAGAGAAGGTCCGCTCGGTGGAGGCGAAACTGGGCCGGGCGCTCAAGAAGTAGGACCCATGCCGTGCGCCGCACATCTGGGGCGGGGGAAGCCCGCCCGCGCAGGGTCAGCCCGTCGCGCGGAAGCCCTCGTGAAACACCACGACGCCCGCAGGGCACGGATGATGAACGGTTCCGTGCCGAGGCGCCGCGGCCTGGTGTGACATCCGCCGTCGGCCGAGGCCCCGCCTACTCCCAGAGGATGACCTGTTTCTTGAAGTCGACCCGGTATTTGAGCCCCCGCAGCACATCCATGCCGAGCAGCCCGTGGTATCGGGCGGCGGGGCCCCTGTGGGGGACGACCACGACGTGCACGTTGCGCCTCGTGTGGGGCCCTATCGTCAGCCTGTCGAGAGGGACCACGTGCGCCTCCAGGACCTCCCCCCCGACGACTTGGACCCTCGCCTTCTTCGCCCTTTCCAGGTCGATGGAGAGCTGATCCGCAACATCGCTGTAGATCGTCGTCGCGGACGTGCCGGTGTCGAGCAGGAGATGCACGTCGGCTTCCCGCCCCCCGCACGGGTCCTGATGCTTCACGAATCTCCTCCACCAGGCCCTTTCGGGCCTACAGACCGCCGCTCGTCGCAGGGCATGACGATGGCAGGGGGCCCTGCCCGTCCCCGGGATGGGGCCGGCCTTTCGCAGCTCCGTGCCTTCCTGCCTGTTCCCTATCTTGCCTCCACCTTTTTCCACGACGCGTCCGGGTCGAAGACGGCCATGGCGGTCGCGAGTTTCGCCGTGTCGGCCCCGAGGTCCTTTTCGTAGACGACACCCTCATGGTTCACCATGAAGGTCTTGACGCCGGAGGACCGGTACAGGGCCGGCCAGGCCACGACGGCAAAGCCGCCGATCATGCTGCCGTTG